>NZ_JAIUIB010000003.1:0-608675 GCF_020165375.1 Mesorhizobium sp. BR1-1-4 | reverse complement strand
ACCGCGAAATCGCAAACACGTTCAGTCGCATAAAACAAAACCCCGCCTAAAATAGACGGGGTTTGTCAGCGATCTGACCGTCCCGGTTAAACCGGGACGGTTAGCGTATTATGACAGAAGTGGTTGCGGGGACAGGATTTGTATGTGTTGACGTCGCTTGCGATGGCCTTTCAACAGACGAACTCGGTTGCAGCGCTGTATTGGCGGTAGCCCTCTCCCGCTACCAACCCCCGACGAGCAGAGAGTGTTTCCCATTTTCAGGTCGCAGCCGCAGATTACAGCCCGAGTCGAACGTAGGCCTTCACTGCACCGGGAAAGTCCGCCTACGCATAAGGCATGTTGCATTCATGGCCTTGCAGAAAGGCGAAGCCGTGAGGCGATACTCGCCCACGCCTCGACCAGTCACGACACAGCGGATTGAGCGAGCGCTCGACCGCGTCGCCGAGATCATCGTAGCGCGAGGCGACCATGGTGAGGCATGGCTCCCGCTATACGACTATTTGGAACGCGCCCTGCAGGATCATAGAGCGAAGGAGGAACGCCTCGCCGCAGTGCGCCGGCGTGTCATACGATCCCAGGATCGAACGGCAACACGATCTTCATAAGTTCCTCTTGCCACATCTTCATGTCACCGCCCTCGCCGTATTTCGGACGGTCGATCGTGTGGCCCATCAGCATGCGCCGAAGCTCCTCGTCCAGCCTACCGTTCTTCATGCGGTCTTCGAATGAATGGCGCAGTGAATAGACGGTGTGATTGTCGGTCGGGAACAAATTGTAGCTCTTGAAGTGCTTGTTGAGCAGGGCTGACAGCGACGCCTCGCGATCCTTGTACCGCGGGAAGCCCTTAGGATGCTTTTTGAACACCTCAAGCGCCACGCCGACCAGCGGCACCTTGCGCACCGACGAGGCGGTCTTGATCTCTCTTGGATCGTCGGGGTCGTCGCGCGGCTCGACTGAAATGTGCGGCACCTCGTGGTCAACATGGATGACACCGGCATGCAGGTTCGCGAGTTCGCTCGGCCGGGCTCCCGTCTCAGCGAAGGCAAGCACGATTCCCCGCGCCTCATCATTGAGTGCCGCAAGCGCGCCAGGCGCAAATATCTTGTCGCGAATCCAGTCGGTCGGGAACGGCGGTCGACTGCGTTTCGACTTGTCGGCGAATGACAGATCGGCGAACGGATTCTTCTGTTCGGGGAAACCGAGATGGCGAAAGTAGTCGGTGTAGAGGGTTCGAAGGTTGCCCATGTTTCGGTTGCCTGTCGACGCTGAACGATCTGCTCTCCCTTTCTCCGGCGCAATTCGATCTAGCCAATATTTGTGTACCACTCGCGCGTCGTCGCGCGTGATCTCGCTCATTGGCTTGTCGCCGACTAGGCCGATAAACACATCGACGCTCATTTCGCGCTTTGCCTTCCAGCGCTTCTTTTGGTCAGGGCTTTTGGTGCGGATTTCGTCGCGAGCGATCTCGTTGAAATACAGCTTCAGCGCTTCCGAAATGTTATCGTCAGGGCGGGCGAGCGCGCCGCCGACCGCGTCGACAGATGGTGATTTGGCAGGCTCCCCTATTGTGCTCTCGACCCGCTGCAGGATCGTATCAAGCGGCTCGGCGACCAGGATCTCGGCGAGTGGTCGATAGATGAACCCCAGCGACTCGGCTCGCTTGATGGCTTGGCGGTATCGCACACGCGCCGCCTGTGGATTTTCACCCAACATCAACGAAGCCCACAACGCATTGTCGGCAGCCTCGTGGAGATCTCTGGCGGTACGCGCCTTTATGCGGTCGGTGGTGTCGAGGGCGCGGCGCACGAACACGCCACGCTCGTCGAGGTCCCTGACCTCTCTGGGCACGCGGCGGTAGTAATGGAAATGATCGCCCCTCAGTTGCAGGAAGCGGTCAGTATCATGCTCTTCGCGTCGTCTTCCCACGTTTCTAAAACACCATTTGTATCACAATAGGTAACACAATAGGTAACACAAAATGGAAAAAGGCCGCAAGACCAATCACCCGCAGTGGAAAATTCCATAATAAATTCAATTACTTAGCGGGAAAACCGATGGTACCGTTGGCTGGGATCGAACCAGCGACCTCCGGATCCACAATCCGGCGCTCTAACCATCTGAGCTACAACGGCACGTCTTAACGTTAGTAGCAGGATCGGGGTGGAAGGTTCACTCTCCGCGATCCGCTCTTTCGTTCGGCGATGCGTCCTTACGGGCTTATGAATTCTAATTCAAGGCTTTTGCAAAGCAAAGGCCACTTCCCTACAGCGGCGCCCCTTTCGCCGGGCAAAGAAAAAGGCCGGCGGGAGGAGGTGCCGGCCTTTTCCTGTTACGAGCCAGCGGGAGGAGGTGCTGGCTGGTCACCCCGAAGAGCAGAGGGAGGAGGTTCCACTCGCCGGGTATTCGCTCGGTCGCAACTGTCTCACATCTATTTGTCCGACAAAATGCGACCTTTTGTTGCATCCGCGGACGATGCGCACTTGTTAGGCGGCCTTGATTTCCTTGATCGCCTTCTCGAAGGCGGTCTTGATCGGCTTCGAGACGTCCTCGGCCGCCTTCGAGGCAACGGCCTGGAAGTCCTTGGCCTGCTCGACGGTCAGTTCGACGCGCTTACGCAGGAACGCGGTCTGCAACTCGATGACTTCCGACAGCGACTTCGCGCCGATCAGGGCTTCGAGATGCGAGAAGCCGGCCTCGGCGTTGGCGCGCAGCGCGGTGATGGTCTTGAGCGACAGGTCGCTGGAAACAGCCTTGGCGGTTTCGTAGGTCGACTCCAGGGCCTTCTGGGTTTCCTCGGCACCGGTCTTGAGCTTGGCGTAGGCCTCCTTCGACTGCTCAACGCCCTTTTCGGCGAAAGCGCGCATCTGGTCGGTGGCCTTGGAAGCGTCGAAGCTCGGGAATTCAACGTTTTCGATCGTCTCGGCGGTCTTGGTCCTGGACATTTTCCATCCTTTTCAGCGGCAGCGGCTTTGACAGAAAGCCGTCTCGTTCATGTATGATGGCAACATAAAGGCAAATCTTGTGCATTGCAATATCTTTGTTGCAGTGCACAAAAAAATGTTTTGGGCCGTTAACCAAACGGCCAAAATTCAGCCTTTGCACGTTCTGGCTTGTGGACCTTCGTGGCTGCGGCTTTTATTAACAAAGCGTTAACTGCAAATTCGCCGCTCCGTGAGGGTTCGCCAAGCGCATGCCGTCCGAATATTCCTTCCTCGACGTCGCCGTGCTTGACGCGGTCCGCCAGCGGTTTGCCGCCGGCGACGCAATCGCGATCCTGTCGGTGGACCTCGAGCAGGTGATCTGGGCCAACGGGCCGGGCGCCGCCATGTTCGGCTATCCCGATATCGAAGCGATCATCGGGGCCTCGGCGCGGCTGCCGCTGGTCGCACGCCGCCAGATCATGGCGACCAGCGGTTTTCCCCAGATCGGCGTCGATCGATCGATCACCGTGCGCCTGGCGACCGGCATGACCAGTCGCGCCGTCGGCTTTCTTGCCAGTGCCGTGACGCTACCCGACGGCGAGAATGCCATCATGCTGGCGGTGCCGGCCGCGCAGACCGGCTCGCGCAGTGCCGCCGAGATCGCCGGCCGGGCAATCAGCGGCTTTACCGAAGACGGCCATTTCATCGCCTTCATCGATGCCAAGGGCAATGTCGAGGCCGCCTCGGAGGGATTTTCGGCGCTCGGCATCCAGCCCGCGACACTGGCGGCCCTGGTGGCAGACGTCGCGGCCGAGGGCGAGCGCATCGTCAAGCGCCTCGTTCCGGGCGGCAGGACCTCCTACCCCGCCGGTCTCGCCCGGCTGACGCCGGAGCGGCATCTGCTGGTGGTGATAGACGAGGACCAACTCGAGGACAGCGCGGCTCCGGCAGACGGTTCGCCCGCGACCACGGAAAGCCCTGCCGAGGAGGTTGGCGTTCGGATGGTGGGAACCGCCGCGACAGAGGCGAGCGAGCGGTTGCCCGTCGCTGCCGCGACCGAGCACGAACACGTCCCTTCCGAACCCATGGCTGGCGAGATGCCGGAGCCGACAGCGTGGGAAATCGAGGAGCCGGCCGGGCCGACACCCGCTGCCGCCGACAATGATCAGCCGGCGGCGGGCACGCCGGGGCAGCACGATCATTGGTATTTCAATGCCGGAGAAGACGACGCGCCAGCCGCGCCGGAACCGAAACGCGTGGCGGAGGCGGTCGGCACCGAAGCTGCGGTGCACAGCGTAAAGCAGGACGAGGCCACCTCGCCCGTAGCCCCGACCGCGACCATGGCCACCCGGACCATAGACCGCTCGGCCGCACCGCTGCGTTTTGTCTGGCGGACCGACGCCGAGGGCAAGTTCAGCGCCCTGTCGCCGGAATTCGCCGATATCGTCGGCCATCCGGCCGCCGACGTGATCGGCCGGCGCTTCCGGGATGTGGCGGCGGCCTTCGGCCTTGATGCGTCCGGCGAGATCGCCGGCCTGCTGGAGCGGCGCGACACCTGGTCCGGCCGCTCGGTGCTGTGGCCGGTCGTCGGTAGCGACCTGAAGATCCCTGTCGACTTGGCGGCGTTGCCTGTCTATGGCCGCGGCCGCGCCTTCGAAGGCTTCCGCGGCTTCGGCGTCGCGCGAAGCGGGGATGCGGTCGTCGATCCGGAAGCGATCGGCATGGCATTGGTGCCCAATGGCGAAATGCCGGCCGCACCCAAGCCGGAAGCCGTAGAGACAGTGCCGGAAGATCCAAAGGCCGAAGAACCAAAGGCATCGGATCCGTTCAAGGGCGAAGTGCCGGCGCTGACCATCGTCCCGAAACCTGAGCGGCGCTTTGCCGACAAGGTCATCCGGTTGGCCGAACACCGGCAGCCGGCCAACGACAAGGGACTATCCTCGCTGGAACGCAGCGCATTCCGCGAGATCGGCGAGCGGCTGAAAAAAGACAGTTCCACGGCAGAGCCGCCGGCGGCAGCCGAGCCGGCAAGGCAGGCGGAACAAGGTGCCGGAATAGGGTCTTTGCCCGGGCCGCACGACGCGGCCAAGGCGGAGGCCGATGCGAAGCCGCGGGCGGATATCGCCGACCCGAATGCCGGACCAGCAGGCTCGAGCCAGGAACCGGCGAGCGGCCCGGCGCATGAGATGGCAGCGCCCGATACGGAAGACGAGCCGGATGCGGGCGAATTTTCCCCAAGCGATGCCGAGGATCAGAGGGATCTGGCGCGGCTCGACGGTGCGCAACCGGACCAGGCCGAACAACAGGCGCCGGCCTCCGGATCCCCGCCGCCGGAGGCCTCGGGCTCCCTGCTCGACTATGCCGCCCACGATAGCGACAAAGAGGCGGCGACGGCCGAGGATGGCGAGGCTGCGGCGCAGGCAGAACCTGCCCAGGCACCGGCCGATGACGACAGCATGACGTCAGACGATTTTCGCGACGCCGAGGATGACGAGGATTGGGCCGGCGACGCAGCAACTGCATCCGGCGATCAAGCGATTGCGGCCACCGGCGGAACCGGCGGCACGCATCACGCGGCCGAGACGCCCATCCAGCCGCCAGGCCTGCACGTACAGCCGCTCAAGACCGAAGGGTTCATGCCGTCGGCTTTTTCCGTCGGCACAGAAAACAAGACGCCCGATACATCGCTGCTCGGCAAGCTGCCGGTGCCGCTGATCATCCATTCAGGCGACCAGTTGCACTATGCCAACGAGGAATTCCTCGACCTGACCAGGTACGCGACGCTGGAGGACCTCGAGGATGCGGGCGGCCTCGGCGCTTTGTTTGCCGATCCCTATGCCGATGACGGCGCCTCCGACGGCAGCGACCGGGCGCTGCGGCTGAAGACGCGCGACGGGCAGGAATTCCCGATCGACGCCATCCTGCGCTCCGTGCCCTGGCGCGACGGCAAGGCCCTGATGCTGGTCGTTCGCCGTTCCGGCGAGGATGATGCCCCCGCGGCGGCGCATGCGATCGGCGAGGAGCCGACGCAGCCCGACATTTCCGAGCTCAAGGCACGCATCGCCGAGATGCGCACCATCATCGACACAGCTACCGACGGGGTCGTGCTGATCGGCAGCGACGGCACCATCCGTTCGATCAGCCGCCCGGCCGAGGCGCTGTTCGGTTTCGACAGCGACGAGGTGACCGGCAAGCCCTTCGCCTCGCTGTTTGCCATCGAGAGCCAGCGCGCGGCGCGCGACTATCTCACCGGCCTGTCGGAGCCTGGTGTGGCGAGCGTCTTGAATGACGGCCGCGAGGTGATCGGCCGCGAAGCACAGGGACGCTTCATCCCGCTGTTCATGACCATCGGCCGGTTGCCCAACGACAGCGGCTTCTGTGCCGTGGTGCGCGACATCACGCAGTGGAAGCGAGCCGAAGAGGATCTCACCCAGGCGCGCGCGGTGGCCGAACGCGCCTCCTCGCAGAAGACAGATTTCCTCGCCCGCATCAGCCATGAGATCCGCACGCCGCTCAACGCCATCATCGGCTTTTCCGAACTGATGGTCGACGAGAAGTTCGGGCCGGTGGCCAATGACCGCTACCGCGATTATCTGCGCGACATCAACCGCTCGGGCAACCACGTGCTCGATCTGGTCAACGACCTCCTGGATATCTCGAAGATCGAGGCCGGCCAGCAGGAAATGGCTTATGAGGCGGTGTCGCTCAACGATACACTGGCCGAAACCGTGGCGATGATGCAGCCCCAGGCCAACCGCGAACGCGTCATCATCCGCTCCAGCTTCGCCTCGCGGCTGCCGGAAGTGGTGGCGGACCTGCGCAGCGTGCGCCAGATCGCGCTCAACATCCTGTCCAACGCCGTGCGCTATACCGAGGCCGGCGGCCAGGTGATCGTCTCGACCGCCTACGAGACCTCGGGCGACGTCGTCATGCGGGTCCGCGACACCGGCATCGGCATGAGCCAGGCCGAGATCGAGCAGGCGCTGAAGCCGTTCAAGCAGATCAATGCGCTGAAGCGTGGGCGCGGCGACGGCACCGGCCTTGGCCTGCCGCTGACCAAGGCGATGGTGGAAGCCAACCGCGCCCGCTTCACCATCAATTCGACGCCCGGCGAAGGCACGCTGGTGGAGGTTGCGTTTCCCTCGACCCGGGTGCTCGCGGAATAGCAAGCCAAGAAAAAAGGCGCCCGGTAAGGACGCCTTAGGAAATTGGATTGCTGTCACAACGGGGGCTTGAGCTGAATTCAGATCCTCGGGGCTGAGGAACGGGATTTCTCCCTCAAGTTACGTGCGACTATCGACGCCGGGCCTTAACAAGTCCTTACCGGGGCGCCAAAAAATTTACGAATGTGTACCACTCGTGAAATCTAGGTAAATTCGTGCGACATATTTCGTTAACCATGGCGGTCGTGGTCACTGCGCGAGCTGCGGCAAGTCGCGGAATAGTTCCAGCGCTTCCGGGTTGGCCAGCGCTTCCTTGTTCTTGATGGCGCGGCCGTGGACCACGTCGCGCACCGCAAGCTCGGTGATCTTGCCCGACTTGGTGCGGGGGATGTCGGAGACGGCGACGATCCTGGCCGGAACATGGCGTGGGCTGGCGCCGCCGCGGATCTTGGCCCGGATGCGCTTTTCGAGATCGTCGTCGAGCTTGACACCGGCGGCAAGCCGCACGAACAGCACGACGCGCACATCATTGTCGAAATCCTGGCCGATGCACAGCGCCTCCAGGATTTCCGGCATCTGCTCGACCTGGTTGTAGATCTCGGCCGTGCCGATGCGCACACCGCCGGGGTTGAGCGTCGCGTCGGAGCGGCCATGGATGACCATGCCGCCATGATCGGTCCATTCGGCGAAATCGCCATGGCACCAGACATTGTCGAAACGCTCGAAATAGGCCGCCTGGTATTTCCTGCCGTCGGGATCGTTCCAGAAGCCGATCGGCATGGAAGGGAAAGCCCTGGTGCACACCAGCTCCCCCTTCTCCTGCCGGACCGGCTTGCCGTCATCGTCCCAGACGTCGACGGCGAGGCCGAGGCCCGGCCCCTGGATCTCGCCGGTCCAGACCGGCTGGGTCGGCACGCCGAGCACGAAGCACGAGACGATATCGGTGCCCCCGGACACCGAGGCAAGGTGCACGTCCTTCTTGATGCCATCATAGACGAAGCGGAAATCCTCGGGCGAAAGCGGCGATCCGGTGGAGGATATGGCGCGTATCGTCGACAGATCATGGCTGCGGATCGGCTTGAGGCCGGCCTTGCGCACGGAATCGATGAACTTGGCCGAGGTGCCGAAAAAGGTCATCTTCTCGGCATCGGCGAAATCGAACAGCACATTGCCGTCGGGATAGAACGGAGAACCGTCGTAGAGCAGCAACGTGGCGCCGGAAGCGAGGCCCGAAACCAGCCAGTTCCACATCATCCAGCCGCAGGTGGTGAAATAGAAGAAGCGATCGCCATCGCCGAGGCCGGCATGCAACCGGTGTTCCTTGACATGCTGAATGAGCGTGCCGCCGGCCGAATGGACGATGCATTTGGGAACGCCGGTGGTACCGGACGAAAACAGGATGTAGAGCGGATGCGAAAACGGCAGCCGCTCGAAGGTGACGGGCCTGACGGCAAAGGGCGACAGGGCCTCTTCCATCGCCACCGCCTTGTCGATGGTATCAGCCACGTCGGCGGAGGTGCCGAGATAGTCGACGAGCAGGACTTTGCGGACGCCGCCGAGCCTGGCCGCGACCGCCTTGATCTTGTCGGCGACCTCGATCGCCTTGCCATTATACCAATAGCCGTCCGGCGCGATGAAGATGACTGGCTCGATCTGGCCGAACCGATCGAGCACGCCCTGCTCGCCGAAATCGGGAGAACAGGATGACCACACCGCCCCGATGGAGACCGCCGCCAGCATGGCGGCGACGGCTTCGGGCATGTTGGGCATCATCGCCGCTATACGGTCACCCTTCTTCACCTTGAGCGCCAGGAAAAGCTGCTGCAGGCGCGAGACCAGGCCATGCAGTTCATTCCACGACAGCCGCCTCTCGACCTTGTCCTCGCCGCGAAAGACGATGGCCTCGCCAGCGCCGGTCTTTTTCAGAAGGTTTTCGGCGAAATTCAAAGATGCGTCCGGAAAGAAAGAGGCGCCGGGCATCTTCTCGCCGTCGAGCAGCAGTCGTTCACCCTTGTCGCCTTCAAGACCGCAGAAATCCCAGACGAGACCCCAGAACGCCTCCCGGTTCTCGACCGACCAGAGGTGGAGGTCGGCGTAGGACGAGAATGGACTGCCGGTACTCGCTGCCGCGGCCTTCATGAAAGCGGTCAATGGCGAGGCATCAATCTGGTCTTGCGTCGGGGTCCAGAGCGGTAGTTCGCCAGCCATGATCGATCCTCCCACGGTCGCCATCGCTTATGCATATCGCTGCGCGGCAGAGCAAGATTTTGTTGGGCCGATGCGGTCAGGTGTGCGCAAATGCCATCGCCGGGCCATAAAGACTTGAAATGCGTCGGCCCTAAGTCGTAGTGACGACAGGGGTTATACCCGTCGGACGCTCGTTTTTGTCGGAATGGAAGCATACGGGGCTATATGCCATCATCCTTGATCCGCCGCGGAGTATGGGCGATCGGCGCTGCCGCGATCGTCATCGCTCTGGTGGTCGCGGCCCTGCCGCTGATCGCCTCGACGCGGATCGTGCGTGACCGCATCGCGTGGGAATTGAGCGCCTGGAGTGGCTTTCGGGTTGCCATCGAGGGGTCGCCACGAATCGAGGTCTGGCCGAATTTCCGCGCGATCCTGACCGATGTGACGCTGTCAAAATGGACCGACGGCGATGCGCCGCCGGTCGTCGAAGCCGAACGGGTCGAGATCGACCTCTCGGCCATGGCGGCATTGCAGGGCGATGTGGTGTTTTCCACGGCACGGCTGGTGCGGCCGACGATCCGGGTCCAGCGCACGGCGGACGGTCTGTTCCTGCCCACGGCGCCGACCGGCGGGCGCATCGCGCGCTCCATCGATGCGGCCCGTGGCCTGGTCAACGCCGACCCCGCCAAGCCCGACCTCGACAAGCTGCCGGCCGACACGTTCGGCACTGTGGAGTTCAGGGACGGCCGCATGGTGGCGTCCGTCAACGGCAAGGATGAAGAGATCCTGAGCAGTCTTAGCGGCCAGGCCAACTGGGCGGCGATGAACAGCAATGCAACACTGTCCGCGACCGGGATCTGGCGTGGCGAAAGCGTGACCGTGGATGCTGCCTCGCCGAGGCCGCTGGTGCTGTTTGCCGGGGGCATGGCGCCGCTGACCCTGTCCTTCAAGGCGGCGCCGGCCACCTTTTCCTTCGACGGCACGGCCAGCATGTCCGAAAACGCCTATTTCGACGGCCAGGTAAAATTCGCGGCTCCTTCGCTGCGCCGCGTACTGGAATGGTCGCAGGCCGGCATCGCGCCGAGCGCCGCGATCGGCTCGGTCAGCATTTCCAGCAAGGTCACGGCATCGGCCGGACGCGTCAAGTTCGAGAACACGGCGCTGGCGCTGGACAACAATCCGGGCATGGGTGCGCTGGACGTGTCGCTTGGCGAGGCACAGCCGGTGATCTCGGGCACGCTTGCCTTCGACACGCTCGACCTCAGGTCGTTTCTATCCGCCTTCACGTCGCTGGGACCGGCGAGCAGCGGCGAACCAGGTCAGATCGACACGAGTTTCGCCGACCGGGTCAACCTCGATCTCAGGCTATCGGCGGCGCATGCCACGGCGGGGAGCATCCAGCTTGCCGATGTCGCGGCCACCGCGCAGGTCAAGGACGGCCTTTCCGTCTTTGACATCTCCGACGCCTCCGCCTTCGGCGGCAACATCCAGACCAGCCTTCGTTTCGACCGCAAGCCCGAGGGCACTCAGGTCGAGATCCGGCTGCTGGCCTCCGATGTCGATGGCGGGGCGTTCGGAACCGCGGCCGGGATGACCCGGCTGGTGCCGGTCGGCACGGGCACCGTCTCGGTCATCCTCAAGGGACCAGGAAGGACCTGGGATTCGGTTTTTGAGAACGCCGACGGCTCTGTCTCGGCGACCTTTGGCCCTGGCGCGCTCAGCAAGTTCAACCTGCCGGCCTTTCTCAAGCATACCGAACAGGGCGGCTTCTTCGCGCTCGACGATGTCTCGGACGGGACACTGCCCATCGATGGCGCCGAAGTGAAGGCAACCATTTCGCGAGGCGTGGCCAGACTGGACAAGGCCGAGGCCAATTCGGCGAAATACAAGATCTGGCTTTCCGGCATCGCATCCTACGCAGGACGCGGACTGGCGCTGTCGGGCGGTGTCATCCAGCCGGATCAGCCAGCAACGCAGAAGAGCGGCCAGCAGGGGCCCAACCAGTCGTCGTTTTTCGTCGGCGGAACCTGGAGCACGCCGTTCATTTCACCCATCAGCCGCGGCGTTTCGGGCGAATAAGGCCCGGCCCTCAGTTGAAACGCTTCTAACCGCGTTGCGCGGCCCGCTCGTCAAGCTGCCGCTGCACCTCGCGCCGCTTATTGGCGACGGAAGCGATGATGACGCCAACCGTGACGATCGCGATCAGAAGGGTGCAGGCGGCATTGATCTCCGGCGTCACACCGAGGCGGACCTGGCTGTAGATCTTCATCGGCAGCGTGGTGGCGCCAGGCCCCGAAGCAAAGCTGGCGATGACCAGGTCGTCCAGTGACAGCGTGAAGGCCAGCATCCAGCCGGACACGATCGCCGGCAGAATGACTGGCAGGGTGATCTGGAAAAAGGTCTTCACGGGCGGCGCGCCGAGATCCATGGCGGCTTCTTCCAGCGAGCGATCGAAACTGACAAGCCGCGACTGCACGACAACAGCGACAAAGCACATCGTGAAGGTGATATGCGCGAGGATCACGGTCGTCATGCCGCGATCCATGCCGATGGCGACAAACAGCAGGAGCAGCGACAGGCCGGTAATGACGTCAGGCATGACCAATGGTGCGAAGATCATGCCGGAGAACAGGACCCTGCCCCGGAAGCGTGTGTAGCGGGTCAGCGCCAGGGCCCCCATTGTGCCGAGAACGGTCGCCACGGTCGCTGAAATCAGACCGACGCGGATGGTCACCCATGCGGCGTCCATCAGGCCCTGATTGTGGAACAGCGATACGTACCATTTGGTGGAAAAGCCGCCCCAGACGGTGACGAGCTTGGACTCGTTGAAGGAAAAGACGACGAGCAGCACGATCGGCAAATAGAGAAAGGCAAAACCGAGCGTGATCGAGGTGATGTTGAAGCGGCTCCAGGTGGTGTTCATTTGTCCTGCTCCTGCGCGCGGGCCTGGGCATGCTGGAACAACACGATCGGTACGATCAGCAGCAGCAGCAGGATGACGGCAACGGCCGACGACACCGGCCAGTCACGATTGGCGAAAAACTCGTTCCACAGCGTCTTGCCGATCATCAGCGTCTGCGAGCCGCCGAGCAAATCGGGGATGACGAACTCGCCGACGGCCGGGATGAACACCAGCAGGCAGCCGGCTATGACGCCGGGCAGCGACAGCGGAAAAGTGATCTTCCAGAAGGCTGACGTCGGCGGGCAGCCGAGGTCCTTGGCTGCCTCGATCAGCGAATAGTCCATTTTTTCCAGCGACGAATAAAGCGGCAGCACCATGAACGGCAGGTAGGAATAGACGATGCCTATGAAGATGGCCGTGTAGGTGTTGAGGATCACCAGCGGCTGGTTGATGATGTGCAGCGACAACAGCAGCTGGTTGAGCAGGCCCTCGGGCTTGAGAATGCCGATCCAGGCATAGACGCGGATCAGGAACGACGTCCAGAACGGCAGGATGACCAGCATCAGCAATGTCGGGCGGATTGTCGCCGGAGCGCGCGCCATGCCATAGGCGATGGGATAGCCAACCAGCAGGGTCAGCACCGTCGAGATGGCAGCGATGACGACGCTGGTGAGATAGGCCTTGAAATAGAGTGCGTCCTGCGTCAGCCAGACATAATTGTCGAAGTTGAGGTCGCGAAAGCCGGCGAAGAAACCGGAAACGCCGTCCCTGAAATCGAGCACCGGCGTATAGGGCGGCATGGCGATAGCCGTCTGCGACAACGAGATCTTGAAGACGATGACAAAGGGGACAAGAAAGAAGAACAGCAGCCAGAGATAGGGAACGATGATGACGAGCCGGCTGACGAAGCCGGCACCGAGCCGCGTCAGGAACGGATTGGCGGCGGTCGGTGGCGCGGCGGCATCGGTAACGGCGATGTTGGACATGGCCATCCCCTACCGTGCCAGCACGACGCCGGCGTCGGGCCGGAAAGACACCCAGGCACGGTCGTTCCAGGTCAGTGGATCCTCGGTCACACGGGCCGCGTTCAAGGCGCTTGCCCGCACGATCTGCCCGTCGTCCAGCCTGACGTGATAGACGGTCATGTCGCCGAGATAGGCGATGTCGTAAACCTCACCTTCCAGCGCGTTGACGGCATCGGCCGGCTTCTTAGACGAGACCCTGATCTTCTCCGGCCTGACGGCGAAGACGATATCCGCATTGGCCTTCGCAGCCGCGCCACCATTCTCGACGACGATCTGAGCCCCGCTTGGACCTGTAATGCGCGTCGTGTTGGCCGCCTGTTCGGCAACCTTGCCCTCGAACATGTTCACGTTGCCGACGAAATGGGCGACGAAGCGCGAGGTCGGGGCTTCATAGACTTCCGGCGGCGTCGCCACCTGCATCACCTCGCCCTTATCCATGATGGCGATGCGATCGGCCATCGTCATCGCCTCTTCCTGATCATGGGTGACGACGACGAAGGTGAGACCAAGCTCCTGCTGCAGATCCATCAGTTCGAACTGAGTTTCCTCGCGCAGTTTCTTGTCGAGCGCGCCGAGCGGCTCGTCGAGCAGCAGCACCTTCGGTCGCTTGGCTACCGAGCGGGCAAGCGCGACGCGCTGGCGCTGGCCGCCGGAAAGCTGGTGCGGCTTGCGCTTGGCGAACTGCTCGAGCTTGACCAGCTTCAGCATGTCGGCGACGCGTTTTTCGATATCCGGCTTCGGCATGCCTTCCTGTTTGAGACCGAAGGCGATGTTCTTCTCGACGGTCATATGCGGGAACAAGGCATAGGACTGGAACATCATGTTGACCGGCCGGCGATAGGGCGGAATGCCGCGCAGATCCTGGCCGTCGAGCAGGATGCGCCCGGCCGTCGGCTCCTCGAAGCCGGCAAGCATCCTGAGCAGCGTCGACTTTCCGCAACCCGATGCGCCAAGCAGAGCGAAGAATTCACGCTCGAAAATGGTCAGCGACAGATTGTTGACGGCGGTAAAGTCACCAAACTTCTTGGTGACATTGTCGAACTGGATATATGGCTTGGCGTTCGGGTCGTTCCATGGCGCGAAGTCCCTGCGGATGCTGCCAAGCGATTTCATATCCCCACTCCGTGCTTTTTTATTCCCCAAAAGAAATCGACCCCGGCAGTTGGCTGCCGGGGTCGCGCCGGATTGCCTACTGGCCGGTGACGATCTTGGTCCAGCTGCGCGTGACGATGCGCTGGGTCTTGGGATCGTAAGGCTGGGTGGTATAGAGCTTCTGCAAGGTCGCGGCGTCCGGATAGACCGACGGATCGTCGAGCAGCGCCTTGTCCACGAATTGCTGCGATGCCTTGTTGCCGTTGGCATAAAGGACATAGTTCGACGACTTGGCGATCACTTCCGGCGTCATCATGTAGTTGATAAATTCAAGCGCCTCGGCAACGTGCGGCGCGTCGGCGGGGATCGCCATCTGATCGAACCACATCTGGGCGCCTTCCTTCGGCACGGAATAGCCGATTTCCACGCCTTGCTTGGCCTCGACCGCGCGGTTGCGAGCCTGGAACACGTCACCCGACCAGCCGACCGCCAGGCAGATATCGCCATTGGCAAGTGCGTTGATGTATTCGGACGAGTGGAACTTCCTGATATAGGGACGGACCTTGAGAAGAGCTTCCTCGGCCTTGGCGATGTCGTCGGGCGAGGTGCTGTTGGGGTCCAGACCGAGGTACTTCAGCGCCGCCGGCAGGATGTCGGATGGAGAATCCAGCACATAGACGCCGCAATCCTTCAATTTGGCCAGGCTATCGGGGTTGAAGAAGGTATCCCAGCTGTCGATCTTGTCGGTGCCGAGCGCTGCCTGCACTTTCTTGGTGTTGTAGCCGATGCCGACCGTGCCCCACATGTAATTGACCGAGTATTCGTTGCCGGGATCGTATTTGGCGGTGCGCTCCGTAACCGTGTCCCACATGTTGGAGAGGTTCGGCAGCTTCGACTTGTCGAGTTTCTGGAACACACCGGCCTGGATCTGGCGGGCCAGGAAATTCCCGCTCGGCACGACGACGTCGTAGCCGCTGCCGCCGGCGAGCAGCTTGGTTTCGAGGATCTCGTTGGAATCGAACGTATCGTAAACGACCTTGATGCCAGTTTTCTTGGTGAAATCATCGATGATTGAACTGTCGATGTAATCTGACCAGTTGAAGACGTTGACGACGCGGTCCGCGGCGTGACCGGCGGGCGTCAAAAGCGCCAGAAATACCGAGGTTGCCGAAAGCCAGAGTGCTTTGCGGATCATGCTATTCTCCTTTGGTGAGTGTTCCATTGCCGGCGCGTCGCGACATGCTCGCGCGGCCGGGCATTTGCTTTAGACTGTTGAGCTTTCCAGAGGTCGACGGCCGCCATTCGGCACGCCGCCGACGGCCGCCCGCACGGTCGGGGCGGGAAGGAATTGCGATGCCGTCAGAAGCTTTCGCCGCCGTGCGGTCAGAGATACTAGAATGTGGTCCGGTCTCGATCGGGCCGCCGGGGAGACTTGGCAAGATACGCCTGTCTTGTTGTTGCCGTGTTCCCAGCCTGCCCGGGTGGCAGCGACATTGTCAATGGGCAAAGCTTCGGCGCCCGCATCAATTAGGCGAAGGCACCCCGGTGACCCCAGCCCGCTGCGGCCGCGCCTGACGCTTGAATTCGAGCCCGATATGGACAAGCAGCGCCGTGACCACCACCGCGCCGCCGACGATGGTGCGCCCGGACGGCACCTCGGAATGGATGAGCCAGACCCATATCGGCCCCAGGATCGGCTCGAACGTGCCGAGCAGTGCCGCGATAGCCGCCGGGATCAAGCGCGCGCCAGTGGCGAAGAAAGCAAGACCAAGGCCGAGATTGACCACGCCGAAGACGAGGAGAAAGCCCATGTCGCCGGCCGACACCGCGAAGGTCGAGGCCTGCGAGGCAGCGAAGCCCGCCGCCAGGATCGTGCCGAGACAGGTCGCCGGCGTCATGCGCACGCTGGAGAAGCGCCGGGTGATGACGGTGGCGATCGAGAACATGAACGCGATCAGCAGCGCCAGTCCATCGCCTATGGGCGAGACGGCGCCGTCAACAGATTCAGACACCATGATGGCGACGCCGGCGAGGACGGCGACGATCGCCATCCAGGTCGCGACGGTTACCTTTTCGCGGAACAGCGCCCAGGCAAACAGGGCCGCCAGAAGCGGCACGCCGGCTTGCATCAAAAGAATATTGGCGACGGTCGTATAGGCAAGCGCCACCACGAACGAGGTCGACGCAATGGCGAAGCAGAACCCCACCGCAATGCCTGGCAGGCCCATGTCGCGGAATGATTTCAGCATGCCGCGCCAGCCGTCACGCCAGACCATGAAGCAAAGCAGGAAGACGGCAGCCCACGCGGAGCGCCAGAATATCACGGTCCAGCTGTCGCCGACCGTGATGAACCGGGCGATGGTGCCGCCGAAACTCCACATCAGTGCCGACAGGAACACCAGGAGCATGCCGACGCGTTCCCCGCGCGGCGAGACTGTCGACGTAGCGAGGCCGGTCGACGCAACAAGGTCCGATGATGCTGTGTCTGTCATGGGCGCGACTGTCGAGCTTTTGTTGACGGGACGATGCGCAAGAGACGACAAAAAACTGCCGTGTTCGCGTAACGCAAAGACTTTGGGCGCGAGTGATCCAGAGACCGGCGACGATTGTGGCACCGTTGCTGCGCCGTTACTGGAAGTCGAAGGCACTCAAGCCGGTGACCATCTCGTCGAGGCCGAGCGGTCGCGTCACCGGCGGCTCGGCGCGCGCCAGGCAGCCGGCGCGCTCGCAAAGCCGGCAGGCGGGGCCGACAGGCGTCGCCGCGACGGTGCCCGCCCCCATCTTCGCGCCGGTCGCCGCGCCAGGCAGCACCGTGCCATAGACGATGTCGTCGCGAAAGCCGATGTCGCAGCCGAGCAGCAGTGCCGTGCGGCGGGGTCGTTCGGAGAACGCGCCTTGCGGCCCCTCCAGTGTGCGGGCGATGCACAGGAACTCGGCGCCGTCGGGCATTTCCACCGCCTCGACGAATATCTGGCCCGGCTGAGTGAAGGCGACATGCACGGGAAGCTTGGCACAGCCCCCGCCGAAGCGGCTTTGCGGAAAGCCCTGGCTGCCGGCCTTGCGGAAGCGGTTTCCCGCATTGTCGATCTCCAGCATGAAGAAGGGCACGCCGGAAGCAACTGGCCGCTGCAGCATGGTCAGCCGGTTTGCCGCCTGCTCGAAGGAAACGCCGAAGCGCGAGCGCAGGACATCAATGTCGTAGCGTGAGCGAACGGCCGCCGCGTGAAAGGGCAGATAGGGCATCATCAGCGCATGGGCGGCGTAGCGGCCGAGTTCGAAGCGGGCAAGGCGGCGCGCCTCGTCCGTGGTCAGCCTCAGTGCCTGGATCTCACCGGCGATCGCAACCGACATGCGGATCAGGCAGGCCTCCATCGCGACTTCACGCAACTGGTCGAACGGCGACAGACGCTCGGACAGAAACAGGCGCTGCGAGTGGCGGTCGTAGCGGCGGCGCCAGTTCGGCATGGTGGCGACCGGCAGAACCTTGATCACGATGCCGTATTCGCGCTTCAGCCATGCCTTCAAGGCGCCAAACAGGTCGTCGCCGGGATCGAGCACCGACGTGAACGCCTCGGCCTCTTCCTCGAGCGAGGCGAAATGGTTAGGTCGCCGCTCGAAAATCTCGCGCACCTCGTCGATCGGCAGGCGGGCGCCAGAGAGGGCGGTCGCCCGGCCCTCGCGGGCCAGAAGCTCGTTGAGATCGGACAGCCGCTCGGCTTGCTCGCGATAGGCGCGGAACAGTTTTATCACCGCGGCGGAGGCGTTGGGCGCCGCCTCGGCAAACTCGATCAATTCCTGGTCTCCCGGCAGTTCGCCGACCAGCAGCGGATCGGTGAACACCTCCTTGAGGGCAGCGACCGATCCCCTTGCCTCGCCCTGAAGCTCATGCGGATCGACTTTGTAGACGGAGGCGAGCTTCAGGATCAATTGCACCGTCAGCGGCCGCTGGTTGCGCTCGATCAGGTTGAGGTAGGACGGCGAGATGCCGAGCCCCTCGGCCATCGCCGTCTGGGTCAGGCCCTTGGCGCCACGGATGCGGCGGATGCGCGGCCCAGCGAAAATCTTCTGGTCAGCCATCGCCAATTCTTGACAGGAGTTTACACGCCGCCCGCTGCATCCCGCCTCTCTTCGCTTTACAGGATTGACAAATTTACAGTGCCTTGCTGTCAAACACAACACAGATTTTCCGTTATATCCACTCGGTTCTGCTGATTTTTCTAGCTCATGCGGCGCCAAAATGTAAATTCAGTCACATAGAAGCCGCCCGAGAATTGGCTGTGCAGAAATCTTCGGAGTGACCAATGACTGATTTTTACAACCTCGTCCCCTCGGCGCCTGAAGGTCGCTTCGACGGCATTGAACGTCCCTATTCGCCGGAGGACGTGAAGCGGCTGCGCGGTTCGGTGCAGATTCGTCAGAGCCTTGCCGAAATGGGCGCCAACCGGCTGTGGAAGCTTATCCACGAGGAGGACTTCGTCAACGCGCTCGGCGCCATGTCCGGCAACCAGGCGATGCAGCAGGTGCGCGCCGGGCTGAAGGCGATCTACCTGTCGGGCTGGCAGGTCGCTGCCGACGCAAACACCGCCTCGGCGATGTATCCGGACCAGTCGCTCTATCCGGCCAATGCGGCGCCCGAACTGGTCAAGCGCATCAACCGCACGCTGCAGCGCGCCGACCAGATCGAAACCTCCGAAGGCAAGGGGCTTTCTGTCGAGACCTGGTTCGCGCCGATCGTTGCCGACGCGGAAGCCGGCTTCGGCGGTCCGCTCAACGCCTTCGAGATCATGAAGGCGTTCATCGAGGCCGGTGCCGCTGGCGTCCATTACGAGGACCAGTTGGCGTCGGAGAAGAAGTGCGGCCATCTCGGCGGCAAGGTGCTGATCCCGACCGCGGCGCATATCCGCAACCTCAACGCGGCGCGGCTCGCGGCCGACGTGATGGCCACGCCCACCTTGGTCGTGGCACGCACGGACGCGGAAGCTGCAAAGCTGCTGACCTCCGATATCGATGAGCGCGACCAGCCCTTCGTCGACTATGATGCCGGCCGCACGGTGGAAGGCTTCTACCAGGTCCGGAACGGCATCGAGCCTTGCATCGCGCGGGCCATTGCCTATGCGCCGCACGCCGACCTGATCTGGTGCGAGACCTCGAAGCCCGACCTGGCGCAGGCCAAGAAATTCGCCGAGGGGGTGCGCAGGCACCATCCAGGCAAGCTGCTCGCCTACAATTGCTCGCCGTCGTTCAACTGGAAGAAGAATCTCGACGACGCCACGATCGCCAAGTTCCAGAGGGAACTGGGCGCCATGGGCTACAAGTTCCAATTCATCACGCTGGCCGGCTTCCACCAGCTCAACTACGGCATGTTCGAACTCGCCCGCGGCTACAAGGCGCGGCAGATGGCGGCCTATTCCGAGTTGCAGGAAGCGGAATTCGCGGCGGAAGCCAATGGCTATACCGCGACCAAGCACCAGCGCGAGGTCGGCACCGGCTATTTCGACGCGGTCTCTATGGCGATCACCGGCGGCCGGTCGTCGACCACGGCCATGCATGAATCGACCGAGCACGCGCAGTTCAAGCCGGCCGCGGAATAGCGACCAGGAAATACAGAGGAAACGCCCAACAGGGCCTCAGACACAGGAGAAGACCAATGGCATCGATAAGCCGCGTCAAGGAACGGGCCGAAGAGCAATCGACCACGATGAGCGTCGACCAGCAGGCGACAATCCGCATGCTGGCCAACGACCTGCACAGGCTCAACCAATCGGTGATGAAGGCGGTCGAGGCGGGCGTCTCGGTGGAGCTCGTGCGCTCCGCGAGGCACCATGGCGGCGACGGCAATTGGGGCGACCTGCTGATCCCGGTCATCGTTACACAACAAAGCCATGGCTGACCCGGAAGCGCTACAACCGGCCATTTGCCCGCGCCGCGTATGCGTAGGTGAATTTTATTTTCACGCAACCAAGCTATGGACAGGGCAGTACAGTACTGTTGCTTGAATCCACTGTGTGGGAGACGGTTTCAGAAGTCTTTTATTTCAACTTGACATAGGGTGCGATCTCACGCCAATTGTCCGCAGATTCAACTCTGCATTGAAATAGGGGCAAGATTCTTGGCCGACCTGGGTGCCTAGTGAGTGACGAGGGGAAGAGTACAAAACATCTGAATCGGGTGACCCGGGGTTCAAACATTGAGACGATCCGAGATCCTTCGCGGGTGCTTGTTGTCGGGAAGTCGCCGATCAATCGCGTCGTGGTGTCTAAAATCGTCGAGCGTTCCGGGCTCAAACCAATCTCGGAATCGCCTGAAATGGCGGTGAAGACCTTACGTTCGCTTATCCCCGGGGCGGTTGTCCTCGATGGTGGCCCCGACAACAAAGACTGCGACACGCTGATGTCCAGTATCGACACGTTGCGGCGAGCCGCGGGCAAGGCACTTCCTCCCGTGATCCTGCTTTCAACCAAGAATGGCACGCCCGAGAGCCTGGGCCTGGCGCATGTTGTCGACGCGGTGGTGGCCAAGCCGATCACGCCCGAACGGCTGCAACCGGTCATCGATCGCCTGACCGGCCGCTAAAACGATTCCAAAAGGCGAAAACCGTTTTTCCATCCAGAATTGCGCGAAAAAAGCAGTCGGAGGTCTACGATCAAACTCTGTTCCTGATGCTTTCGACAAGCGCGGGCAATTGGCTGAGATCCGATATCTGGCGGAAACGCGGCTCGGCGACCGGCGCCTCGACATGTTCGAGCACCCAGGTCAATTCGTGCGGCACATGGACACCCCAGCCGCCGGCCTCGATGGCGGGCACCACGTCCGACTTCAGCGAATTGCCGACCATCATGCTCCTTGCCGGGCCATCGCCATGGCGGTTGAAAAGGCGCGCATAGGTCGCGGCGGTCTTGTCGCTGATGATCTCGACGGCGTCGAACAACTCGCCCAGCCCGGAGCCAGCCAGCTTGCGCTCCTGATCGAACAGATCGCCCTTGGTGATCAGCACGAGGCGGAAGGTGCCGGCGAGCTTCTCGACCGTCTCGCGTGCATGCGGCAAGGGCTCGATCGGATGGCCCAGCATCTCGCGGCCGGCGTCGAGAATCTCCGATATGACGGAAGCCGGCACGCGCCCGTCGGTGACCTCTATCGCCGTCTCGATCATCGAGAGCGTAAATCCCTTGATGCCGAAACCGTAGATCGCGAGATTGCGCCTCTCGGCTTCCAACAGTCGAGCCGAGATCTGCTCCCCCTCGCCATGATCGGCCAGCATGGCGGCAAAGCGCTTTTCCGTCATGCGGAAGAACCGTTCGTTCTGCCAAAGCGTGTCGTCGGCGTCGAAGCCGATCGTGGTCAGTTCGTTGCTGGATCTCATCGCCGGCTTCTCGACTGCGGGAAGACGCCAAACCTATGCCGACCGGCAACCGGTTTTCAACCCGCAACGGCAAATGCCCGCGGCGGCTCCCCTTCCCTTCGGTCGCACGGCACGGCTATACTTGAAAATCCGCAACCCAATCTGGTGAATGATGCCGCCTGCAAAAAAGGAAGTCCGTCCGTCGAGCCGCGGAGGACGGGCGCGCACGCCTGCCTTCGTGAAAAACCTGCGAGGTGTGAAGAACTGGAAGGAAGTCAGCGATTGGCTGGAATGGCGCGGCATCGAGGATATCGAATGCATCACGCCTGATCAGGCCGGCGTGGCGCGCGGCAAGATGATGCCGTCGAAGAAATTCACTTCCAACACCTCACTGGCGCTGCCTTCGGCGGTCTTCATGACGACGATTTCCGGCGGCTATCCGGAGGACGGTAACGGCTTTCACTATCCGGAAGACGACGGCGACCTCAAGCTGATGCCGGACCTGTCGACATTGACCGTGGTGCCCTGGGAGGAAGACCCAACGGCCGCTGTCATCTGCGACCTCGTCCACCAGGACGGCCGCTCGGTCGAGTTCACGCCGCGCAATGTGCTGAAGCGCGTGCTGGCGGCCTATGACAAGCTTGGGCTGAAGCCGGTCGTGGCACCCGAAATCGAGTTCTACCTCGTGCGCAAGAATCCGGACCCCGACTATCCCCTGACCCCGCCTGTCGGCCGCTCGGGGCGCGCGATCGGCGGCGGCGCCGGCTATTCGATCGCCGGCGTCAACGAGTTCGACGAACTGATCGACGACATCTACCATTTCTCCGAAAGCCAGGGCCTGGAGATCGACACGCTCATCCACGAAGAGGGCGCCGGCCAGCTCGAGATCAATCTGCGCCACGGCGACCCGATCGAGCTCGCCGACCAGGTGTTCATGTTCAAGCGCACCATTCGTGAAGCCGCGCTCAAGCATGAGATCTACGCGACCTTCATGGCCAAGCCGATTCAGGGCCAGCCGGGCTCCGCCATGCATATCCATCAGTCGATCGTCGACAAGAAGACGGGCAGGAACATCTTTTCGGCCGAGGATGGTTCGGAGACCGAGGATTTCTTCCATTTCATCGGCGGCATGCAGAAGCACGTGCCGAATGCGCTGGTTATGTTCGCGCCCTACGTCAATTCCTACCGGCGGCTGACGCAGGCGGCCTCTGCCCCGGTCAACAACAAATGGGGCTACGACAACCGCACCACGGCTTTCCGCGTGCCGCGTTCCGATCCAGCGGCGCGGCGCGTTGAAAACCGCATCCCGTCCTCCGATGCCAATCCCTATCTGGCGCTGGCGGCTTCGCTTGCCTGCGGGCTGATCGGCATCACCAGGAAGATCAAGGCCGAGCCTCCCGTGCTGACCACCGCCAACGCGCACGAGATCGACCTGCCGCGCAGCCTGCTCGAAGCCGTCGACCTGTTCGAAGGCGACGAGGAACTCTGCGCACTGCTGGGCAAGTCCTTCGCCGCCACCTATGCGGCGATCAAGCGGGCGGAATTCGAAACGTTCATGGAAGTGATCAGTCCGTGGGAGCGGGAATATCTGCTGCTGAATGTTTAGGGGAGTAAGGCAGTAGGGCAGTAAGGCAGTAAGGCAGTAAGGCAGTAAGGGGGGTGGCAGACGATGGCGAAGATCGAATCGTACAGGGATCTGATCGTCTGGCAGCAGGCCATGGACCTAGCAGTATCAGTCTACGAGGCGACAAAAGCCTGGCCGAAAGAAGAACTCTATGGCGTGACTGCTCAGCTACGTAGGGCAGCCACCTCCGTGCCCGCCAACATAGCTGAGGGTTACGGACGGGAAAGCCGGGCTTCCTATCAGCAATTTCTCAGGATTGCGCAAGGATCACTCAAAGAATTGGAGACCCATCTGCTGATCGCGCAACGCGTCGGCATCACCTCGCATGAGATAGCCCAACCGCTGATGAACCGCAGCGAGAGTGTGGGAACGCTCTTGCGGCTTCTAATCCGCAAATTGTCACCCGAGTAGTTTATCTACTGCCCTACTGCCCTACTGCCCTACTGCCCTACTGCCCTACTGCCCTACTGCCCTACTGCCCTGTGAGCATCATGAACTACCAATCCCCCATTTCCCCCGGCCGGTCCTGGTATGAGGACACGGCTGGGCCGCGGCCCGAATATCCAACGCTCGACGGTGATCGGACCTGCGACGTCGTTATTATCGGCGGCGGGTTTACCGGCCTGTCGGCAGCGACACATTTGGCCAAGGCCGGTACCAGCGTTGTCCTGATCGAAGCATATCGTTTTGGCGACGGCGCTTCGGGGCGCAATGGCGGCCAGCTCGGCACCGGGCAGCGTGCCTGGGCCGAGGACCTGGAGGCCGAATACGGTCTGTCCCGCGCCAAGGCCCTGTTCGATCTCGCCGAAGAGGCGAAAGCGCATCTGCTTGACTTCGCCGCCATCAACCAGATCGATATCGACTACATGCCGGGCCAGCTCTCGGTCGCGCACAAGCCGCGCTATGTCGACGACTACAAGGCGCATGCCGAAATCATGGCCGGCCGCTTCTCATACCCGCACATCTCCTTCATGGATGCGAAGGAGACGGCGGATCGGCTGGGCTCGAGCGCTTATTTCGGCGGCACGCGCGACACCGGCACCGGCCATATCCATCCGATGAAGCTGGTGATCGGCACGGCGCGGGCGGCGGCACAAGCTGGCGCCCACTTGTTCGAAGGGACGCCATCGACCGGCATCGTCTCGGCAGGCGGCAAGGTCAGGGTCTCCACGCCGAGAGGGACGATCTCGGCGCAAAAATGCCTGATCGCGGTCAACGCCTATGGCGGCACGCTCGAGCCGGTGAGTGCCGCGCACATCATGCCGATCGGATCCTTCATCGGCGCGACCGTGCCGCTGGGGTCGGATTCGAACGTGTTGCCGGGGGGCGAATCGGTCGACGATTCCCGCTTCGTCGTGCGTTATTTCCGCAAATCCAGGGATGGACGGCTGCTTTTCGGCGGGCGCGAGGTCTATGGCGTCAACGATCCCAAAGATATCCACATCCACATTCGCCGCCAGATCGCGGAGCTCTATCCGGCGCTCAGCGATGTCCAGATCACCCATGGCTGGGGCGGCTATGTCGGCATCACCGTGCCGAGGAAGCCGTTCGTGCGTGAAGTGATGCCGAATGTGATCTCGGCCGGCGGCTATTCCGGTCACGGCGTCATGCTGTCGAACTTCTTCGGCAAGCTCTATGCCGAAACCATCACCGGCAACCGCGACCGGCTGAAGCTGATCGAGGACCTGAAAATCCCGCCATTTCCTGGCGGCCGCCGGTTCCGGGCGCCGCTGCTTTTCCTTGCGCTCAACTGGTTTGCGCTGCGGGACAGGATCTAATGCGTCGCGCAAAGTGACCTTTGGGAGGAACGACATGCACAACAAGATCCAAGTGCGTTGTGGAGCCTTTTTCGACACGACGTGCTTAGGCCGCGATCGGATCGCCGCTATCCCTACGATCACGAACTCATGTAATATTGTAATATCCATGTAATATTTGTTGCCCGGGCGACACATTGCGGAATTGCGGGCAAAAGCGCAGAATCCTTGGTAAGGGCGTACTGACGCCACAATCGCGGGCGAAAGGTCCGCATCTGGGCGATTGTTCGGGGATTGTTGCGGGCCCGCCCGCGTTTGGGACCGATGCTGATCGAACGCGTGACTTGCGATATTTGATCGAAAGAACACCGGCCCGCTTATGGAGGTGGCAAGAGTGAGAGAGCCCTTCAGTTTCGGTGCTCCGGAACGTCGGCGCTTCGCCATGCAGTTCGGCTATGACATGCGCCCGTCATTCTGGCAGGGAGTCCGTTCGAACTCGCACCTGGTTATCGCGGCAATAGGCACCGCGGCACTGCTTGGCGTTGCCGCAGTGGCGCTCTGGCTGGCGTTGCCGACCGGCGAGAGGCAAGCAGCCGCCAGTCCCGAGCAGAGCATTCCGACCATTCCGGTGAAGACGACGAAAGTTCCCTCCTCGGGGACGACGGTGACGGTGGCGGCCGTGACGCCGCAGGCGGAGCGCAAGTCCAGCCAGGTGTCACCGACCAAGGCAGCGGCGGCGGTGGACATACCAGCGCTTGCCGCCAATGATCCCCGCTGGACAGGGGCGCAGCCGAAGGCTGCCGCGGCAACTGATCCCGATCAAACGGCGGCTCCCAGCCAGGTAGCCAAGCAGCCCGAGCCGGCGCCTGACAAAACAGCGGCGGCATTCGCGCAATCGTCTACCGATACCGATGCCACCGACGAGCTTGCCAAGGTCGCCGCGCCGAGCCCGCCTGCCAATAGCAGCAATCCCGATGGCGCGCAGACCGCCGCCATTCCGGAGACGCAGCCGCAAGCACCGGACCAAAAACCCGCGAATGCACAAGGCGAGGACAACGCAGCCAAAGCGAAGCCGCGCAAGGTGGCGGCGACAGGCAACGGCCGTATTCTCAGGGCTGTGACCATGCGCAGTGCTCCGAAGAAGGGGGCCACCCCCATCGGTACGATCCCTGCCCGGACCTCGGTGCAACTGATGGGCTGCAAGCAGTGGTGCGAGATCGTCTACAACGGCAAGCACGGCTGGGTGTACAAGAGCTACGTCAAGCCCGGCACGTAATATCCGACGATCGCCGCGTTCAGATGCAGCGCCCGCCATCGACCTCCAGCGCGACCCCGGTGATGAAAGCGGCCTCGTCCGAGGCCAGCCATAGAGCCGCGTTGGCGATATCGAGCGGGGTCGACAGCCTCCCGAGCGGGATCGAAGCGCGGAATGCCTCGCGGATCTCGGGCGTGTCGGCGCCCATGAATTTTTCAAGCATCCCGGTCTCGCCGGCGACCGGGCAAAGGCAGTTGACGCGAATGTTCCTGGGCGCGAGTTCCACCGCCATCGACTTGGTGGCGGTGATCGCCCAACCCTTCGAGGCATTGTACCAGGTGAGGCCGGGCCGCGGCCGCAATCCTGCGGTAGACGCCGTGGTCAAGATGACACCGCCGCCTTGCCGCTCCATGATCGGCACAACCGCAAGGGCGGCGTGATAGATCGCCTTCATGTTGACTGATGTGATCAGGTCGAAGGTTTCCTCGTCGACCTTGAGCATGTCGCCATTGCGATGGGTGAACCCGGCATTGTTGACCATGATGTCGACACGGCCGAAGGCGCTTTTGGCGGCATAGACCATCTCGTCGAACTCGGAGCGCAACGAAACGTCGGTCTGCGTCCAGATTGCCGCCTCGCCGATCTCATCGGCGACGCGTTTGGCACCCTTGGCGTTGAGATCGGCGACAACGACCCTGGCGCCCTCTTCCACGAAGCGCTTGGCCATGCCTTCGCCGAAGCCCGATGCCGCACCGGTGATGATGGCGACCTTGTTTTCCAGACGCATGCTTTTCCCGCTCATGGACTTCCTCGATATCACTGCACAGCTTGCACAAGGGCTGGCGACCGATGCAATCGATGCCGCAAGGCGCGCCGATTTCTCCCTTAGCTTTCGTCACATTCACGTTCTATGCTGCAACTGCGAAAGCCTCCGGAGTCTTCGTTCACCGACAAGCCTCCCGGCGGCGCCAGTGTCAAGCGCACACGTGGACCGACGCAAAATCCAGCGGTTGGTCCTTGATGTGACACCATGGCACTGGAAAATTTAAATCGATTAGAATATATCAGCCGCGTACTTGCGACCGGCGTCAAAGCGGACAGACCATGACCAGCCAGATCATCCCCGTCGACCCTTTCGACTTCATCATTTTCGGTGGTACCGGCGACCTGTCGGAACGCAAGCTGCTGCCGTCGCTCTACTATCGCCAGCGCGACCATCAATTCTCCGAGCCGACGCGCATCATCGGCACGTCGCGCTCGAAAATGGGCGACGAGGAGTTCCAGGCTTTCGCCAAGCAGGCGATTTCGGACCATGTCAAGCCGGCCGATATCGATGCCAAGGAGTTGAAGACCTTCCTCGCCCGGCTTTCCTACGTCCCGGCCGATGCAACGAGCGGCGCCGGCTTCGACAAGCTGAAAAAGGCGATCGGCGAAAGTGACCACATCCGCGCCTTTTACCTGGCCGTGGCGCCGGCGCTGTTCGGTGACATCTCGCACAAGCTCAAAGAGCACAATCTGATCACGCCGAATTCGCGCATCGTGCTGGAGAAGCCGATCGGCCGCGATCTTGCCTCAGCGCAGGCGCTCAACGACCTGGTCGGCGACGACTTCCACGAAAGCCAGATTTTCCGCATCGACCACTATCTCGGCAAGGAGACGGTGCAGAACCTGATGGCGCTGCGCTTTGCCAATGCGCTGTACGAGCCGCTGTGGAATTCCGCCCACATCGACCACGTGCAGATCACCGTCGCCGAGACCGTGGGCTTGGAAGACCGCGTCACCTACTACGACAAGGCCGGTGCGCTGCGCGACATGGTGCAGAACCACATGCTGCAGCTGCTTTGCCTCGTCGCCATGGAAGCGCCCTCGTCGATGGACGCCGACGCGGTGCGCGACGAGAAGCTCAAGGTGCTGCGGGCGCTGAAGCGCATCAACGGCAACGAGGCGCCGAAGCACACCGTGCGCGGCCAGTACCGCGCCGGTGCGTCGGCCGGGGGACCGGTGAAAGGCTATGTCGAGGAACTCGGCAAGGACAGCAACACCGAGACCTTCGTCGCCATCAAGGCCGAGATCGGCACCTGGCGCTGGGCCGGCGTTCCATTCTACCTCAGGACCGGAAAGCGGCTGGCGACCCGGGTTTCGGAAATCGTCATCGAGTTCAAGCCGATCCCGCACTCGATTTTCGGCGACAGCGGCGCGGGGCCGATCTTTGCCAACCAACTGGTCATCCGGCTGCAGCCGGACGAAGGCGTCAAGCAGTTCATCATGATCAAGGACCCAGGCCCTGGCGGCATGCGGCTGCGCCAGATCTCGCTCGACATGAGTTTCGCGCAGTCTTTCGACGGCCGCGCGCCTGACGCCTATGAACGGCTGATCATGGATGTCATCCGCGGCAACCAGACTCTGTTCATGCGCCGCGACGAGGTGGAAGCCGCCTGGAAGTGGATCGACCCGATCCAGAATGCCTGGGAAGGCGCCAAGCAGGAAGCGCAGGGCTATACGGCAGGCACATGGGGGCCGTCGGCCTCGATAGCACTGATCGAACGTGACGGGCGGACATGGCACGAGAGCAATTGAACGGCGCCAGCTACAACTGGAACGCTTTTCCCGACCGTCCGCAACTGGCCTTGGCGCTGGCTGGCCGCGTCGCCGATGCCCTGACCAAGGCGATCACCGGGCGCGGCACGGCATTGCTGGCGGTCTCCGGCGGCACGACACCGGCAAAGTTCTTTGCCACGCTCTCTGCGGCGCCGATCGCCTGGGACAAGGTGATCGTGACGCTGGTCGACGAACGTTTCGTGCCGGCCTCCTCGCCGCGATCCAATGCCGGGCTGGTTGCCGCCAACCTGCTGCAGAACGCGGCCAAGGCGGCCCGCTTCGTTCCGCTCTACCACGAGGCGGTCGGCATCGAGGATGCTGCAGCATCCGACGATGCGGCCCTGCGATCCCTGCCCTGGCCGCTCGATGCCGTGATCCTCGGCATGGGGCCGGACGGCCATACCGCCTCATTCTTTCCCGACGCCGACGATCTGCCGAAGCTGCTCGACCCCGCCTCGGACAGGATCATCCTGCCGGTTCACGCCGCAAGTGCGGGTGAGCCTCGGCTGACCCTGACCCTGGCGCGGATCATCGACGCCGGTTTCATCGCGCTGCACATCGAGGGCGAGGACAAGCGCACCGCCTTCGACGGCGCGGCCGCGTCCGGGCCGCGAAAGCCGATCCGTGCCGTGCTCGACGCATCGCCCAAGCCCGTGGAGGTTTTCTGGGCGCCCTGATTTCAAGTTTACAAGTGGTCCCGGCAACGGCGGGAGGATGTTTCCGGGACCTCGCCTGAAAGGACCTGATCCCATGACCGCAAGACGAGACATCGAAGCCATCACCGAACGGATACGCCAGCGCTCCAAACCGGGCCGGGAGCGCTACCTCAGCCGTATCGCCGAAGCGTCGAACCAGACCGCCAACCGGTCGGTGCTGTCCTGCGGCAACCTTGCCCATGGCTTCGCGGTCTGCAGCCCCTCGGAAAAGCTGGCGCTCGGTGCCGACAAGGTGCCCAATCTCGGCATCATCACCTCTTACAACGACATGCTGTCGGCGCATCAGCCCTTCGAGACCTTCCCTGCCCTGATCAAGGAGGCCGCGCGCGAGGCGGGCGGCATCGCCCAGGTCGCGGGCGGCGTGCCGGCGATGTGCGATGGCGTGACCCAAGGCCAGCCCGGCATGGAGCTGTCGCTGTTTTCGCGCGACGTGATCGCCATGGCAGCCGCGATCGGCCTGTCGCACAACATGTTCGACGCCGCCGTCTATCTCGGCGTCTGCGACAAGATCGTCCCGGGTCTGGTGATCGCCGCACTAACCTTCGGCCATCTGCCGGCGGTGTTCATTCCTGCCGGCCCGATGACGACAGGCCTGCCCAACGATGAGAAGGCCAAGGTCCGCCAGCTCTATGCCGAGGGCAAGGCAGGACGCGCCGAACTCCTGGAAGCCGAGTCCAAGTCGTATCACGGGCCGGGCACCTGCACCTTCTACGGGACGGCGAACTCCAACCAGATGCTGATGGAGATCATGGGCCTGCACACGCCGGGCGCGTCCTTCGTCAACCCCGGCACGCCCCTGCGCGACGCCTTGACCCGCGAAGCGACGAAACGGGCACTGGCGATCACCGCGCTCGGCAACGCCTATACGCCGGTCGGGCGGATGATCGACGAACGTTCGTTCGTCAATGGCGTCGTCGGCCTGCATGCCACCGGCGGCTCGACCAACCACACCATCCACCTGATCGCCATGGCCGCCGCCGCCGGCATCGCGCTGACCTGGCAGGATATTTCCGACCTCTCGGAAGCGGTGCCTCTGTTGGCACGGGTCTATCCGAACGGACTTGCCGACGTGAATCATTTCCATGCAGCCGGCGGCCTCGGCTTCCTGATCCGCGAACTGCTCGACGAAGGCGTCCTGCACGAGGATGTGCAGACGGTGTGGGGCGAAGGCCTGCGGCCCTATGCGGTCGAGGCAAAGCTCGGCGCCGACGGCGCTGTGCTGCGCGAGGCTTCGCCGCGCGCAAGCGGCGACGAAAAGGTGCTGGCGCCGTTCAACAAGGCTTTCCAGGCGACGGGCGGCCTGAAGGTGCTGGTGGGCAATCTCGGTCACGCCGTCATCAAGACATCGGCCGTCAAACCGGAGCGGCGTGTCATCGAGGCGCCGGCCAAGGTGTTCGACAGCCAGCAGGGGCTGAACGACGCCTTCAAGGCGGGCACACTCACCGGCGACTTCATCGCCGTCATCCGCTTCCAGGGTCCGAAGGCCAACGGCATGCCGGAATTGCACAAGCTGACCACCGTGCTCGGCATCCTGCAGGATCGCGGCCAGCGCGTGGCGCTGGTCACCGACGGGCGCATGTCGGGCGCCTCCGGCAAGGTGCCGGCGGCAATCCATGTGACGCCGGAAGCGGTCGAGGACGGGCCGATCGCGCGGATCCATGACGGCGATATCATCCGCCTCGACGCCGATGCCGGCACGCTGGAAGTGCTGGTGCCAGGCACCGAATTCGCGCTGCGCCGCACGGCCGAAGTCGATCTCATCGGCAATGAATTCGGCTTCGGACGCGAGTTGTTCGCCGGCTTCCGCCAATTGGTGGGCCGCGCCGATCACGGCGCCAGCGCGTTCGGCACTGCCTGACGCATTCTGTCCGGCATGAAAAAGGGCGGCACGTGGCCGCCCTTTTTGCCGGTCGAAATCGCAATCCTCATTGCACCGTCAGTTCAACCCGCTCTCCGGCCTTCACGGTCACGGCGCCTTCCTTCTTGCTGTTGTCCGACTTCTCCGAAACCACGGCGTAATCGCCGGCCGCTATCGTGGCCTGATACTTCTCGTCATAGGCATAGCCGATCGACTTGCGATTGCCATTGATGTCCTTCTTCGTCTCGAAGATCTCGATCTTGGAGGTGCCAGGCGCCGTGATTGCCAGCACGCCGGCATTCATGGCGACCTTGAGGTCCTGGAACTCGCCGACCTTGACGCTGAAAGGCTGTTCCACGACGGCGAGATCGACCGTCGCGATCAGCACATAGTCATCGGGCGGCAGATCGAACTTGCTGTCGGGGCCATAGGCATAGGTGACCTCGTCGCGGGTGCCATCGATCTTCTTCTTGGCCTTGAGCACCTTGAAGCCGGTGCCTGAACCGTCAGCCTTGTCGCCGCCGGCCACATAGTATGCGTTGGCAACGACATGGCCGACGCCGACGATTATGTCCTTGTCGATCACCCTGCCCGCGGCAAGCAGGATCGTTTCGGTGACCACGCCCTGTCCGATCGTGACGGTCACTTTCTCGTCGCCGGCCGGCAACACGACTTTCGTGTCTCCATAATAGGTCGGAGGGTTGTCGACGCCCGGATAGGCGATCACGACAGCCGCCCCGCTGGCCACATCGGCACCTTGGCTCGGACGCGGATGCAGGATGAGTGTGCCGGCATTCAAGGTGAACAGCGGCTTGTAGACCTGGCCCGCCTCGATCTTGATCTTCTGCTCCGTCTTGGCCTCACCGTCGCGCGCGACGACGATGTAGTCGCCCGGTTCCAGATTGGCTTTGTAGTCGCTGTATTCGGTGGTGACGTTGTCGCCGCGCGTGCCGTCCGATTTGGCCTTGTAGACTTCCCAGGCATTGCCGTCGGTGACAGGATCGCCGCCCTCGGCCAGCACCACGGTCGGCATGAAATTGAACTCGGGCTTCGCCGGCTCGGGCGCTGGTGCCGGAGCGAGGGCCGGTGCTGGCTCGGGCGCCGGTGCCGGCGCCGCGACGGTCTCGACCAGCGCTTCCTGCAGCGCCTTCTCGTCGGAAGCCTGGATGTATTTGCCGCCGGTGTTGTCCGCGAGGCAGGCAATCTGCTTGCCTTCGTCGGCGGTCAGGCCGAAGCCGACGACGTCGGCGGTGAAATCGACGCCGGAGGCTTCGAGTTCCTTGCCCAGCGCACAAGGGTCGCCGCCGCACGTTTCGAGCCCATCGGTGATAAGAACGACAGTTGCCTTGTCCTCGGTGTATTTCAGCGCTTCGGCCGCCTGCTTGACGGCTGCCGTCAGCGGCGTCTTGCCGAGGAACTTCATGCTGTCGGCGGCTGCCGAGATGGCGCTTGCCGAGCCCGCCTGGGGCGACACGATCAGTTGGATGTCGTCGCAGCTGCCTTTTTCGCGATGGCCATAGGCCATGAAGCCGATCTCGTCGTCGGCGGGAACCGATTGAAGCACGGTCCTCAGCGATTCGCGGGCGATTTCCAGCTTGGGCTTTCCGTCGATCTGCGCCCACATCGATCCCGACGCGTCGAGGATGATGATGACCTTGTTGGCGGCAAAGCCGAATGTCGTCGTCGACAAAAGGAGGATCGCCGCAGCGACGCTCCGCGCAAGTATCGCCATCGAAATCTCCTGAGTTAGCCACCCCGTCCGCTGGCCGAAGCTATTTGAGCGCGTGCAGGGACACAAGCCACCGCTATCAGCGATAGCTCGCATAGGGCCCGTGCGTACCCAATTCAGTATGTCGTGCGGCGCTCTTCCGAGGGCGGGCGGCCAAACTGCAGCCGATAGCTCTGGGCAAAATAGGAATGCGAGGTGAAGCCGGTCGCGATCGCCACGTCGAGGATCGGCATGTTGGTCTGGCGCAGCAATTCGCGCGCGCGCTCCAGCCGCAGCCGCATGTAGTAGCGCCCCGGCGTGACGTTGAGATGGCGCAAAAACAGCCGCTCCACCTGGCGCACCGAGAGGCCCGCCGACTTGGCGAGCTGTACCGCCGACAGCGGCTCGTCGAGATGGTCGGCCATCAATTCGACGATGCGTCGCAACTTCTCCGACTTGCCGGTGAGGTCACGCTCCGGCCCGACGCGCTGGCGGTCTCCAGCGGAGCGGATGCGCTCGTGCTGGAACTGGTTGGCGACGCCATTGGCGAGGTTGGAGCCGAAATCGCCACGCACGATCTCCAGCATCAGATCGATCGAGGTGGTGCCGCCGGCGCAGGTGTAGCGTTTGCGGTCGATCTCGAAGACGTTGCCCGTGCAGTTGATGTCGGGAAAGCGCTCGACGAAGCCGGCGCGGTTTTCCCAATGGATCGTGCAGCGATAGCCTTCGAGCTGGCCAGCCTCGGCCAGCAGGTAGGATCCGACCGACAAGGCACCAAGCGCGTTGCCGCGCCGGCCCCAGCTGCGCAAGGCGGCCAGAACCTTGCTCTTGCCCGGAAATTCTGTCGTCAAGCCGACCGAGACGAAGAGAATATCGACCGGCGGCAGGTCGGCGACGGCGTAGTCGATCTTGAGCGGCAGGCCGTTGGAAGCCATCACCGGGTCACCATCGGCCGACACAGTTGTCCAGCCGTAGAAGTCGCGACCGAGCAGGCGGTTCGCCGACCGGAACGTATCGATCGCGGCGGCCAGCGAGAACATCGAAAACTTGTCGACCAGCAGGAAAGCGAACTGCCGGCCGCCTTGAACGGGATCATTCGTGACCGGCCGTTCCGGGGAAATAGTGGGGTTCGGCAAAGCTGCGGCTTTCAGGGTCAACCCGGGCTCAGAAGGAAGGCCGCTTCAGTCCGGCCGCAAGGTAGGCCGAAGCTAACGTATTGGCCATCAACATGGCAATGGTCATCGGCCCGACGCCGCCGGGCACCGGAGTGATCGCGCCGGCCGCCCTGGCCGCTTCGGCATAGGCGACATCGCCGACGAGACGCGACTTGCCCTCGCCTTTCTCGGGCGCGGGAATGCGGTTGATGCCGACATCGATGACGGTGGCGCCAGGCTTGACCCAGTCACCCCTGATCATTTCCGGCCTGCCGACAGCGGCGACCAGGATGTCGGCCGTGCGGGCAAGCGCCGGCAGGTCCTTGGTGCGGCTATGCGCGATGGTGACGGTGCAGTTGGCGGCAAGCAGCAGATTGGCCATCGGCTTGCCGACGATGTTGGAGCGGCCGACGACAACGGCGTTGAGGCCGGACAGATCCTTGCCGCGCACGCGCTCGATCAAAAGCATCGAGCCGGCGGGCGTGCAGGGAACGAAGGCCGTGTCGAGTTCACCGGTGCCGAGCTTGCCGACATTGATAAAATGGAACCCGTCGACGTCCTTGTGCGGCGCGATCGCCTGGATGATCTTGCCGGCATCGACATGGGCTGGCAGCGGAAGCTGGACCAGGATGCCGTTGATTTCAGGATCGGCGTTGAGTTCGGCGATGAGCTTGAGCAGCGCCTCTTGGGACGTTTCCGCCGGCAGCGTGTGCTGAAGCGAATGAAAGCCGCATTCCTTGGCGGTACGGGATTTGGAGGCGACATAGACCTGGCTCGCCGGATCCTCGCCGACGATGACCACGGCCAGACCTGGCTTGGCCTGGCCCTTGGCGACCAGCTCGGCAGTCAACGCCTTGACCGTCCGCACCACGTCTTCGGCAACGCTTTTTCCGTCAATCACTTCGGCCATGCCACCCTCAACATCGTTCCGCCCAACGCCGCTTCGAGAACATAATGCCGCGGCGCAGGCAATCTGCAGCGCGGCATTGTCACGAAAATACAAGCTCGCAATCCCGTCAAAGCGCCTTCCCATGCCGTTTACGCGAAACCGGCACGGTTTTGTTCGGCCTCCGCAGCCTATCTGATGGTTCAGAAGTAGCGGCGGCGGGTGCGGTTTTCCGTGAGTTCGCGGACCGCTTCGCGGAATTCACGCAGGCTGGCGCGAATCTCTTCGACCGATGCTTGTTCGCCACCCTCCTCGACCGGGGTCGGCCTCGCGGGCGGGGCGGCCGGTGGCTGCGCCGGAGGAGCGGGCGGCGGCGGATACGGCATCTGCGCCGCATAAGGTCCCGCTGAGCTTTGCGTGGAGGGATGGCCCGCTTGCGACCAGGGCTGCGCCTGGGGGTAGCCCAACGGCTGTGCATAGGGAGAGGACGGAAACGGGGGAGCCGGGTACGTTGCCTGTTGCGGCATTAGGGGCGAGCGCGAAGGCAAGGTCATCCTCCGCCCATACCCCGCATCGGGGCCCGGCTGGAAGGGTGACTGCGAATAATCCAGGCCGGCCGCCTGCCGAGGCCCGAAACCGGACTCCGGATGGCCAGGAAATAGCGGAGCGTTGACAGGCCGTCCGTTGTCGGCGAAGGCGGGCAGGCCGAACCCGCTGGAGATGTCGTCGTCGGCTTCGGCGGACGGCTTGCGGGACATGGCCTTGCGCATTCTCGACATAAGTGCGCCGATCCTCCCGGAGCTTTCGGCGGGAGCGGCCTCGGTCCGCGTGACCGGCGGCGGTGGTGCGGGCGGCGGCGGCACAGGCGCTGCCGCCATCGGTGGCTCTGGCGGAGGCTCCGCCCGGAATGCCTGCTCCTCGCGAGGCGCTCTCTGGTCAGCCAACTTGCGTTCGTCCACCTTGCGCTCGCGGCGTGAGCGCGCGCTTGCCGTCTCGCGCAGGCTGTCATAGGTGCCACGCAGAGCGCCAACGCCAACGCCGGCGGCAAGGCCAAGCAGCAGGCCGGCCAGCGCCACCAAGGCCCGTGAGGGTCCATTTGGCTCGAGTGGAGCCTGGGCGGGAGTGATCACATTGATGTTGGTCGTGTTGATGCCCGTCTGTTCACCAGTCTCCTTGGCGCGCAAGAGATATTGTTCGTAGACGGAACGCTTGGCGGTGGCCTCACGCTCCAGTTCCCGCAGGGCAACCAGGTCGCTGTTGACGTCGCCGCTTTGGACCTTTGCCTGGGCCAGCCGGGAAGCGAGGTCCTGTTCGAGCTGAACCGCGCGCTTCAAGTCGACCTGCAGCGAAGAGGCGATGCGGCGCAGTTCAGCCGCGATGCGCTCGCGCGCGCCGGCGATCTGGGCGTCGAGGGCCTGGAGTTCTGGATGACGCGGTCCCAGCCGGACCGCGGCACGATCGGCCTCCTGCTTCAGCGTTGCATATTGCGAGCGCAGATCGCTCATGGCGTTGGAGTTGATCTCTTCCGGCAACGTGCCGGTCAGAACGGAATTGACATCCAGCGAACGCGCCGACGCTGCCCGGGCATTGAGTTCCAGCGTGCGGGCGCGGGCGACCGAGAGCTGCTCGTTGAGCTTCAGCATTTGATCGTCGCTGATCAGATGGCCTTGCGCGTCGACCAGGCCATGCGTGGCCCTGAAATCCTCGACCTTGCGCTCGGCCGCCTCGACCCCCTTGCGCAGATCATCGAGCTTGGACGTCAATTCGTTCGTCGCGCGTCCGGCCATGTCGGACTGGTATTTGGCGGCTTCCTGCTGGAAGACGGTCCTCGTCGTATTGGCAATGAGCGCCGACTTGTCGCCGTTCTGGGTCACGGCGCTGACGGAAATGACAAAAGTCTTGCCGCTGCGTTCGACCGACAGGCTCTTGGCCAGATTGCCGACAGCCAGAGCCTGGCGGCGAACCTCATCGACGCCGCCAGGCCCATCGTTGCGCGACACGATCGAGCGGATGAGCGACATGACGCCGAGGCCGCCGGAGCCCTGGCCATTGAATTCCGGATCGTTGACGAGGTTGAGATTCTTGACGACCTGATCGAGAACGGTGCCCGAGGTGAGCATCTTGATCCGGGTTTCGACGACGGCCAGCGCGGCATCGGGCTGGCCTACCGGTTGGGTGAGATCGCGGTCGGAGAGCTTCAGGTCACCCGGCTCGATGATCAGTTCGGTCGTGGCTTCGTATTTCTTCGGCATCGACAAGGCGATGGCAACGCCAAGTCCAGCGCCCAGTATCGTGGTCGCAACGATCAGCAGCTTCGACCTGGCAACGCCGCGAACGACCAGCATCGGATCGATCAGCGGCTTCCACTGCTGACTGTCCGCCCCGCCATTGGAGGACGGGTCGGCTCTGCCCGCAGCGCGGGACCCGATTGCATCGTGGGCGCCACCCGTGCCCGAAGGTTCCTCGGGGGCGGGCCTTGCTTGCGGCATGTCGGGTGGCAAATCGCCGGTGCCGGTTTCCCCCCGCGAACGCCAGGCGCCCTCGGATACAAACGGCTGCTCCTCGTCCAGGCGAGACCGTTCGGCGTTATCGGCTGCCGACCGAGGCGGGCTCGCCTTCGTCTCGCGACGGGAACGAGCTAGGCGATGGCGCGTGGCGGCATCCTCGCGCCATGAGGGGTCCGCGCGGTCTCCTATCGACACCAGCGAAGCATCGTCCTCGCCACGCACGGCTTCGCCAAGCGCCAGCAAGGAGCGCTCGCGCTTCCAGTCTTCACGGTTTTCCCTGTCGACCATGTCGTGGAGCTTTACTCTTGGCCGCTTGGCAGCGGCGGTCGGCCATTCGTTAAGTCACGCTAAACAGGCATAGGAAACAAAAAGTTAATTTTCGAAAGAGGCGGCAAGAATTCACGCCATGGTTGCAACAATTTTCAACACTACTGAAAGCTTCAGAACGGCGCGTTAAACTTTCCAGCCTATGCATTTTCCTCGACGTATGACTGAGGCCAGCGACATACCGCAAAGGCGGACCTTCGCGCGGATCGGCACCTTGATGGCCGAACGGCGGGGGCTGGTGCGCGACTATTTTTCGGCGATCAGCGGCGCCGGCGGGCGACTGGTGTTTTCACTCGCCTATTTCATCGCGCTCGCCAATACGCTGTCGATCGCAGAGTTCGGCATGTTCGCCACCGCCTCGGCGGCCGGCGTCATGCTGTCGAGGCTTCTCGCCTTCGGTTTCATTTCGGCACTCTACCGCACCGCCACCATCCGCCCCAATCTGATCGGCACGTTCACAGCGGGTTTCCTGCTGCTCGGCGCCGTCTCGCTGCCGCTTTTGGTCCTGGCCTCGTTCGGCGTCTACCTGATCTTCTTTGCCGGCACTGTGCCGCTGTCGGTATTCACGGCCATCGTTTTTGCCGAGGCACTGCTGTGGCGGCCGGTGGAAGTGGCGCTGATCGTCAACAACGGGCTGGGCAAATTCGGCCGTGCAGCCGTGCTGGCGATCCTGGCCACCGCACTGCGGGCGCTTGGCGCGGTGTTGTTCATGGTCTCGCCACAGCATGGCATTTGGATGTGGTCGTGGTTCTACATAGGGGCCAACGCCGCCTCGCTGCTTTTGGCTTTCGGCTGGTTCTATCCACGCCAGCGGCTGCGGCTGCGCATCGAACTCTATCTGCGGCGGCTCGCCGATTCCATCTATGTGGCCGGCGCCGAGGTGTTGTTCTACCTGCAATCGGAATTCGACAAGCTGCTGGTGCTGGCGATCGGCGGCCCGCATTTGGCCGGCATCTATGCCATCATCATGCGGCTCGTCGACCTGACGGCGATCCCCATCCGTACTTTCTCCATGATGCTCGTGCAGCGCATGATGCGCGCGCCGGAGCTGCTGTCGCGCCTTGCGATAAAGAGCGGCATCGAGGGCGGCGTGTTCCTCGTTTCAACGCTGGCGCTGGCAGCGCTTGGCATCGTGCTGCATTTCTTTCCCAACGCGCTCGGCAGGAATGTTTCCGAGGCCGCACCCCTGGTGGCGCTGGCGATCTGCGTGCCTGGACTGCGCAACCTGGTCGAATATCAGGCCGAGCTTCTTTTCGCGCGCGGCCAGACGCTGGTGCGGGCGCTCAATCTCGGCCTGCTCGCCGCCCTCAAGGCGCTGCTGCTGACCTATGTGCTGACCACCATTTCCGAAACATCTGATCTGGTGCTGTCGCTCAACATTGTCTTCCTGCTGCTCTACCTCGCGTCCATGCTGCTGACCTATTCGGCGCTGCGCAGACCGGCCAAGGCAATCTAGGACAAATCAGCGATCAAGCCCGATCAGGCGTCGGATCCGGCCTATATCGGTGCCGATAAAGGACTGCATGCCGATCGCCACCTGCTCTGGCGCCATGCCGGCGACGAAGCGGCGGAACTCGTCGTCCGACAGCGCCTCGCCCGTCCAGTGGACGCGGCAGAATTCTTCCGAACCGTGGAAGTGGCCGGCTCCGTCCAGCAAATCGTCGACGTAGCGTCCGTAGATCATGCATTCGGAGAATTTGCGCGCCGAGCCGATGACCTCGACCCAGTCGCGGCCATGGACCTTTTCGATCCGGCCGCACATGGCAAGCACCGTGTCGCGGCGCCATGCGATCAGCGTCGAGATATAATCATGGACCGATGTCCGGGACGAATCGATGCCAAGCGCCGTTCCGGCATTGCGCGACCACAAGCGATGCTCGTCATGGCCGTCATCGGCGAGCACGCCATCCCGGCGAAACAAACGCGCCTTGCCATCGCGCCAGAAGGCACCGCAATCGAAGGCCTTCAGGAAAGCGACGTCGGAATCGCAGAAGATCAGCACGTCTTCCCCTGCGTGGGCCGATATGGCGATACGGCGCAGCTGCTGCACGTGCCAGCCACGCAGCGGCTGGGTCTTCAGGCTGAGCCAGACGCGGCGGCGAAACAGGCTGAGCGGATCGTCGAAGGCGCGCAGCCAGCGCGGCAGGAGATCCCGCTCATCGACGACCGAACGGCGGCTGGTCTGCAACTGGCGGAAAAGCGCAAGATCGCGATGTTCGACCAGAATGTAGTGGTGCGCGGCACCCGAGACATGCCGGTCAAGCGTTTCGCACAGCAGTCGGCAGCGTTCGAAATCCGGGGCGTAGCTTGCCGTCACAATCGCTGCTGTCGGCGCCTTCGGCAACAGGCCTGGGCCGGCCAGCGGGTCTGGGACGAACCGCTTGTTCAACGAAACTCTCCGGGAGCATCTGCGACGGCCTCGGCGCCGCGCGCCCATTTCTGTTTGACGACCCGCCACAGGAACAGGGGGTTGCCGACCACGTAGCGGCGCCAGAGCCGGCCGGGCTCGACGGCCAGCCGGAACAGCCATTCCAGCCTCAGGCGGCGCATCCACAGTGGCGCGCGCGGCACCGAGCCGCTCAGGAAATCGAGCAGCGCGCCGACCGCGATCGGCAGCGTGCAATGGCGTTCGTCGATGTGACGTTCAATCCACAATTCCTGGCGCGGCACGCCCATCGCGACCAGCAGCATATCAGGCCGTAGCTTTGCGATCCGGTCGATGATCTCCGATTCCTGCGCGGGGGAGAAATAACCGTCGTGAATGACCACGAAGTTGTGCTGTACGGCAAGCGCCGCCAGCTTCACGGACGCCGCCTCGGCGTTGACACGGGTCGCTCCGAGCAGCCCCACCGTCAGCGGCCTCTTGGAAGCCTGCAGGAAGGCCGGCACGAAGTCGGTGCCGTTGAGATTGTCGGGAAACGGCGCGCCGTAGAGAAGCTTCGCGGCGAGATCGACGCCGATGCCGTCCGGCAGGATGAGGAAATCGTCGAGCGCCTCGGCGAACACCGGGTCGGTGTGGGCGATATTGGCATTGTGGGCGTTGAGGAAACTAACCTTGGTGAAGCGCCGCTCGGCGATCAATCGGTTCAGCAAGGCAATCGCATCGTCCCAGCGGATCGCCAGCACCGGAATGCCGAGAATTGCCTTCAGGCTGTCAAAGCCGAACGCGGCACGGGCGGCGTGCATGTTCATGCAAACACCTCCTGCCGCACGGCGCCGATTTTTTCGAGACCGACACGAACCGCGGCGTCGAGCGCCTTGACCTGCCGGCGATGGAAGGTGCTGCCATCGACATCGTTGATGTCGGCCGCGGCTGCCTCCAGGGCCTTGGCGAAGCCGGCCGGATCGTCGGTGACGACGCAATTGTCGGGGCGATGACCGATACCGCGCAGCGACCGGCTGGTGGCGACCGAGGGCAGGCCAAGCTCGAAGGTCTCGATGGTCTTCAGCTGCACGCCGCTGCCCGCGGTGCTGATCAGCGGGATGACGGCCGCGCCGCGCACGAAAGCCCTGGCATCCGCGACACGGCCGACAAACTCGACGCCCGGATGCGCGGAGGTGACGCTGGAAGGCATGTGACCCGCTATGCGGATGCGGAAACCAGGCCGCAGATGCGGCACCACCTTACCCAGGAACCAGTCGAGGCCGATGCGGTTCGGCTGCCAGGTCCAGGTGCCGATCAGGGCCGCGTCACAGTCGATCGCGCGCCGGCCGTTCCGGACTGGCGCCGTGGCGCAGGTCACCAGCGGCAGCACCGCCGAACGATCATCCGAGGCGACGCCAAGTGCCCCGCGATCCTCCTCGGCCAACGTGAAGACAAAACGCGCGCGGCGGCAGAGGCGCTCTTCGACCAGTTTGAGCAGCCTTGCCTCGCGCCGAAACAGCAGGCGCTGGAAAATGCCGGCGGCGGCAACGGCGTTCTCCCGCGCCGAGAGATGCTCGACATTGTGGGCGACGAAAATCGAAGGCCGGTCTTCGAAGACCCGTTCGAAAGCACCGGCGAACTGCACGGAATTCAGCACATAGCCATCGAACGGACCGGCTCGTTCGAGGGCGGCCTGAACATCGTGGCTGGACACCGCACGCAACTTGACCGACGCGAAGGTCAGGCCTGAAAACATCGCCTTGCCGACCCAGACAAGCTTTTGCAGCGGCGAAGCACTTTCGGTGCGCACGTCGACCGCCCCCAGCACCACGGTATTTTCGGGATCGGCCGCGGCTTTTCCGGGCCAGGTGAAGCCGACGACCGTGACGCGCGCGCCGGCGCGCCGCAGGGCGGCGATAATCGCGGCGTTGGCTATCTCGTAGCCCGAGGCGAGAGCACCGTCGGGCACGATCGATGTGGCGAACAGCAGATGCATCTTACCTATCCTGTGGTGTAGCCGGTAGCAAAGCGCGGTGAACCCTTGATTAAACGAGCACGATCAACGCCCCAAAACCCACGTCTGGCGGGCCTCTCCGTGCAAGGTGATTAACGAAACCTTATCATCGTGGTGCTACCAGAACGCGACTCACGACGCGGCTGGACACGGATGATCCCTTTGCCATTGGACGGTTCGGTATCGATCGCGGGACGATCTCGCCTGCTCGACGTGGAGGCCGTCGAAGCGATCGTCACCTTGCCGACGTTCAAGCGGCCGCAACAGGTGCTGGAGACACTGGCGTCGCTTCGCGCGCAGCAAACCGACAGGCGCTTTGCCGTCATCCTCATCGAAAACGAGGCCGAGGCGCGGGAGGGCGCCAAGGCGGTGCTGCCGCTGTTCGAGCGCGGCGAGATACCGGGCATGGTCATCATCGCGCATGAGCGCGGCAATTGCAGCGCCTACAATGCCGGCTGGCAGACGGCGATCCTGCAGTTCCCAAACTTCAAGCATCTTCTGGTCATCGACGATGACGAGACCGCCGATCCGCAATGGCTGGAGCGGATGTGCCACGCCGCCGAAACGCTCGCCGCCGACATCGTCGGCGGCCCGCAGGTGCCCGTTTTTGCCGATCCTGCCCATGCCAAATGGGCCGAGCATCCCGTCTTCGCACCCCCCTACCGGGAGACGGGACGGGTGCCCGCGCTCTATTCGTCCGGCAATCTTCTGGTCGGGCGCAACGTGCTGACCGCGATGGGGCCGCCCTTCCTCGATCTCAGATTCAATTTCATGGGCGGCGGCGATTCCGACTTTCTCAGCCGGTCGGCGCAACGCGGCTTCGTGCTGGGCTGGTGCGCCGAAGCCAAGGTGCGGGAGACCGTTCCGGCCAGGCGGGTCGAGACCGACTGGATCCGCGCCCGCAGCCTGCGCAACGGTGTCATCTCGACACTGGTGGAAAAGAAGAGGCGCGCCGGCATGCCGTTCGCCGGCGCCAAGGTATTCGCCAGGAGCCTGGCGCTGCTTGCCGCCTCGCCGCTTCGCGGCATCATGCGGCTGGCGCGCACGGGATCCCCGGCGGTCGCCATCTACCCCGTCCATGTGGCGCTCGGCCGCGTGCTGGCCGAATTCGGATATGCCAATGAGCAATATCGCCAGCCTGAGAAGAACTGAGCGCGCGCCGCTCAGCGCCGCGTTCACGCGCGGGGGCGTGGCGACCGCGATCGCCGCGCTGCTGTTCACCGTCATCATGGTGTCCTTCCGCCCGTTCCAGCCGGCCGGCGCCGAACTCACCGGCGAAGGGGGCGACATCGTCAATCAGCTCGGCTTCGGCTCGCTCGGCGGGATTTCGATCTTCGCGCTGATGGCCTTCGCCGATCCGCGCGTCGTGCGCTCGCTGCTCAGCCCATCCTGGATACTGATGCTGGGCTTCTTCTTCCTGTCGGTGGTGCTGGCGACCGATCCGCCCTCGGCAATGCGCGCGGCGTCCTTCACCATGATCGGCATCCTGACGATGGCGACGATTCTGGCGCTACCCCGCGACGCGGAGTCCTTCTCCAGGGTCATCATCTTCACCGCGGTCGTGGTCATGGGCCTGTCCTATCTCGGCCTGATCGTCTTTCCGCACGAGGCGATGCACACGGCTGACTCGCAGGAGCCCGAACATGCCGGCTTGTGGCGCGGGGTGTTCACCCACAAGAACATCGCCGGCCCGATCATGGCCTGCTTCAGCTTCGCCGGGCTTTATCTCTACCGGCGCGGCCAGCGCTGGTGGGGCGCGGGTATCTTCTGCGCGGCGATGATCTTCATGCTGCACACCGGCTCCAAGACCACCGCCGGGCTGGTGCCGTTCTCGATCCTGATCGTGATGTTTCCGAGCCTGATGGGCATGCGGCTCGGTACGCCGATCCTGTTCATGCTGGCGATTATCGCCACGGCGGTCGGCACGCTGGGCATCGTCTTCCTGCCGCCGGTGAAGCATCTGGCGGCCATCTACTTCCCCGACCTCACCTATACCGGCCGGACGACACTGTGGGAGTTCGCCGGCTCGATGCTGGCGAAGAAGCCGTGGACCGGCTACGGTTATGAGAGCTTCTGGGGCACGCCGCTGCTGCTCAACCAGGACCAACCCTTCGATCGCCCGTGGGACATCAGGACCATCGTGCACGGCCATGACGGCTATCTCGACATCGCGGTGCTGATGGGCATCCCTGCCCTTTGCGTGGCGGTCTACACCTTCCTCATCGCACCATTGCGCGACTATATGCGCATTCCGCCGCGCAAGGAGAACATCTATCTCGGCGATTTCTTCATGATGGTGGTGCTGTTCACCGCACTCAACGCCTTTCTCGAGAGCTTCTTCTTCCATCGCGGTGATCCGGTCTGGCTGTTCTTCGTGCTCGGCGTGCTGGGCCTCAGGCAAGTGTCGTTGCGGCCGATCGCGGTGCGCACGCCTGTTCAGCGGTCCTGAGAGGGCTTCCCCACCGACCCGCGAGCGTCTATGTCATGGCCTTTCCTCGGAGGGCTCTCGATGACGATCAGGCTTGTTCTCGCCGGTTGCGGCAATATGGGTTACGCCATGCTCTCGGGCTGGCTGAAGTCCGGCAAGCTTGCACCCTCGGCGGTTTTAGTGGTCGAGCCCAATGCCGAGCTGCGCGATCGCGCAGTGGGGCTTGGCTGCGGCTCGGCAGCGGATGCCGGGGCCATTCCGGCGGATGCCGTGCCCGATCTGGTCGTCATCGCGGTGAAACCTCAGGTGATCCGCGACGTCACCGCCGCGTACAAGCGCTTCGGCGATGGACGCACCACTTTCGTCAGCATTGCCGCCGGCACGCCGTCCGCCACCTTCGAGGACATCCTCGGCAACCGCGCCCCCGTTGTGCGGTGCATGCCCAACACGCCGGCGGCCATCGGCAAGGGCATGATGGTGGTGTTTTCCAATCCCTTGGTTTCCGCCGACGCCAAGCGCTTCGTCGCCGACCTTCTGTCGGCCAGCGGCGAAGTGGCCACTATCGACGACGAGGGCCTTATGGATGCGGTGACCGCCGTGTCCGGATCGGGTCCGGCCTATATCTTCCATTTTATCGAAGCGCTGACGGTGGCCGCAGAGAAGGCCGGCCTGCCGGCGGCGACCGCCAGGCTGCTCGCCATGCAGACCGTCTACGGCGCGGCCTCGCTCGCCGCCGAAAGCCGCGAGGACCCGGCTATGCTGCGCAAGCAGGTGACCAGCCCCAACGGCACAACGGCGGCGGCGCTTGGCGTGCTGATGGGCGATGACCGGTTGACCAATCTCCTTACGCAAGCGGTGGAAGCGGCGCGGCTGCGGTCGATCGAACTAGGGAAATAGAGCAGACTCCCTAGGCCAGATCGGTATGCGAGAAGTCGTTGCCTTTGTAGAGCAGAGCAGAGCCGCGGCCCTTTGCGCAAGCATAGGACAGGCAATCGGCCAGGTTGAGTTGGGCGGGATGCCCGCGTCCTTTTCCATAGTCTGAAAAAGCTTGGACCGCGAGCTTGGCGTCGCCGGCGTCGATGGGAACGATTTCGATTTCGGCCTCGCGCAGAAAAGCCTCTATCGCCACTTCAGCGACGAGCGGCTCGACGGCCAGCATAGTTGAAAGCCGCATAGCCGCTTCGAGCACCACCAGCGCGGAAGTAATCCTGCGAGGTGCTACCGCGATGCGGTTGCTCCACTCGCCAGCATCTCCTTCTCCCGAAAGAATTGCGACGACCACCGAGGTGTCGACAAACATCAGGAGTGGCCCCACATCTCATCGATCTCATCCTTGTGTACGGGCCGGCCGCCCTGGCCAGCTCTGGCTTTGAGTTCATCGGCGATGGCAGCCAGCCGCTGCGCCAACGGAGCGCGTCCACTTTCCCGTTTCAGTTCGGACTCAAGAGCTTCGATCACCGCCTCGGTCATCGAAATCTTGCGTTTGGCGGCGAGCCGCTGTGCCAGTTCACGTGCACGCGGGTCCCTGATCTGGAGGTTCATTGGTCGATCCTCGGCGTCATCTGCCATTACAATATAGCGCATCTGTCATGACAGCGCCACAACGGGCTTGTTTCCGTACAGCATCTCGTCCTGCAGGCGGCGCAGCGCGAACAGACTGGTCGTCCGGTCAGGCGCTGCATTGTCGGTGGTCAGCAGTGCACCTTTCCTGACCGGCTTCAGCACCTTGCCGCCCTCAAGCAGGCCGACCGGCACGGCGCGCTGGGAACGCGCGTCGCCGACGGTCATGGTCCAGGAGCGATAGCAGGTCTCGCCGATCGCATCGAAGGTCTCGCCGGCGGCGAGATCGCGCTTGGCGACGGCGCAGACCTCGGCAACCGGCCGCGGCAGCGGCACCATGTCGGGCTTGCCGAACAGCACGATGCGAGCGGCCGTCAGCGGCACCTCCAGTGAGGTCAGATGGTAGGGCCGGAACAGGCTGTAATAGGGACCGCGGCCGATATGCAGGTCGTCCATGCGTTCGATGATGCGCGGATGCGTCGCCTCGACGATGACGAAGACACCGGGCGCCACACCCTTGCCGATGGTGTAGTCGACGACGCCTTTTTTCAGCAGGAGGCCACCATCCTCGCGCGGGATCAGCACCTTGACGAGGTCATCGCGGTCAGCCTTGGGACCATGCATGCCGGGCACGTCGGGCACCAGCCCGGTGGCATTGGCGATGGCGCACATCTCGACCATGGTCTTGGAACCGTCGACGAACTCGACCAGCATGCGCGGGTTCATGTTGCGGCGGGTCGCTTCCTCGCGATAGTCGTCGGGCACCGCGTTGTGATTGAGCGGGTTGTTCTTGCCCTTGCCGGCCGAGACGATGGTAAGGCCGAGTGCGGACGCGAACTCGATCAGTTCCATGCAGCTCGACGGCTCGTCGCCGGCGCCGACCGAATAAACCACGCCAAGCCGGTCGGCCTGCTGCTTGAGGTAACAGCCGATGGTGACGTCGGCCTCGACATTCATCATCACCAGGTGCTTGCCGTGCTCCATCGCCATCAGGTCGAAATCGGCGGCGACGCCCGGCTTGCCGGTGGCGTCGATGACGACATCGATCAGTGGGTTGGTGACCAGCATCTCGTTCGAGGTGATGGCTATTTTTCCAACCTCGATCGCCGCGGTGACTTTCGACGCGGTGTCGGCTTCGACCGCCATCGCCTCGTCACCGTAGGCGATGCGGATGGCGTCACGCGCGGTGTGCGGGCGCCGGGTCGAGACGGCGCAAACCGCAATGCCGGGCATCAGCATGCCTTGCGTGACGAGGTCAGTGCCCATTTCGCCGGAGCCGATGATGCCGATGCGCACCGGGCGGCCCTCGGCGGCACGTCTGGCGAGATCGCGGGCAAGCCCGGTCAAGGCGACATTGGTCATGCGGAATGTCCACAGCTTCTTGGTCTGGACGCGAATTAGCAGGGACCATTCCCCTGTGCCAACAAAACCGCTCGCGACCGGCGATTTCCAACGAAAATGACCCGTGACAAGCGTCGTCGCCTTGGCCGATTGGCCCAAAGGCTTGCCAATTGACATTGTCGCGAACAGTCTCAATAAAAACATTCGTTTGCCAACAAAGGCAAATGTTCATCGAGACAACCGCTCGGAGGGGCACTCGTCTCGCGGCATCTGGGGAGTGCCTTTGCGCTAAGGTGGCGGCAGAGGCTGAGAGAAAGGAGCACCGCGAAGCTTTAGGCTCGGGGCTCCAGGGGAGGAAGAATGGATACTCTACTCGCTGGCCTCAAGGGGGCCATCGACACGCTCGGCGCGACAATCCTGCTGCCGATCGTCATTTTCATCATTGCCGTGGTTTTGGGCGCCAAGGTCAGCAAGGCCTTTCGCGCCGCCGTCACCATCGGGGTCGCCTTCATCGGTATCAACCTTGTGCTTGGCCTGATGTTCACGTCGATCGGCGACGTCGCCAAGGCCATCGTCACCAACACCGGCATTCATCGCGACATTATCGACGTCGGCTGGCCCTCGGCGGCCGCCATCGCCTTTGGCTCCTCGGTCGGGCTTTGGGTCATCCCGGTCGGCATCCTGGTCAACATCGTGCTGTTGCTGACGCGCATGACGCGCACGCTCAATGTCGACGTCTGGAATTTCTGGCACTTCGCCTTCGTCGGCTCGCTCGTCGTCGCCGCCACCGACAATCTGGCCTACGGCATTGCCATCGCGGCCCTGGTTGCGGCGCTGTCGCTGCTGTTCGCCGATTGGTCGGCGCGCGCGGTGCAGCAATTCTACGGCGTTCCCGGCATTTCGGTGCCGCATCTCGCCTCGGCGCAAATCCTGCCGATCGCCATCATCCTGAACTGGATCATGGACCGCATTCCCGGCATCAACCGCATCAACATCAACACCGAAACCATCGAGCGCCGCTTCGGCGTGTTCGGCGAACCGGTCGTGCTCGGCCTGATCATCGGCCTCGTGCTCGGCGCCATCGCCTTCTACAATGCCGGCGATCCCGGCACGGTGCTGGCCAAGGTGCTGGGCACCGGTATGACACTTGCCGCGGTCATGCTGCTGCTGCCGCGCATGGTGAAGATCCTGATGGAGGGCCTGATCCCGGTTTCCGACGCGGCGCAAGAGTTCGTGCGCAAGCGCACCGGCGATCGCGAGCTTCTCGTCGGCCTCGATTCGGCGATCCTGATCGGCCATCCCGCCGCGATCTCGTCGTCGCTGATCCTGGTGCCGATTGCGATCATCCTGTCGGTGATCCTGCCGGGCAATCGCGTCATCCTGTTCGCCGATTTGGCGGTCATCCCGTTCATCGTCGCCATGACCGCGCCGCTGGTCAAAGGCAATGTGTTCCGCATGGTGGTGATCGGCACGGTGACCTTGGCGATCGGCTTCTATGTCGCCAACGCCCTGGCGCCGCTGTTCACCAGTGCGGCCGTCGCGTCGGGCTTCAAACTGCCGGCGGATGCTTTGCAGATCACCTCGGTGGTCGACGGCTTCCTGTGGGTGCCCTATGTGATCATCGAGGCGATCCAGGGACTTGGGCTCATCGGCATCATCGTGATCGCCGTGGTCATCGCGGCGCTGTTCGTGCTCTATCGCCGCAATCCGCTCGGCTGGGAACGGGCGGCGGGCGCCGAGGACGAGCCGGCCGAAGGCACGGCCTGAACGCAAGCGTGCCTTCATCTGAAACGATCGTGCGCCTTCGCCGGGCGCACGATTTATCGACGGAGCAAGACATGTCCGACGCCCTCATGCAGCTTCTGGATCCCGAGGCGATCGTACTCGGGTCGGACGCGTCGACCAATGAGGAGATCATCCGCGTCCTGGCGGGACGGCTCGAGGCCCTTGGCTATGTCAAGAGCTCCTATGCCGACGCGGTCGTGCGCCGCGAAATGACCGTCCCGACAGGATTGCCGCTGGAACGCGCCGACAATGTCGCGGTGCCCCACACCGATCCCGAGCATGTGCTGAAGCCCGGCATCGCAATGGGCACGCTGAGAAAGCCGGTGATCTTCGCCAATATGGAAGACCCCGACGAGAAGCTGCCGGTGGGTTTCGTCTTCCTGCTTGCCATCAATGACAAGGACAAGCAGATTGAAGCGCTGCAGTCCGTCATGGCAACGATCCAGAATCCAGATGCATTGGACGGCTTGAGGTCGGCCAGGACGCTTGACGACGTGCGCACCGTGCTCGGCTGCTAATCAAGGGAAAGCAAAGATGGCCAGACAGAAGACAATTCTCTTTGCCTGCGGCACCGGCATCGCCACCTCGACGGCGGTCAACGTCGCCGTTACCGAGGCGATGAAGATGCGCGGCCTTACCTTCAACGCGCAGCAGGCCAAGGCAACCGAAGTGCCGGGGCTCGCCGATAGCGTCGACTTCATCGTCGCCACCACGCCGATCTCGGCTTCGGTGACCAAGCCGGTCATCAAGGGCCTCGCCTTCCTCACCGGCATCGGCAAGGACAAGGTGCTCGACGAGATCGAGGCGCAACTGCGCAAGTAGGTCGCGGACAATGCGGCTTTCGGTGGGCTTGGCTCAGACCACTCTGACGTAACTCGTCATGCCCGATTTCTGGTGCTCGATGATGTGGCAATGCAGCAGCCAGTCGCCGGGATTGTCGGCGACGAAGCCAAGGCTCACCTTCTCGTTGGGCTGGATGAGATAGGTGTCTGAAATCAACGGCCGCACCGGCCGCGTCGAGGATGACAAAACCTTGAAGCTCATGCCGTGCAAATGCATCGGATGCGATTGCGGCGTCAGGTTCTCCATGTCGATGACATAGCTCCTGCCGAGCTTCAATTCGGCCAGCGGCGCGGTTGGATCGGGCGTATCGCCCGGCCACGGCACCTTGTTGATCGCCCAGAAACTGTAGCCGAGCGAACCGCAGATGCTGTCGCTCGGGACGTTCTCCGCCGTGGCGCTGAGCGACAGGGAGATATGCTGGGCCGAGCCGAGATCCACTTCCGCCACCGGATTCACTTCCAGCGGCGCAACGTCGCGAACGTCCCGCTTGAGCGAGTTGCCCGTCGCGCGCAGCGTCGCCAGCACCTTGGGCTTGGTGCCCCTGACGTCCCGCAGGCTGACGGTCGCGCCCTCATCGTCGGGCATGCGGATGGCGAGTTCCATGCGCTGTCCCGGTCCAAGCAGCAAGGCATCGGGCGCAAAGCGCTCCGGCACCGGATTGCCGTCCAGCGCCATCACCATCGCTTCGGCGCCGTCGACGCGAAAGGCATGGATGCGGGTGACATCGGTAATGGCGATGCGCAGCCGCACCAGCCCGCCGGCGGGCGCGTCATATTGCGGCTGATCGAGCCAGTTGGCGGTACGCACCGTGCCGTAAGTGCCGGTTCTCGCGGCATCGCGCGGCCGGAACTGGTCGATGAACTGGCCGTCGTCGCCAAGGCGCCAGTCGCGCAGGTTGAGGACAAACTCGGCGTCGAATTCCGGATCGTTCGGGTTTTCAACCACGATCACGCCGGTCAGGCCGTGCCCCATCTGCTCCAGCGTGTTGCAGTGCGGGTGATACCAGAAGGTGCCGGCGTCGGGCGGCGTGAAGGCATAGTCGAAATGATCGCCGGTGTAGACGTAAGGCTGCACCAGGAAAGGCACGCCATCCATCTTGTTCGGCAGGCGAATGCCGTGCCAGTGGATGGTCGTCGGATCATCGATGGCGTTGTCGAGGCGCGCGGCGAAGGGTTCGCCTTTTTTCATCCTGAGCACCGGCGGCATTCCCGCTTTGCCGTAAGTCAGCACATTGTTGGTCTGGCCGACATCCATCAGCTTCGCCTGGATTTTCGCCGTCCGCAGCACCACTGGCTCAGGCGCGGACGCCGCCCAGCCGCCAATCCTGCCCATGGCGGCAAGCCCGAGCCCGCTCGCACCGGCAACGGCGGCAGTTTTCAGCAGTCCGCGGCGTGTAAATACGGTCATGTCGCACTCCAACGGAAAAGCTGACTGCTCTCCGCAACTTTGCCGTCATAGCCGGACACGCATGCCTTGCCAACGGCCCAGTCGCGGCCGCCCTCCTCCTGTCAGTGCAATGAGGCCAGCAGGGCTGGACACATTCCGGTCGATGGCGGCTGGTCGGTGCCTTGCGGCGGGTCTATGCCTGATCCACGCTTTCCAGGAAGCGGGCGAAGATCGGGTTGAAGCGGCCGGGAGAATCCCAGAACGGCGCATGGCCCGATTTGTCGAGCAGATGCGCCTTGCCTTCCCACAGGTTGGAGAACTTGACCGCTGAGACAAAATCGGTGTTCACGAAAGGCTCGTCGATGCCATTGAGAACGGCTATCGGAGGCGTCTTGCCGGCGACGATCTCGCGCTGGTTGCGGCCTGTGCCGGCCGCGAATTTCTCGAACATCAGGCGCCGCGCCCGCCCGTCGGTGCGCGCCACCGTGTCGAGGAGGAACGGTTCGAACGGTTCCCCGCAAGTGCTGCGCGCATAGGCCTCGACATCAGCGGCGGTGAAGGCCTCTTGTCCGGCAAGATGCATATGCGGACTCGACTTGAACCCGTTGCCGACCTCCTCGGGCGCTACAGGCGGAGTGCCCGATATCATCAGGCCAAGCAGGCCAGGATAACGGTCGATCATCTCCAGCCCGATATGACCGCCGAGCGACCAGCCGAAGACGATGCCCTTGTCGATACCGAGCAGGCCGAGCACTTCGGTCATCGCATCGGCATAGCCTTCCATACTGTAGGAGCGGTCCGGATCGATCGCATTGCCGGAAGCGCCGTGGCCCGGCAGATCGGGGGCGATCATGTGGTAGCGCTCGCCCAGCGGGCTCTCGAGCTGGTTGCGGAAAACGGCACCGGAAGACGAATTGCCGTGGATCAGCAGGACGGCGGTGCCTTTGCCGCCGGTCTCGCGAACGGCGATCCTGCCGTGACTGGTTTCAAGGGTCTTCTGCGCGATCGTCATCTTTGGCTCCGTCTGGAATCGCCCTGTTTCGAAGCAGTTGCACAACAAAGCGCCGCCGCCTCCCCTAGCCCTGCCATAACATTTTCCCGGTCTCGTGCCGTTGAAAAATCCTTTTCAAATAACAACAATTGTGCGTAGATTGTCAATTATCCAACTCCCGATGAACGGGAGGAAAACAGGGAACGGCACGATGAAATCCAAATTCGCAGGCAACAGACTCCGCCATATGCTGATGACCACGGCCCTGATCGCGGCGTTTGCCACGGCAAGCGCCCCCGCTTTCGCCGATGTCGTCAAGATCGGCCTGCTGGCGCCGATCACGGGCCCTGCCGCGGCGGACGGCCAGGAATTCCAGCGCGGCGTGCAGATGGCAATCGATGAGGCGAATGCCGCCGGCGGCGTTGCCGGCAACACATTCGAACTGGTGGTCGGCGACGTCAAGGATCAGTCCGCCGGCAACGTCACCAGCGCGGTCGAGCGCCTGCTTGGCGATCCCGGCGTGCAATTCATGCTCACCGGCTACGCCAGCCTGACGAATTTCGAGATCGACAACATGGCCGAGGCCGAGATGCCCTACATGCTGGCGGCTACCTCGCAGCAGACCAGGGACATCATCGCGCCGAGCCCAGACAAGTACATGTGCTGTTGGTCGCTAACGCCGTCCTTCGACGCCTACAACACCGACGTCACCTTGTTCGTCGAGAAACTCGCGGCCGACGGCAAGATCACATTGCCGACCAAGAAGGTCGCCATCATCTCCTCCGACAACGCCTATTCGAAGACCATCTCGGAGGGCATGAAGAAGACTTTCAAGGAGAAGGGCTGGACTATCAGCGTCGATGAGATCGTGCCCTTCGGCGAAGTCACCGACTGGCGTTCGATCCTGGCCAAGGTGCGCGAGAATGTTCCCGATGTCGTCATCAACACCGATTATCTGCCGGGCAATTCGGCGGCTTTCCTGAACCAGTTCCTCGAACAGCCGACCAAGAGCCTTGTCTTCCTGCAATATGCGCCGAGTGTTCCGGAATTCGTCGAACTCACCGGCAAGAAGTCGAATGGCGTCATCTACAATCTCCTCGGCGGGGCGCTGACGACGCCGAAGAACCCGCGCGCCGATGAGGTGGCGGCCAAGTTCAAGGCCAAATATGGCGTCGAGAGCGGCACCTATGGCGTCGGCCTCTATGAAATGACCAACGTCTATTTCGACGCGGTCAAGAAAGTCGGCGGCGCATCCGACCACGCCGCGATCATGAAGGCGCTGTCGGAGACCGACAAGCAGGTCGCCGAGGGCCGGCTGAAATTCGATTCCGCCACGCATCTCGCCACGCAGGGCGACGACTATATCCCGATCACCTTCTTTCAGATCTGGGACGGCCAGCGCACGCTGATCTCGCCGGAAAAATACGCCACCGGTGCCTTCAAGCCGCAGCCTTGGATGCAGTGAGGCATGGCCCTGCTTGAACTGGACGACGTATCGAAGGCCTTCGGTTCGCTGAAGGCCGTCGATGGCGTGTCGTTCAAGGTCGAGGCCGGCGAGATCTTTGGCATCGCCGGCCCGAACGGCAGCGGCAAGAGCACGCTGTTCAACATCATCACCGGCATCCCGTTCGGGCCGGACAGAGGCCACATCCGCTTTGACGGGACCGCGATCAACGGCAAGTCTGGACATGCCATCGCGCGCCTCGGCCTTGCCCGCACCTTTCAGCGCGAAACCAGCTTCGACGGCCTGACCGTATTCGAGAACGCGCTGATCGGCGCCAGCTACGGCAGAAAGGAGAAAGCTGCAGCGGCAGCCGCCCGCGAGGCGGCCGCAGAGGCACTGGAGTTTGTCGGCTTGGGTTCAGTGTCCTTCGGGCGGCTGGCCGGCGAGCTTTCCGTCTTCGAGCGCAAATGCCTGATGCTTGCCACCGCGATCGCCATGCAGCCACGTATGCTGTTGCTCGACGAACCGGCATCGAGCTTGACCAAGCCCGAGATCGAGACGTCGATCGGTTTGATCCGCCGCACTGCCGAACGCGGCATCACCATCCTCCTGATCGAGCATGTGCTGACCTTCCTGATGAGCCTGTCGCAGCATCTGCTGGTGCTTAACAATGGCCGCGTGCTCGCCGCTGGCGAGCCGGCAAGCGTGATCGCCGACCAGCGCGTCATCGAGGCCTATCTCGGAACCAGGAGGGCGGTGGCGTGATTCCCATCCTCACCGTCGAAGGCGTCACCGCCGGCTATGGCCGCGTCACCGTGCTGCACGACATTTCGCTGGAAGCTGGCCGCTTCGGCAATGTCGGCCTGTTCGGACCCAACGGTCATGGCAAGACGACCCTGTTGCGCACCGTCTCCGGCCTGCTCCGGCCGAAGAACGGCCGCATCCAGTTCGACGGGCAAGACATAGCAGGCCTCAGCGCCCGCGCCATCGTCGGCGCCGGCCTGATCCACGTGCCGCAAGGCAACCGGCTGTTTCCCGACCTCTCCATCGCCGACTGCATGGCGCTGGGCGCCTATTCGCCGCGCGCCCGTCCGCATGAGGCGGAGAACCGCGAGAAGGTGATCAAACTGTTCCCGAAACTGGCGGAACGCTGGCGCCAGCGCGTGCGCACGCTGTCGGGCGGCGAGCGCCAGATGGTGTCGATCGGCACGGCGCTGATGAGCCATCCGCGCCTCCTGATCCTCGACGAGCCGACGCTTGGGCTGGCCCCCAAGATCAAGGACGAACTCTGCGCCTCCGTCATGGACATTTCGCGCGGCGGGGTGCCGCTGATCGTCGTCGAGCAGGATATCGAGTTCCTGCTGGAACTGACGCAGCAACTCTACCTCGTCAACCACGGCGCGGTGGCGACCGAGATCAAGCCGGGCGAGAGCCTCGACCACGGCGAGATCATGTCGATGTATTTTGGCCACTAGGAACTCGGTATGAGCGCATTGGCGGAAATCCTGTTCGGCGGCCTGTTCCAAGGTTCGCTCTACGCCATGATGGCGGTCGGGCTCGCTTTGGTCTGGACGACGATCGGCGTGTTCAACTTCAGCCATGGCGTGTTCATGATGCTGGGCGCCTATGTCGCCTGGCAATTGGTGGAACTCGGCCTGCCGGCGGCGGTGGCCTTTCCCGTCGCCGTGATCGTCATGGCCGGCGTCGGCTGGATCCTGCAGGCAAGCGTCGTGCGGCCGCTGATCGGCCGGCCCAATATCGTGCTGGTCGTCGTCATCACCACGCTTGCCGCCGGATCGCTGATCGAGAACGGAGCGCTCACCATCTGGGGGCCGCGCTCCAAGCAGATTCCGGCGCTGGTCGACGGCAACGCCATCATCGGCGGCGTCGGCGTTTCGCTGCACCAGATCGCCATCATCGTCATCACGCCGCTGATCCTGGCGGCGTTGTGGATGTTCCTCAACCGTTCGCGTCTCGGGCTGGCATTGCGTGCGGTCGCGCAGAACGAGGATGCCAGCCATCTGGTCGGTCTGAATGTCACCGCGCTCTACGGGCTGGCCTTCGCCATCGCCGCTTCGCTGGCGGGGCTCGCCGGCATCTTCATGGGCGGCTATCGCTTCATGTCGCCCGTGATGGGCTCAGACCCGCTGCTCAAGGCGCTGATCGTCGTCGTCTTCGGCGGCATATCGAGCATATCGGGACCGATCTTCGCCGCCTATCTGATCGGCTTTTTCGAGGCCGCCTGCAGCTATTATTTCGGGCTCTACTGGACGCCGGCATTGCTGTTCGGCGTGCTGATCCTGACCCTGATGGTGCGCCCCGAGGGCATTTTCGCCAGCCGCTCGCGAGGCCTCGCATGACCGACACGACCTCGCCGATCACCCAGATCCGCACAGCGGCGGCAACCCCGATCGCACCTGGCCGCACGCCGTGGAAGCACGAAGCCATCGGCTTCGTGCTCGGTTTCGCCGTGCTGGCGCTGCTGCCGCTCGTCTTCGGCGACACCTATGCCCGTCACATCCTGATCATGGCCTTCATCTACGCCATCGTGGCGTCGAATTGGGATCTCAGCCTCGGCTATGGCGGCGTCTTCAATTTCGGTCATCTGGCGCTCTTCGGCATCGGCGTCTACGCCTACAGCCTGCTGACCAAGCTGGCCGGGCTCGATCCGTGGATTGCGCTGTTTGCCAGCGGCATCATCGCCACGCTTGCCGCGATCGTGGTGACCATCCCGATCCTGCGCCTGAAGGGCATCTATATCATCCTGGTCACCTTCGGCTTCGCGCAATTGGTCATGCAAGTGATCCTCAGCCAGTCCGACATCACCGGCGGCACGCAAGGGATCGTGCGTATCCCCGGCCTCTACTGGTTCGACCACAATATGGTCCGCGACGCCAAATTCGCCTATTTCTACATCGCGCTGGCGCTGCTGGTGGCGAGCACGCTGTTCCTGCGTGTGTTCGTGCGCTCGCGCGCCGGCGCCAGCATCGTGGCGCTGCGCGACAATGAGGAATACGCCGTCAGCCGCGGTGTCTCGATCGTGCACCAGCGCATGCTGACGCTTGCGGCAAGCGCCTTCTTCACCGGCATTGCCGGCGCCTTCTATGCCGCCTACCAACGCAACGCCTCGATCGACGTGTTCGGCATGAGCCTGGCGACCATCATCCTGTCGATGGTGCTGCTGGGCGGCACCAGCACCATCTACGGCGCTATCGTCGCCTCTTTCGTGCTGACGGTTTTCGCCGAGTGGATGGCTGATTTCGGCGCATGGCGCCCGATGATCACGGCGGTTCTGATCATTGGCGTGATGCTGGCCTATCCCAGCGGACTGGCCGGCATGATCAAAGCGGCTTGGGGTGCCGTCGCCGGGCGGATCAACCGCCCGGCGTGACCGCCTGAAAAGCAAGCCCTCTTAGCGCACGCCGCACCAGTCGATGACGGATGCCGCGAGCACCTTGGCGGTCTCGACCACCGATTCCACTTCGACATATTCGTTGGCGCCATGGAAGCCGTCGCCCGACGGACCGAAAATGACACCGTCGACACCGGCGCCGGCATAGTGCGCTGCATCGCACACGGCGACGAAGCCGCTTGTCTGAGGCGCCTTGCCGATCGCCGCCTTGCGTTTCATCAGCGACGTCACCAGCGGATGGTTGACCGGCGTGTTCATCGGCGGGAAATGCAGCCCGCCGAGCTCCCACTGGATGACAGGCGGGTTGTCGCGCAACCAGGCGTCGGTTTGCGCGAAATGATGGACGAAATTCTCGAAATCGCGGCGATAGTCGGCTGAATTCTCATCCGGCAGAAACTTCATGTCGAGATCGAGCACGGCAACATCGGGAATGATGGCCGGATTGGTCATCACCGTCGGCAGGCCGTGTTCGCCAAGGCCCGTTCCGCCATGCATGACACCGATGTTGATCGTGTTCATGCCGACCGGTAGCAGCGGATGGGACTTTGCCCGTGTCCGGTCGAGCTCGTACTGGCGGACGGCGGCAATGAACCGCGCCGCGATCTCGATAGCGTTGACACCCGGCTTCAGCCGGTCCTTGTCGTGCCGTTGCGGGTAGATTTCGTTGTAACGCAGCGCCGAATGCGCGTTGCGACCACGGATCGTCACCCGCGCCCATTCGAGCCCGCCCTCGACCGGGAGGACATCGCCCCAGGTCGGCTCGGCGACAAGCACCGCCTTGGCGAGTTTGCCCTTCTTGACCGCATCCATGGCGCCGAAGCCACCAGCCTCCTCGTCGACGACGGAGTGGACGGCCAACCGGCCTTGCAGTGTGATACCCGCCTTGCGGATCGCGTGCGCGGCGGCGACGCAAGCCGCGACGCCGCCCTTCATGTCGACCGCACCCCGGCCATAGAGCCGGCCATTCGTGATCTCACCGCCAAACGGATCGACCGACCAGTCCTTCATCTCGCCGGCCGGCACGACATCGATATGCCCACACAGGATCAGGCTGCGCTCCTCGTTTCCAGCCCATTCGCCGACCAGATTGGGCCGGCCGGGCAAGGCGTCCCACTGTTCGGTCTTGAAGCCATCGTGCTTGAGGATCGGCTCCAGCAGAGCCTGGACATCCGCCTCGCGGTTGATCGCCGGATTGGCCTCGAATTTGGGATTGACCGAAGGGATGCGGACCATGTCGCGGACCAGCCCGATCAGCCAGTCGCGGTCTCTCTCGATTTCACCCTGCACGGCATCGATGATCGTTTGGGCGTCAGCCATGGTTACTCCTTCCTTGCACCGCCGCGCCGGGCGCATCGATGCTATTTCCTGATGGTTCTTGGTTTGGCGGTTTCGTTGTCGGACGGCGACAAGACGGCATCGAGAGTGACGGCATTGGCGCTGCGGATCTTCTCGATGTCCTCGATGCGCTTGCGCACCCCGGCGCCATGGCCTTCCAGCGCATGGGCGAAAACGGTCTCCATCTGGGCCACGGCGGTCGCCAGCGTGTCGAAGGGCGAGTTGGCGTCGATCGCCGCGACCATCGTCAGGTCGGCGATGTCAGAGATCGGCGACAGCCATACATCGGTGAACAGCAGTACGGAGACGCCGCGTTCCTTCGCCTGCCGCGCAAAGCTAACCACGTCCGACTGGTAGCGCCGATAGTCGAACACGACGAGAAGGTCGCGCTTGCCGAGGTCGATCAGCAAGTCGAAATCCGCCGGGCTCAACGAGCCGATGTCGCGCACGCCGGAGCGGAATTGCAGGAGATAGCCGGCGAGCATGGAGGCGATGTGGCGGCTGAAACGGCCGCCCAGCAGGACGACCTGGCCCTTGGTCTCGAGCAGCAAATTGACAGCGCGTGTATAGGCCTGCAGGGGGACCGCCGTGCGCGTGCGCTCCAGACTGTCGGAAACCGAATGGAAATAGGCCAGTGCCGTGCCCTCGCTGGAGCCGCCCGGGCGCTTGGCCTCCATCATCAGCAACGGCGAATGCAGTCTGGATTCGACTTCCGTCAGCAGCCGCGCCTGGAAATCGGCAAAGCCGACATATCCGAGCTTGCTCATCAGGCGGGTCACGCTCGGGTCGCTGACGCCGGCGCGTCGCGCCAGCCGGGTCGCCGTTCCCAGCCCCGACATCGGATAATCGGCGAGCAGGACCTGAACGATCTTTTCTTCCGCCGACGTGAAAGCCAAGGTGGTGTTGGCCAACTCTTCGCGGATCGACATGGTCATCGCCTCTCGCCAACGGAAAGACGATTATCTTACAATTTCATACAAGATTGTCAAATTTGGAAAATATCTTACAGACTTGCGCGTCGACCTATCTGAATCTGGCGATGGGCAGGAATTTCACAGCGGAGCCGGTGAAGCGGCGGTGATCGGACGTCTGTCCTCGTGGCTGGAAGCCATCGAGATAGACCTGCTCCGGCGCCGTGCGGATGAAATTGGCGGCAATGACGGTCGCCGCTGTCGAGCCGGTTCCGGTGATGCGGCGCCCGGTCTCAACCGATTGGCCGGTCGGCGCCGCTGGCAGAATGACGGCGGTGGCTTCGGGATCGAGACGTGGCTGGACACGGTCGGCCTTGGGGCTGGTCCTGACACGGTCTTCAGGTTTCGATGCAAGGACTGCAATCCGCTGTCCAGCCAGCGAATCGAGGCTGTCATCCACGTGATGCGTGGCCAGCAAGGCACCGATTGCATCGGCGGATTTGGCCGCCTCCGGTTGACGCGCGGGGCCCGTCTGGTCTTGCGGTCGCCATGTCGGGACAGGGATGTTGAGCGCCAGCATGTCCGGACCGGCAATCGCGGGGGCGGCATTCATCCTGGCCACGGGATTTTCGGCACCGGTCGCCGCCGGTTCAACCCGCGCGGTGGATGCGCTGCTGGCTACGCCGAACGGCACGGCTTGCGGGATTGGAATGGTGGCGGCGAACCCGGTGCGCGGTGCGAAAGCGGGTATCGGCACCGTGCCGGGCGGCATCGCCATGACGATCGCTTCAGGCGTCTTTGCAGACGTTTCTTCGGCCGGATCGGCGGGGTCGACCTGAACGTCCGCCCGCTGGGCTGCCTCCGGCGCCACGATAGCAATGCCCTGGCCAGCCGTCTTGGAGTCGCCAGGCATCTTGGGATCACCGGCCGTTTTAGGTTCAACTGACTTGGTCGGCTTGCGTGGCGCAGGCGCCGCTTCCGCGGCATCGTCGGCTTCATCCGCGCCGCGCCCGCCCAAAAGCGTCGCCAGCAGGCCGCGCGCTGGCCTGCGCTGGCCGCGGTCGGCGCTGGCCAGTTCGATGTTGGGCGTGCCGGCGGCCTTGCGTGACTCGTAGGCGGCAAACGCCTGCTCGTAGCCAGGCAACGGTTTGCCGTCGCTCGGCACATGCAGCGTGTTGCCGTTCGGGAAGACCCTGGCGAGCTCCAGGCGGCTGATGCCAGGCCAATGCCGCACATTGCCGACATCCATATGAATGAACGGCGAACCGGAGGTCGGATAATAGCCGACGCCGCCGCCCTGCATCTTCAGGCCGATGTCGCGCAACTTCTTCAGCGGCACGTCAGGCAGGAAGAAGTCCATGGCGCGGCCAACCATGTGCTGGCTTTCGCGGGCCACGCCCTTCGAACGACCGCGCAGCATGGCGTTGGTCGCCGGCGAGCGATAGGCGCTGACCACATGGATATAGGCCGTCGAGCCGCTGGCGCGGTAAGCCTGCCAGACCAGGTCGAGCAGGCGCGGGTCCATCCTGGTCGGCTCGTTGCGGCGCCAGTCGCGCAGCATGAAGTTGATCTTCTTCAGGCCCGCCTGATCGTAGCGCCCATCGCGCTTGAAGACGATCTCGGCCTTCTCGCCCGTATGAAGATGCTGAATCCGCAGGGCGCGCGTCTCGGCGAACGCATCGGTGACACACATGCAAAGCAACGCCATCGCAATGGCCGGCAACCATGTCCAACGACGGGAAGCGCCTAGCGGGTTTTGTTCGCTTTCAATCCCATTCATGCCTTGCACATCGTTCCTGTTTCAGGCGATTTGACGTCTTCGCTCAGATGAGGAGCTTTCGTTCGGCACTATCCCCGGCCATGACTTGAGCAGCCGGACAGGCAGCCGACCGACAACCCGTCATGTCGAAGAACAGCATCTTGGTTAACGAATCGTGTCATGCCGAGCATGCGTTCGACCATGAGGGCGCGCCACCGGCAAGCGCCATAGGCCTGTTCACATTGCCGGCAGCCATCGATTGGTGATGAAATTGTGCTGCCGCGCCTTGTCGGTCGGCCTCGCGGGGACGCCGACCGCGGTGCTCCCCGCCGGAATATTCCTGGTGACAACGGCGCCCGCGCCGATAAGCGAGCGGCTGCCGATCGTGACCTCCTCTACGATGCACACGTTCGGGCCAATACAGACCTCGTTCCCTATCGACGCGGATTTGCCAAGCGTCGCCCCGATCGTCACATACTGGGATATGTTGCAGTTGTTGCCGATCGTTGCCGTATGATGGACCAAGCACGGGCCGCCATGGCCGATGTAGAAGCCAAGGCCGATGCTGGTCTCCACGGGAATTTGTATGCCGAATTTCCTCATCTTCAGCGAGAGGAAGAGACGGGCTATCCGGCACACGACGGAATTGTCCGACTGCGCGATCCGGTGCCCGGCGCATGCCGTGACTTCATCGCCTGTCCGTGCCGGAAAGACGGTGTCACAGGCCGCGTTGTTTGCAGGGTGTCTGGTGCTGCGAGAGAGGATTGAACTCTCGACCTCTCCCTTACCAAGGGAGTGCTCTACCACTGAGCTACCGCAGCCGCTGATGGCGGGGCTTCTGCCATATCGAACCGGCAAGCGCAAGGCCAAGAACAACGCTTCTGTGAATGGCTTTGCCGGATAGCTTTTATTGACATGGCGGCGCCACAATGTTGGCTATCCCTGAAAGCGGGCTGGCTGGTCGCCAGCCGTGGCGGGACAATGAACTACAAGACAAATCAACCGAAGAACAGCGGAACAATCCGCAAGAACCGGCTCGCCGAGCAGTTGCGGGCCAACCTGCAGAAGCGCAAGGCGCAGTCGCGCTCGCGCCGGACAGGCGAGGCCGATCAGCGGCCCGACGGGCTCGGCGCGGCCAAGGAAATGAAGAAAGATTAACTCAAATCGGCCACTCTCAAGCCGGGGTGGGCGAAATCCTATTTCTTGAACCAAATTGGTCAATGGTCTAGACGGGCCGATACTCAAACGATTGAACCGGCCCTTTTCTGGCCGAGAGGGACAGTCTCCAATGGATCGCATCAGAATTGTCGGCGGCAACAAGCTTGCCGGAAGCATTCCGATCTCGGGCGCGAAAAACGCCGCCCTGCCGCTGATGATCGCCTCGCTTCTGACCGACGACACGCTGACGCTGGAAAACGTGCCGCATCTGGCCGATGTCGAGCAGTTGATCCGCATCCTCGGCAATCATGGCGTCGACTATTCGGTCAATGGCCGCCGCGAGAAGCAGAATGAGGGCTATTCGCGCACCATCAACTTCTCCGCCCGCAACATCGTCGACACCACGGCGCCTTACGAACTGGTGTCGAAAATGCGCGCCTCGTTCTGGGTGATCGGCCCGCTGCTGGCCCGCATGGGCGAGGCCAAGGTGTCGCTGCCCGGCGGCTGCGCCATCGGCACGCGCCCGGTCGATCTGTTCCTCGAAGGCCTGCAGGCACTGGGCGCCGACATCGATGTCGATACCGGCTACGTCATCGCCAAGACCCGGAACGGCCGCCTCGTCGGCAACCGCTATGTCTTCCCGAAAGTCTCGGTCGGCGCCACCCATGTGCTGATGATGGCGGCGTCGCTGGCCAAGGGCGAGACGGTGCTCGAGAACGCCGCCTGCGAGCCCGAGATCGTCAATCTCGCCGAATGCCTGAACGCCATGGGCGCCAGAATTTCCGGCGCCGGCACGCCGACCGTCACCATCGACGGCGTCGAAGCGCTTTCGGGCGCGCGCGTGCGTGTCATCCCCGACCGCATCGAGACCGGCACCTATGCCATGGCGGTGGCAATGACCGGCGGCGACGTCGTGCTGGAAGGCGCACGGCCGGAGCTGCTGCAGACGGCGCTCGACGTGATTTCCCAGACGGGCGCGGAGATCACCCAGACCAATTCCGGCATCCGCGTGAAGCGCAATGGCGCCGGCATTTCACCCGTCGACGTGACGACGGCCCCCTTCCCGGCCTTCCCGACCGATCTGCAGGCGCAGTTCATGGGCCTGATGACCATGGCCAAGGGCAAATCGCGCATCACCGAGACGATCTTCGAAAACCGCTTCATGCACGTCCAGGAACTGGCCCGCCTCGGCGCCCACATCACGCTTTCGGGCCAGACGGCGATCGTCGACGGCGTGGCGAAGCTGAAGGGCGCGCCAGTCATGGCGACCGATCTTCGCGCTTCCGTCTCGCTGGTCATCGCCGGCCTGGCGGCCGAAGGCGAAACCACGGTCAACCGTGTCTATCATCTCGACCGCGGTTTCGAGCGGCTGGAGGAAAAGCTATCCAACTGCGGCGCGGTGATCGAACGTATTTCCGCCTGACGATCGGACGGCGGTAGCTTCTGGAAAGGGCGGCTCACAGGGCCTCCGCCCATCTGCCCGCACCGCAAACCCGAGGCAATGCCTCGGGCGGACGTCGTGGGGTGGTTGCACCGGCCGGAAAGACCGCCTAACAGAGGCTGAAACCAACCTGTAGGTCGAAAATCCGGATGACCGCCCTCAAGCTTATCGCGCTCGACGACCAGGATCTGAGCATCGTCTCGGCCCATCTCCAGGACGCCGTGATGAAGGTCTCGGACCTCGAATTCCTGCCCAAGGCCAAACGCTTCGTCCTGACCATGAACCGTTTCGTGTGGGAGGCCAAATCCGGCCTGTTTCGCCAGCACAATGAACGACGGCAGGCCGTGCTGCATTTCGACCGGGTGCTGGGCGCCAAGACCAACGGTATCGCCCGCGACAAGCCCGCCGAAATTCTCTCCTTGCTGGCGATCAGCTTTATCGAGATCAGCAAGCCCGCGGGCATCGTCGAACTGATCTTTTCGGGCGGCGGCACGATCATGCTCGATGTCGAATGCATCGAGGCCCGCCTTGCCGATATTGGGGGCGCGTGGGAAGCCACGTCGCGCCCCATCCACAGGGCTTGAGCATACGATGGCCATCACGCTTGCCCAGTCCGACACCGATTTCGAGCAGCGTTTCGCCGCGTTTCTCACGACCAAGCGCGAGGTGTCGGCCGACGTCGACGCCGTGGTGCGAGACATCATCGCGCGCGTGCGTGCCGAGGGCGATGCGGCACTGATCGACTACACGAGGAAATTCGGCGGAGGCGACCTCGCCAAGCTCGGCATTGCCGTCTCGGCGGAAGATATCGCCGGCGCCTATGCCGAGGCCGATCCGGCCACGGTCGAGGCGCTGAAATTCGCACGCGACCGCATCCGGTCCCATCACCAGCGGCAAAAGCCTCAGGACGAACGCTACACGGATCCCGCCGGCGTCGAGCTCGGCTCGCGCTGGACGGCGATCGAGGCGGTCGGGCTCTATGTGCCGGGCGGCACGGCAAGCTATCCGAGCTCGGTGCTGATGAACGCCGTGCCGGCCAAGGTAGCCGGCGTCGAGCGCATCGTCATGGTCGTGCCGGCACCGCACGGCGTCGTCAACCCGCTGGTGCTGGTGGCGGCGGATATATCGGGCGTCTCCGAAATCTACCGCGTCGGCGGCGCGCAGGCGATCGCGGCACTCGCCTATGGTACGCAGACGATAAAGCCCGTCGCCAAGATCGTCGGTCCAGGCAATGCCTATGTCGCCGCAGCCAAGCGGCAGGTGTTCGGCACGGTCGGCATCGACATGATCGCCGGCCCTTCCGAAGTGCTCGTCGTGGCGGACGGCGACAACGATCCGGACTGGATCGCCGCCGATCTGCTCGCCCAGGCCGAACATGACGTGTCGGCGCAGTCGATCCTGATCACCGACGACCCGGCATTCGGCAAGGCGGTCGAACGGGCGGTCGAACGCCAGCTGCGGAGCCTGCCGCGCGCGGAAACGGCGGCCCAGAGCTGGCGCGATTTCGGCGCCGTCATCGTGGTTCCGACGGTCGAGGCCGCGCTGCCGCTGGTCGACCGCATCGCCGCCGAACATGTCGAGCTGGCCATCGAGGATGCCGAAGGCTTCCTGGCGAAGATGCGCAACGCGGGCGCGGTTTTTCTCGGCCGCCACACGCCCGAGGTCATCGGCGACTATGTCGGCGGCTCCAACCACGTGCTGCCGACGGCGCGCTCGGCGCGCTTCTCGTCGGGCCTGTCGGTGCTCGACTTCGTCAAGCGCACCTCGGTCCTCAAACTCGGACCGGAGCAGTTGCGCGTGCTGGCACCGGCGGCGATCGCACTCGCGCAGGCGGAAGGGCTTGACGCGCACGGCCGCTCCGTCGCCATACGGCTGAACATGTAGGCCGGTATGACGGGCTCCGGTCAAACCCGCGCAAAACTGATCGATGTCGAACTCGATGAGTCGATCGGCCGTTCGACGCCCGATGTCGAGCATGAGCGGGCGGTGGCGATCTTCGACCTGATCGAGGAGAATAGGTTTCAGCCTGTCAACGACAGCGGTGCGGGTCCCTACCGGCTGAAGCTGTCGCTGGCCGAGTCCCGCCTGGTCTTTGCCGTGGCGCGCGAGGACGGCACCGCCGTCGTCACCCACATCCTGTCGCTGACGCCGCTCAGGCGCATCGTCAAGGATTACTACATGATCTGCGAGAGCTATTACGACGCCATCCGCTCCTCGACGCCGAGCCGTATCGAGGCGATCGACATGGGCCGCCGTGGCCTGCACAATGAGGGCTCGCAGACGCTGATGGATCGGCTCTCCGGCAAGATCGACATCGACTTCGACACGGCGCGACGGCTGTTCACGCTGGTCTGCGTGCTGCACTGGCGGGGCTGATCCTGGCCCCCGGCGCCCTGCCCCGCTCGGTTCTGTTCCTGTGCGGCATGAATGCCGTCCGCTCGCCGATGGCCGAGCAGCTGGCGCGCCGCATGCTGCCCGCCACCGTCTTCGTCGCCTCGGCCGGCGTGCGCGCCGGCGAGCGCGACCCGTTCGTCGATGCCGTGCTTGCCGAGGACGGGCTGTCGCTGGGTGAGCGTCATCCAAGGACGCTGAACGATCTCGAGGACGACTATTTCGACCTGATCGTGACACTGGCGCCGGAGGCCCACCATGCCGCGCTCGAACTCACCCGCTCGCTTGCCGTCGAGGTGGAATACTGGCCGACGCCGGATCCGACCGATGCCGGCGGCACGCGCGAACACATCATGGCCAGCTATCGCGACGTGCGCGAGCGGCTGAAAGCCCGGATCTACAGCCGGTTCACCGTTCCGAGGCCTGGCGATTAAGCGTGTTCACAAGCGACAGATTATCATATAGGTTCCGCCGAAATTCCAGCCGGGGCGCTGGAACTGCCATCCAAGCAAAGGTATCGAATGCCGAAGGAAGAAGTCCTCGAGTTTCCGGGTATCGTCACGGAATTGTTGCCCAACGCGATGTTCAGGGTGAAGCTCGAAAACGAACACGAGATCATCGCCCATACCGCCGGCCGCATGCGCAAGAACCGCATCCGCGTGCTGACCGGCGACAAGGTTCTGGTCGAGATGACGCCATACGACCTGACCAAGGGCCGCATCACCTACCGCTTCAAGTAAGATCAAGACCCGGCCGGTAAAGCGATGAGCATTTTGCAAAAGCTGGTGCTTGCCTCGGGTTCGCCGCGCCGCATCGAACTCCTGCAGCAGGCCGGCATCGAGCCGGACCGCATCCTGCCAGCCGATATCGACGAAACGCCGCTGCGTGCCGAGCATCCGCGCTCGCTGGCCAAACGGCTGTCGAAGGAAAAGGCCGAGAAGGCGTTCGCGTCGCTGAAGTCCGAGACGGACCATGCGCCGAGCTTCGTGCTGGCGGCCGACACAGTGGTCGCCGTCGGGCGGCGCATCCTGCCCAAGGCCGAGACGCTGGATGACGCCGCCAACTGCCTCGGGCTGTTGTCCGGACGTTCGCACCGGGTCTATTCCGGCATCTGCCTGATCACGCCGGGCGGCAAACTGCGCCAGCGACTGGTCGAGACGCGGGTGCGTTTCAAGCGGCTGCCGCGCGAGGAGATCGACGCCTATGTTGCGTCCGGCGAATGGCGCGGAAAGGCCGGCGGCTATGCCGTGCAAGGATTGGCCGGCGCCTTCGTCGTCAAGCTCGTCGGCTCCTACACCAACATTGTCGGCCTGCCGCTCTACGAGACGGTGGCGCTGCTGTCGGGCGAAGGTTTCAAGACGCATCAAAACTGGTTGTCCGCGCGACCATGAGCCTCGACGACAAGGTCACGCCCCTGCGGCCCAAGCGCCCGTGCCCGGAATGCGGCAAGCCATCGGCGCGCGAGACCTATCCATTCTGCTCGACGCGCTGCAAGGACATCGACCTCAACCGCTGGCTGAAGGGTGCCTATGTCATCTCGGCCCGCGACGACGAGGAAGAACCGGACGCTGACGAGCCGAAGTAGACGAGCGCCGGTCAGGCGGCTTCGTTCTTCCGTTTGACGCGCGCCCAAGCCGGCAGCCAGTCGCCATGTGCGGCCAGGAGATCATCGACCAATGACCAGATCTGGTCGAGATCGAGTTCGGCCGCGGTGTGCGGATCCATCATCGCCGCGTGATAGATGTGTTCGCGGTTTTCGCTCATCAGCGCCCGCACCGTCAGTTCCTGTACGTTGATGTTGGTGCGGATCAGCGCCGTCAATTGCGGCGGCAGGTCGCCTATATAGGTCGGCTGGATGCCGGACGCATCGACCAGGCACGGCACTTCGGCGGCGCAATCACGCGGCAGCGAGGTGATGCAGCCATTGTTGCGCACATTGCCGTAGATGACCGACGGTTCGCCGGTCCAGACCGAATTCATGATCGAGGAGGCATATTCCTTCGACTCTTCGACCTCGATGCGCTGGGCCGAGCGGTAGGCCTGCGCCTGGTCCTTCCAACGCTCGATCTGCTCGACGCAGCGCTTGGGGTATTCATCGAGCGGAATGCCGTATTTCTCGATCAAATCGGGGCGGCCGTCCTTGATGAAATAGGGCGTGTATTCGGCGAAATGCTCCGAGCTCTCGGTGACGAAATAGCCCAGCCGCGTCAGCATCTCATAGCGCACCTTGTTCGGACAGCGCGGATTCCAGCCGGGTTTCGGCGCGCGGCCTTCGCGATAGGCCCGCACGAGATCGGGATAGAGGTCGCGATAGGATCCGTCCGGCTGGCGATGCTCGAACTGCAGGTAGAAGGCCATGTGGTTGATGCCGGCCGAGCGGTAGCGGATCTCGTCATAGGGAAGGTCGAGATCGTGTGCCAGCTCCATCGCCGTCCCTTGCACCGAATGGCACAGCCCGACCTGCCTGATCTCGGGATATTTCTCCGAGATCGCCCAGGTGTTGATCGCCATCGGGTTGACATATTGCAGCATGATGGCCCGCGGGCAGACGGCAAGCATGTCCTCGCAGATCTTCCACAGATGCGGCACGGTCCTGAGGCCGCGCATGATGCCGCCGACGCCGAGCGTGTCGGCGATGGTCTGGCGCAGGCCATATGTCTTCGGCACCTCGAAATCCGTGACGGTGCAGGGCTCATAGCCGCCGATCTGGAAGGCGACGACGACGAAATCGGCGTCCGCCAGCGCCTTGCGCTGGTCCGTGTAGGTCTCGGCCATCGCCTTGACGCCGAGTGTGGCGATCAGTTTGTTGACGACGACGGCGCTTTCTTCCAGCCGCTGCGGATTGATGTCCATCAGCGCGATCGTGGCGCCCGAAAGTGCCGGGCGCTGCAGCACGTCGCCGACGATGTTCTTCATGAACACCGTCGAGCCGGCGCCGATGAAAGTGATCCTGGGATGTCTTGCCACGTTAACCTCCGGCATCTGTTCAGGCCACGTCGAAAGCGGCCCTGACGAGCCGTTCGGTGTAGGCGGTCTTGGGATTGGTGAGGACCTGGTCGACGGGTCCCTGCTCGACGATCTTGCCGTGCTGCATGACGATGACGCGGTGGCACAGCGCGCGCACCACCTTGAGGTCGTGCGAGATGAAGAGATAGCTCAGGCCGCGCTCGTCCTGCAGCTTGCGCAGCAGGTCGATGATCTGCGCCTGGACGGAGAGATCCAGCGCCGACGTCGGCTCGTCGAGCAGGATGAATTCGGGTTCGAGCGCGATGGCCCGGGCGATGGCGATGCGCTGCCGCTGGCCGCCGGAAAATTCATGCGGAAACCGCGACAGGATATCGCCCGGCATGCCCGCGCTGACCAACGCCTCGCGCACCCGTTCGACCCGCTCGCGGCGCGTTGCGCCGATGCCGTTGACGACCAGCCCTTCCTCGATGATCTGGCCGATCGTCATGCGTGGGTTAAGCGAGGAGAACGGGTCCTGGAAGACGATCTGCATGCGCGACCGCAGCGGCCGCATCTGCGTTCGCGACAGGCCATGGATCGGCTGGCCATCGAAGCGGATCTCACCGCGTTTCGCTTCGGTCAGCCGGAGCAGCGCCTGGCCGAACGTGGTCTTGCCGGAGCCGGATTCGCCGACCAGCCCAAGCGTCTCATGGCGGCAAAGCTTGAGGTCGAGGTCGTCGACCGCGACCAGTTCACGCCAGTCCGGCTTCAAGAACGTGCCGTGGCGCAGCATGAAGCAGACGCGCACGCCATTCGCTTCGAGGATGGTGCCAGAGCCCGCGGGCAACGGTTGCGGCCGTCCTCTTGGTTCGGAAGCAAGCAATCGCCTGGTGTAGGGATGCCGCGGATCGGCGAACAAGCGTTCAGTGACGTTGTGCTCGCACATTTCGCCATGCTGCATCACATAGACGTAGTCGGAAAACTTGCGCACCACGGTGAGGTCGTGGGTGATCAGGATCACCGCCATCCGCAGCTCTTTCTGCAGATTGCGGATCAGGTTGAGGATCTGCGCCTGCACCGTGACGTCGAGCGCGGTCGTCGGCTCATCGGCGATCAGCACGTCGGGATCGTTGGCGAGCGCCATGGCGATCATCACGCGCTGCCGTTGCCCACCCGAGAGCTGGTGCGGATATTGCTTGAGCCGCGCCTCGGGCTCGGGAATCTGCACATGCCGCAGCAGTTCCAGCGCCCGCGCCCAGGCTTGCTTGCGGCTCACCTTGCGATGCACCCGGATTGCTTCGACGATCTGGCTGCCGACTGTGTAAATCGGGTTGAGCGAGCTCATCGGCTCCTGGAAGATCATCGAGATGCGGTTGCCGCGCAGCTTGCGCCGGGCGCTCTCGGGAAATTTCAGAATGTCCTGTCCGTCATAACAGATGCTCGATTTCGGTGACACCGTTGCGCGGCGCGACAGCAGGCCCATGACGGTGCGCGCCGTCACCGACTTGCCGGAACCGGATTCGCCGACGATCGCGATCGTCTCGCCGCGATAGAGCTGGAACGAGATGTCCTTGACCGCCTCGACGGTACCGTGCTCGACCTTGAAGGCGACCTCGATGTTGCGGGCGTCGATGACGGGCTCTCCCTGGCGCCCATCATGATCGAGGCGAAAGGCTGGTGCGAAGGGCTCGGCGAGTACGACGGTCATTCCTGTCCCCTCAATACGGATCGACGGCATCGCGCAGGCCGTCGCCGAGCGCGTTGAAGGCGAAGACGGTGACCAGCACGAAACCGACCGGCGACAGGATCCAGGGATAGGTACCGATGACGGAATAGGTCGCGGTGTCCTGAAGCATCAGCCCCCAGGAGATCAGGGGCGGCTTGACGGCAAAACCGAGGAAACCGAGGAAGGATTCGAGCAGCACAACCGTCGGGATGGCCAGCGTCACGGCGACGATCACGTGGCTCATCACATTGGGGAAGATGTGCTGCAGGATGATGCGCCGGTCGGTGGAGCCGACCGCCATGGCGGCGCGCACATATTCGATGCGCGCCAGCGCCAGTGTCTTGCCGCGCACCTCGCGCGACATCTGCGCCCAGCCCAACGCCGACATGACGATGATGACAAAGCCGAGGAACACATTGGTCGGCGCGGTGACAGGGATCAGCGTCGTCAGCGCCAGATAGAGCGGCAGTTGTGGGAAGGCGAGCACCAGTTCGACGAAGCGCTGCATCCAGACGTCGAACCGGCCGCCGAAATAGCCCGACACCATGCCGACAGTGGTACCGATGACCGTGATGATGAAGACCACCGTCAGCGCGATCATCAGCGAGACGCGCGAACCATGGATGGCGCGCGACAGCACGTCCCGGCCGAATTTGTCGGTGCCGAGGAAATGCACCGGCTGGCCGTCCGTCGAGGCGAACAAGTGCCGGTTCGCCGGGATCAGCCCGAAGAGCTTGTAGGGCGCGCCCTCGACGAAGAAGCCAAGCAGCCTCGGGTGGTCGTAGTCGGGGCCGACGATGGGCTGGAAGGTGACCGGATCGAGATCGGCCGAATCGGCCAGCGCATAGACCCTAGGCCGCGCGACGAAATTACCATCCTTGTCGTGGAAGGACGGCAGCTGCGGCGGGGCGAAGCCGACATCGGTCGCCTTCGGATCCATCGGGGCCAGGAATTCGGCGAACACGGCCATCACCAGCAGCAGCACGACCAGCCAAAGCCCAGCCATCCCGGTCCAGGAGCGCTTCAGCCGGCGCCAGACAAGCGCCATGTAGCTCTCATTGCCGCGTGCGGGCGCTACTGTGGCTCGCTCGGCCGGCAGTGGCGGTGGTGAAGGCTCTCGCGCCAGCATCTAGCCCTCCCCGAACTGGCGCACGCGCGGATCGAGCAGGACGAGCAGCATGTCGGCGATGATGTTGCCGACGATCAGCGTCGCCGACAGCACCATCATGAAGGTGGCTGTGACATAGACGTCGCCGACCGCCATCGAACCGACGATCGCCGGGCCGACGGTCGGCAGCGCGAAGATGATCGCCGTCTCGATCTCGCCCGTCAGCATGTATGGCAGCACCACGCCCTGGTACATGACGAGCGGATGCAAGGCATTGGGCACGGCGTGGCGCATGACGACGGCGCTGCCCGTCAGGCCCTTGGCCTTGGCTGTCTCGACATATTGCGCGTTGAGCGTGTCGAGCAGATTGCCGCGCATGACGCGCATATTGTAGGCGAGGCCGCCGAAGGTGGCGATCGCCACCACCGGCCAGACATGCTTGACCAGGTCGACGAATTTGGCCCACGACCATGGCGCGCCGCCATATTGCGGCGAGAAGAATGAGCCGATCTCCGACACGTTGAACTGGAAGACCAGGAGATAGACGATGATCAGCGCCATCAGGAAGCGCGGCACCGTCATGCCGAGAAAGGCGATGGCCGACAGCGTGGAATCGATCCAGGTGTATTGCCGGGTCGCGGCCCATATGCCGAAAGTGATGCCGAGCACCGAGGCGAGCAGATGGCAGACCAGCGCGAGCAGCAGCGTGCGCGGTAGGCGCTCGCCGACAACCTCGGCCACCGGCTTGTTGTAATAGAGGCTGTAGCCGAAATCGCCGCGGGTGACGATGCCGCCGATCCAGTTGAGATACTGGACGGGCAGCGGCTTATCGAGGCCGTGTTCGACGCGGTAGGCCTGGGCCTGCGCGTCGGCCTCCGCGAAGGAGGCTCCGCCCTGGTTGATCAGCTGCGAGCGGATGTAATCGGCATAATCGCCAGGCGGCGCCTGGATTATGGCAAAGGTGACGAGGCTCAAAATAGCGAGAACCGGGATTGCCGACGCTATGCGCGTGAGCAGGAATCGCAGCATGGACGGTCCGCTTCCTCATCTCGCCGGACGCTCCCTGGAGGGGCGTTCGGAGGGTTGGTTTGTCCCGGCCGCGCCATCGACGCGGCCGGGTGTCTCTCAGTCAGGGAGGGTAAACTTGCATCGGCCCTTAAACTTACATCGGGCCCTTGTCTCCAGGCTTGCCGGGAAGCTCTTCGGGGAACAATTCGTATTTCGCCTGTTTGTCGGCCGCGACGAAGACCCGTTCGCGGATGATCGAATCCTCCGCCCAGTTAAACATGAAGATCGGCGTGCCCTGCGGGATGTTGGAGAAGCGCTTGTTGACGATCAAGGCGCCGGGATATTCCGTCAGGCCGACATTGTAGACGTGCTCGGTCGAGACTTTCTGGAAGTCCCGCATCAGACTGGCGCGCTGGTTGTTATCCGCCGACGAGACGAACTTGTTGACGATGTCGACGAGGTCCTTCTCGAAAGGCATCAGGTCGACCTCGCCGCTTTCCGGCGCGCGGTGATCCCAGCTGGTCTTGGGGCCGACCGGAGCGAGTTGCACGGTGTTCTGCACCACGGAGGTCAGCTCCTGCTCATTGCGCCGGATCAGCCAGTCGAAGCGGCCTGAATATTGCGTGGCATCGCGCTGGGTGCCGTTAAGCCCGTTGAGCACGATCCGGAGGCCAAGCTTCTCCATCTGCGCGACCACGCCTTCGGCGAGGCTCTTGTCGGTCGTGTAGTCGTTGTTGACCAGCATCACGATTTCGACGTTCTTGCCGCCGGCGGTCGCGGCCGGAAAGTTGACGATGCCGTCGCCGTCTGTGTCCTTCAGACCGGCCTTGGCGAGTTCGGCCTTGGCGCCCTCGAGGTCGAAAGGATAGTAGACGGTGGATTTACGGTCATAGAAGCTGGTGCCCGAGGAGAGGCCGCCTGGATAGATCGCGGTGAACGGCCCCTTGACGAGGGAATCGCCCAACGCCTTGCGGTCAAGCGCCATGGTGACGGCCTTGCGGAAATCCTCGTTGCGGTTCAGTTCGCGGATCGCCTGGCCGCGCTCGTCCGGATTGCCCCAGCCATTGGCGGAGAAGTTCAGGCGCAGATTGTAGCCGATCAGCCGCGGGCCGAAGGCAAGGCGCGCCGGCGCGTTCGCCTCCGCCGCGCGCTTCAGCGAGGCGACGAAGTTTTCCGGCTGCTCGAGGTTGGAGAAGTCGCCGGCGCCGGCGACCGCCTGAACGTCGCGGTCGGCCCAGGTCGACAGTTTGTAATGCAGCTCGTTGAGATAGGGCAGCTGGTTGCCCTTCTCGTCCACCTTCCAATAGTAGGGATTGCGGCGCATGACGATGATGTCGTCGGCCCGATATTCGACCGGCACCCAGGCGCCCATGACAGGCATGTTCATATATTCCGGCGGGAAGGCGTTCTTGAACTGGTCGTAGGTGTTCTTCGAATATTTCGGGTGCTGCGGCTTCAAGATATGCGCGGGACCGGGGCAGAAGGTGCCATAGGCCATTGCATAGAGGTGCTGTTTCGGGAAGGCGTCCTTGAAGGTCCACTCGACGGTGTAGTCGTCGATCTTCTTCAGCGTCGTGCCGACGCCGAAGGTTTCCTGGGTGGCGCCATTGAGCGGCGAGACGTTGGGATCCATGACCTCGTCGTCCCAGTAGAACATGACGTCGTCGGCGTTGAATGGCACGCCGTCCGACCATTTGGCGCCTTCGACGAGATGCATGGTCAGCTTGTGGCCATCGGCTGACCAATCCCAGCTTTTGGCGAGATTGGGCAGCGGCTCGGTGTCCTTCGCCTCGACCTGGAACAGCGGCGCGGTGCGCGTCAGGCACTCGGAAAGGCCGATGTCGATGCCGCCCCACCCTTGGGTCTGGCCGGCGCCGTAGTTCCAGCCTTCGGGCCTTCCGCCGATGACATGGCGCATCGTATCGCCGTAGACGCCGACGCCGTCCGGCATGTTGGCGGTCTTGAAGACAAGCGGCTCTTTCGGCAGCCGATCTTTCACCGGCGGCAGCTTGCCGGCCTTGACGTATTTTTCCGTGACCCAATCGGGCTCGTGATAGTCGGGCAGCGCCTTGAACTCCAGGATGGAGTCGCGCGGCACGTACTTGATCTTGCCCTCGGCCGGAAACGTCGCCGGAACCGGTGGGACGGTCGGCTCGGAAGCGAAAGCGTCGAGCGCCGGAACGGAGACGCTCAGCGCCAGTCCGGCGGCGATGCCAATGCTGCGTAGGTTCCTCATTGTCTCCTCCCTCGTATTCAGACGTTTGCTGCTGCTCGTATTTGGCCTGGCGGCAGGCTGCGGTGGATCCGCCTCCCGTGGATCCGCCGCCGCGCCCGGTTCTCAGACGGCCTGTTTCAGCGCGGCCTTTTCGGCGCGCAGTTCCTCGATCGAGCGCACGCTTCGCCGCGCGGCACCGGCCCATTCCCGCGTCTTGACCGTGGATTTCGACAGCCTCTCCTTGGCTGCCGGAACCGCATGGGCATATTGCGGCAGCCATTGCGCCTGGGCGACGACCATTTCGTCGACCATCTGCCAGACCTCCTCCGGCGTCGACACCGCGCCGACCAGCGGATCATGCAGCACGGCAAGCTTCAGAAGATCGATGTCGCCAGATATGGCCGCGTGGACCGACATGCGCTGGACGTTGATCGAGGCCATGCAAGTAGCGGCACAGGCTTCCGGCAACGTGATGCCGGCGGCCATGTTGATGCCGAAACGATCGACGAAACCGGGTGACTCGATGATGGCGTCCCGTGGCAGATTGGTGATCACGCCGTCATTCCTGACGTTGAAGTGGCCACGATAGACGCGGTTGGTTTCCAGCGCCTCCAATATGTGGCTTGCATGCTCGTTCGAGCGCTTTGAAGCGTCTATCGGTTTCGACGCCGCTTCGAGGAATTGCGGATATTCGGTCTCGAACCAGTTGCGGGTTTCCGTGGAATAGCGGAGGTAGCCGCCGGTCTCGCCATGGATCCAGTCGGACATGTCGATCCAGCGCGTGATCTCGTCGGGGCGCTTGCGGTACCAAGGCAGATATTCGGAGAGATGGCCGTTGCTTTCGGTCGAATAGACGCCGAAGCGCTTCAGCACATCGATGCGCAGCTTTTCCTGCTGGGAATAGACCGGATGTGCCTCGAAGGCGGCAATTAGCTCATCCCTATCAATCTTGCGGCCGTTCAGCCGCAAATCGATGAACCAGGTCTGGTGGTTGATGCCGGAACAGACATAGTCGAGTTCCTGCGGCGATTTCGCGCCCAGCACCTCGGCGATCTGTTCGGCTCCGTGCTGGACGCCATGGCAGAGACCGACCGTGTCGACCTTGCCGTATTCGATCGCCGCCCAGGTGTTCATCGCCATCGGGTTGGCATAGTTGAGGAATTTGGCGTTGGTATCGGCGACTTCGCGGATGTCCTTGCAGAAATCCAGGATCACCGGAATGTTGCGCTGACCGTAGAGAATACCGCCGGCGCAGATCGTGTCGCCGACGCATTGGTCGATGCCGTATCTCAAGGGAATGCGGATATCATCGGCATAGGCTTCGAGGCCGCCGACCCGCACGCAGCTGATGATGTAGCGCGCGCCCTCGAGCGCCTTGCGGCGGTCGGTCGTCGCGGTCACCCTCGTTGGCAGATTGTTTGCCTCGACAATTCTGTCGAGGATCGCCTTGATCATCGCGAGATTGTGCTCGCTGACGTCGGTCAGCGCGAATTCAATGTCCTTGAATTCCGGCACGCACAATATGTCGGTGAACAGCTTCTTCGTGAAACCGACGCTGCCGGCGCCGATAATAGCGATTTTGAAACTCATCACCTTCACCTCGGTCCAATCGAATGCTAGGCAAGGAGCAGCAAGGGAAGAAAGATGGCCACACGCCTTTTGGGCGCATGCCATTCAAGCCGGAATCCGGCTTTTCTCTCCTCCCGCCCGCTCCTCGTTCGCGGGCTATTCGCGTTCGTCGAGGCGCGATTATGCGCTTATTCGCGGGCGCGACCAGAGAAGGATTATGCTTTCAGGGGTAATTTTGTGCTGCGGGATTTGATCGCCAACGGAGAGTCGATGCGGACCGTCTCGCTGCCGCGCGGCCGCCAGCGCCTGCATGCCATGCCGACGAGCACGGGCTATGAGGTGCGCGAGGACGTGACCTATGACTGGGACGGGCGAAAGCGCGGTCAGACACCGTTCACCGTCCTGCAGCATACGATCGGCGGTACCGGCCGGTTGCGCTACGAAAACCGCGATTACCGCCTGCAGACGAACGATACGCTGCTGGTGCTGGTGCCGCACAACCACCGCTACTGGCTGGCCAGGGGCGAGCGCTGGGAATATTTCTGGATCTCGATGAACGGTGAGGAAGCGTTGCGCGTCCACAAGTCGATCCTCGACGTGTCGGGACCGGTCTTTCGGCTACAGCCGGCGACGATCGATCATCTCGCCGATTGCAGTCTGCGTCTTATCAAAGGGGCCGCTTCTCCAGGCGCTGCTTCGGCCATCGCCTACGAGGCGGCGATGGCGCTCTACGACGATGTGTTCGGCTCGCACGCCTTTGCCGAAAAACAGAGTGCCATGCAGCCGGTCATCGATCATATCAACGCCAATCTCGACAAAGCCCTGCCGGTGGCGGACCTGGTCCAGATCAGCGGGCTGAGCCGGGCTCATTTTTCGCGCTGCTTCGCCGAAAGCGAAGGCCTGCCGCCCGCCGAGTTCGTGCTGCAGCAGCGGCTGCAGCGGGCGGCGAAATTGCTGACCAAGGCGGATTTCCTGCCGGTGAAGGAAGTGGCAATTCTATGCGGTTTCGAGGATGCGAATTATTTTTCGAAGGTCTTTCGCCGCCTCTACGGCACGACGCCCAGCCAGTTCCGCACCACCGGCATGTATGCCAGCTTGCGAACGCCGGCCAGGCGCGGCGCCAAGGTGTCGGACGACGAGACCTGACGCCGCTTGAGACCTAATCAGGCCGCGTGCAGGCTGCCGCCGTCCAGCCACTCGAGTTCGGCCGGCGAAAGCGCGATGTCCAGCGCCCGCAGGCTGTCGTCCAGTTCGCCCAGCGTGCGCGGCCCGATCAACGGGACCGATGGGAAAGGCTGGTTGAGGACATAGGCCAGCGCAATATGGATCGGGCTCTTGCGCAGCCTGGCGGCGAGTTCGATCGCCCGGTCGCGGCGGCCGAAATTGCGCTCGGAGTACCAGACCCGCACCAGTTCCTCGCTGTCCAGCCTGTCGCGCCCGGCGCGGTCGGTGAAGAAGCCGCGTCCCTGGCTCGACCAGGCGAAATTCGGCATCTGCCTGGATGTCAGCCAGGCTTTCCAGTCGTCGGTGGAGGAGGTGATGCAGCCGGCCCAGATCGGCTCCAGCATTTCGGCCAGCGAAAAATTGTTGGAGAGCGCGCCGGGCTTCTGCTTGCCAGTGCGCTCGGCATAGGCAATGGCCTCGTCCATGCGCTGCATCGTCCAGTTGGAGCCGCCGAAGGGACCGCGAATACGCCCGGCCTTGACCTCCGCGTCCATGGCGTCGACGAACTCGCCGACCGGCACGTCCGGATTGTCGCGATGCATGAAATAGATGTCGACATGGTCGGTCTGCAGACGGTCGAGCGACTGGGCAAGCTGCTTTGCGATCACGTCGGGATAGCAGAGCGGCGAGTGCGCGCCTTTGGCGATGATCACCGACTGCTCGCGCACGCCACGGTTTCTCAGCCATTGGCCGAGCAGCGTCTCGGTGTAGCCGCCGCCATAGACGTAGCCGGTGTCGAACAGATTGCCGCCAGCCTCGAAAAAGGCATCGAGCAGGATCGACCCGGAGGAGAAGGTGCGGAAATCCTCGAAGCCGAGCGCCACCACGGAGGTCGGTTTCGGCAGGCCCGGAATGGTGCGCTTGCCTATCGCGGTGCCGCCGGGCCGCAGAGGTCGGCCGGAGATGGTGTTGGTGCGCAGCGAGGCCTTCTCGATCTCGTACTCCAGCCCCACCGCCGCGCGCCATCTGTCTAGCACGCGCAAGGTGCCGAGGCTGTCGGCCCAGCCCATCCCCGGCCAGGCGAATTCCTGTCGCCCGGCGCGGATCGCCTCGCCGGCGGCATCGACCTCGAAGGAATAGACATGGCGCTTCTCGTTGACGCTGATGGTCTCTTGCGCGCCGTCGGCGCCGATCACGTCGATCCGGCCGAGGCCGACATCGCGGTCGCCGCCGGCGAACCAGAAGTCCGGCACCTCGATGCGGCCCTTGGTGCCGAAGATGCGCAGGACGTTGTCCTGGTTCAGCGAGATACTGCAGGAAACCTCGGCGACGATGCCACCGGGGAAATGCAGGACAGCGGAGGCCCATTCGTCGACGCCGGACTGGCCAAGGTGGGCGCCGCCCACCACCTTGTCGGGTTCGGCGAATGGCTTTCCCGCGGCAGCGCCGGCAATGAGGCGCACCATCGACACGGGATAGCCGCCGACGTCGAGGATGCCGCCGCCGGCGAGGTCGTTGGCATAGAGCCGGTGCTCCGGCATGAAATCAGGCATGGCGAAGCCGAAGCTCGACTTGATCATCCTGATCTCGCCGATGACGCCGGACTTGACCAGGCCCACCAGTTGCTGCGTCTGCGGGTGCAGACGGTACATGAAGGCCTCGCCGAGAAAAGTGCCGGCCTTCCGCGCCGCATGCATCATGGCGTCGGCCTCGAACGCGGTCAGCCCCAGCGGCTTTTCGCAAAGCACATGTTTTCCGGCTTCCGCCGCCCGGATCGCCCATTGCGCGTGGCCGGGATGCGGGACCGCGATATAGACCGCGTCGATTTCCGGATCGGCGAGAAGAGCGTCATAACCGTCGAGGATGCGGGCGCCGGGGAAGCTCTCGGCCAGACCCGGCTTGCCGGGGTTGCGCGCGCCGATGGCGACCAGTTTCCCGGTGCGGGAACCGGCGACGCCGCCGGCAAAGGCCTTGGCGATGCCGCCCGGCCCAAGAATCCCCCAGCGAATGGGCGTTGATGCAGTCATGTAATTCTCCTTGCGGGCTTGGAAAGGGGCGGCCGGTCAGCGCAGCCGCAGCCCCTTTTCGTCGAACAGGTAGGATTTGCGGATGGAAACGGTGACCTCCGAGGTGTCGGGAACCTTTGCCGCGTCGCGCTGGATCACCACATCCTCGCCATGGGTCGTTCGGGCATAGAGGAAGCTCGTGCCGCCGAGGTGCTCGACCACGTCGATGGCGGCGGTGAGGTCGGCGTCGCCTTCACCGGCGCTGCCAAAATGTTCCGGCCGCACGCCGACGATGACTTTGCTACCCAGTTCAGGCCCTGCGCATTTCAACGGTTGCGTGATGCGGGTTTTCTCCTCGCCGGCCAGCTCGACCACGACCCCTTTTTCATCACGCCCGACAATATGGGCCTTGATGAAATTCATCTTCGGCGAACCGACAAAGCCGGCCACGAACATATTGTCGGGATTGTCATAGAGCTCCAGCGGCCTGCCGATCTGCTCGATATGGCCGGCGCGCAGCACGACGATTCGGTCGGCCAGCGTCATCGCCTCGGTCTGGTCGTGGGTGACATAGACCATGGTGGCGCCGAGTTCCTTGTGGAGCCTTGAAATCTCGACCCGCATCTGGACACGCAGTTCGGCATCGAGATTGGAGAGCGGCTCGTCGAACAGGAACACTTGCGGCTCGCGCACGATGGCGCGGCCGATGGCGACACGCTGGCGCTGGCCACCAGAAAGTTTTTTCGGACGACGATCCATCAATTCGCTGATGCGCAGGATCTCGGCCGCGCGCTTCACCCGCCGCTCGGTGTCGGCCTTGGGGTTGCCGGTCATGCGCAGCCCGAAGGAGAGATTCTGCTCGACGCTCATATGCGGATAGAGCGCGTAGGACTGGAACACCATGGCGATGCCGCGGTCGGCCGGCTCGACATCGTTGACCACCTTGCCGTCGATGGCGATCTCGCCGCCGCTGATGTCCTCCAGCCCGGCGATCATCCTGAGCAGCGTGGACTTGCCGCAGCCCGACGGGCCGACGAAGACGACGAACTCGCCGTCGGCGATGTCGATGTTGGCGCCGTGGACGACTTCGAACGCGCCGAAGCGCTTGGCGACATTGGTGAGGATAACGGTTGCCATTCTGCCCCTTACTTGACCGCGCCGGCGGCGATGCCGGCGATGAAATGACGCTGCAGGAGCACGAAGACGACGAGCATCGGCACGGTCAGCATGACCGCGCCCGCCATGATGCCGCCCCACGACACTTTGGTCAGGCCGATCAGCGTGCCGAGCGCCACGGGTGCTGTCATCGAACCCGGCTGGCTGTTGATCAGAAGTGGCCACAGATAGTTGTTCCAGGAGGCGAGGAACAGGATGATGCAGAGCGCCGCCAGCATCGGCCGCGCCAGCGGCAGGGCGATGAAGACGAATATCCGCCACTCCTTGACGCCCTCGACGCGGGCGGCATCGAACAGATCGTCCGGCATCATCGAAAAACTCTGGCGCATGAACAGCACGCCCAGCGAATTGAACAGCGGCGGCACGATCAGCGCCACCCAGGTGTTGGCAAGCTTGAAGTCGCGCGCCACCATGATGAATTGCGGGATCAGCACCACCGCATAGGGCAGCGTGATGGTGCCCAGGATGATGGCCACGACCACGCTTTTACCGAAGAACTGGTAGCGGGCCAGCGCCCAGCCGGCCATCGAGGTCAACAGCACCGACAAGACGGTGTAGGTCACCGCCACGCAAACGGAAATGACGATGGCGCCGACGAAGTCTGTGTCGCGCTGCAGATTGTTGAAATTGTCGACGAAATTGCCGCGCGGCAGCAGTTCGATGCCCGGGCTGAATATGCCATTGTCGGGCATGGTCGAGAACACCACCATCATCCACAGCGGAAACAACCAGATCAGCGCCAGCGGCGTCAGGAAGAGGTGCAGTGCGATGCTTCGTTTCAGTCTTGCCGATGAGAGCGAGCTCATTTCGGTTCCCTCGTCAGCCATAGCTGCACCAGTGTGATGGCGATCGCCAGCCCGGCCATGGTGTAGGCGACGGCAGAGGCATAGCCGAAATTGAGCGAGCGGAAGCCCTGGCGGTAAAGCAGCAGACCGAGCGTCTCGGTGCCGCCGCCCGGCCCGCCGCGCTCGGTGATCAGGAACGGCTCGGTGAACAATTGCATGGTGCCGATGATCGACAGCACCGCGCAGAAGACGATGACCGGCTTCAACAGCGGCAGGGTGATGTAGAAGAATTGCTTGAGCTTGCTCACCCGGTCGAGCGTCGCTGCCTCGTAGACATCCTCGGGAATGGACTGCATGCCGGCCAGCAGGATGATGGCGTTGTAGCCGGCCCAGCGCCAGGTGACCGCGATCATGATCAGAGCCATGGCCGGCGTGACATTGGAAAACCAGTCGACCTTGGGCAGGCCGATGCTGTTCAGCAGCTTGTTGACGATCCCGAAATCGAGGCTGAACATCAGCCGGAACACCGCCGAATAAGCGACCTCGCCGACCACCACCGGGGCGAAGAAGGCGAAGCGGTAGAGGCCGCGCGCCTTGAGCAGCGGCGAATTCAGAAGCACCGCCATCACCATGGCCAGCGCGATCATCACCGGAACCTGAATGACGAGGATGAGCAGCGTGTTCTTCAGCGCGTTGAAGAAGGCGGGGTCGCCGACCAGCCGGCCCCAGTTGAAACCGGGCGCGAAGCGCCACGGCACGGTGCGCGTCGCCTGGAACGAGATCAGGAATGAGGAGATGATCGGCCACACCCAGAAGATGGCGAAGATCAGGAGATAGGGCGTAAGGAAGCGATAGGCCGTGGCATTGCGGGCGCGCATCTTTTGTCCTCCTTCATCCCTGGTGTTGAAAGCAAGCGTGCAAGCGGCGGGTCCAGGACGACATAGCTGCCGTCCCGGACCCCGTCCTGGGAGTTCAGGACTTGACAGGCAGCCCAGTCGCCGAGGCGATCTGGCTGGCGGCATCGTCGAGTGCCGCCTTGGCGTCGGGATATCCGCCAGCGAGGTATTTGGTCTGCACGGCGCGCACGATGATCTCGGCATCGCTCTGGAACTGCGTGCCGCGGCTCGGAACGACCTTGGGCAAGGTGCCCAGAATATCCTTCCACACCGCTTGGCCGCCCCAGTAGGGCTGGCCCTGGCTGACGTAAGGGTCGTTCAGGGCCGAGACCAGTGATGGGACGAGGCCGAACTCCTTCAGCATGGTGATCTGGCCTTCATTGGTGCCGAGCGTGTATTTCAAATACTCGTACGCCGCTTCCTTGTTCTTCGACGCCGAGGTGATGGCGAGCGACGAGCCGCCGAGATTGGCGGCATGCGGCCCGTCCGCGGTCAGGCTTGGCATCAGGTAGACGCCCCATTTGCCGTTTTCGCCGGCCGATTCGGTGCGGATGGTGCCTTCGTACCAGCCGCCATAGACCTGGGTGGCGACGGTTCCGGCGGTGTTGTTGGTGATCTTGGTGCCCCAATCGGCCGACGAGACGATGCCCGCGTCCTTCATCTCCTTGACCTTGGTCATGGCGTCGACGCATTTGGGCTGGTTGACCGTGATCGACTGGCCGTCCTCGGCGAAATAGGCGCAGCCCTGTTCGTTGGAGATCATGCGGAAGAATTCACTGTCGCCGTTGAAATCGGCATTGGTCATCGAGACCCCTGGATTGGCGGCCTGGATCTTCTTGCCGGCGGCGATGAAATCGTCCCAGGTCTTGATCGATGCCGGATCGACGCCAGCCTTTTCATAGAAGTCGCGGCGATAGAAGGCGGCGACCGGGCCGGAATCCCACGGCATGGCATAGGCCTTGTCGCCGACTTCGAGTTCGGTACGCTTGAAATCGGGGAATTTCTTCTGGTCTTCCGCCGTGTAGCCCAACGTGTGCAGGTCGACGAAACAGTCGGGGAACTGGCTCCAGTAATTCTCGGCCTCGCCGTTCTCGATGGTCACGATATCGGGCAGGCCGACGCCGCCGGCCGCGCACCCGGCGATCGACTTGTCATAGGTCGGCTGGTTGCCGAGATCCTGGACCGTGACCTTGATGTCGGGATGGACCTTGTTGAAACCGGCAACCGTTGCCTTCAGCGACGAGGCGGCGATGTTCCAGCTCCAGATGGTGATTTCGCCGGATTGCGCGAAGGCCGGGGCTGAGCCCAAGGCAAGCGCGAGCGCGGCGCAGGACAGTGTGATGCGCATTGAAATCCTCCCATTTCATTTGCTCTCTCTGCGAGCCTGGCTAGACTAGGCACCGGCAAAGGCCTGTCCCGGACAAAGGGAATACGAAATTGGCGGAAAGTAAGATGCCCGAACGGCCGTTTTACCAGCCTGGTGCCAGCAGTGTGGAAGGCCTGCCGCTGCTGTTGCAGATGTTCCACACCAATCCGCTGGTGATGCTGAAGCCGCATTGGCATGCCCAGGTCGAGGTGAATTTCATCGTCCGCGGCTCCGTCCACTACCGCATGAACGAGCACGAAATCTCGCTCTCGGCCGGCGAGATGTGCCTGTTCTGGGGCGGCCTGCCGCACCAGATGGACGATTTGAGCGACGACGCCGTCTATGCCGGCGCGCACCTGCCGCTGGTGCATTTCTTCCGGCTGCACCTGCCGGCGGATATACGCCACCGGCTGATGACGGGCGCGACGCTGGTGACCAGCGCCACCGATCAATCCGACAATGACAATTTCGCCCGCTGGAACCGCTACGCCCGTTCGGGCGACCCGGCCAAGACCGAGCATGCCGTCAACGAACTCCTGCTGCGGCTGGAGCGGGTGCGGTTCGAGCCCTATCGGCTGGTGCCGGAAAACGCCGCCGGGCAGGAGGCGGGCAGCCCCTTCGACCAGCAGTCCTCACGCAATGTCGGGCGCATGTGCGATTTCATCGCCGAAAATTTCCTCTACGAGATCGATTGCATGAACATAGCGGCCGCGGCCGATATCCACCCCAAATACGCCATGAGCCTGTTCAAGAAATCAACCGGCATGACGCTCAACGAATATGTCAACCTTTTGCGGCTGAGCTACGCGCAGGCGCTTCTGATGCATCAGGACGCCAATGTGCTGCGGGTCGCCATGGACTCGGGCTTCGGCTCGCTCAGCGCCTTCAACAAATCCTTCCGCAAGCTGGCCGGCATGACCCCATCCGACTTCCGCAAGGGGCTGCCAAGCGCCAGATAGGCGGGCGCACGACATGGAAACCGACCCATCGGGCGACATTTCTTTTCCTGCGGGAAATCCACATCTGGGCGCTGGACAGGCCGGATTCCCATGCTATAACCCACGCGCTTTCAAGGGGCGCCCACGGTGCCTTCATGAAATCCGGAGCGCGAGTTTTCGTTAGCCGGAACAGGCCCAGATAGCTCAGTTGGTAGAGCAGCGGACTGAAAATCCGCGTGTCGGTGGTTCGAATCCGCCTCTGGGCACCATTCCCCTCCCGGAAAGCCGTATTTCTCAACGATTTCAGCGCTTGGCGTTTCCTAGCGGTCCACATTCCGGTACACCGGAGGTCCACAATGGGGCTGATATTGAAGCACGTAGTCCAGACTAAGGCCGGCACTTGGCATTACCGGAGAAGGCTCCCACGAGACGTAGCTGCGCTCGTCGGGAAGAATGAGTTCAAGCGCCTGCTTGGCTCTACAGAGCGAGAGGCTCTCCGCAATTACCCGAAGGTCAATGCCGAATTTGAAAGAGTGGTGGGGGATGCGCGTAGGGGGGACAATTCGTCGTCCCCTGCCGGCGCTACGCCCCTTGAGGTGCACCGAAGGGCAGAGCTGCGGGCGAGAGAACTGTCGGCCATGACCGTCCACATCGGGGGCCGTTCGCTGCCCGGTAGCGACCCGGACGCCATCGACGTGATCCGAGAGAGCTTCCTGTCTAGGCGGAGTGACGAGGCAGGGGAGGAGGTCGAGGGCCGCGCCGTGGCTATCTTGTCCAGCGGCGGGATGCTGTCTCGCCCTGCCCCCACAATCGAGGATGCCAGGAAACTCTATCTGGAGGAGCGCGTCCGGGGTGACATAAACGAGACCGCGAAGACGGCCCGACTTAACCGCGCAATGGAGCATTTGGCCGGAGCGTCTATCGGCAAGGACCGGGCGTTGACGAGCCTAACCAGAGAGGACGCCCGAAACGTTAGGGACCACCTGGAGCGTGACCGCAACGTCAAGAAGGCGACGGTTCGTCGCTATATTAACGACCTTACCGCGCTCATCAATCTCGGCATGACAGAGTTCGGCCTTCGGGACGCCATGTCAAACCCGTTCCAGAACCTGTCCATTCGAGGGGTGGATGCAGCAGCGACAGCAGCCCGCGATGAGCGGAAGCCCGTACCGGAAGCGATGATCGCCCCACTCCGGAAACGCATTTCGGCACACGCTGGAGAGGACCTATGGCGCATATGGCGGATTCTCGAAGGGTCGGGATGCCGTCTTGGCGAGGTAACGGGACTTCTCCTTCCCGACGTGGTGTTGGACAATGCTGTCCCCCACATCAACCTTGTTCCGCATCCCCACAGGCGCCTCAAGACCGCCGGTTCGGTCCGATTGGTGCCATTGATCGGTGACGCGCTAAAGGCAGCACAAGAGGCCGTCAAAGCCGCTGGCAAGGGGCCTGCGCTGTTCTCCAGTTACGGCCGGTTGCGCGGCGCTGATACCGCGTCGGCCTCTCTTATGAAGCACGTCCGCGCGATCACCGACGATCCCAAGATCGTTGTCCACTCTCTCCGGCATCGCATGGAAGATCGCCTAACGCTTGCCGGCGTGAGTGAATTTGACCGGAACCTGATATTGGGGCATTCCAGCGGGGGCATGAGCGAACGCTACGGTGGCCTTGACGCTCGCCTCAAGGTAGCCGAACGCGGGCTCAAGGCCGCGCTCGGTGTTGCTGGCAAGCGCCGATAGCCGTTGTTCAATGTCCGGTGACGCGGTTTGAGTGGCGCTGCCGGATGGAGACCCGCTCAAACGCGATCGGATGGAACGCTCTTGTCATTCCGACGACGCCGCAGCGATAGGCTGATCTCCGAAAGGGTGCCCAGAGCAATAGAAAGCAGTAGGGCGAAAACAGCTCGGTCAATGACAGAGCCGGCCGACGAGCGGCCCGTGTACCGTGACAGCGCGTCGGGATTGTCAGCGAACGAGAACGCCACCGCGATCTGCATTACACCAAGCACCAAGGCGAGCACGGCCACGATCCGTGCCATATAAGTGAATAGCATTTTGAAACCCCTCTCCCACGAAACGCCTAGGGAAGGATAGCTGTCGCTAATGGAACAGTCTAGCATGGCTGCAAGCGGCTTGAAATGGATGCCTGCATGATGCCCCAGCACATCGCTGCGCCGGGGGCTGATACATACTACTCTTCGGGTGTTAGCCGCCTTGGGGCTGTTGCAGAGCTTGTACCGCAGCGGCATTAGCAAGCGCGTCGACCTCCTCGTTGTAAGGGTCACCGGCATGGCCTTTCACCCAATGCCAAGTGATCGTGCGGCCGGTGGCAAGCGCGGCAAGCTCCTCCCAAAGGTCCACGTTTTTGACAGGCTTCTTGGCCGCCGTTCGCCACCCTCGGGCAATCCAGCCCGAGAGCCATTCGTTCATCCCCTTGCTTACCATCTCGTTGTCGCAGAAGACTGCGACGGGGGTGCCATCGTTTTCCGGAAGTGCGCGGAGGGCTCCGATGGCTCCGCTCATTTCCATACGGACGTTGGTCGTCTTCGCCGGTTCCGACCCGACGACCTCTGTCCGGCTGATCTCCTGATCGCGGTCCATGAGTTTGATGGTTGCAGCCCAGCCACCTGGACCGGGGTTGCCAATACAGGCGCCGTCGCAATGGACGACGAGCCGGGGGCCTGAAGACCCCTCGGTAAAAGTGCTCATACGTTTACTCCTCGTGGGACATGTATTGAAGGTGTTGTGGGCTTGGGTAATATGTCTATGTACGTCACGCCTACCCACTCGGTGGTCTGATCTAGGCAGCAATCCGCTGCCACTCGTGCCACCTGTCTCGCTGGGCTTGCCGTATCCCGGCAAACTTGCTGACAAGCTGCTGACTGACTTCAACAATGGAAGCGATTTCCGACTGTGACAGAGACGGAAAGTGGTCAATCAACCAGCAGATTTCGTGCTGGGTTCTCATGGGGTATAACCGTCCGGCTTTGAACTGCTGAAGGGCATAAGCGGCCGACCCGCCCTCCCCCTCCAAGGTCTTGGCGTGAAGCTTGTCCACTGTCTCGACCCAGCGTTCAGCAATCCACTGTTGCGCTTCAGGACCGATTACGTCGAACGGGTATCGGCCTTTGGGCTCGTGTCGCTTCCCCCATCCACGTTGGACGACCCAACGTGCAAGGCGCTGTCTACAATGACCACCACGGTCTTCAATCTGTAGAACGCCCATCTCTCGGAGAATGGCTCGCGCTTTCCTCTTGCCAACTCCGAAGCTTGTCGCCATCTCGGTTATAGTGATCCATTCACCTTTGCTAATCCGGACAAGCTCTCCGGTCTTTCGGTCGAGTACCTCTTCAAAGTACTCCAACGCCTAGCTGTCCCTCCTACTTTCAATGGCAGTCACACCAGCTCCCGGAGGGCTTGGTTGATTTCGTCGGTCATTGCTTGTTTCCTTTCTTGGTCACGTTTTTCGAGTTCGGCGAGTTGTAATCCGGCGCCCCCGAAGGCGGCGGTCAGGTCACGGGCAACGATCATGCCCGCCTTGGGACTAAGCTCCCGGTAAACGCGCTCCTGCTTGCCCGTGCGGTGATCGTAGCGGAGCCCCGAGTGCCTACTGGAGAGCGACCGGACCCGCTTCACGAGCTGAAGGCGGAAGGCAGCGTCGGACAGGAACCGCTCCGGTCTCTCGCTCCAGAACAGGAACATCGCCATCGCAGTCACGGCTATGTCCCGTGCAGAGCATTCGGCGTCGAGGTTCAGCACCTCATGCGCCGCTTGCCGCTGGTATCGGCTCTGAACCCGGTTGCCAGCGGTGTTCTTTGCCGAGGTCGCCAGAGCAGCCCACCGGGCATCCAAGTGGCCCCAAAGGGGATTGTGGGCGTTCTTGGCGATGCGCTCCCGGACGAGGGAGACGTAGAGCGCAAGCTCACTCTGCCTGATGGCAGTCTGCTCGACATCGCCCTGGCGCCGCAGTCGGCTCTTGTGTCGCCGACAGTGCGGGCTGAAGCGGGAAGATGTAGGTGCGCCGCAATGTGCAGCGCGACATGTTCGCATTCAATTCTCCTAATATTTGTATCCGCCCCTAAGCACAGAGGGACGGAAGAGTTGAAAACGGCCGGGACTTCCCGACCATCGATTTGTTGATTGTGTCTTTGCCGCCGGGTGTCGTCCTGACCTGCCCGGTTCACGGCTCCCCCTCGGGGATGACCCCTTGGTTCCGCTTCCGCTCCGGGAGCTAATCCGGATTGGCGGCTGATGCGGTGCTTGCACGTCCGGCAGTGCGCCGGTCCCGTGTGCAAGTCCGCTGCCAGTCTATGGTTCGGCCGGGGATCATCGTCTTGCCCCGTACGGTCCCGCTACCGGCCCCTAGAGGCACGTCAGGCATGGCTGCAATCGACCGGGCTGTCAGGAAGGACAGCCGACTGGTTTTGGAAGGGAGGCTCTTGGGGCCGAATGGCCTTCGAGCGGGTTGGTCTTCGGGGTTCAGCGGTCAGGTCAAGCCCACCACTCGGGTATGCGTAAGGCGCATATCGGTCACCGCGACACTTGTGTCAACAGCCAGATTTCAGGTTACCTTTCAATGAGATAGGCACTAGATACCTAATCCAGTGCGAGGCCTTGTGGCTCAAGGCATTCCAAGGCATATGTGCCCGAGCTGTGCCTGAAAAAAGTTTTGGTGGCGAGGACGACTTGCGAGCAGTCTTGGGGATAGATGCCGCTTGGACGGCGGCCCAGCCGAGCGGTGTCGCGTTGGCCATCGAGGAGCGCGGAGGCTGGCGGTTGCGGGCGGCGGCATCCTCATACAGCGCCTTCTGTAGCCTTTCAGAGGCAACGGCGCGACCCGGCTTGACTGGCGGAGCTTCCGAAGCACTGGAGGCGGCCAATGCCTTGGTGGGCTTCTCAGTCGATCTGGTCGCGGTCGACATGCCGCTTTCGCGGACACCAATTGTAGCTCGCCGCGCCAGCGATGATGCGGTCTCTCGCGCGTATGGGCAGCGGTGGGCGGGGACACACACCCCGAGTGCCGTCCGTCCTGGGCGTGTAAGCGACAAGCTACGGGAGAGCTTCGAGTTGAAGGGCTACGAATTGCGAACCTCTGGGCGGGTTGTTAGGGGCCTTGTGGAGGTCTATCCACACCCAGCTCTGATTGAGTTCGCTTCAGCCGAGCGGCGTCTCCCCTACAAGTTCAGCAACCGGCGGAACTACTGGCCCCAAGAGCAGCCGAAGGTCCGGTCCCTGAATATCCTGCGGGAGATGAGGGCCATTGCTTCCCTGATGGAAAACGAAATCGCGGGCGTGGAAGCAGCTATGCCAGAACTCGATTGCGAGAGTGCGACTGGGCGAGAGTGGAAAGCCTACGAAGACATGCTTGACGCTGTCGTCTGTGCGGCGGTCGGCATTTGCGTATTGGAAGGTCGGGCGGTGCCCTTCGGTGACGACCAGTCGGCGATTTGGATACCAAAGCCGGGGTCTGCAAAGCACCAGGTCGAAATAGGCTAGTGTTTCCGATTATTTGAAGGCAATGGAGGAACGTGTGGGCAAGGTTCAAGTTCTCATTCTTGGATGGGTCGGCCTTTTGTTGGCGGGACTATTGATCCTCCAAGTTTTTCTGGGAGAACGCCATGGCGGCGGCTTCCTCTGGGCCGCGATGATCGGCTTCACTTGGGCGATTGCCTATTGGCCTGTTACATTAATTGTGCTCGGCTTAGGATTTTGGGCGTCAGACTGGTGGTTGAGGCAGCGGTAGCGGTGCCCAAATCAGCCGACGGGGAGCGTCTTGGAGCCAGCCAAACGAAGCAGTCCGCCTAGCGCCCCGTAATCTTCCGTCCGACCGCCACCGCTCCGCACACAGCATATAGGACCATGAAGCTCATCGCGAGCCAGTAAACCATTTCCGTGTCTCCTCTCACATGCCCCAAGCCGCGAGCGCTTTCTCGGCCGCCGCAGGGTCTTCCTTGATCCGCAGCACAGTCTGGCGTGTGAGCCCTGACGCTTTTGCAACGGCAGACGTGCCTTGCCCCTGCGCAAGCAGGTCAGCGACGGCGCGGAGCGCGGCCCTGTCATAGCTCGGCTTGCGCCCCCTGTAGCGGTCCTCCTGTGCCCTAGCGGCCTCGATGCCGGCCCGCTGGGCCTCTTTCGTGGCTTCGGCCTGTGCTTGGGCAGTTGCTGCCATAAACGCTATGAGCGCGTCCCGAACGGCCTGCTGCATGGGGTCTTTGGTAGCTCCGTCGAAGGTCATGTTGTTAATGACGGTCCGAACCACCACGCCCCTCCGCATGAACTCCCGTATGGTGTCGCAAACGTCTTGGTAGTTACGGCCGAGCCGGTCCACCCAGCGCACCACCAGCGTATCCCCTCTCCGCAGCATGTCCCGAAGCCTTCGACCCTCCGGCCGCTCGGCAAGCATGGTGCTCACTCCGGAGACGCCGTGGTCGGCCACTACGTCGTCAATGGTGAACCCAGCCGCCTCCGCATGGGTCCGCTGGTGGTCGAGCGTCTGGTCAACGGTTGAGACGCGGGCGTAGAAAATGGTCTTGGACATAGGGTTCCTCGGTGTCCGTTAGCGTGATGTACGCTGACTAGACTGTCCGTTGATGGAAGTCAACCCTAGCGGACACCATTGCAGACAGCGGCCCGCCTGTACGCTGGGCTATACCCTTTCGGACGGCTGTCCTTGCAGATGAGAAGCCGCCCAATGGATGGGAAGAATTATCGTCATCTCGCGGTGGAGCCGCTGGCGTGCCTCTTTGGGTGGTGCTCGGCGCGGGTTTGATGTTCGCTCGGTATCTGTATGAGGAACTTGCCTTGCGCTCGCCGAAAGACAACAGCGTCGCGTTCTGCTCCGTTGTAGATACCGAGAAGGTTGATGACCACAAAGCATAGCCGAAGCACCGCCCGGGGGGGTATCGCGCTGCCACAACTGTCAAGTTCGACCCCTCGGATTTTTCGGTGAGTTTGAGACGGCTCCATTTGACGCCTGCCTGCATGACAGCGGGAATATAGGTGGAGCGCCAGATGCCCGTCGCGACAAAAAGCTTTGGAGGCGGACGGGACAGGCCGGCTACCTCACGACAACACCTAATAATAGTGGCAGGGCGCCGCTGAACTGACAGCACGGCATTGGCACAATACGTGGGCCGTGAGAGCCCATTCTTCAGGCGCCCCACGCGGCGAGAGCAGCGAAAATTGCGTCGTCAGCAAGCTCATTTGGGTCTGCCGCCGCGTAGAGAACGGCCTCGACATGCTCGTGGCGGAAGGCTGCGGGCAGCACCCCAGACAGCCGCAGTAGGTAAGTGAACATCGCAATAAAATCATGAAAATTGATATATTTTCTAGGATCACCCGTCATACCCGCCCGGATATTCAAAACTTCGTGCAATAGCTGTTCGGCAGATCGCCCCACATCGTGGCCGTTCTTCATTTTGAACTTCAAAGCAAATTCTTCCCTGCTGATCGTAACCGCACCGGCTTTCCGTATCAGCAGAGCCGAAGCATCTATCGGTTTCGCCGCCGGATATAGACGATACCGCATTACCCTGAACGCCGCAGCAAAAAGGCACGCCTCGGTCAGCAAGTCCCAGTCGAAAGAATCGGCCGGTGCATTGAGCGCCCGCCTCGCCACGTCCTCGATCAATTCCTGCCGAACGTACCCCGCATGGGCGCTGGCATAGGTAGTTAGGTAAAGGGGCGCTACCTTAGTCACGAATGGGTGGACCGGCTCACAATCAGCATCTATCAGGCAGGCAGCGTACTGATCGGCGGGCACAGCCCCGCTAAGAACGCTGGAAAAGGCAACCGCCCGCGCACGATTGCCGCCACAAAACGGAGAGCTCTCTATCCGTCGTCCCGCGAAGTCGATCTCGGAGATCTCGCGCACTACTAGGCGGGGGGCGCGGCGACGAAAGAAGCTCTCTAGCAGCGCCTGATCCCTTGTTCCCTCAACAAAAAGGGTCCGGACCTCCGGGTCGAGTTCTATCAGCGTGACCCATTCACTCACCAGTCGGCGCGGTAGAGCCACGAGCGTCCAACCCTATTGCCGAGCCCCGATGGCGAGACAAAATCTCTATCGAATGAGTAGCCATTACAAACTGCGTTCGGGCGCCGCGGACCAAATTCGACATCGACCCAACAAGATTTCGCTGCCACTTGGAATTTAGCGACAACTCTGGCTCATCCACCAAGAATAGACTGTTGGTCCCTCTAGACAATACCGCAGCACAGAATAGGAAAACTAGCTGACGCTCGCCGGACGACAAACTGTCCAGTTCCAAGTCCCTTTTCCCATCCGAGAATCGAACCCCTTCGAGCACGTTCACGAACACTTGCTTGTCCCGGAGGTAGCTATTCATCTCCGTCTCAAAAGTGGAGATGACGCTGTGTACTTCACGGAGTGCATGCATGCGCGTTTCAACGGAAGACAGAAATGGGCCCAATACGCTAGAAATTGCCAGAAACTTTCCGCGAGGGGCATTGAGGACCAACTCTCGGATTTCAGCAAAAGGATACTCCGTCATTAGCCCATGAGACATGTAACTTGTGGTTTGCTTTTCTAGCGCGGCAATTGTGGAGAGCACGTCCTCTTGTCTTGGCGCTTCCAGGCTTCCTTTTGGGGTGCCCAACGTCCGCATCAACTGCAGAAGTGCAAGGGACACATCCGATTCGCCGCTGGACCCCTGTCGTGCAGCCCTGTCACGGAGCCATTCATACATCGTAGCAACAATGTACTCTATGGGGAGCGCAGCATCGGGGCGTTTATACTGGAGCGTGGGATCCCCTACTGTGCGAGAGGCGTACCACATTTCCTCATCATATTCGTTGGGCCAGAGCCGGGATTGCTGGAGAAAGCCGCTGGTCGTTTGAACACGGCGGCTATCGTGCAAAAACAACATGTCCAGGCCGACCTTCGAAAGTACTTCGGTTATCAGGCTAACATTTGGATTTTGATCGAGTCTGACGGCCAGGTCGGGGCCGGCAATGACACTCAGGAACATCTCGTGCGGCCCGCTCACGCGAAAGTCGTAATCGCCAATCAGCCCATTTTTCTTCTGAATGTCGATGATCGTATTGTCGCGCAGGTGACACGTGAACCGCCTGAAAGGAGTTGCCGATAGGAGGGACCGTAGGCCCGCATCGTCCTCCGGCGAAAGGGCCGCATAGATTAACTTTAAGAGAGTCGTCTTGCCAGTCCCGTTGCCTCCATAGAACAGCGCAATATCTCGATCCTGCGGCGACTGATTGGAGAGGTCTAGGCTGGGATAGCTGTAGCGCCCGAACAGGCCATCTATGGAGATATTGTCGATAGCTGGCCACGGCCTAAGGGCCGGAGGCGGCCGCCGCCTTAGTCGAAGGCGCAGGGGAGAAGAGGTTTCGGTCATCTAGGTCTCCGTGCTCGGTGGCAACGTTTTACACTAAACGCCTTTGGCAGCCTATCGTGATGTTTTGTAGGAGCGGGCTGCGCCTGTTGGGTCATTTAAAATACCCTGCTGGAGTGGAGCCTGCTCCCGAAGCAATTGGTGGTGCGGGTCCACGGTCACTTGGCAACACGTATTCTCTATTCTATCGTGAATTTCGCGGTACGCGTTTAAACCGCTAGAGGTCCACAACGATGGAATTTGGCCGCAACGCAGGTTCGGGCTAAGTGACTGTAGAATATAAGAGAAATCAGGCTTCGCCTTCGGTTCGATTTTGATCTTCCAAGCCGCCTCTGGGCACCATCATTTTAAAAATCCAAGCGCTTATGGCGTGACCACCTGATCGCTATCAATCGCATGCGCCTGTTGCAGGCGCGTTCGCGTGTCGTCGCTTAGGTTTTCTTGTCGCCATCGGGATTTGGTGCCGGTGCCTCTCGCACGTCTCGTGGTGGCGGATCGACATGCTCAGGCTCTGGCGGTGCTTCCTTGTCCGGCCGACGGACGGGTGGCTGCGGGCCGGGCTTCGGCCGTGGTTCTTGGATCTTGGCTGGCATATCCAGTTAACCGCAACCACAGGCTCTTGTTCCCTTGTGTCTTAAAGAACCGGGAGGCCGAAGCCTTCTGTCGGCTTGGTGCGGGTGCCCGCCCTGTCACAAAGATCGATGGACGGAACGACTTTGCCTTCGCCGGGCTTGTGGAGGATTCAATTTGCTTGGTGATCCCACAACCCTAGGGCAAACTCCCTGCCGGGGCTGCAGGAGGTGAAATGAGAGCACGCGCAGCAACGCTTGGGGATCTCGAGGATGTCTTCCATGGCCTGTCGAAGCGGATGTCGGACGAGTACGCGGCGGCCGGCAAGGACAGCAAGATCGCCTACGACAATCTGATGATGAATTTGAAGGAAGGCCGCGCGCACGCGCTTGTCGAGGGCGAGAAGGCCGTGGCGATCATTGCCTGGCATGAAAACAGCGACGCCGCCGATACGCTGTTCGCCGCGCGGGAGGATTTCTTCCGCGGCTCGACCGTCCGTTTCTGCAAGCGGCATATCAGGCATATCCAGGCGCTTGCCGGCAACCTTCCAATCCACTCGCGCAGTTGGCTCCAAGGGCCCGACGTCGCCAGGTGGTTCGGCATTATCGGCTATGTCGAGCGCGGCCAGGAAAACGGCGCAAAACTGTTCGAACTGCCGCCTGCGCGCTGAATAGAAATTCTACCGCACCGCGAACGCCGCCTGCACCGCCCGGTTGACCGTCACCGGCAGGATCGACATGTGGTTTTCGCCGGCATGGAGTTCGAAGCTTGCCCGCAGGCCCGGGAGCGCGTCGAGGCGTTCCGCCATCGCCCTGGCGAATCCGTCGGTAAGGATGAGCTTTTTCTGCGCCAGGCGCTTTTCCTCGTCTTCCGCGCCGACCTGGAACGGCGCCAGCTTTTCGGTCTCATACTCTCCGGCCGACAGGATTACGTCGGCTTTCAGGCCGTCGGGAACAGCGGCTTCGAACCTTTCGAGAAAGCGGTCGATAACGCGATCTTCCCAATAGATGGCAGGGCTGGCCGCAATGAAGGTGCTGAATGAGAGCGGGCGGGTGAACAGGGCGTAGAGCGCGAACAGGCCACCGAAAGAGTGGCCGTACAGTGCCTGGCGGCTCTCATCGATCCTGGTCCGGCTGGCGACCCACGGCTTCAGCTCGGCTTCGATGAAGGCCAGAAAATCCCCCGCCCCGCCGGTCCTGACTTCCGGCGTGCCCTCGTGGAAGGGCGGATAGGTCCTGCCCGGCGGGGGCCCCAGATCCCATGAGCGGCGCAGCGAGTCATAGGCGCCCTCGACGGGGTAGCCGATGGCGACGATGACGCCCCAGCCGACATTGGTGCCGGCGGGATAGAGGGCCTGCGCGCGCATCGCGTCGACCGCCGTGCCGATAACGGCGTTGCCGTCGGTCATGTAGAGCACCGGCCAGCCGGCCTCGGGCATTGGCCCCGACGGCACATGGATGAAGACCCGCCAGGGATCGCCTCCGCTTTTGCCAACGAAGTCGTGGACGGTGGTGTCGGCAATCAAGGCTGGCGTCGCCATCGGCTTGGATATCTCCACGGGACAAGGCTCAGCGGCGGCGCAAGAGCCACATCAGGACGGGGCCGCCGATCAGCGTCGCGACGAGGCCGGCCGGAATCTGGCGCGGGAAGATGGCGGTGCGGCCGATCCAGTCGGCGCAGACCATGATCAGCGCGCCGGCAAGCATCGCGCCGATCGCTTGCGACAGCGCACGCGACAGGCCAAGGCGCCACGCCAGGTGCGGCGCCATAAGGCCGATGAAGGTCAGCGGCCCGACGACCAGGGTCGAGGCGGCGGTGAGCGCTGCCACCATCAAAAGCACCAGCAGCCGTGTTGCCTTGAGGTTGACTCCGAGGCTTTGCACCGCGGCGGAGCCGAGCGGCAGCATGTCCAGCCAGCGCAGGAAGAACGGTGCGAGCAGGAACAGGCAAAAGGCAAACGTCGAGGTCAGAAGTGCCGAGCCGGCGTCGACGCCGTAGGTCGAGCCGGTGAGCCAATTGAGCAAAAGCATGGCGCGCGGATCGCCCGTGGCGGTGAGCACCAGGATCAGCGCGTCGAACAGGGCCGTCAAGGCGACACCGGCAAGCAGCAGCCGCTCTGGCGCATAGGCGGTACGGCGGCCGATCGCCAGCGTCACCAGAAGGGCGGCGAAGGCGCCGATCGTGGCGGCCAGGGTCTGTACCGGGCGGCTGGCATCGGCGAGCGCGAACAGCGCCACCATCATGCCGAGCACAGCACCGGCGCTGATGCCGAGCACTTCGGGGCTGGCCATCGGATTGCCGGTCAGCCGCTGCATCATCAGCCCGGCCAGCGCCAGCATGGCGCCGGCGGCAAGTGCCGCGGACACTCGAGGCAGCCGCCAGGCCAGCAAGGGCCGCAGCTGATCGCCGGACGCGAATGTCCAACCATCGGTGCCCGGCGCGTAGAGCAGCGCCAGCACGAGCAGCAAAAGCAGGAGGCCGCCGATCGCCGCCAGCACAAGGCCGGGCCTTTTCGTTCTGGGCAAGCGCTCGGCGGCGAGTGCCGGTGCTTCCGCGCCAAGCGCGAGGCGCGGCAGAAGCCAAAGAAGCAGAGGCGCGCCGAGAAGCGCCGTCATCGCGCCGGTCGGCAGCAGGTCGCCCTGTGGCCCGGTCGCGACCTGCACTCCCTGGTCCGCCGCCCACAGCAGTGCCGCGCCGATCAGCGGCGCCATCACCAGTTGCTGGCCGAGCCGGCGGGCGCCGCCGATGCGCGCGAGCGTGGCGGCGGCAAGGCCGACGAAGCCGATGACGCCGACGGCGGCAACGACGAAGGCGATCAGGGCGACCGCCGCCGCCAGTCCGGCGAAGCGATAGGCACCGAGCGGGACGCCGAGGCTGCGCGCGCCTTCGTCGTCGAGGCCAAGCAGGGTCAGCGGCCGCACCATGAGGCCGATCGCCAGCGCGGCACCGCCAAGGCGCGGCAAGAGCCACCGCGTCACCGACCAGTCCTGCTGGCCGAGCGAACCGGCGCCCCAGAGGAACAGGCTGGCCAGCCATTCATGCCGAAGCACCACAAACGCAGCACCGATGGCGCCGGCATAAAGGCTGACGACCAGCCCGGCCAACACGACCGAAAGCGGCGACAGGCCCTTGTGCCAGGAGAGCGCCAGGACCGCCGCAAGGGCAGTGAAGGCGCCGGCAAGCGCCACCCATTCGCGGCCGAAGGCAAGCAGCGACGGCGCCAGAAGCGTCGCCAGCGCCAGCGCCAGATAGGCGCCGGCCGAGACGCCGACGGTTTCGGGCGAGGCGAGCGGATTGCGCAAAACCTGCTGCAGCACCGTCCCGGCCAGTCCGAGGGCCGCACCGCAGAGAAGGCTGACGGCGAGCCGGGGCAGGAAGGCGTAGTGGACGAGCACCTGCCTGATATCCTCGATATCGGGGCTTGCGAGCGCCCCCAGCCAGAGTGCCGGCGGCAATTGCACGCTCATGTTGGAGAGGGTCGCGGCGCCGGCCGCGCAGAGAAGCACGACGCAAAGCAGGATCGCGCCCAGGGGATATCCGCCTGGTATGCGAGGCGACGGGGTGCGACCGCGGACGAGGACGGCATTGTCGGGCAAGATCGCTTCCTGCTCAACCACGGGCGGTCTCCGCCGTCAGCGCCGCGGCCAGCAGGCGGGCAAAACGGCTCGCCGAGGGCAGCGTGCCGAACATCAGCACCGCAGGCAGGCGCATAATCGAGCGCTTGCGCACGAACGGCATGGCATTCCAGACCGGGCTCTCGGTCAGCGTTCCGCCCGCCCCTTCGGGCAAGGGTTCGAGATAGGCAAGGCGCGCATCATCAGACGTTGCCAGCCCGTCGATGCCGACGGTTGCAAATCCCCAGTAATTAGTCTCTCCGGCCCAGGCGTTGCGGATGCCGATGCGGTCGAACACCGCCTGAAACAGGCTTTTTTCGCCATAGACGCGCACATTGCGCGGATCGAGGAAGCTGACGACATAGATCGGCCGCGCCGAAAGCGGTTCCAGCTGCTGCTTGATGGTCGAAAAATGCGCCTCCGTCGCCGCTATCAGCGCCTCGCCCTCCCTTTCCTTGCCGACAAGCCTGGCCAATTGCCGGGTCGCCTCGATGGCGCGCTGATAGGGCTGACCGCCCGGCGTATAGATGCCGATCGTCGTCACCGGTGCCACGCGCTCGAGCAGCGGCTTGATGCCGTCGAGATAAGGGATGGAGAGGATGATGTCGGGACGAAGCTGTTGCAGGAATTCGAGATTGGGCTCCAGGATCGTGCCGATGTCGGCGACTTGGGGCGGCAGCGGCGGCTCGAGCACCCACCTTTCCCAGACCTCACGGTCGGCGATAGCGACCGGCGTGATGCCGAGCATGAGCAAGGTCTCCGCCAAGCCGTCATCGAGGCAGACGATGCGCGGCGGGCTGGCCGCGGCTGGCGTCACGACGCCGGTGAACGGCAGAGTGAACAGCGCGAGCGCGTGGCGACGCGTGATCCGGACGCGCGGACGATTGACCTCTCCTGGCCGGGGTTGATGATCTGTATTCAACTTGGCTTGCCTGTTGCCCGGGGCCCTGGTCTCCGGCGACCAATCCGAGTTGACTATTAAACAGGATATTCTTAGTCAAGTTTTAAGACGAGGCCGGCGGCGACAAACCCCAAGAAGGCAGGTGACGCGATCCGGCAACAGCTCCTAAAATCCGTCAGCAAACTATCCCCGAAAAGGGGCCGGAGGCGGTGCCGGGCGCATCCGCCACAGCGTGATCGGGTTGCGCTCGGCAGGCGTTGATGGTTTGTTGCCGGTCAGCGGAGATCAAGTGATGCGAGAATCCATGGGTCAAGACGAATACGGGTCGGCGAACCCCTTCGATCCGGACGACCTGCCGAATTTGAACGCGATCGGACCAGGGATCGGCAATAACGACTTCGAGAAGTACGCGGTCGCCGTGATCATCGTGTTCGGCGCCCTGATCATCGGCGGCTTGATGGCCGCGTCGATGACTTTCGGCCACCGCAACGGGTTCCTGTTCGCGCTGGGCGGTGCCACGTCGGCCTGGATATCGGGAAACGCGCTGCTGCTCGACCGGCCACGCATCTATGCGCTGTTCGTCGGCATCGCCGCCTTGATGCTGATCGCGTCGACCATCACGCTGGTGACCTGACGGCTCCCGGGCCATGAGGCGGAGGCCGGTCCCGAAAGGCGGAATCCGGCCTCATCCGGAAAGCAACCGTCTTGCGGCCTGTCAATATCCGAGCGCCTCGCCCGATGCCGCGCGGCTGTCGATGGCGCCATTGTAGCGGGCGCCGCCGCCCTTCTCGATTTCCACCAGGCTCTTGCCGCCGACGAGAATGCCCGCCGCCTGGCCCCAGCCCTGGTCACTGAGATCGAGGTGATAGCCCATCCCGGCCAGCAGTCTTTCTGTATCCGGCGAAAGGCCCAACGGCTCGATATAGACGGTATCGGGCAGCCATTGGTGATGAATGCGCGGCGCGTCGATAGCCTCCTGGATGTTCATGCCGTGGTCGATCACGTTGACGATGGCTTCCAGCGTGATGGTGATGATGCGCGAGCCGCCTGGGCTGCCGATGACCATGAACGGCTTGCCATCCTTGGCCACCACGGTCGGGCTCATCGAGGACAGCGGCGTCTTCTTCGGCTGGATGGCATTGGCTTCGCCCTGGACGAGGCCATAGAGGTTGGGCACGCCGGGTTTCTGGGTGAAGTCGTCCATCTCGTTGTTGAGCAGGATGCCGGTGCCGTCGGCGACGACGCCGGCACCGAACGAACCGTTCAGCGTGTAGGTGACCGCGACCGCGTTGCCGTCCTTGTCGATGATCGAATAATGCGTCGTCTCCTTCGACTCGCCGAAGCCCTTCGGCATCAGATCCTGCGACACGCCGGCGCGGAACGGATCGATCTTGTCGCGGATGTCCTTGGCATAGGCTTTGTCCAGCAGCCTGGAGACGGGGTTGTCGACGAAATCGGGATCGCCGAGCGCGGAGTTGCGGTCGACATAGGCGTGGCGCATCGCCTCGACCATGACGTGGACGGTCTCGGCCGAGCCGGCGCCGAGATAGGACAGCGGATAGCCTTCCAGCACGTTGAGGATTTCGCAGATGATGACGCCGCCTGAGCTCGGCGGCGGCGAAGAGATGATCTCGTAGCCGCGATAGGAGCAGGTGACGGGCTTCAACTCGCGCACCGCGTATTGTTCGAAATCACCCTTGGCCAGGATACCGCCCTTGGCGCCGCTCGCCTTGACGATGGCGTCGGCGATGGCGCCCTTGTAAAAGGCATCGGGACCTCTCTCGGAAATGGCCGAGAGCGACGCGGCAAGGTCGGGCTGAACCAGCTTCTCGCCGACGCCATAGGGCTTGCCATCGGTTTTGAGGAAGGCCGCCGCCGCCGCTGGGTCCTTCGCCAACCTTTCGGCGCTGCCAGCGAACGAAGCCGCATCGCCCTGGTTGAGGACGAACCCATCTCTGGCATAGGCGATCGCCGGCGCCATCAGGTCCTGCCTGGACAAGGTGCCATATTTCTGGCGCGCCATCTCGAAACCAGCCACCGAGCCTGGTACGCCGACCGCGAGATAGCCGTCCAGGCTAGCGCCCTTCACCGGGTTGCCGTCCTTGTCGAGATACATGGTCTTGGTCGCGGCAAGCGGCGCCCGCTCGCGGAAATCGAGGAAGGTCGATTTGCCGTCCTTGAAGCGGATGGTCATGAAGCCACCGCCGCCGATATTACCGGCATTGGGATAGACGACGGCCAAGGCATAGCCGACGGCGACCGCCGCATCGACGGCATTGCCGCCCTTTTTCAACACCTCGACGCCGACTTCGGAAGCCAGATGCTGGGCCGTGACGACCATGCCGTTCTCGCCCTTGGCCGGTGCCGGCGACGCGGCGAAAGCCGATGGCGAAAAGGCGAAGGCGATGGAAAGACCGAGGGCGATCAATGTCCTACGGGTGAGATGCATGGCGGGTTCTCCAAGTGGTGCTTGCCTAGAAGAGCTACTTGGAGCGATCGAGTCCATCTTCAATAAAGACATTCACGGGTTGGTGACTGCTCGCTTGTGGTGGAGATGCAGGGCAGAGGAGGCGTGAAGGATCGCCAACTTTCGGACGTCGGCGCGACAGCGTCCCCTCTGTCCTGCCGGACATCTCCCCCGCAAAGGGGAAGATCGGCTCTACCTCAAACGATCCCGCCGGAACCACCTGCGACGGCTGGCCGCTCCGCCGCGACCTTGGCGCGATAGCCCGCCGCCCGGTATGCGGCGACAGGATCGATGGCGCCACCTGTCTTCAGCCGTGCCATGGCAAGGATCGGCTCGACATCGGTTCGGTAGGCCGCCTTCAGCGTCTGCGTCGCCATCAGCGCGTCATTGCCGTCCTGGAACCCTTCAAGCGCCTTTCGGTCGACCAGCAGCGCCTGCGCGTAGGCGCGCTGCACCTCGACCGCCGACAGCATCAGGCTTTCGATCGGATCGGTGACGTTGTGGCTCTGGTCGAGCATATGGGCGGGGTCGAACCCCTCGGGGCCTGACAGCTCGGCATCGACCAATTCGTTGAAAACCAGGAACAGCCGATAGGGGTCGATCGACCCGGCATCGAGGTCGTCGTCGCCATATTTCGAATCGTTGAAGTGGAAGCCGCCGAGTTTTTTGAACTGAATCAGCCGTGAGACGATCATCTCGATGTTGACGTTGGGCGCATGATGGCCGAGGTCGACCAGGCAGAAGGCCTTGTCGCCGAGCTCCCTTGATATGATGTAGTTGGTGCCCCAGTCCTGCACGACGGTGGAGTAAAAGGCAGGTTCATACATCTTGTGTTCGGTGAACAGCTTCCAGTCGTCCGGCAGCCCGGCATAGATCTCCTTCATCGCGTCGAGATAGCGCTCGAACGCCTTGGCGAAATTGACCTGGCCGGGGAAGTTGGAGCCGTCGCCGATCCACACCGTCAGCGCCTTCGACCCAAGCGTCTTGCCGATCTCGATGCATTCCAGATTGTGCTCGACCGCCTGACGACGCGTGTCGGCGTCGGCATGCGACAGCGAACCGAATTTGTAGGAAAGCGTCTGGTCCTTCGCGTCGGAAAAGGTGTTGGAGTTCATCGCATCGAAGCCAAGCCCGAAGCGGGAGGCCGCCTGCTTCAGCCGGTTCGGATCGGCCTTGTCCCAAGGAATGTGCAGCGACACGGTCGGCGTCGCCTGCGTCAACTGCTGGATGACGGCGCAATCCTCGATCTTGTCGAAGATGTCGCGCGGCTCACCGGCGCCGGGAAAGCGGGCGAAGCGGGTGCCGCCGGTGCCGACGCCCCAGGACGGGATCGCGACCGCGAAGTTTTCCACCTTGTCGCGGACAGAGTCGATGGCGATGCCGCGTCGGTCGAGGCGCTCGCCGAGCGAGGCATAGTCACGCTCGAGGTCAATCTTGCGCGCGGCGTTACTGCTGGCGACGATGTCGGCGGAGATGATGGATTCGGACACTGCTGTTCCTCCCAGAATGCATTCGGTCGGCGGCGCCCCTCATCCGCCAGCCGGAAACTTCTCCCCGTATAGCGACGGGAGAGAAGGGCCAGCGTGAGCGCCGGCGAGCGGCTACCGCGTAAAGCTTTGTGCGTTGCCGGCGTCGACGTTGATGATGTTGCCGGTCGACTTGGCCGACATTTCGGAGGCGAGGAAATAGATCGCCTCCGCGATGTCTTCCGGGAAGACGGAGCGCTTCAGCATCGAACGCGAGCGGTAGTGCTCTTCCAGATCGTCGGTCGACATCTTGTAGGCGGCGGCACGCTGTTCCTTCCACTCGCCGGTCCAGATCTTCGAGCCGCGCAGCACCGCATCCGGGTTGACGACATTGACCCTGATCTGCGCTTCCGCGCCCTCCAGCGCCAGGCAGCGGGCGAGATGAATTTCGGCCGCCTTGGCGGTGCAATAGGCGGCGGCGTTGGGCGATGCCGCCAGGCCATTCTTGGAGGCGACAAAGACGACGTTGCCGCCGATCTTCTGTACCCGGAACAGCCGGAATGCTTCCCTGGAGACCAGGAAATAGCCTGTGGACAGGATGTCCATGTTCTTGTTCCACAGCGCCAGGGTCGTCTCCTCGATCGGCGCCGACGATGCCAAGCCGGCATTCGAGACCAGAATGTCGATGCCGCCGAACTCGACGGCCGTCTCGGCGAAGCCGGCGACGACCTGGTCCTCCGAGGTGACGTTGATGAGAACTGGGCGGACGAAATCCCTGCCATAGGCTTTTGCCAGTTCCTCGTTGGCGCCGGCGAGTGCCGCCTCGTCGATATCGGCCAGCACGACGCAGGCGCCTTCGCGCAGCAGGCGGTTGGCCGTGGCGCGGCCGATGCCGCCGGCGCCGCCGGTGACCAGTGCGACCTGGCCGGCGAGAGACTTCGGCTTCGGCATGCGCTGCAGCTTCAAATCCTCGAGCAGCCAATACTCGATGTCAAAAGCCTCCTGCGCTGGCAGGCCAACATAGGACGAGACGGTGGAAGCGCCGCGCATGACGTTGATGGCGTTGACGTAGAACTCGCCCGAGATACGCGCTGTCGCCTTGTCGCCGGCGAAGGTGAACATGCCGACGCCGGGCATCAGATAGACCACCGCGTTGGGGTCGCGGATGGCAGGCGAATCCGCATGCTTGCAGCTGTCGTAATAGGCTTGGTAGCCGACACGATATTCGGCAATGTCGTCGGCGAGTCGCGCGATGACGGCATCGACGTCGGGCTTTGCGGGATCGAATTCGATCACCAGCGGGCGGATCTTGGTGCGCAGGAAGTGGTCCGGGCACGAGGTGCCGAGGGCTGCCAGCGGGCGCAAATTCTTGGAGTTGACGAATTCGAGCACGGCGGGCGAGTCATCGAAATGGCCGAGCTTGTGGCTCTTTTCCGAGATCAGGCCGCGAATCCTGGGCATCAGCTTGGCGGCAATCGCTCGGCGGGCAGCGGCATCGAGCGACTTCACCACCTCCCCACCGAAGATCGCCACGCCTTCGGAGCGGCGCTCGAACCACTCTATCGCCTGGTTGATCACCGAAATCGTCGTTTCGTAGCACTCCTTCGGCGTATCGCCCCAGGTGAACAGGCCGTGGCTTTCGAGGATGACGCCCTTGGCGGTGGGGTGTTCGACGCAGAATTTCTCCAGCCACAGGCCGAGTTCGAAGCCCGGCCGCTTCCACGGCAGCCAGCCAATGGCATCGCCGAATATCTCGTTCGTCAGCACCCTGGAATCCTTGGCGGCGGCGATGGCGATGATGGCATCGGGATGCATGTGGTCGACAAAAGGCTTCGGCACATAGGCGTGCAGCGGCGTGTCGATCGAGGCCGCGCGCGGATTGAGGTTGAAGGTGCAGTGGGGAAGATAGCCCACCATCTCGTCCTCGTGCTCGACGCCGCGATAAAGCCCCTTCAGCGCCCGCAGCTTGTCCATGTAAAGGGTGGCGAAGCCGTCAAGCTTGATCGAGGCGCTGTCGCCGCCCGACCCCTTCACCCACAGCACTTCCACATCCTGGCCGGTGAGCGGATCCTTCTGCCATATCTTCGAGGAGGTGTTGCCGCCGCCATAATTGGTGACGCGCTTGTCGGAGCCGAGCGTGTTCGAGCGATAGACCAGCAGCTCGGGCTCGCTCATCCCCTTCGCCTTCGCATCGTCCCACAGATTGGCGAGGCGCGAGCCGGAGCGCTTGTCGAGCATAGGTAATCCTCCCTTTGGAGCGCGCACCATGCGCTCCTTTTTCGCTCGGGAATGTCTACGCAAGAGACGAGCTTGTCAATCACAAACGATCAATATCAATCATATTGCACTGCACAATGAAATTATATGATCGGAAATGATTGACACTGCTCGGATTGGGTGCCTAGATGCTGAGGCAGGGAGGAACCATGCACGAAAAAGAGCGCCACAGGATCATTCTGTCCGCCGTCCAGGAAAAACCTGTGGTGACGGTGCAGGAAATGGTCGACCTGACGGAATCGTCCGAGGCGACGATCCGGCGCGACATCGCGGCTCTCCATGTCCAAAAGCGCCTGCGCCGTGTACGCGGTGGTGCCGAGGCGATCTCGCCGCCGCAGTTCATCGGGCTGGCCGGCCGCCCCTTTTCCGTCAACGAAACCCTCAACGCGGCGCAGAAGCGGGCGATCGCTCGTGAAGCGGTCGAGTTGTGCAAGGACGGCGAGCCGATCATCATCAATGGCGGTACCACCACCTTCCAGATGGTGCATTTCCTGACCGGCTTCCGCATGCCGATCTTCACCAATTCGTTCCCGATCGCCGAGCACCTGCTCAAGCACTCCAAGAACACGGTCATGCTGTCGGGCGGCACCATCTATCGCGAGCAGAACATCATCCTGTCGCCCTTCGACAATGACGTGACGCGCAATTTCTACGCACGCCGCATGTTCATGGGCGCTCAGGGACTGGGGCCGCTCGGCCTGATGGAAGGCGATCCACTGCTGATCCAGGCGGAGCAGAAGCTGATCGACCAGGCCGACGAGTTGGTGGTGCTGGTCGATTCCTCGAAATTCCGCAAACGCTCCAGCCTGATCCTGTGCGGTCTTTCGCGCATTGCCACCGTCATCACCGACGACGGCATCGAGGACCGCGAGGCAAAGATGCTGGAAGCCGCGGGGGTGACGTTGATCGTCGCCCGCAAGTCGACAAAAGAAGAATCTTCACTGCAGGCCTGAGACACCTCACGCCCGCAGCGGCGATGGAATGCAACGCTCAAGGGAGGAAATTCGATGAGCTTCTTGAAGAAACTGATGGTGACGGCGGCCTTCTCGGCCGCCATGTTCGTGAATGCCGCCTACGCGGAAAACGTCAAGATCGCGCTGGTGGTGAAGTCCCTCGGCAACGGCTTCTTCGATGCCGCCAACAAGGGCGCGCAAGAGGCGGCTAAGGAACTCGGCGACGTCGACATCATCTACACCGGCCCGACCAAGGCGACCGCCGAGGCGCAGATCGAAGTGGTCAATTCGCTGATCGCGCAGAAGGTCAACGCCATCGCGATTTCGGCCAATGACGCGGACGCGCTGGTGCCGGTGCTGAAGAAGGCGATGGAACGCGGCATCACCGTCATCTCCTGGGATTCGGGCGTCGCCAAGGAAGGCCGTCAGCTTCACCTCAATCCGTCCGACACCGGCCTGATCGGCGAGACCATCATCAAGCTCGCCGCCGACTATCTGCCGGAAGGCGGCGATGTCGCCATCCTGTCGGCTTCCTCGACCGCGACCAACCAGAATTCCTGGATCGAAGCGGCCAAGAAGGTGCTGCCGGAGAAGTTCCCCAAGATCAAGCTCGTCGCCACAGTCTATGGCGATGACGATTCGGCCAAGAGCACGGACGAAGCCAAGGGCCTGTTGAAGTCCTATCCGAACCTCAAGGCGATCATCGCGCCGACCACCGTCGGCGTCGTCGCCGCCGCCCAGGTCGTCACCGACGAGAACCTGATCGGCAAGGTCAATGTCACCGGCCTGGCGCTGCCGTCCGAGTTCAAGAAGTTCATCGACAACGGCGCCAGCCAGGCCGTTGCGCTGTGGAACCCGATCGACCTCGGCTACTCCGCCGTCTACCTCGCCCACGACCTGGCGGTGAAGAAGGAAGAGGCCAAGCCGGGTGCGACGCTGTCGATCGGCCGCGTCGGCAAGGTCACGCTCGACGACACCAACTCGGCCGCGATGGCTCCGCCCTTCCAGTTCGACAAGAGCAACATCGAGAAGTTCTCCAAGATCTATTGATCTCGGAGCTTTCAAGTTGCCGCGGCGGGACTCACGTCCCCCCGCGACTTCAAACGGACCTAGTTTCAGGGCTTGATACGGATATGGACACGACGGCCCGACATAGCGAGACCGACGAGCGGCTTCCCGCCTCCGCTCCCCGCCTGGCGCTGTCCGGCATCTCCAAGAGCTTCCCCGGTGTCCGTGCCCTGCACAATGTCAGCCTGTCGCTCTATCCCGGCCAGGTGACCGCCCTGATCGGCGAGAACGGCGCCGGCAAGTCGACGCTGGTCAAGATCATGACCGGCATCTACCAGCCCGATGCCGGCACGATCAGCATCGACGGCCAGGCCGTCGCACTGCCCAGCGCGCACGCCGCCTTCGGCCATGGCGTCACCGCCATCCATCAGGAAACCGTGCTGTTCGACGATCTCAGCGTCGCCGAAAACATCTTCCTCGGCCATGCGCCGCGCACGCGCTTCGGCACCATCGACTGGCGCACGATGCGCAAGAATGCGCACGAAGTGCTCGACACCATGCATGCCGGCCATATCGATGCCGATGCGCGGCTCAGGGATCTCGGCATCGCCAACAAACATCTTGTCGCCGTCGCACGCGCCATGTCGATCGACTCCCAGATCGTCATCATGGACGAGCCGACCGCAGCCCTTTCGATGAAGGAGATCGAGGAGCTTTTCCTTTTGATCGAATTCCTCAAGGAGCAGGGCAAGGCGATCCTGTTCATCAGCCACAAGTTCGACGAGATCTATCGCATTGCCGATCGCTACACGGTGTTCCGCGACGGCGAGATGGTCGGCGAAGGCCTGATCAGGGATGCCGGCCAGAGCCAGATCGTGCGCATGATGGTCGGCCGTTCGGTCGACCACATCTTTCCGCAGCGCAAGGCCGAGATCGGCGCGCCGGTGCTTTCCGTTTCCGGCCTGTCGCATCCGACCGAGTTCAGGGATATCGGCTTCGAACTGCACAAGGGCGAGATTCTTGGCTTCTATGGCCTGGTCGGCGCCGGGCGCAGCGAGGTGATGCAGGCGATTTCAGGCATTACCCGCATAAGCGCCGGCACGATCACGCTGGATGGCAAGGCGATCGCGCCGAAATCGGCCGCGGATTCGATCGAGGCCGGCATCGTCTACGTCCCGGAAGAACGCGGCAAGCAGGGCGTGGTTATCGGCCTGCCGATCTTCCAGAATGTTTCGCTGCCATCGCTCGCCCGCACCTCCAAATCAGGCATGCTGCGGCTGGCGGAGGAGTTTTCGCTGGCCCGTTCCTACACGGAACGGCTCGACCTCAGGGCCTCCTCGCTCAGCCAGGATGTCGGCACGCTATCGGGCGGCAACCAGCAGAAGGTGGTCATCGCCAAATGGCTGGCGACCGCGCCCAAGGTGATCATCCTGGACGAGCCGACCAAGGGCATCGATATCGGCTCCAAGGCCGCCGTGCACGGCTTCATGGCCGAACTGGTGGCGCAGGGCTTGTCGGTAATCATGGTGTCGTCCGAACTGCCTGAAATTCTCGGCATGTCCGATCGCGTCGTCGTCATGCGCGAGGGCCTTGTCGCGGCGGTCTACGACAACAAGGGACTGGATGCCGAGACGCTGGTCAGGACAGCAGCAGGGATCGCGGCATGAAAGCTTTCCTCAAATACCGCGAAATCTGGCTGCTCGCGGCCATCGTCGCCTTGATCGGGCTGATCTCGACGCGCTTCCCCGCCTTTGCCGACCCCGGCAATCTGCGCCAGGTGTTCAACGACACCTCGATCCTGATGATCCTGGCGCTCGGCCAGATGGTCGTCATCCTGACGCGCTCGATCGACCTGTCGATGGCGTCGAACCTCTGTTTCACCGGAATGGTGGTGGCGATGCTGAACGCCGCGCACCCGGCGATCCCGATCCCGCTGCTGATCGTCATCGCGCTCGCAGTCGGGCTGGTGCTCGGCGCCATCAACGGCCTTTTGGTGTGGCGTCTGAACATCCCCTCGATCGTGGTGACGCTGGGCACGCTCACCATCTATCGCGGCGCCACTTTCGTCCTGTCCGGCGGCGCCTGGGTCAATGCCGACAGGATGAGTCCGGATTTCATCGGCTTCCAGCGCGCTGCTTTCCTCGGCATTCCGGTTCTGTCCTGGATCGCCATCCTGGTGATCGCGCTGTTCTTCGTGCTGATGACGCGCACCGCGCTCGGCCGCTCGATCTATGCCATCGGCGTCAATCCGACGGCGTCCGTCTATACCGGCATCGATGTCGGGCGGACCAAATTCATCGTCTTCTGCATCTCCGGCATGATCGGTGGCCTCTGCGGTTATCTCTGGATCTCGCGCTATGTGATCGCCTCGGTCGAGGTCGCCAATGGCTATGAGTTGAACATCATCGCCGCCTGCGTCATCGGCGGCATCTCGATCGCCGGCGGCATCGGCTCGGTCGGCGGCGCAGTGCTCGGCGCGCTGTTCCTCGGCATCATCTCCAACGCTTTGCCGGTCATCAACATCTCGCCCTTCTGGCAGATGGCGATTTCGGGCAGCGCCATCATCCTGGCGGTCGTGCTCAACGCGCGCGGCGAACGCCAGCAGGGCCGCATCATCCTCAAGAAAGTGGAAGCGGTGACATGACCGACGTCCCCGCCCCGCGCCACATTCCCGACCGGCTCGACAAGCCGCTCTCTTCGGCGATCTTTTCGTGGGAAGCGCTGCTGGTCGTGGTGGCCATCGCCATCTTTGCCATCAACAGTTTCGCCTCACCCTATTTCCTCGATCCGTATTCGCTGTCCGATCTCACCTTCAATTTCACCGAGAAGGGCCTGATCGCGTTCGCCATGGCGCTGCTGATCATTTCGGGCGAGATCGACCTGTCGGTGGCCGCCATCATCGCGCTCGCCTCGACCATGATGGGCATGGCGGTGCAGGCCGGCGCCGACACGCCGACGCTGGTGGCGATCGGCGTCGTCGTCGGGCTCGGCTGCGGCGCCTTCAACGGACTGCTGGTCACGCGCCTCGGCTTGCCTTCCATCGTCGTCACCATCGGCACGATGAGCCTGTTTCGCGGCATCGCCTTCATCACTCTCGGCGACCAGGCCTACAAGGGCTATCCCGAAAGCTTCGCCTTCTTCGGCCAGGGTTATGTCTGGTGGGTGGTGTCGTTCGAACTGGTGCTCTTCCTCATCGCGGCCGTCATCTACTGGTTCCTGCTGCACCGGACTAGCTTCGGCCGCCGGGTCTTCGCGATCGGCAACAATCCGGTCGCGGCGCAGTTTTCCGGCGTGCGCGTCGGCCGTATAAAATTCATCCTGTTTTGCCTGACCGGCCTGATGTCGGGCATCGCCTCGGTGCTGATCACGTCTCGGCTCGGCTCGACGCGTCCGTCGATCGCACAGGGCTATGAGCTGGAGGTCATCACCATGGTGGTGCTCGGCGGCGTCAGCATCCTCGGCGGCGCCGGCAGCATCGTCGGCGTGGTGCTTGCCGCCCTGATCATGGGGCTGGTGACCTTCGGCCTCGGCCTGCTCAACGTGCCCGGCATCGTCATGTCGATCTTCATCGGCCTGCTGCTGATCACCGTCATCGCGCTGCCGATCGTCTGGCGGCGGCTGCGCGGGGGACGCCTGGCCTGATGCCCGAGAAATACGCATTCAAGATGATGCTCAAACCCGGCATGAAGGCCGAGTACAAAAAGCGCCACGATGAAATCTGGCCGTCGCTGGTCGCGTTGCTGAAGCAGGCCGGCATCTCCGACTACTCCATCCATCTCGACGAAGAGACGAACATCCTGTTCGGCGTGCTGTGGCGGCGCGATGATCACGGCATGGACGATCTGCCTAAGCATCCGGTGATGCAGCGCTGGTGGGCTGAAATGGCCGACATCATGGAGGCGAAACCGGATAACGAGCCGGTGGCGGTGCCGCTGGAAATGATGTTCCATATGGAATGAGCGCGGTCCGCCACATCGCCGTCATCGACATCGGCAAGACCAATGCCAAGGTGGCGCTGGTCGATCTCGCCACATTGAGGGAGGTGACGCTGCGCCGGGTGGCGAACGCGCCGGTGCGACAAGCGCCCTACCCGCATCACGATGTCGACGCGCTGTGGGCGTTCATCCTCGACAGCCTTGCCGACCTCAATCGCGAACAGCGCATCGACGCAGTTTCGATCACCACGCATGGCGCGACCGGCGTGCTGGTCGATGCCACGGGCGAGCTGGTGCTGCCTGTCCTCGATTATGAATACGATGGGCCCGATGAGCTGGCGTCCGACTATGACGCGATCCGCCCGCCCTTCTCCGAGACCGGCACGCCGCGCCTGCCGCTCGGCCTCAATCTCGGCGCGCAATTCTTCTGGCAGCAGCAAAGTTTCCCGACGGAGTTCGCCAGGGCAGCCGCGATGCTGATGTACCCGCAATACTGGGCGCTGCGCCTGACCGGCGTGGCCGCCAACGAGGTCACCTCGCTCGGCTGCCACACCGATTTGTGGAACCCCTGGACGGGGGATTTTTCGGCGCTGGTCGATCGCCTGGGCTGGCGCGAGCTGATGGCGCCGGTGCGGCCGGCCAGGGACCGGCTTGGCTCGATCCTGCCCGCGCTTGCGGAGCGGACCGGGCTCGATCCACAAACCCCGGTCTTTTGCGGCCTGCACGATTCCAACGCCTCGCTGCTGCCCCACCTCCTGTCAGATGCGCCGCCCTTCTGCGTGGTCTCGACCGGCACCTGGGTGGTGTCGATGGCGGTCGGCGTCAAGACGGTGGCGCTCGATCCGGCAAGGGATACGCTGGTCAATGTCAATGCGCTCGGCGACCCCGTGCCCTCGGCGCGGTTCATGGGTGGCCGCGAATTCTCGCTGCTGACCGAGGGCTCGGCGCAGAGCTGGAGCGACAGCGATGTCACCGCGGTGCTGGCGCGCAAGACATTGCTTTTGCCTTCGATCCAGCAAGGCTCGGGGCCGTTTCCGCATCACACCGCCGCATGGCGCAAGGGCGAGGCGATCCCTCCCGGCCAACGCTTTGCCGCCATCTCCTTCTACCTGGCGCTGATGACGGCGACCTGCCTCGACCTCGTCGGCGGCGATGGCCCGACGACCGTCGAGGGGCCTTTCGCGCGCAATCAATTGTTCACGCGGATGCTCGCCGCGAGCACTGGCCGCGCCGTCATCGCATCGGAAGCCGCTACCGGCACCAGCATCGGGGCCGCCCTGCTTGCATCGGACCAGCGCGCGGCGCATGGCAAAGGTCAAACACTGGAGCCGCCGGCCGATCCGGCCTGGGCGGAATATATCAGCGCGTGGCGGGCGGCCGTCGAGGCTATTGGCTGATCAGAGAATTCGCTTACCGAAGGCCGACATGACGAAGTTGACCGCGTCGCTACCGATCCTGGGCTCCAGATCGGTACTCAGGCCGGAGACATCCATCGACAGCAGCCCGCCGGAAAGCGCGATCGCCTCCATCGCCTGATGCGTCTCGCGGACGGTGAGGCCGCCGGAGCCAGCCGCCCAGCCGGCGAATTCGGTCGCCGTGGGCGAATAACTGACATGAAACCCTTGCGTGCCCGAGGTGGCGATACGGATTGCCTCGTGCATCAGGTCGCGCATGCCCATGGCGTCGATATCGGTCATCGTGAAGGCCGAGACGCGCGAATCCTTCAGGACCCGCACTTCCGCAGGGTCGGCATGGCGCAGTCCGATGATGACGACGTTTTCCGGCGACAGCTGCGGCTGCAGCGCGCCGGCCTTGTGGTCGAGGCCAAGCGAGCGCGCCAGTACCGACGCCTCCGGCAGGTCGATGCCATCTTCGTCCTCCGGCATCAGCGCGGCGATGGAATCGATCCAGATCAGGCCGAAGGAGTGGGTCGCGCGGGCCGTTGCGGTCAGCGCCTTGTGCGCGATGCGACGATCGGCGCCGGCGGCGAACCGGATCAGGCCCGAGGGCGGTCGATCGACATCGGCCAGTTCGACGACGTCGAAATTCATCGCCTCCAGCCGGGCGCCGGTTGCTTCGCGCGCGAGGATGCGAGCCGCTTCCGCTTCGGCCGAGATCGACACCATCTTGCGGCCGGAGAAATCCGCGACATCGTGCATCGGTGCTTTTTCGACATATTCCGAGGTCATCGCCAGAAGCATGGCGCCGTAGCTCATGCGGAAGGCGACGCGGTCACCAACGGCGAGCGGCGGGTCGGCATCCTGCACATCGAGCAGCAGATGGTCACTGGAGGCGCCGAGCACCCTTATCCCCTTGGCGATCGGCGTCAGTCCCTCGACCAGTACGTCCTCGCGGCCGATATTGGCGATGGCGCGCAGCCTGTCGCCTTCGTCGGGAAAGACCGGCTGGTTGCCGAAGGCGTCGTAGCCGGAGGTGCCGATCGGCCGCGACGGCTTGAGCTTGACCTCGATGACGTCGCTGGTCAGCCGGCAGGCATCGGGTTCGAGTTCCGCCCATGGGACATCGCGGAAGGTCTCGACACCGCCCTGCAGGATCGCCTCGCCGATGCGCAAATTGTTGATGCCGGCCGGCAATTTGCCTTCAAGCAGCAGCGGCAGCGACGACGACGCGCCGCCGGAGATGAAGTCCAGGCTTTTCCCGGACAGGCGTTCGGTCTTGTAGGCATGAGCGACGAGCTGGCCGAGATTTTCCTCCGTCGGCATGATGGCGCCGAAGCAACCGAGATTGGTGCCGATGCCGGCGATGCGCACGCCCTTCATGTCGAGAATCCGCTCGACGGTGGGGATGAGGTCGTTCGGCCAGATGCCTTCGCGGAGGTCGCCGAGATCGATCATCAGCATGATGTCGTGGACGCGGCCCATACGCTCGGCGGTGCGCGAGATCTCGCGGATGATCGTCAGCTCCGACTGCAGGCTGACGTCGACGGTGCGCACCACCTCCTCGACGCGCGCCATCGGCGGGCTGCGCAACAGCATGATCGGCGCGCTGATACCGCTGTCGCGCAGCCGGCGGATGTTTTCGAAACGCGACTCGGCGATCCCGGAGACGCCGCCGCGCAGCATGGCGCGCGCCACCTGCGGCATGCCGCAAGTGCCCTTGGTGACGCCGAAAACCTTGATGCCCGAAAGCGCGCAGCGGTCCACAACGGTGCGGGCGTTGCGCTCGATGCGGCCAAGGTCGATGGCGACTTGCGGTCCCGACATCCTATCCCCTGTAGACCAGGCCTTGCGGGTCGATCTCCGGCTTGCGGCCGGCGATGAGGTCGGCGAGAAATTTTCCCGAGCCGCACGCCATGGTCCAGCCGACATGGCCGTGGCCGGTGTCGAGGTAAAGGTTGCGGTATTTCGCCTGGCCGATGACCGGCACCGAGTTCGGCATCATCGGCCGCAAACCTGCCCATAGCTCGGCCTTCCTCTCGTCGAAAGCACCGGGGAACAGGTCCTTGCCGGTTCTGAACATGGTGGCGAAGTCGCTGGGTTTGTGGGTGCGGTCGAAGCCGGTGAATTCGGCGGTCGAAGCCAACCGCAATCGATTGCCGAGGCGCGAATAGGCCATCAGCTGATCCTCGTCGGCGCCGCCCATGGTCGGGCCTTTGCTCTCATCCTCCAGCGGAATCGTCGCGGTATAGCCCTTCACCGGATAGACCGGCAGGTCGATGCCGTAGCGCCGGCCGAGCAGGCCGCTCTCCGGCCCCATCGATATGACCACCGCATCGCCGGCGATCGGTCCGGACGAGGTCATCACGGCGCGCACCCGGTCGCCTTCGATGTCGAGGCCCTCGACCGTCGTCCCATAAAGGAATCTCACGCCAAGCTTTTCGGCGGCATAGGCAGCGAGGTTTTCCACGAACTGCCGGGAATCACCGGTCTGGTCGATCGGCGAGTAGACACCGCCGGCGATCTTTTCCTTCACCCCGGCAAGACCTGGTTCAAGCTCGACCAGCCGGTCGCGGCCGACGATCTCGATGGGCAGGCCATGCTCGGCCAGATAGCGGTAATTGTCGGTGCCGGTGTCGAGACTGTGCTGCGAGCGGAAGAAGTAGAGGATGCCCTTCTTGCGCTCGTCATAGTGGATGCCGGTATCGGCGGATATGGCGTTGATGCAGTCGCGCGAATAGAGCGCCAGCCGCAGCTTGACCTGGCTGTTTGCCCGCAGGCGGGCCACCGTGCACTGGCGAAGGAAGCGCAGGCTCCAGGCGAGGAAATAGGGATCGAAGCGCAGCCGCACCTTGATGCCGAGATCATGATTGTAGAGCCCGCGCAGGAACGTCTTGAGTGCCGCGGGCGAGGCCCAGGCGGTGGCGTCACCTGGAGACACCAGCCCGGCATTCGACTGGCTGGTGCCTCGCGCCGGCGCCGCATGACGCTCGATCACGGTGACCTCGTGGCCGTCGGCGGCCAGATAGTAGGCTGCCGCCGTACCGACGACGCCGGCACCAAGCACCGTTATCTTCATGCCATCCCCCAAAGCTCATTGCGGCACCGCGCCTCCACGCTGTGTCGCGAACACTTGCATAGCGCGTCGCCGCGCGCCTTGCGAGCCCTGGGCTTGTGAGCCCCTGGGGAAAGCGCGCTCAGCCCCGCGCGGAGTTCTTGCTGGTCAGGATGCGTTCCCAGGACAGCGCGTCGTTGACGATCTGGTCGAGATCGTCGCGTTGCGGGGTCCAGCCCAGTTCGGACCGGGCGAGATCGGAATTCGCAACCACCGCCGCGGCATCCCCGGGACGCCGGTCGCCCATCCTGACCTCGAAATCATGGCCGAAGGCACGCCGCACGCTTTCGATCACCTCGAGCACCGAATAACCGTGGCTGTAGCCGCAATTGGCGACGAGGCTGGCGCCCCCGGCGCGCAGCCGCTGCAAAGCCAGGCGATGCGCGGCGGCCAGATCGCTGACGTGGATATAGTCGCGCATGCAGGTGCCGTCCGGCGTCGGATAGTCGGTACCGAAGACCTGCATGAAGGGTCGCTTGCCGAGCGCGGTCTCGCAGGCGACCTTGATCAGATGGGTGGCGCCCGGAGTGGACTGGCCGGTGCGGCCCTTCGGGTCGGCGCCGGCGACGTTGAAATAGCGCAGCGCCGTGTAGCGGATGTCGTGCGCAAGGGCCGCGTCGCGCAGCATCCACTCGCTCATCAGCTTGGACAGGCCATAGGGCGATTCCGGCGCCAGGCGGGCATCCTCGCGCACCGGCTCCAGCCCGGCGCCGCCATAGACGGCGGCTGTCGAGGAGAAGATGAAATTCGGCACGCCTTCGCGGACCGCTGTTTCGATCAGCGTGCGGGTCTTCGAGGTGTTGTTCTCGTAGTAGGCGAGCGGATCGGCTACCGATTCCGGCACCACGATGGAGCCGGCGAAATGGATGATGGCGTCGACATGATTGTCCCGGATGATCCCGCCGACCAATTCCTTGTCGGAGACATCGCCGACAATCAGCTTTGCCTCCGGCGCCACTGCCCATTCGAAGCCGGTGGAAAGGCGGTCGAGAACGACCACGCTTTCGCCTGCATCCAGCAATTCCCAGACCATATGGCTGCCGATATAGCCGGCGCCGCCTGTCACCAAAACCGTCATCCCAAGTCCTCGCTTACCCAAGATTTATCGGAAACTGTCTCAACAACCGCCTTACTGGAAAGCCCCGCGCATGACCATTAGAACGAGAGGTAACCGGCGTTCACTTGATGTGGCATCATGCGGAAACAAAAGTGATCCACTGAGCGTGTGGTGAAGCGGAATAGGCCACGATCCGCCAACGTTAGGAACAGGTGCGGGGCGTGGCATTTTGACCAAAATGGCCCGGTGGACGGCCAAAAGGCCAATGATTATGATGCCGCGCAAAATTGGGAAGTCGACATGAACTATCAGCGGTTTTTCGAGGAAGCGATCGATCAGCTCCATGCCGAGCGTCGCTACCGCGTCTTCGCCGACCTGGAGCGTATCGCGGGCAAGTTTCCGCGCGCCGTCTGGCGTTCCAACGGCCGCGCCGAGGAAATCACCGTCTGGTGTTCCAACGACTATCTCGGCATGGGCCAGCATCCTGACGTGATCGCCGCATTCCAGAACGCGGCCGGCAAGATGGGATCGGGCGCCGGCGGCACCCGCAACATTTCCGGCACGTCCAACCCGCTGGTCGAGCTCGAGCATGAGCTGGCCGACCTGCACGGCAAGGAAGCCGCCTTGGTATTCACCTCCGGCTTCGTCTCCAACGAGGCCTCGATCTCGACCATAGCGCGGCTTTTGCCCAATTGCCTGATCATCTCGGACGAACTGAACCATGCCTCGATGATCGAAGGCGTGCGGCGCTCGGGCGCCGAGAAAAAGATCTTCCGCCACAATGACGTCGCGCATCTGGAAAGCCTGCTGCAGACCGCGGGGCGCGAACGCGCCAAGCTGATCGTCTTCGAAAGCGTCTATTCGATGGATGGCGACATCGCGCCGATCAAGGAGATCGTCGAACTCGCCGAACGCTACAACGCCATGACCTATATCGACGAGGTCCACGCCGTCGGCATGTACGGACGGCGCGGCGGCGGCATCACCGAGCGCGAAGGCCTGGCCGACCGCATCGATATCATCGAAGGCACGCTGGCCAAGGCGTTCGGCACGCTGGGCGGCTACATTACCGGCACCAGCGCCGTCATCGACGCGGTGCGCTCCTACGCGCCGGGCTTCATCTTCACCACCGCGCTGCCGCCGGCGATCGCCGCGGCCGCCACCACCTCGATCCGTCACCTGAAGCGCTCGCAGGCCGAGCGCGACGCCCAGCAGCAGCAGGCGAGCCGAACCAAGCAGATCCTGTCGGCGGCCGGTCTGCCGGTGATGGAATCGCCGACACATATCGTGCCGGTACTGGTTGGCGATCCTGAACTCTGCAAGATGGCGAGCGACCGCCTGCTCGGCGTCCACGGCATCTACATCCAGCCGATCAACTACCCGACGGTGCCACGCGGTACCGAACGGTTGCGCATCACGCCGACGCCGTTCCATTCCGATGCGCTGATCGCCGAACTGCAGGACGCGTTGGTGGAAACCTGGGACGCGCTCGGCATCCCCTTCGGTTCGGCGGGACGGCCCTCAGTGACCAAGAGCGACCGCATCATTCCACTGCTGGTGCCCAAGTCGGGCGGCTGAAGCCCGTTTGAAACTCTACTCCGACGGCCAGCTGACGCGGCTTTCAATTCGGGCTTCGTCAGAGTTCAGACAGTCTTCATCCACCTTGCCAGCCGGTTTGCCGCATCCTCGAGCTGGTCGAGCCGGCGGTGGAAGCACAGCCGCAGGAACGCTTCGCCACCGGGCCCGAAGGCGGTGCCGGGCGCCAGGCCGACATTGGCCTTGTCGACGATTTCGAAAGCGGCTGCCCGCGAGTCCGTGATGCCGTCGACGGTGAAGAACAGGTAAAATGCGCCCTGCGGCACGGTGAAGCGCGCCTTGCCGGTTTCGCCCAGAATGCCGCAGACCAGGTCGCGCGCTTGCCTCGCCCGCTCCACCTGTTCGGCGACGAAGGCATCGCCCTCGTCGAGCGCCGCGACCGCGCCGCGCTGCATGAACTGGGCCACGCCCGAGTTCGAATACTGGATCAGGTTCTCGAACACCTGCTGCAGGCTTGGATGCGTCTTGATCCAGCCGACGCGCCAGCCGGTCATCGCCCAGTTCTTGGAGAAGCTGTTGACGAACAGGATGCGGTCTTCCGCCTCCGCGATGTCGAGGAAGGACGGCGCGCGGCCGTGACCATAGTGGAACAGCGAATAGATCTCGTCGGCGATGATCCACAGGCCCTTGGCGCGGGCGAGATCGAGGATCGCCCGCAAGGTCTCGTGATCGGCGGTCCAGCCGGTCGGATTGGACGGCGTGTTGATGAACAACGCCTTCGTGCGCGGTGTGACCGCCGCCGCTATTTTCTCGACGTCGCATGACCAGCCATTTCCGGAATGGTCGAGCGTGACCGGCACCGGCACGGCACCCGCGATGGCGGCGGCGGCGTCGAAATTCGGCCATGCTGGCGACAGGTAGATCACCTCGTCGCCGGCTCCCGCAAGCGCGTCGAGCGCCAGCTGGATGGCATGCATGCCGGAGCCGGTGACGATGAATTGCTCCTCGGCGAAGGTCTTGGCGAAGTGCCTTTCGTAGTAGCGTGCCAGCGCCTGCCTGAGATCGGGAATGCCCCTCTGCCAGGTGTAGAACGTCTCACCGCCGGCCAACGCCTTCGACGCCGCATCCGTGATGAAGGACGGCGTCGGCAGGTCGCCCTCGCCGGCCCAAAGCGGGATCAGGCCTTCGCGCAATCTGCCATAGTTGACGACGGCGACGATACCGCTTTCGGGCGCGGCCAGGGCCTCGGGGCGCAGGGTCTGGATCAAGGTCATGGGCAGGTCCATTGTCTCGGGGCGTTCGCAGGTGCTGTTTACCAGATGCGAAAACAGAAAACCCCGGCCGCGAACGACCGGGGTTTTGGTCCAGAAGAACCCTATCCGTCTATCGCCTGGCCAGCAGATCGCGGATTTCGGTCAAAAGCTGCACATCGGCCGGCGGTGGCGCGGCCGCTGGAGCCGGCTTTTCCCTTTCCAGGCGCCTGCGCATGTTGTTCACGGCCTTGACCATGAGGAAGATGATGAAGGCTAGGATGATGAAATTCAGCACCACGGTGATGAAGCTGCCATAGGCAAAAACAGCACCTTGCTTTTTGGCTTCCGCCAGCGAGGTGGCGTTGACGGCCGAGGAAAGCCCAAAGAAGTAGTTGTTGAAGTCCAAGCCGCCGAAGATCGCTCCGACAATCGGCATGATGATGTCGTTGACCAGGGAATCGACGATCTTGCCGAAGGCAGCGCCGATGATGACGCCGACGGCCAAGTCCATCACATTGCCCTTGGAAATGAATTCCTGGAATTCTTTCAGCATTCGACCCTCCTTATCATGGCGGGCCGCGCAGCCGTCCCATCCCGGAAGCACCGCCCCGGCGACACCATAACAAAAACCTCAAGTTGCAACATGGGCAAAAAGGAGAAAACCACCGGTTTCGCCTTACCCTGCGTTACCTCTTTGAAATCAGGTGCCCAAAGCCGTGATGGACTTGGCGCCCAAGCTGTGATTGCGTCTGACCCGGCCAGGTGAAAATCGGCACAGGGAGGATCTTGCCGGCGTGCAGGGCTTGTTCATCGTCATCATCGCGATCGCCTATGTGACGCTGCTGTTCGCCATCGCCAGCCTGGGCGACCGCCGCTCGGCCTTGTCAGGGCCCAGCAGGGCGCGACCTTTCATCTATGCGCTCAGCCTTGCCATTTACTGCACGTCCTGGACCTTCTTCGGCTCGGTCGGCCTTTCCTCCGAACGCGGCCTCGAGTTCCTCGGCATCTATACCGGCCCGGTGCTGGTGTTCGTGTTCGGCTTTCCCTTGCTCAACCGCATCGTGCGGCTGGCCAAGACCGAGAAGATCACTTCGGTCGCCGACTTCCTCGGCGCCCGCTACGGCAAGAGCTTCACCGTGGCAGCCATCGCCACGCTGATCGCCACGATCGGCGCCGTGCCCTATATCGCGCTGCAATTGAAGGCGATCTCCGGCTCGGTCAGCCTGATGGTCGAGCATTATACGGGCTCGCCGCCGTCCTTCGATCCGTTCGTCAGCGACATCTCGCTGGTCGTCGCCATGCTGCTTGCGCTGTTCGCGGTCCTGTTCGGCACGCGCCACGCCGATGCCACCGAACACCAGGATGGGCTGGTGCTGGCGGTGGCGGTGGAGACCGTGGTCAAGCTCGCCGCCTTCCTGGCCATCGGCCTGATGGTCACCTTCCTGATCTTCGGCGGCCCCGGCGACATGTTCGACCGGCTGGCCGAGAATGGCCAGGTGCGGCAGGCAATGGGCTATTCGACATCGCTGGCCACCTGGCTGGTGCTGACGTGCCTGAGCGGCTTTGCCATCATCCTTTTGCCGCGGCAGTTCTACGTCACCATCGTCGAGAACCGCAGCGAGGCCGAACTGCGCACCGCGACCTGGGTGTTCCCGCTGTATCTCGTGGCGATCAACCTGTTCGTGCTGCCGATCGCCTTTGCCGGCCTGACGCTGGTCGGCGCGAGGACGAGCAGCGACCTTTACGTGCTGTCGCTGCCGCTGTTCAGCGGCCACGATTTCCTGGCCATGGCCGCCTTCATCGGCGGCTTGTCGGCGGCAACCGCCATGGTCATCGTGGAGAGCGTGGCGCTGTCGATCATGATCTCCAACGACCTGATCATCCCGCTGTTCGTGCGCCGGCTGTTGCGGACGACCACCTCGGAGAACGAGGATTGGTCGACGCTCATCCTCAATGTGCGGCGGGCGTCGATCTTCATCCTTTTGTTCATCGCCTTTCTCTATTATCGCGAGAGCACCAACAGCGCCCGGCTGTCCTCGATCGGCCTGATGTCCTTCGCCGCGATCGCGCAGTTCGCCCCTGCCCTGATCGGTGGGCTGATCTGGCGCGGCGCCAATGGCCGGGGTGCGGCACTCGGCATGGTCGCCGGCATCCTGGTCTGGGGCTATACGCTGCTGGTGCCGTCGCTCGTCGCGCCCGATACAGGCGTCATCGTCCACGGACTGTTCGGCTTCGAGGCACTGCGGCCGCAGGCACTGTTCGGCACTGTCGCCGAGCCGCTGAACCACGGCGTGCTGTGGAGCCTGTCGGTCAACGCGCTGTTTTTCGTCTTCGGCTCACTGTCGCGCGCGTCGGTACCGCTGGAGCGCATCCAGGCATCGATCTTCGTGCCGCGCGAAGCCGGACCGATGCCGAGCCTGCGCCGCTTCCGCACCGCCATCACCGTCAACGACCTCAAGGATACGATCGCACGCTATCTCGGCGTCGAACGAACCGAGCGGTCGTTTCAATCCTTCGAGAAGAGCAATGGTACCTCGCTGCATGGCAACGAGCAGGCCAGCATGGACGTCATCCGCTTTTCCGAGCAGCTTTTGGCCAGCGCCGTCGGCTCCTCCTCGGCACGGTTGATCCTGTCGCTGCTGTTCCGGCGCCACGACCGCGAATCCCGCGACGCCTTCCGCCTGCTCGACGACGCCACGGAAGCGCTGCAGCACAACCGCGACCTGCTGCAGATCGCGCTGGACCAGATGGAGCAAGGCATTACCGTCTTCGACCGCGATTTCCGGCTGATCTGCTGGAACCGCCAATACCGGGCGCTGTTCGACCTGCCCGACGAGATGGGCCAGGTCGGCGTTTCGCTCGACCAGATCCTTCGCCATCTGGCCGAACGCGGCGACATTCCCGCCGACCAGCGCGTGACGATGCTCAACCGGCTGACCAGCTTCGTCAGCCCCTGGCAGACGGAGCTGAAGACCAGCGGCCGCATCCTCGAACTGCGCTCCAACCCGATGCCTGACGGCGGCATCGTCGCCACCTATGCCGACATTTCCGGCCGCGTCGAACAGGATCTCGCGCTGAAAAGCGCCAATGAATCACTGGAGCAGCGCGTCAGGACCCGCACCATCGAACTGACTGGGGTCAACGAGGAATTGACCCGGGTCAACGAGGAACTGGCGCAGGCCCAGATGCTCGCCGAGGAGGCCAATCTCGGCAAGACGCGCTTCCTTGCCGCCGCCGGTCACGACATCCTGCAGCCCTTGAACGCCGCCCGGCTCTATTGCTCGTCGCTGATCGAGAAGGCCGGCAAGGGTCCGGCCGGCAAGGCGGCCATCAACATCGAATCCTCGCTGGAATCGGTCGAGACCATTCTCGGCGCCGTGCTCGACATTTCGCGCCTCGATGCCGGCGCCATGAAGCCGGACGATACCGCCTTCAACCTCGACGGCCTGCTCAGCCAGATCGGCAATGATTTTCGACCGATGGCCGCGGCAAAGAAGCTCGAGCTGACCATCATTGCGTCCTCACTGACCGTGATGACGGACCGCAACCTGTTGCGCCGCCTGATCCAGAACCTGGTTTCCAATGCCATCAAGTACACCCGCCAGGGGCGCATCCTGGTCGGCGTGCGGCGGCGCGGCGAACTGGCGGAGATCCAGATCATCGACACCGGCATTGGCATCGCCGGTGACAAGCTGAACACCGTCTTCCATGAGTTTACCCGACTGGACGAAGGCGCACGCGAAGCAGAAGGTCTTGGTCTTGGCCTGTCCATCGTCGACCGCATCGCCAGGGTGTTGCGGCTTGAGATCCGTATCTTCTCCAACCCGGGCAAGGGCACGCGCTTTTCCGTCATCCTGCCGGTGGCGGCCGCGCAGGTGCCGCGACGCGAGGTCGAGACCAGGGCGCCGGCCCGCGCGGCGGCTTCGCTCTCCGGCCTGCATGTGCTGTGCATCGACAATGACATCCGTATCCTCGAGGGTATGCGGCTGCTGCTCGAGGGCTGGGGCTGCAATGTCGCCACGGTGACCGGCTCGGAGGATCTGGAGAGGGCCGCGATCGACCGTCCGGACATCGTGCTTGCCGACTACCATCTCGACCGCGAAACCGGTCTCGATATCATTATCAGGCTGCGAGCGGCCCACGGCGACGACCTGCCGGCCGTGCTGGTCACGGCCGACCGTTCCAACGAGGTACGAGCAGCCGCGGCAGGCCTCGACATCCCGATGATCAACAAGCCGTTGAAGCCGGCGGTGCTGCGTTCGATGATGGCCAGGTTCAGGCCGATGGTGCGGGCGGCGGAGTGACGTCCAAGCGCCTGAATCAGGCCCGGTGCTCCAGGGTTTCGAGATAGGCGCAGAACATGTCGGGGAGCGCATCGGAATGGCCGATGCGGCGAGCCGAAGGTCAAAGTTCCGACTGAGCCGAGGCAGCCGGCACTCAACCCGCCGGCTGCAGCGGGTCACTGCCTATCTTGGACAGCAGGATCACCGCCTGGGTGCGACTGTCGACGCCGAGCTTTTGCAATATGGCCGAGACGTGCGCCTTGATCGTCGCCTCGGAGACGCCGAGTTCATAAGCGATCTGCTTGTTGAGCAGGCCCTCGGCCAGCATGCCGAGCACCCGGGTCTGCTGCGGGGTCAACGTCTGCAATCGTTTGATCAGGTCCGATATTTCAGGATCGCGTTCGACGCCGAGATCGACGCCGACAGGTGCCGCGATATCGCCGGCAAGCACCGACTGCACGGCGCCGCGGATTTCCTCCATGCTGGCCGACTTGGAGATGAAACCGGAGGCGCCGAGATCGAGCGCGCGCCGTATGGTCGCCGGGTCGTCATGCGCCGACACCACGATCAGCGGCACCGCAGGATGGATACCGCGCAACGAGATCAGGCCGGAGAGGCCGCTGGCGCCGGGCATCGACAGGTCGAGCAGCACCAGATCGACATCTTCATTGGCCACGACCAATGCCTTGGCGCTTTCGAAATCACCTGCCTCATGGATGGCGGCGACATTGCCGATGCCGGCAAGCGCTTCGCGCAGCGCGCCGCGAAACAGCGGATGATCGTCGGCGATGACGAAAGAATAGCCTGACGGCAAATGTCCCTCCCCGAATCCCCGATTTACTGCTTTTTGCGGGATCAGTTGGACGATTATGAGGGGCTGCGCACTGTTTTCAAGCGGCAAAGCCAGCGCGCCGCGTTTTCCCTTGTCTATGGCGCTCAGGTCTTCTGCGAGTTGGGCCGGGCGCCGTCGCCGCTGTCCTTGTCCATATCCTTGACGATGCCCATGAAGCTCTTCAGGAAGCGCTCCATGTAGCTCATCGTCGTGTTGAAATCCTCCTCGCTCGGCAGTTTCGATTCGAGACGGGCGGAGAGCGAATTCTCCAGCTTGGTGACGCGCTCGTCCATCGCCTTCATCGAGGCCTGCAAGCGATCGACCTCGTCCTGGTAGGCGGCGCGTTCATCGGCCGCCATCTTGCAGACGAGCTGGCCCGAACGCTCCTCGCAGATCGACATCGCGCCGGTCTGCGTATCCATGCGGATATAGCCGGTGGCCGACTTTTCCAGCCGGTAGCGGTCCGTTTCTTCCGAATAAGCTGAAGCCGCGACCAGCGAAACGAGCGCGGCGGGGATCAAAATGTGCTGCAGACGCATGTTGTCCTCCATGGCCAAGGCCTCAAATATCGCATGTTTGCGCCGGAAATGGGGAAGACCCTTGGCGTGGCCTTCCCCGCGCGACTGGTTCGGATTATAGCGCAACCATGTCACAGATTATCTACAAGATAACTCCGCAAGCGCCTTGGCGCGAGGCAGAAGCCAAAGGCGGCTTCGCCGGAGCGCCGATCGACACCGCCGACGGCTTCATCCATTTTTCGACGGCGGCGCAGGCCAGGGAAACCGCGGCAAAGCATTTCCAGGGCCAGACCGACCTTCTGCTGGTCGCCGTCGACGGAGCCCGCCTGGGTGATGCGCTGAAATACGAAATCTCGCGCGGCGGCGCGCTGTTTCCGCACCTCTACGGCGTGCTCGACCTGAAAGCGGTGCTCTGGGTCAAGCCGCTGCCGCTTGGGGCCGACGGTACCCACCAGTTCCCGGCCCTGGAGGGGCAATGAGCGTGCTCGACCGGATCGGCCAGAAACTGCTGTTCACCTTCGATCCGGAAACCGCGCATGGCCTGTCGATCGCGGCACTGCGCTGCGGCCTGCCGGGCGGCGCGCGGACGGTACGCGATACGAGGCTGAAGGTCAGCCTTTGCGGTCTCGATTTCCCGAACCCACTTGGCATGGCGGCTGGCTACGACAAGAACGCCGAAGTACCCGACGCGCTGCTTGGCCTCGGCTTTGGCTTTGCCGAAGTCGGCACGGTGACGCCGCTGCCGCAGGCCGGCAACCCGAAGCCACGCATCTTCCGGCTGACATCGGATGAAGCTGTCATCAACCGGCTGGGCTTCAACAATGAGGGCCATGCGGCCGCCGAAAAAAGGCTTGTGGCGCGCTTGGGGCGCGACGGCATCGTCGGCGTCAACATTGGTGCCAACAAGGACAGCGCCGACCGCGTCGGCGACTATGAGAGCGGCGTTTCCCGCTTTGCTCCTTATGCCAGCTATCTCACCGTCAACATTTCCTCGCCCAACACACCAGGCCTGCGCACCATGCAGGCGCGCGAGCAGCTCGGCGAATTATTGTCCCGCGTCATGGCCGCGCGCACTGCAGCGTCCGCGCAGCCGCCGATTTTCCTCAAGATCGCGCCGGATCTGGTGAAGGCCGAACTGGAGGATATCGCCGCCGAGGTCATCGAAAAGCAGATCGACGGCATCATCGTTTCCAACACAACCATTTCCCGCCCGGCGCTGCGCAGCGACGATGCCGCGCGGGAGACAGGTGGGCTTTCGGGAAAGCCGCTATTCGAGCGCTCGACCATCGTGCTGGCCAGGATGCGCAAGCTGCTCGGGCCCGAAATGGCCGTCATCGGTGTCGGCGGTGTCAACTCAACGGAGACGGCGCTGGAGAAGATCCGCGCCGGCGCCGATCTCGTCCAGCTCTACACCGGCATGATCTATGGCGGACCGGCGCTGCCGGGCCGGATCGTCGCCGGGATGGTACGTTTTGCCGAGACGAAAAAACTCAGGTCGATGCGCGAGTTGCGCGACAGCCATCTCGACCGATGGGCGTCGAAGCCGCTCAGCTGAACGCGGTTTGCATCCGCAGCCGCAGAATTGTCAGCAGGCTCAATCCACGCACCAGCAGAAAGACGTGCAGCGCCGCCCACAGGCCGTGATTGCCGAAGGCGGGCGCCAGCGTGATCAGCGCGGCGGCAAAGGCGAGGAATGACAAGAGCATCATGTTGCGCATGTCGCGCGACCAGGTGGCGCCGATGAAGACACCATCCATCTGGAAGGCAAGCACACCGCTCAGCGCGGTGAACGCGGCCCAAGGCAGGTAGGTGTCGGCCACGGCGCGGACCTCCTGCGACGTCGTTACGACGGCGATCAGGTTGGTGCCGGCGATGAGCAGCGCCAGCGTCGCGGCACCGGCCAGACCAAGGCCCCAGAACAGGGTCAGCCGCACCGCCTGCCGGAAGGGCTGTTCGGCACGCGCGCCGACAGCGCGGCCGGCGAGTTGTTCGGCGGCAGTGGCGAAACCGTCGAGGAAATAGCCGGCGACGAGAAAGAAGTTCATCAGCACCGCATTGGCGGCCAGCGTCACCGTGCCGAACTGCGCGCCCTGGCGGGTGAACAGCGCGAAGGCGGCGAGCAGCGAGAACGAGCGGATCATGATGTCGCGGTTGAGCGACAGCATGCGCAGGAAGGCGCCCATATCGAGCAGGCGCTGCCGAGGCAGGGGCGGGGTGGATCGGAACCGGCGAACCACGATCGCGAGACCAAGCAGCATGGCGAGGAATTCGCCGGTGACGGTTGCCCAGGCGACGCCGGAAACACCCCAGCCGAGCTCAAGGCCGAGCAGGAAGCACAGCGCGATGTTGGTGCCGTTCAGCACCAGTTGGAGGATCAACCCGAGCCCGCCCTCGCCGCGCCCCAGCACGTAGCCGAGGATGGCGTAGTTGATCAGCGAGAACGGGGCGGCAAGCAGCCTGATCCTGATGTAGACACCCATCGCGTCGCTGACGCGTGGCCCGGCGTCCATGAACCACCGGCCGCCAACGGCGATGAGTGGTGAAAGCGCTGCCAGCACGACACCGGCAACGACCGCGATCAGCACGGCGCGCCAGAACACCGCCTGTTCCTCCAGCGCGTCTCCACGCCCGAAAGCCTGGGCGACGAGGCCGGTGGTACCCGAGCGCAGAAAATTGAAGGTGGTGAAGACGACGTCGAAAGCCAGCGCGCCGGCGGCCAGGCCGCCAAGCAAGGCGGCGTCACCGAACTGGCCGACAACAGCTGTATCGACGAGGCCAAGCAGCGGCGTCGTCAGATAGGCGAGCGTCATCGGCACGGCGATGGCAAGCACCGACCGGTTGGTGACGGAAAATACTTTGGCGTCGGCTAGGATGGCGCCCTTGTCCAAAGGATTGCTGCCTTGCTGATTTGCGGCTTGATCGGGGAACCGATGTGCCCCATTTTCCGGCCACCGCGCAATCGCCCTTCCGCGGCGGCCAACCGAAATCCCGCTCTGGCGCGAAACCGTCCCATCCAGTTCATGCCCCTGCAGATCGTCCACCATCCCGACTACGACGCCGGCTTCGCGACCAGTCATCGCTTTCCGATGAGCAAATATCCGCTGCTGATGGAGGCCTTGCGAGCACGCGGCCTGGCCGGAGCCGGGACGCTCAACACAGCCGAACCCGCGCCTGCGTCGTGGCTTAAGCTCGCCCATGCGACAGATTATGTCGAGCAGGTCATCGGTTGTTCGGTCCCTGAAAAAATCGAGCGCGAGATCGGCTTTCCGGTCGGCCCGCGCGTCTCGTTGCGCGCGCAGCTTGCCGCCGGTGGCACGGTGGCGGCGGCGCGGCTTGCCTTGCGTCACGGCATCGCCTGCAACACCGCCGGCGGCAGTCATCACGCGCGGCGCGCGCAAGGCGCCGGCTTCTGCACTTTCAACGACGTCGCCGTCGCCTCGCTGGTGCTGCTTGAGGAGGGCGCGGCACACAGTATCCTGGTGGTCGATCTCGACGTGCACCAGGGCGACGGCACGGCGGATATTCTGGGCGACGAGCCGCGCACCTTTACCTTCTCCATGCATGGCGAACGCAACTACCCCGCGCGCAAGATCGCCTCCGACCTCGACGTCGCCCTGCCCGACGGCACGGGCGACGCCGCCTATGTCGAAAGGCTCGATACCATCCTGCCGGAGCTGTCGGCCAGGGCGCGTTGGGACATCGTCTTCTACAATGCCGGCGTCGACGTCCATGCCGAGGACCGGCTCGGCAGGCTGTCGCTTTCCGACAAAGGCCTGCGCGCCCGCGACAAGATGGTCATCGGCCATTTCCGGGCGCTCGGCATTCCCGTCTGCGGTGTCATCGGCGGCGGCTATTCCACCGATGTGCCGGCACTTGCCGCGCGCCACGCCATCCTGTTCGAGGTCGCATCGGGCTATGCCTGAAGGTCACTTCCGGTAGTTGGCGATCCTGAGCAGGATGAAGGCTGGCACCACGATTGCGGCACCGAGCAGGATGTAGCCGAGGAAACGGTCGATGGCGTGGAAGCCGAGATTCCATAGATCAATGAAGAACTTCTGGATGCCGTAGAACACGTCCATCGGCGACCAACCGAAAGCGTTCATGACCAGGCCGACGAGAAAGGATACCACCAGCAGCTTCAGAACAATCCTGAGCGGCGAGTCGCCGAGAAAGCGCGTCAGTGCGGACAAGGCCGTCTCCCGATTGAGATGCCCCGACTCATGGGCACCCGCGCAGAGATACGTGCTTGGCGGCCATCCATCAAGCCGGCAGGGGCCGGCGCGGGGGAATTGATACGCCGCGATCAGATGTTGGGCGCCATCGGGAGTCCGGACCGCTCAAGCATCAGGCCGTGCGGCTTCCGGAAGGCTGAAATTCTTAAATATGAGTAAACAATTTCATTTTAATTTGTTGAAAATAAAGCACAAAATCGTCATTCTCCAGTTTTGCGCAATGTGCGTGCAATTTTCGCTTGCGAGATATCGGGCGTCTTTCAGGTGACGGACCACGGCGCTCTGCCCCGCCACAGCCGGTTAAACCCGGTCCCCGCAACCGCGCAGCCATCCCTGAAAGACGCTGATCGGAGCCTGACCGCCGAAGGGTCGGGGTCCTCAACAGTTAACCAGCGTGTCGGACACCGATGCGCGTTCGTGTTGGAGTAATGTTGTGCCCCCTCAAGCAAAGATCGTCCTGACGGCGAGTGCCCTCGCCCTATGTCTTCTCCGGCCAGCGACGGCCGCCGACCTTTCCCCCACCTATAATGATCCCCCCGCCTTCCAGTGGAGCGGCGCCTATGTCGGCATCCACGGCGGTACTGCGTTCACGGGTATGCCGAACCCGTTCGCCGGTCGAAACGGCTTCAGCGGCGGCGTCCAGGCCGGCTACAACCAGCAGATGGGCCCGGCGGTTCTCGGCGCCGAGATCGAAGGTTCCTATCTAGGCGGCGCCGAACACGATGTCCGGGGCGGCAAGATCAAGGAAAAATGGCGCGGGGCGGCCAAGGCGAAGGCCGGCTTGAGTTTCGACCAGACGCTGCTGTTCGGAACCGGCGGCGTGGCCATGACTAGGTTCGACAAGGGTGACGGCGTCAGGAGCAGCGACGGCTGGAAGATCGGTTACCTCGTCGGCGCCGGCATCGAGCAGGGCTTCGCCGGCGGCCTCTCGGCCAAGGTCGAGTACGACTATGTCCGCACCCCCGGCGTGGAAACGACATCGGCGCTTGGCGGATCCAAGGAAACGATCGGCAGCCATGAGTTGAAAGCCGGCATCAACTACCGGTTCTAAACGGCAAGTGACCGACCTCGATCGCGCGATGGCCGCAACGGCATCGCGCGATTTTGTCCGGACGTCTCCTCGATGCAAGGAGCATTCGATCCTTGTCGCAATGTCGATGTAATCTTCGCAATCTAGGTCCCCTCGCGTGAATTTTCACCACGGGAATCAGCAATGTCCACGCATCGCCCCCTACGGACGACCAAGCTATTGTTCATTGCGATCGCACTCGCTTTGGCGGGCTGCGCCTCCGACATCATGAAGAACTATGTGGGACAACCGGTCGAATCGGTCGTTCTGGATTACGGTCCGCCAACGGCGGTCGTCGACCTCGGCCAGGGAGAGCGCGCCTATCAGTGGCGCCAGGTCTCGACGTCAGCGGTTTCCGGAACATCCAGCGGCGAGGTTCGCCACACAAAACACGGAACCATCTATGAAGAGACCGACACGCCCGGCTATATCGAGCGTCAGGAATGCTTCTACACATTTTACGCCCGCGCTTCCGGCGACCGCTGGTTCATCACCAATTTCCGCCGGCCAAAGCTGGAATGCGAATGAACGGCGGCGCTGCAAATCCTGTGGCGGCGGCTAAAGGAGAACGCCGATGCGCGTCCTGCTGATCGAGGACGAACCGGAAATGGCGTCCGTGCTGAAGGCCGCTCTGGAGCGTCTGGACATCATCGTCGATCATGCCGCGACCTTGGCCGACGCCGAGGCGGTGGCTCGTCTGGGCCATCACGACGCCGTGGTGTTGGACCGCCGGCTGCCGGATGGTGACGGCCTCAGCCTGATCCCGCGCCTGCGTGCCTTGCATCTGGATGTGCCTGTCATCGCGCTGACGGCGATGAGCGGGTTGGACGACCGGGTTGCCGGGCTTGATGCCGGCGCCGACGATTACATGGTCAAGCCCTTCGCCACGGTGGAACTCGTCGCGCGGCTCCATGCCCTGCACCGGCGCTCGTTCACCTCGCGCGCCAACCGGACGACGGTTGGCCGCCTCACCTATGATTTCCGCCATCGCGAGGCGCTGGTCGCGGATCAGACGCTCGATTTGCCACGGCGTGAAAGGCTGGTGCTTGAAACGCTCATCCGCCGGCCGGGCCGGACCATCATGCGCGGCGCACTCGAGGAGGCCGTCTACGCCCTGGACGACGAGATCGGCTCGAATGCGCTCGACGCGCATGTCTCGCGGCTGCGCCGCAAACTCGAAGATGTCGCCGCCGGCATCGAGATCCGGGCGATCCGCAACCTTGGTTACCTCCTGCGGGCGGCGTCGTGAAAAAGGTGCGCCCGCGCTCGCTGCAATGGATCCTGGTCCGCCGGCTGATCCTGCTGCAGGCCGCGACGCTGCTCCTCTTCATCGTGTTGTGCTCGGCAGCGCTTTGGATCGCCAATCCGAGCCTGCTCATCGACAACGAGGCTGCCGTCGCGGCCGTCAAGGATGCCGTCGACCGCGACAAGGACGGCGGCCTGATTGTGCGCGAAACGGACGATCTTGCCGCGTTTCGCCGGAGCTTCCCCAATGTCTGGTACATCGTTCGCGACGATCGGGGACAGAGCGTCCGTTCCGGCACGATACCGGATGTCTACACCAAAGACTTCGGCGGCCTGCTCGGCGAGGCAGACCACGCCACGATCGGATTCTCCGACAAGGACACGCGGCCGGAAGCCTATATCGAAAACACTTCGACCCGGGCCGGCGCGGTCCAGATCATCGCCGCGACGCAGTCCTCGCGCCAGGAGACCGACGGGCTCGAGATCAACATTTCGGCCACGGTGGAGGTCGCCCGGTATCCGGACGGCAGCAGGAACTGGGAGCGCGCGCTGCCGGCGCTTGCGCTCGTCATCGCGATCCTGCTGTTGCCCATCGTCCTCGTCATGGGCGCGATCACGCTGGTGACGACACCGGCCGTCGTGCGCCGCTCCTTTGCCGGCCTGGTCGAAACCGTCCGCCAGGCTGCCCGCCTCGACATCGGCACCCGCGCGATGCAGTTGCCGGTCAAGCACGTGCCGCAGGAAATCGCGCCGCTGGTGCATGCCTTCAACGATGCTTTGGCCCGCCTCGCGCAGGGGTACGACCGGCACAACCGTTTCCTCACCGACGCGGCCCACGAATTGCGCACGCCGATCGCCATCCTGCGCACACGCGCCGAGTTGCTGCGGCAGGAGCCGCAAAGCGCGCGGCTGCTGCATGACATCGAGCGCTTGTCGCACCTCGCGCAGCAACTGCTCGACCATCAATTGCTCGACCGCCCATCGGACCAGCGCGAGATCGTCGATCTCGACGATCTGGTCAGACGGGTGGCGGCCGACTTCGCGCCGCTCGCCATCGAGGCCGGCTACGACCTTGCCTTCGAGCCTTCGCCCAACAAGACACGCGTCGAAGTCAACGTGCTGCAGATCGAGCGGGCGCTCGCCAACCTAGTGCGCAATGCCATCGAGCATGGCGGCGGCGGCGGCACCATCACGCTTGCGATCGACAGGACTGGCGGCATCGAAGTGCGCGACGAAGGCCCGGGCATCCCCGTGGAAGAGCGGGAGAATGTCTTCGAGCCCTTCTATCGCCTGCAGCCGCAGTCGCGCGGGGCGGGGTTGGGGCTGAACCTCGCCCGGCAGATCGCTCTGCTGCACGAGGGAACAATCCGGATCCTGGCGGGCTCATGGCGCGGTGCCCGCATCCGCATGGAACTACCGGTTCGCTCGTGACACGTGCCATCGGCGCCCCAAAAGCGTGGCGGCCGCGCGACCCCCGGCTTACCTGTTTTCTGTTTTCTAACCAATTGCCGCTATTGCCATTCCAAAGCGGGAGCCAGGCTTTGGTGGGAACGGGAAAAATCGGCGCGCACCGCGCACCCATGTTGTCGGTGGTCGTGCCTTGCTACAATGAGCGCGACGGCGTGGCGGAGCTTCATCGACGCGTCAGCGCGGCATGCCTCGAGCAAAGCCTCTCCTACGAGGTCGTGCTCGTCATCGATGGAGCGACCGACGGAACCCGTGAGGCCGTTTTCGAACTGGCCGAAAAGGACGACCATGTGGTCGCCATCGACCTTGCCCGCAACTACGGCCATCAGATCGCCTTGAGCGCTGGGCTGGAATTCTGCCGCGGCCAACGCATTCTCATCCTCGACGCCGACCTTCAGGATCCGCCCGAACTATTGAGCGCAATGATGGCGAAAATGGATGAAGGCTTCGACGTGGTCTACGGCCAAAGGGTAAAACGGGAGGGCGAAAGCTGGTTCAAGCTGGCCTCCGCCTCGATGTTCTACCGCCTGCTCGGCCGGATGGTCGATGTCGAGATCGCGCCGGACTCCGGAGATTTCCGGCTGATGAGCCGGCGCGCGCTGGACCATCTGATCGCGATGCCCGAACGCTACAGGTTCATTCGCGGCATGGTGAGCTGGATCGGGCTGAGGCAGGCCGCCTTTCCCTATGAACGGCAGCGGCGCTTTGCCGGCGCAACGCACTACCCGCTGAAGAAGATGGTTCTTCTGGCGGTCGACGCTATGACCAGCTTTTCGATCGTGCCTTTGCGCTTCGCTTCGCTGCTGGGCATGATGTTCGGCCTGCTCGGCCTGGTCGTGCTTGGCTATACGCTGTTCGAATGGTCTATCGGCAATGTTCTGCCGGGCTGGACGAGCCTTGCCGCGATCATGCTTATCCTGGGCAGCGTCCAGCTTCTGGTGCTGGGCATTTTCGGCGAGTATCTCGGCCGCATGTACATGGAGACGAAGCGGCGACCGCTTTATTTCGTCAACGAGATCGTTTCACGAAGCCAGGCGGCGGCCGAGGACCAGGACCTGCCGGTCCACCGCCTCCAGGAAATAGTGAAACGGGCGGCGCGTCGTTGAGGTAAGGGTCGACCGTGGGTAACGGGAACGCCATGGGCAGGATATGGTCGACTGTTCCGGCCGGCTTTTCGCGGATGCTGCGGTTTGGCGCGGTCGGGCTGCTCAACACAGCACTGGGCTATTGTCTTATCCTGGCTGGGCTGAAGCTGGGCCTTGGCGACATCGCCGCCAACATGACCGGCTATGCCGGCGGTCTTGTCCTTGGCTTCTTCCTCAACCGCCGCTGGACCTTCGGCCGTGCAGGCGGTTTTCGCTCCGGCACGGCGGTGCGGTATGCGCTTGCCTTCGTTGTGGCTTATACCGCAAATCTGACGATAGTGGTCGCCGCCATGTCCGCCGGCGTCGTCGAAAATCCGTTTGTCCACCTGGCGGGAAACTGCCTCTACTCGGTCCTCTTCTATCTCGGCTCGGTCCGTTTCGTCTTCGTCGGCGCGGCAAAGGACACTGTCTTGGTCGCGATCGACATGAAATCCCCTGGAGCGGCGACATGAACAAGGTCGAGGCAATCGTTCCGGTGTTCTCGCCGCTCGAGGACGCACAGCGCGCCAGGCTGATATTCTGCCTGATCGGCGCCGGTGTCATGGCGACGGTTCTGGCAACCTTTGCCAGCGCAACCCTGCAGGACCCCGACAGCTGGTGGCATGTCAAAGTGGGGCTGGATTTCCTGGCAAACGGAACGCTTCCGACCGTCGACACCTATTCCTACACCTTTGCCGGCCAACCGTGGATCGCCAAGGAATGGCTAGGGCAGGTTCTGCTGGCCCTTGCCTACAGCGCGGGTGGCTGGAACGGCGTGGTCACGCTGATCATCGGCACGATCTGTCTCGCGGTCTTCCTGTCGGGATGGTTCCTCAGCGCGCACCTGAAACCGGTCCTGGCCGTAGCGCTGGCATTCGTCGCGGCGTTCCTGATCAGCCCGATCTATACGGCGCGCCCGCACGTCTTCACCTTGCCGATCATCGTCGTCTGGACGACGATGCTGTTTCGTGCCGCGCAGGACGAGAAGGCGCCGCCGCTCTGGCTGCTCGGCCTGGTCGTATTGTGGGCGAACCTGCATGCCACGTTCACCCTGAGCTTCATCATCGCCGCCTTCGCCGGCCTCGATCTCCTGGCGCGCACCGGCCTGTCGAAACCCGCACTATTGGCGAAGTGGGTGGCGTTTGGCCTGCTCTGTCCGTTGGTCAGCCTGATACACCCTTATGGCGTGCAGGCCATCCTGGCCACGCTCACCGTCGCCTATGGCAATGAGGCGGTGCCGCTGATCCTGGAGTGGCGGCCGTTCAATGCCCAGGAACAGGTCCTCCAGGAAGCCGCGATACTGCTGGCCTTTTTCGGGCTTCTGACATCGAGGCTACGGATCGGCTGGGCCAAGGCGTTGTTCATCGTCTTCACCTTGCACGTCTACCTTTCGCATCTGCGGTTCGTCTATCTGTTCTTCCTGCTTGTTCCCCTGGTGGTCGCGGTCGAGGTCGCGCGCCAATATCCCGCCCTGTCCGCAGGCGCCTGGCTGAAAGAAGAGCGCGACGGACTGGAAAAATTCTTCGCCAGCCGGTTCCATCTGCTCTGCGGCGCGACGGCGGTGTCGCTGGTCGTTGCGATGCTTGCGCTCAACAATGCCTACCAGGTCGCGCCGAGCCCGAAGACATCAGCCGGCGGCGCCCTTGCGTTCGCCAGGGATCACCACCTCGCAGGCAATGTGCTGAATTCCTACAATTTCGGCGGCACACTGATTTTCCACGACATCAAGACCTATGTCGACGGCAGGACGGACCAACTGTTCCTGGGCGGGTTCACGAAAGCGGATGAGGCGACGGGGCAGACGGGCGGAAAACCACTGCTCGAGGCGCAGTTGAAGAAATACGCCATCGGCTGGGCACTGCTTACAGCCGCGGATACCCGCATCCCCTTCTTCGCCGAGTTGGGCTGGAAGCGGGCCTATGCCGATGACTATGCCGTGATCTACCTGCCGGCAACCTGATCGGGTGCTTCCAAACCGGCTTCGCCGGCGTTCAAGGCATGGCGTTCCGGCTTGACACTCATGTTGCAGTGCAGCAAAATCGTTTCGCAGAGGAGAGCCTGTGAACCCCACGGCGTCACGATTTTTCGCACAACCAAGGCATCGTCGCATGAGCGGCGTGGCATGCTTCGCACGAGATCGGCGGGCCGCGAGCCGCGGACTGTCCGAATGAACTACAGGCGCGACATCGACGGCCTGCGGGCCGTTGCCGTGCTGCCCGTGGTGCTCTTTCATTTTGGCGTGTCCGCCATCCCAGGGGGATTCACCGGCGTCGATATTTTCTTTGTCATATCGGGCTATCTGATCAGCGGCAGCTTGCTGGATGATCTCGAGCGCGGCCAGTTTTCGATAGGCCGCTTCTACTGGCGCCGCGCACGGCGCATCCTGCCGGCGCTGACCTTCGTCATCCTGCTTGCAAGCATCGCGGCATGGTTCATCCTCCTGCCGTCGGACCTGCACGAGTTCAGCCTCAGCGTGATCGCTGCCTCGACCTTCTGGTCGAACATCTATTTCTGGAAGACGACGAACTATTTTTCGATCGACGCCGAACTGCGGCCGCTGCTGCACACATGGTCGCTTTCGGTCGAGGAACAGTACTACATCTTCGCGCCGATCCTGGTTTATCTGATCTATCGCTATGCCTCGAAGCGCTGGCTGACGATACTTCTGCCCATCACCATCGGCAGTTTTGCCCTGGCGGTGATGGCGACCACGCTGGCGCCGACCGCCGGCTTCTACCTGCTGCCGACACGCATCTGGGAACTGGCGCTGGGCGCCATGCTGATGCTGAAAAGGCCGCCGCCACTTGCCAGCCGGCCGGCGACGGAACTGATCGGCTTGGCCGGCTTTGCACTGCTCGGCTTCGGCTTCCTGACGATCTCGGAGAGCGACCCGTTTCCGGGCTATAACGCCCTGTTTCCCTGCGTCGGAACGGCCCTGCTGATCTATGCGGGCCAGAACCATGCGAACCGACCCGTGCCCCTCGCCACGCGTGTGCTTCAGTTCGCCCCGATGGTCTGGATCGGCCTCATCTCCTATTCGCTCTACCTTGTTCACTGGCCGATCAACTCCTTCGTCCACTACCTCTCGCTGAAGGCCATCTCGGTGCCGATGATCGTCGCGATGACGGTGGCCAGCGTCGCCCTGGCGACCTTCTCGTGGAAATATGTCGAGCAGCCTTTCCGGCGGAAGCGGGCCTTCACCGCCCCGTTGCCGATCTTCGCCTTTTCGGCGACGGCGATCGCCCTGCTGTGTGTCGGCGGTCTGGCCGGTGTGCTGGGCAAGGGCTTTCCGCAGCGGTTCCCGGATTTCTCGACGCAACGGATCCTGGTGGGCGACTGGCGCAACGGTGTCTGCTTCAATGAGGGTGCGAGCCGGATCGAGGATTGGAACCTTGCCGACTGCACGCGCACGCACGGCTTTGCCACCAATGTGCTGCTGTGGGGCGATTCCTTCGCGGCTCACTACGTATCGGGCCTGGAAGCCAACGCGCAGAAAATCCAGGCCAACGTCGTCCAATATACCTATGCCGGCTGCCCACCCAACCTGAGCTATTTTTCCTATGCCCGGCCGGCCTGCACCCGCTTCAACGAACGGGCGCTGTCGATCATCCGCGATGCCAACATCCAGGCGGTGATCCTGAGCGGTCGATGGACCGACTACCAGGCCAGGGGCTTCGACGGCCTGCAGACGACGATCGACCGGCTGCGCGACATGGGTGTCAAGGTCTATGTCATCGGCCAGTCTCCGGAGTTCATCGCCGACGTCCAGAAGATCGCTTTCTTTGCAAAACACGAGGGCGCCGCGAATACATCCTGGCCGATGGCCATGGATCCCGACATCAACAAGCAGGTGCAACTCTTCGCCAACGGCGCGACCTTCATCGACCCGCTCACCTATCTGTGCGACGCCACCGGTTGCTCCTATGCGGATGCCGGCAGCAAGCAATTTCTCTATTTCGACTATGGCCATTTCTCTTCCGCCGGCGCGACGCTGGCCATCTCGAAATACTGGCCGAGCTTCGCCGCCGGCGGCGAAGTCGCAAAGGCCAGGGAACCAACGCCGACCGTCACCGGTGAGCTGGCGAAGCCCGCCTTGTGAGACCGGTTTGCGATTGCCCGAGGCCATGCCGTCATGATAACGAGGCTGCAGCGCGGGTATGATGTAATGGTAGCCTGTCAGCTTCCCAAGCTGAACGCGCGGGTTCGATTCCCGCTACCCGCTCCAGCTTGATGCGAAAAGCCGATTGCCTAGCCCGGCCCCTGTCCGATTGGCAGCACTATCGGGATTCCCCCTAGGCCTGTCCGGTTAGCATCTGCTTCTTGAGGAGGAACCGGGCGAGATTGTTGATGTTCCGCGGCGCCACCTTCCTGGGCAGATGCGCCAGGAGGTCTTCCGATTTGACGTCGTTGCGGAACCGCTCCGCCCAGTCTTCGGTGAGATCGTCCCGCTGCAGGCGTAAATTCGTTTCGAACTCTCCGTCCGGCATTTCAACCGACAACTGCCGGGCCACCGACGCAACGTACGGCCGAGGATCGTCCAACAAATCCTCATAAAAAAAGTGATCGTATGCCAGGTCGGCCAGCCGCAGGTAAGCTTCCCAGAAGGCATAGCTCTGCTCGATCAGGAAATAGGCCTGGCAGATGCCGGCGAAGTCGTATCGCGGAACCAGATCGGCGCCGTCCATCGTACTTTTCCAGTGCCCCGACGCCTTTGCCCGGCAATAGGAAATCGCCTGGCGAAGGCGGTCCCGCCGCTCCAACAGGACCAAGCCCATGGCATGGCGCCGGCTGCATTCAGCGAGGAAGTCAACTCCATATCTGGCCTGCGACCAGTGAAGATGCCGCGGAAACAGTTTCACGGCGAACGTGCCGTTTGCGGTTCCGCCGCGATCGATCACGGCGGACATCAGGTCATCGAAGGATTTCGGCTTGCACCCCAGATTGGCCGTATCGAGCCACTCGGCCGACTTGCCCAACAATCCCGTGCTGTTCGTGAGACTGCCAAGCCATTCGGAGCCGCTGCGGGCTTCGGTCAGTATGGCGACGCCCTTCATGCGTGCCGCTTCTCCGCGGCACGCATGATCTTGATTGCAGAATGCCGTTCTTCTTGATGGTCCCTCGGCATGGTCAAAGCTCCGCTTTAAACAGGCTTCAACGGACAAAGGCTCATATGGTTCCGCCGATTCGGCGGCAGCTAGGCAAAAGTGCGAGTCCCAAACACGTTACAGTTGGGTAATCAACGCCGGACTTGAATAGCCTGAACACAGGTGCCGGCCACCTGCGGTGGCCGGCTTATGCGTCAGCAAGAAGAGATTACAGCCATACGCGGAGCCAGACGCGCTCGCGCCAGCAGCGGGTACGGCGGCGGCCATGGCGCCAGTAGCTGCGGCAAACTCGTCTCCAGCCGCGGCGACGCCCGTGGCGACGACGCCAGTAGCCATCGTGGCCATGATGGCGGCGAAAATGCCAGTCGCGATGCGAGACCTGCTCTACCTCGACCGCTTCATCCCCTTCGAAGACAGCCGGATCCGGCTTGTCCAGTTCATCGAGAATTCCGTTTCCCTGGGGAACACCGGCTACCGCGCGGCCGGGTCCGGCCACGCTCGCAAACGCCGCTGCCCCCGCGAGGCCAAGCATTCCAGTAAGAAACAACCGACGTTCCATAAAAACCTCCCGAGTTGTTAATCGTCGACACCTCGTTTCCTCGCCCGCAACGGGCTCCAGCGCGCATGCCGAACAGTTTGAACGCGCGGCAGCGGTTCTCGTTCCATCACCCCACTTCGCGCAGGATGAAATCATGCAGCATTTTGGCAGCCGGCGACAGTACGCGATTCCTGACGGTGATCAGGCTGTAAGGCCTGACCTCGATGTCGAATTCGGTTTGGACGACATCGATGGCGCCGGCAAGCCCGTCCGGGTTCTGGATGAACTTCGCCACCTGCACCGAGACCGGCGCGATGGCATCGGATTGCGCGACCATGACCAGCGTGAGCAGCAGCGAACTGGTGTTCAAGATCCGGTCCGGCAGCGCGATGTTGCGGTTCAGGAAGTTGCTCTCCATCGCCTGACGCAAGGGCGAACCGCCCGACTGGAACACCCAGTCATAGGCAGCGGTGTCTTCCAGCCGCACCACATTGCCTCCGGCGAGCGGGTGGCCGCGGCGCACGATCAGGCAGGCCTTCTCGACGCCGATCACACGGGATTCGAACAGTCGTGGATTGAGGTCGTCGGGAATGCGGGCGATGATGAAGTCGTGGCGCGAGCCGATCAGCTCGCGGGCGAGCACGTTCGACGTCTCGACCTGCATGGTGATCTCGATGCGCGGGTAGATGCGGCGGATTTCACGGATCGCCGGCACCGCCAATTCGATCGCCGGCGCGGTCACGGCGCCGAGGAACACCGAACCGCCCTTGCCAGCCTTGAGCTCGGCAATCTCGCGGTCGGCTTCGCGCATCTCGAGCAGGATCGAGCGGGCCCGCCTGGCAAGCGCCTGGCCATAGGGAGTGAGGGTCACTCCGCGCGGCAGCCGTTCGCACAGCTTCACGTCGAGCACCGCCTCCATCTCGGCAATCATGCGCGAAGCGGCCGGCTGGGAGATGTTCATGACCTGGGCCGCGGCGCTCACCCGTCCGTGATCGTCGAGGGCGGCGATCATGCGCATGTGGCGCAAGCTCAAACCACTGCGCAGGAGTGTCTCACCGTCTCCCGGGAGCTTCTCGTAACTTACTGGAATCGCATCGGGATCGCGCAATGCCGCCATGATCTCCAGCTTTCTCGCCGATTGCTTTCCGGATGCTAGATCATACCGGTTTCGATATAGCAACCACCAAAGATCGCATTTGACAGTTATGGCAAAGGGACCCACCCTTCGCGCGTTCCGGGACGCAAGGGTCGGTGGCGATCAAAATCGTATCGATTGAAACTGCGTCGCGGAGCCGATTGGGAGGATACCGGAGATCGATAATGCCGACAGCGGCGCGTTTGCGCTCCTGTCTGGCTGCGCGGCCCGCGAAGCCCCGAGGTGTCGCGTCCATCAACCAGGGAGAGTAATGTGAAGATTATCAAGACGCTGGCCGCCGTGGCGGCCCTTGGCATCGCTGCCATGACCTATCAGGCGCACGCGGCCGACAAGGGTCTTGTCGGCGTGCTGATGCCGACCAAGACCTCGCAACGCTGGATCAATGACGGCGACGCCGTCAAATCCCAGCTCGAGGCGCTCGGCTACACTGTCGACCTGCAATACGCGCAGGACGACATCCCCAACCAGCTCAGCCAGCTGGAAAACGAAATCACCAAGGGTCCGAAGGCGCTGATCATCGCCTCGATCGACGGCACCACCCTGTCGGATGCGCTGCAGAAGGCCAACGACGCGGGCGTCGTCGTCGTCGCTTATGACCGCCTGATCAAGAAGACCAAGAATGTCGACTATTACACCACCTTCGACAATTTCGGCGTCGGCGTGATCCAGGCAAATTCCCTGGTCAAGGGCCTCAAGGAGCGTTTCCCGAACACCAAGCCGTGGAACGTCGAACTGTTCGGCGGCTCGCCCGACGACAACAACGCCTTCTTCTTCTACAATGGCGCGATCTCCGTCCTGCAGCCGCTGATCGACGACGGCTCGATCAAGATCAAGTCCGGCCAGACCGGCATGGACAAGGTCGGCACGCTGCGCTGGCTCGCCGCCACCGCCCAGGCGCGCATGGACAACCTTCTGTCGGCCAACTACTCGGACGGCAGCCGCGTCGATGGCGTTCTGTCACCCTATGACGGCCTGTCGCGCGGCATCACCGCCTCGCTGCGCGCTGTCGGTTACGGCACCGACGCACAGCCCTGGCCGATCGTGACCGGTCAGGACGCCGAGACCGCCTCGGTCAAGCTGATCATCTCGGGCGAGCAGTACTCGACCGTGTTCAAGGACACCCGCGAACTGGCCAAGGCCACGGTGCAGCTGGTCGACAAGGTGCTCTCCGGCGGCAAGCCGGAAGGCCTCGACGAAAAGACCTACAACAACGACGTCAAGGTGGTTCCCTCGATCCTGCTGACGCCGCATGAGGTCGACAAGTCGAACTACCAGGCCCTGGTCGTCGACTCCGGCTACATCAAGGCCGAAGACCTGAAGTAATCCCGGTTACAAAGGCAGGGGTCCTGCGCGACGCAGGGCCCCTTTTCGTTCACAAGCGGCCCCGGTATTGTCTCTGCCGGCCTAGAGCCATTCCCGGAAATTGCGCAGCGGTTTTCCGTCAGGAATCGCCTAAGAAAGAAAGTCTAGGAGGAGCTTGCCCTGATGACCTCGACGATTTTGGAGATGCGCGACATCACCAAGACGTTCCCCGGCGTGAAGGCGCTGTCGAACGTCAACCTCCACGTCGAGGAAGGCGAAATCCATGCCGTGGTCGGCGAGAACGGCGCCGGAAAATCGACACTGATGAAGGTGCTTTCGGGCGTCTATCCCTCCGGCACCTATGATGGCCAGATCATCTTTCAGGGCCAGGAATGCCAGTTCAAAGGCATTCATGACAGCGAACACAAGGGCATCGTCATCATCCACCAGGAGCTCGCGCTGGTGCCGATGCTGTCGATCGCCGAAAACATTTTCCTCGGCAACGAGCAAGCCAGATACGGCGTCATCGACTGGGACGCCAACGAGGCGCGCACGGCCGAGCTTTTGAAGAAAGTCGGGCTCAAGGAAGACCCCAAGACGCTGATCACCCATATCGGCGTCGGCAAGCAGCAGCTGGTCGAGATCGCCAAGGCGCTCAGCAAGGAAGTGAAGCTGCTGATCCTCGACGAGCCGACAGCATCGCTCAGCGAGAAGGACAGCCAGGCGCTGCTCGATCTATTGCTCGAGTTCAAGCGGCAGGGCATGACCTCGATCCTGATCTCCCACAAGCTCAACGAGGTGAACCGCGTCGCCGACAAGGTGACGGTGATCCGCGACGGGCGCACGATCGAGACATTGCCGAGGAAGGACATCAGCGAGGACCGCATCATCACCTCGATGGTCGGCCGATCCCTCGACGATCGCTACCCGCCGCGCGAACCTAGCATCGGCGACGTCATTTTCGAGGTCAAGGACTGGTCCGTCTACCACCCGATCCATGCCGAACGGCAAGTGATCAAGAGCATCGACCTCAAGGTGCGCAAGGGCGAAGTTGTCGGCATAGCGGGACTGATGGGCGCCGGTCGCACCGAATTCGCCATGAGCCTGTTCGGCCGCTCCTATGGCCGGCGCATCAGCGGCGAGGTGCTGCTCAACGGCAAGCCCGTGGACCTTTCCACAGTGGGCAAGGCCGTGCAGAACGGCATCGCCTATGTCACCGAGGACCGCAAGACCTACGGGCTGAACCTCATCGACCATATCAAGCACAATGTGACGCTGGCCAACCTCGGCGGCGTTTCCAGTGGCGGCGTGATCGACGATATGCGCGAAATGAGCGTCGCCAACGACTATCGCAAGAAGACCAATATCCGTGCCTCCAGCGTCTATCAGCTGACCGGCAATCTGTCGGGCGGCAACCAGCAGAAGGTGGTGCTTTCGAAATGGCTGTTCGCCGACCCGGAAGTTCTGATCCTCGATGAGCCGACGCGCGGCATCGACGTCGGCGCCAAGTACGAAATCTATACAATCATCGCTCGCCTCGCCGCCGAGGGCAAAGCAATCATCGTCATCTCGTCTGAAATGCCGGAATTGCTCGGCATCACCGACAGAATCTATGTCATGAACGAAGGGCGCATCGTCGGCGAAATGGCGGCAAGCGACGCCAGCCAGGAAAAAATCATGCGCGCCATTGTTCGCGGAGAAGGAAAAGCATCATGAGCACAGACAGCGCTCCCGCACCCCAAAGCGGCACCGCCGAGGACGTCAAGCAGGGTCCTCGCGTCGCCGTCTCGGCGCTGACGACGAACCTGCGCGAATACGGCCTGATCATCGCGCTGATCGTCATCATGCTGTTCTTCCAGTACACGACGTCGGGAACGCTGTTCAAACCGGTCAACCTCAGCAACCTGGTGCAGCAGAACTCGTTCATCATCGTGATGGCGCTCGGCATGCTGCTGGTCATCGTCGCCGGCTATATCGATCTCAGCGTAGGATCGGTCGCCGGCTTCATCGGCGCGCTTGCCGCCATGATGATGGTCATCTGGCCGCTCGGCATATTCAGCAATCCGCTCGTTGTCTCGATCGTCTGCCTCATCGTCGGCGGGTTGATCGGTGGCGCGCAAGGGTACTGGATCGCCTATCACCGCATACCAAGCTTCATCGTGACGCTCGCCGGCATGCTGATCTTCCGCGGCATCTGCCAGGCGCTGCTTGGCGGCGGCTCCTCGGTTGGCCCGCTTCCCGACAGTTTCAAGGCGCTGAGTTCCGGTTTCATCCCCGATGTGATCGGCCCGCTGACCCTGATCCCGCCGACGGTGAACGCGGCCGGCAAGACCGTTTTGGGCAGTGGCCTGACGCTTCACATGACGACAGTCGTGCTGGGCCTGATCGCGGTGCTCGCCTACGCCTATTTCGGCTTCAGGACGCGACGCAAGCGCGAACTCCACGGTTATGAGGCCGAGCCTTTCACCCTGTTCGTCATCAAGACCCTGGTCGGCAGCGCACTGGCGCTCTTCCTGGTCTTCCAGTTCGCGACCTATCGGGGCCTGCCGATCGTGCTGCTGGTGATGGGCGTGCTGATCTCGCTGTTCGTCTTCGTCACCAAGCGCATGACCATCGGCCGCCGCATCTACGCCATGGGAGGCAACGCCAAGGCGGCGCAACTGTCGGGCATCAACACCGAAAGGCTGACGCTCTGGGTGTTCGTCAATATGGGCGTTCTGTCGGCGCTCGGCGGGCTGATCATCGCCGCACGTCTCGGCCAGGCCGTGCCGGCGGCCGGCCTCGGCAGCGAGCTCGACGTGATCGCGGCCGTCTTCATCGGCGGCGCCTCGGCGATGGGCGGCGTCGGCCAGGTCATCGGCGCGGTGGTCGGCGGCTTCATCATGGGCGTGATGAACAACGGCATGTCGATCATGGGCGTCAATGTCGACTGGCAGCAGGTGGTCAAGGGCCTGGTGCTGCTCGGGGCCGTGATCTTCGATGTCTACAACAAGAACAAGGCTTGAGGGCCGGGGGCGAGGACTAGGAGGCATACGGGTTCTAGATCGCGAGGCTGCCGGCAGCCCGTCGGCACCAAGAAGTCCGGGGAAGGACCAGGCTCGCGAACGCAATCCGGACGAAGCGTTTCAACCGTGGCGCGTTTCCGCGCCGCGCCGGTTAGGATTTGCCCATCGGCAGCCGGATACAGATAAATGAGAGAGGACTGATCATGCTGATCTCGCAGATTCTCGACGACGCCGAGACGATCCGTGTCGTTGCCCGCAGCGGCGGGAAGACCCGGATCATCAACGGGGCGCGCAGCGTCTATTCGCTGGCGATGGAGGCTGCCCGCACCGGCGTCGGCCTGGCCGCCCTGATCGAACGCAAGGGGCTTGGCGAGACGATCGATCTCGACGCCGCCTACAAGCGGGGGCGCCTGCTGTCGCCGATCAACCACCCCGACCCGGCGCATCTGCACTTGACCGGCACCGGGCTGACGCATCTGGGGTCGGCCGCGACGCGCGATTCCATGCACAAGAAGCTCAGCACCGACGGCGAGGAGCAACTCACCGATTCCATGAAGATGTTCCGCATGGGACTGGAAGGCGGCAAGCCCGCGAAAGGCCAGGTCGGCGTGCAGCCGGAATGGTTCTACAAGGGGAACGGCACCATGGCAGTCGCGCCTGGCGCGGCGCTCATGTCACCGGCCTTTGCCAAGGATGCCGGCGAGGAACCAGAGGTCGCCGGGATCTATGTCATCGGCGATGACGGGGCGCCATTCCGCGTCGGCTTCACCTTGTCGAACGAATTCTCGGACCATGTGACCGAGCGCGTCAACTATCTCTTCCTAGCCCATTCCAAGCTGCGCAATGCCTCCTTCGGCCCGGAGATCCTGATCGGAGACCTGCCTTCGGACATCCGCGGCACGTCGCGTATCCTGCGCGACGGCAAGGCATTGTGGGAGAAACCCTTCCTGTCGGGTGAAACGAACATGTCCCACACCATCGCCAATCTCGAACACCACCACTTCAAATATTCGGCCTTCCGCCAGCCTGGCGACGTGCATGTGCATATGTTCGGCACCGCGACGCTATCCTTCGCCGACGGCATCAAGACGGAGGCCGGCGACGTGTTCGAGATCGAGGCCGGGGACTTCGGACTGCCGCTGCGCAACCCGCTCGAGATCGAAAAGCCGGTGAAGGTGTCGGTGAAGGCGCTTTGAAGCCATGAGCGCGTGATTCCCCTCTCGTGGGGAATGGCTGGCAAGCCAGAGCGGGGCGCTGTCCCGCCGATCTAGCAATAGGTTCCAGTCACGCCTTCGGCTCTCAACAGATCGCGGGATGAATGAGGGCAGCAACCCTTCGCGTCCGCTCTGCCCTGCCGGGCTTCTCTTCCACAAGGCCCCTCGTGGGGGGATCGGCAGCTTCGACCTTAGCGCACGGCGCGGAAATGCTTCGACAGCTTCAGGCCCTGCGCCTGGTAGTTCGAGCCGAGATCGGTGCCGTAGAGCGCCTGAGGTCGCTTCAGCATATGCTCGTAGACCAGCCGGCCGACGATCTGGCCGTGGTCGAGAATGAACGGCACTTCATGGCTGCGCACTTCGAGCACCGCCCGGCTGCCGGTGCCGCCGGCCGCCGAATGGCCGAAACCCGGATCGAAAAAGCCGGCATAATGGACACGAAACTCGCCGACCAGCGGATCGAACGGCGTCATCTCGGCGGCGTAGAGCGGCGGCACATGCACCGCCTCCTGGCTGACGAGGATGTAGAACTCGTCGGGATCGAGCACCAGTTCGCCGGCGCGGCTCTTGTGGATCGGCTCCCAGAAGTCGAGGACATCCTGCGCGGCGCGCTTGTCGACATCGACGAGGCCGGTGTGGTGCTTGCCGCGATAGCCGACCAACCCATCCTTGTCGCCATTGAGGTCGATCGACAGCGCGATGCCGCCGCCGGAAATGTTCGGCGGCTCCGTGGCGACCAGCATCTCGGCACGATGCAGCTCATGCAACTCGGCTTCCGAAAGCAGCGCGTTGCCGGTGCGAAAGCGGATTTGAGACAGGCGCGAACCCGTGCGCGCGATGATCGGAAAGGTGCGCGGGCTGACCTCGAGATAGAGCGGACCGTTGTAGCCGGCGGCGATCTTATCGAACTCATGGCCCCGATCGGTCATGACGCGGGTGAAGATGTCGAGCCGCCCGGTCGAGCTCTTCGGATTGGCCGAGGCCGAAATGTCAGCCGGCAGGGCCAGACTTTCGAGCAGCGGCACAATATAGACGCAGCCGGTTTCGAGGACCGCGCCTTCGGTCAGACTGATCTCGTGCAGTTGCAGCCGATCGAGCTTTTCCGACACCTTGTGGTTGGGACCGGGCAGGAACGAGGCGCGAACCCGCCAGGCCTTTTCGCCCAATCTGAGATCAAGGCTCGCCGGCTGGATCTGGTCGGCATCAAGCGCGCGCGGCGACTTCAGCGCGCCGGACCGGAACAGCGCCGATATGTCCTGATCGGGAAGAATGCCTGTCTGCCGCAAAGTCTGGCTCCGCCCCAAGACTGGTCTCTTTCGTTTGCAGGTTCTTGTTTGTTGCAGGTTCTTGCCGCAAAACCGCGGGGCACTTCTGCGGAACCTGCCTTGGTACAAACGTCTTAATGAAGCCGGCAATTGACGCAAGCGTGGCGCGGGTCTAAAGGGTCGTTATCCCGTGGTGATTTGGCCGGTCGGCTTGCAGCCACGTTAAACAAGTCGCTAAAGGACCGTCGGGCCGCAAGGCCGTATGGACCGGTTGCGACTTTCGCGGCCGGTTTTTTTGTGTCTGGAACAAAGCGATGAGCACCAAGAAGCGCAACTGGAAACCTCAGACGGCACTCGTGCATGGCGGAACCCTGCGTTCCGGCTTCGGCGAAACCTCCGAGGCGATGTACCTGACCCAGGGCTATGTCTATCAGACGGCGCAGGCCGCCGAGGCCCGCTTCAAGGGCGAAGAGCCTGGTTTCATCTATTCGCGCTACGCCAACCCGACCGTCGACATGTTCGAAAAGCGCATGTGCGCGCTTGAAGGCGCCGAAGACGCGCGCGCCACGGCGTCGGGCATGGCGGCGGTGACGGCTGCCCTTCTGTGCAGCGTCAAGGCCGGCGACCACATCGTGGCCGCGCGCGCGCTGTTCGGCTCCTGCCGCTGGGTGGTCGAGACGCTGGCGCCGCGCTATGGCATCGAGGCGACCTTGGTCGACGGCACCGAGATCGCCAATTGGGAAAAGGCGGTCAGGCCGAACACCAAGCTGTTCTTCCTGGAAAGCCCGACCAACCCGACGCTCGAGGTCGTCGACATCGCCGCCGTCGCCTCGCTTGCCAATTCGATCGGCGCGCGGCTGGTCGTCGACAATGTCTTTGCCACGCCGCTGCAACAGAAGCCGTTGCAGCTTGGTGCGCACATCGTCGTCTACTCGGCCACGAAGCACATTGACGGCCAGGGCCGCTGCCTGGGCGGCGTCATCCTGTCGGACAAGAAGTGGATTGACGAGAACCTGCACGACTATTTCCGCCACACCGGTCCCAGCCTGTCGCCGTTCAACGCCTGGACGCTGCTGAAGGGCCTGGAAACCTTGCCGCTGCGCGTGCGCCAGCAGACCGAGAGCGCCGGCAGGATCGCCGACTTCCTGGCCGGGCAGCCGCAGATCGCCCGCGTCATCTATCCCGGCCGCGCCGACCACCCGCAGGCCGATATCGTCAAGAAGCAGATGTCGGGTGGCTCGACGCTGATCTGCCTCGACGTCAAGGGCGGCAAGCCGGCGGCCTTCGCCCTGCAGAACGCCCTCGACATCGTGCTGATCTCGAACAATCTGGGCGATGCCAAGAGCCTGATCACCCATCCGGCGACGACCACCCACAAGAACCTCAGCGATGAGGCCCGCGCCGAACTCGGCATCGGGCCAGGTACGCTCAGGCTGTCGGTCGGCCTGGAGGATACGGACGACCTGCTGGAAGATATCGCGCAAGCCTTGAAGGCCGCCAAATAGGTTTCGTCCAGGCAGCGTCGTCAGCAGCGATCAAGCGCTCGATGGCGTCTCCTCCAGTTCCGCCGTCTTGGTGCGGATGGTCATGGCGTTGCCGCGCCAGTCGACGGCGCCGCCGAGCCAGCCGCGCGCCCAGATGGCCGGGAGCATGACGTCCCGCGCGACCGTCGCCGCGATCATGCCCGTCGAGACGTGCCAACCCTTGGCCAGGGCCAGAGCGCATTCCGGAAGATAGAACGCCGCCAGCACGGCAATCGCGGTTGCCCAGAGACTGACGCCGGCGCTCGCCGCGGCAATCAGCGCAAGAGCCAACGGGACCGCCGCGCCAGTCAGGATCTCGGGCGCGAAGAACAGCGGGAAGGTGACGCGGCGCAGGCGCGCCCAGCGGGCCTGGCGCGACCAGATCTCGCCAAACGTGCGCTGGCCGAGCGGCTGCTCGAAGGGCGCCGCAACGAGGTTGACACGCAGGCCGAGGCCGTTCACCAGCTTGGTCGCGGCGGCGTCCTCGGCGATCTCGGCGGCCAGCGCGCGGATGCCGCCATTGGCGTCCAGCATCGGCTTGTTCCACAGCATGCTCTTGCCCTGCGCGAAGCCGAGGCCGAGCGCCTCGCCGGCATACTGCCAGCGGGCCTGCAATGTGTTGAGGAAGGCGCATTCGACGTCGGCCCAAAAACCATCTGGCCGGGAGCCGATCGGCGTCGAGCAGACAAGGCCGGTACCGTGCTGCCACGCCGCCATCATGTGCTCGACATAGTCCCTCGGCATCAGAACGTTGGAATCGGCAAGAATGACCCAGTCGTGGCGCGCCGCTTCCCAGCCTTTGACGCAGTTGTTGAGCTTTGGATTGGCACTGACACGGTCGTCGCCGATCAACAGCCGGGCCGGCACCTGCGGAAACCGGGCAATCGCCCTGTTTATCAGTTTGACCACCGGGTCGTCGGCATGGGCGACGCAGAAGATCAGTTCGTAGCGTGGCCAGTCGAGCGCGAAGGCGCGTTCCAGCGTCTCATGTGTGAATGGCTCGACGCCGCGCGACGGGACGACAATCGACACCGCCGGCGATCTGCCCGCCGGCGGGGCAATCGTGGTGCGCCGTTTCAGCTGTGAAGCGGCAAGCAGGATGCTGGCAGCGTTTGAGAGGATGAGTGCGGTCGAAAGCGAGGCGGATATGAGAGTGAGTTCCATCGAGATCTGGTCACTCCGGAAGTCGGCCCGCGTCGCGGCCGTTTTCAACAGTTCGACAGAGGGCCGAGTCGCCCGGTTCGCGCACACCACCATTGTCGTGTGTCACTTAAATGACATTCTTTGCCGGCACCTGCGTTTCAATCCCAGGCGCGACAAGACGCGCACGTTGACCTGCTCACCGCGAGCGTCGAAAGTCGTCGGATTGTTTTGGAGCCGCTCATGTACCGCGCCGTGACGCGCAACATCGAAGTGCAGGTCAGGCCATTCTATCTGGAGGATCGTTCGGATCCCCAGGAGAACCGCTACGTCTGGGGCTATCAGATAACGATCGACAACCAGTCTGACGAGTTCGTGCAGCTTCTGTCGCGCTATTGGCACATCACCGATGGTGCCGGCCGGATCGAGGAAGTCCGCGGGCCGGGCGTTGTCGGCGACCAGCCGGAACTCAATCCCGGCGACAGCTATCAGTACACGTCCGGCTGCCCGCTCTCGACACCCTCCGGGATCATGGTCGGACGCTACACGATGCGCAACAAGCGCGGCGAGACGTTCGACATCGCCATCCCAGCCTTCTCGCTCGATCTGCCGGGGACAAGGCGCACAGTGAACTGAGGGCCGACGGTCGCGCCGCCCCTCATCCGCCCTTCGGGCACCTTCTCCCCGCGGAACGGAGAGAAGGAAAGGCTTTACTGAGCCGCAAACTCGGCTGGATCGAAGTCGTACTGCGTCGAGCAGAATTCGCAGGCGACATGGATGCCGCCATCCTCGGTGCTGTCCTTGATCTCCTGCGCGGAGAAGCCTTCGAGGATGCCACGGATCTTGTCGCGGGAGCATGAGCACTGGTCGGCCACGGGAACGCCGCCGAAGACGCGCACGCCATGCTCATGGAACAGACGATACAGCAGCCGCTCGGCGCCGATGGTCGGGTCGATCAATTCGGTCGGCTCGATGGTGCCGAGCAAGGCCAGGAGTTCCTGCCAGGAATTATCGGCCGGATCGTGGACTTCCTCGCGCGGATCGCCGTCCCCACCCGGCAGGTCCGGAATGCGCATGCGCTCGGGCGATTGCGGCAGGAACTGCGCCAGGATGCCGCCGGCGCGCCATTGCTCGCGCGCGCCGCCGACCCCGGGCGTCAGCAGCTTGGCGACCGAGAGCCTGATATCGGTCGGGATCTGTTCCGACTGACGGAAATAGGTGCGCGCCGCGTCTTCCAGCGTTTCGCCGTCGAGCTGGACGATGCCTTGGTAGCGCTGGGTATGGGCACCCTGGTCGATGGTCAGCGCCAGCACGCCGCTGCCAAGCAGCGTCTGCTGGGACGTCTCGCCTGCCGCGACCAGTGCTTCGAGCCGATCCGCATCGAAGCGTGCATAGGCACGCAGTGCCGAGGGCGTGGAGAAGTCCGCGACCAGCATGTCGACAGGCCCGTCGGTGCGGGTCTGCAGGATGAACTTGCCTTCGAATTTGAGCGAGGTGCCGAGCAGAACGGTCAGCACACAGGCTTCCGCCAGCAGGCGGGCGACCGGCTCGGGATAATCGTGGCGGCCAAGGATGGCGTCGAGCATCGGCCCAAGCTGGACCGTGCGGCCGCGCACGTCGAGCGGACCGACCTCGAAGGGAACGACGTGATCGTCGCCGGCGTAGCCGAACTCGCCGAGTTTGGGGTGATGTTCAGTCACTTGATGGCTTTCCAACATGACAAAGCTCCAGGGCGCGGCCATGCGGCCCTGGTGGGCACATGCGTCCAAACGCGCTTGATTTGCGTGATGCGGCGCAGATAGGCATCGCGCCGCCGCAGATCAAGCGCCTGGGCATTTCAGGCGCCTGGGCATTTCGGGCGCCCAAGACACTTCAAGCCCCAAGACACTTCAAGCACCAAGACACTTCAAGCACCGAGGCACCAGGCAAGCACTGCCTTCTGGGCATGGAGCCGGTTCTCGGCCTCGTCGAAGACCACCGAATGCGGCCCGTCGATGACCTCGTCGGTCACTTCCTCGCCGCGATGGGCCGGCAGGCAGTGCATGAACAATGCATCCGGCTTGGCCTTGGCCATCAGCGCCGCGTTGACCTGATAGGGCGAGAAGACATTGTGCCCGCGAGCACGGTGTTCCTGTCCCATCGACACCCAGCAATCGGTGACGATGCAGTCGGCCTGGTCGACGGCTTCCTCGGGCGAGCGGGTGAAATGCAGCTTGCCGCCATGCGCCTTGGACCAGTCGACATGCTTCTGCGCCGGTTCGCTGCCTTCGGGCACGGCGACGTTGAGATTGAAGCGGAACCGTGCAGAGGCCTCGAGCAGCGAGTGCAGCACATTGTTGCCGTCGCCGGTCCAGGCAATCGTCTTGCCGGCCACCGGACCGCGATGCTCCTCGAAAGTCATGATGTCGGCCATCAGCTGGCAAGGGTGGGTGTCGTCGGTCAGTCCGTTGATCACCGGAACGGTGGCATTCTCGGTCAGCTCCAGCAGCCGCTCATGCGAGGTGGTGCGGATCATGATCGCATCGACGTAGCGCGACAGCACCTTGGCGGTGTCGGCGATTGTCTCGGAGCGGCCGAGCTGCATCTCGGTGCCGGTCAGCATGATGGTCTCGCCGCCGAGCTGGCGCATGCCGACGTCGAAAGAAACGCGCGTGCGCGTCGACGGCTTGTCGAAGATCATGGCCAGCACCTTGCCTTCGAGCGGCTTGCTCCGCTCGCCGGCCTTGAGACGCGCCTTTCGCGTCACCGCATCATCCAGCATGAAGCGCAAATCGCCTTCGGAAACGGTGGAAAGATCGGTGAAATGGCGAACTGACATCAGGAATGGTTCCGGATTACTTCGCGGCGGCGGAGGCGATCGCCTCCGACAGGCCCTTGGCGCCGGCGCGGATGCGGTTGAGCGCTTCGTGAATCTCGGCGTCGGTGACGGTGAGCGGTGGCAGCAGGCGAATGACGTTGTCGCCGGCCGGAACCGCCAGCAAATGCTGGTCGCGCAGCGCCATGTTCACCTTGCCGTTGGGCATCGCGCATTTGAGGCCGAGCATCAGCCCGGTGCCCCTGATATCCTCTACAATTTCGGGGAATTCGTCGGCTATCGAGGCTAGCCCCTGCTTCATCAGCAGCGCCTTGCGCTGGACATCCTCCAGGAAGCCGTCTTCCAGAACGACGTCGAGCACGGCGTTGCCGACCGCCATTGCGAGCGGATTGCCGCCGAATGTGGTGCCGTGCACGCCGGCGGTCATGCCGACGGCCGCCTCGTCGGTGGCAAGGCAGGCGCCCATCGGGAAGCCGCCGCCAATGCCCTTGGCGATTGCCATGATGTCGGGCGTCACCGCGGACCACTCATGCGCGAACAGCTTGCCGGTACGGCCAATGCCGCACTGGACCTCGTCGTATATCAACAACAGGCCGTGCTGTTCGCAGAGCTGCCGCAGCCGCTTGAGCGACTGTGTCGGTACTGGGCGGATACCGCCCTCGCCTTGCACCGGCTCGATCAGGATCGCGGCGGTCTCGGGCGTGATCGCCTTCTCGGCGGCGTCGATGTCGTCGAAGCCAACCTGGTCGAAGCCTTCGACCTTGGGTCCGAAGCCCTCGAGATATTTGTACTGGCCGCCTGCCGCGATGGTCGCCAGCGTGCGGCCATGGAAGGCGCCTTCGAAGGTGATGATGCGGAAGCGCTCGGGATGTCCCTTGACGAAGTGGTAGCGCCGCGCCGTCTTGATCGCGCATTCCAGCGCCTCGGCGCCGGAATTGGTGAAGAACACCTTGTCGGCGAAGGTGGCATCAGCCAGCCGCTCGCCAAGTCTGCTCTGCCCCGGGATCTCATAGAGATTGGAGACGTGCCAGAGTTTCGCCGCCTGCTCGGTGAGGGCCGCGACAAGGTGCGGATGGCCATGGCCAAGCGAATTGACCGCGATGCCGCCGGCGAAATCGAGATATCGCTCGCCCTTGTCGGTAACCAGCCAAGTGCCTTCCCCATGGTCGAAGGCCAGGGGTGCGCGAGCAAAGGTCTCGTAAAGCGCCGAACCGCTCATTATATGCGTCTCCGGTACCGGAAAATCAAAAAAGCCGCCAAAGCGGCGGCCTTCTGCGGCTTATCGTGTTTTTCGGCCATGAAGTCAACGAAAACGTCGCGTAGTGGCGCGCGGCAAGCTCCCCGACGCAACGCCGGCTCATGAGCGACCGGGCAAGTTGGGGAAAACCGAAAAAACCGATTCGTGTTGCACTTGGGACTCTTGTCACCGAGTCAGCGCATAGAGTAGTTGTAGTCGAGAAATAACTAGATTTCGTGCGGCGGACCTAATCACCAGATATATGTGGTGTCTGCCCCAGCAGTGGTGCTGGGTCGGGAATGGATTCTGATTGCCGCACGCTTATAAGGAGCGCGGTCATGAACTGGACTGACGAGCGGGTAGAACTCTTGAGAAAACTGTGGTCGGAGGGTCTGAGCGCAAGCCAGATTGCTGCGCAGCTTGGAGGGGTCAGCCGCAATGCCGTCATCGGCAAGGTGCACCGGCTGAAGCTGTCGGGTCGCGGTCGCGCAACAGCGACGCCGGCGCGCCAGAAGAAGGCTACGCAGGGATCGACCGTCCAGAAATCGGTGGCGCGCGCCGCAAGCACGGCACGCCACGTCACGACTTCGATCGGCGCGACGGCTCTTCAGACGCAATTCGAGGCCGAACCGGTGGCGCGGCACTACATCCGTCCGGTCGAGAACGTCGTGGTGCCGATCTCACGGCATCTGCAGCTCGTCGAACTGACCGAGCGCACCTGCAAATGGCCGAATGGCGATCCCCTTTCGGAGGACTTCAATTTCTGCGGCAACGAAGCCGCTGAAACCGGTCCCTACTGTAAATACCATGCCCGCGTGGCGTTCCAGCCGGCGGCGGAGCGGCGGCGGAATAGATAAGCGGTGAGTACTGAGTAGTGAGGAAACAAGCGCTCCCACCAACCACTACCGACTACTCACTACCGACTACCGACTTCCTCACAGCCAGCCGTTCTTCCTGAAGCGCCAATACAGGAAGCAGCAGATCAGCGCGATGGTGGCCAGCACCATCGGATAGCCATATGCCATCTTCAGCTCCGGCATGTCGGTAAAGTTCATGCCGTAGATGCCGGCGAATGCGGTTGGCACCGCCAGGATGGCCGCCCATGAAGCGAGTTTCTTGGAGATCGCCGTTTCCTGGCTTTGACCGACCAGAAGACTGGCCTCGAAGGCAAAGGCCAGCACCTCGCGCAGACTGTCGATCTTCTCCTGGACGGTACGGATGTGATCCGTCACGTCGCGGAACAGCGGGTGCATGGCCGAATGGATCTGCGGTAGGTCGGCGCTGGTCAGCCGGCGACAGACTTCCACCAGGGGCAATGCCGCGTTGCGCAGGCGCAGGAGGTCGCGGCGCAGCATGTAGAGACGTTCGATGTCGGGACCGGTCATCGGCTTCAGCAGGACCTTGTCCTCGATCGCCTCGACCTCGTCCTCGATCTGCTCGAGCACCGGCATGTAATTGTCGACGATAAAGTCGAGAATGGCATAGAGGACGAAGTCCTCGCCCTTGGCCAGCGAGTGCGGGCAGCTTTCCCAGTGCTGCCGCACGGCGGCATAGGATGTCGAAGGACCGTGCCTGACGCTGACGATATAGCCTGAGCCGACAAACAGGTGTGTCTCGCCGAAGGTGACGCGCCCGTCGATCAGCTGCGCCGTGCGGGCGACGATGAACAGCGCATCGCCATATTGCTCGATCTTTGGCCGCTGGTGCGGATGCTCGGCATCCTCGATCGCCAGTTCATGCAGATGAAACTGCGCCTTGACGCGCAGCAGAAGTTCGCGGTCAGGCTCAAGCAGCCCGATCCAGACGACATGTCCCGACTTCTTGGCCCATTCGCCCGCTTCCTCGATCGGAATATCGGCGATGCGGCGCCCGGCGGTATAGACACCGCAGGCGATGATGCCCGATGTCGGCGGCGAGGCCTTGAACTCCCGGACATATTCCATGGCAGCCTCCCGAAAGCGTTGCCTTCCCTGGGGAACCGGCAAGCTTATCTCAGGATAGTCTAGCGCAATATGATCAAGCGTTCGAGAGGACGTGCGTTCACTTCACCGGCAGCGCCTCGGGCAGGCCGATCTTGTCGGTCTTGTCGCCTTTCGGCCGGTCGGCGGGCATCTGGTCGCCGGTGACGATGTAGTAGATGGTCTCGGCGATGTTGGTGGCGTGATCGCCGATCCGCTCGATATTCTTAGCGCAGAACAGCAGATGCGTACAGGGCGTGATGTTGCGCGGATCTTCCATCATGTAGGTCAGCAATTCGCGAAACAGCGACGTGTACATGGCATCGATCTGGTCGTCACGGTCGCGCACGAAGCCGATCTTGTCGACCGAGCGCGACGCATAGACGTCGAGCACTTCCTTCAGCTGGGTCAGCGCCAAATTGGCCAGAGCCTCCAGGCCGCGAAACAGGCTGGTCGGCTGCCGGCCGTCGGTAACGGCAACCACCCGCTTGGCGACGTTCTTGCCGAGGTCGCCGACGCGCTCGAGGTCGGCCGAAATGCGGATGGCGCCGACGATCTCGCGCAGGTCAGTCGCCATAGGCTGACGCCTGGCGATAATGATGATCGCCTTGTCGTCGATCTCACGCTGTCCCTCGTCCAGGACGGCGTCGTCTCGGATGACCTTCTGAGCCAGCCCCGGATCGGCATTGACCAGGGCGGCGACCGCCTGCTCGACCATGCGCTCGGCGTGCCCACCCATCGCGGCGATGCGCTTCGAAAGATATTTCAGTTCCTCGTCATAGGCGCTGACAATGTGAACGGACTGCATGGATGAAATGCCTTCCCACGGGATCTTGTCTTTGAGTCGTTTCCTCGAATCCCCGCTGATACGCTAACGGGATGACAGAAAAAAGAAACGGCCCCGTGGAAAACTAGGGCAGTATCAGTGCGCCGGCAAATGCACCGAGAAGGCGGCGCCCTTGCCGACCTCGGACCTGATCGTCAGCCTGGCGTTGTGACGCGTCAGGATGTGCTTGACGATCGACAGGCCAAGCCCCGTGCCCTTCTGGGTCCGGCTGGTCTCGACATCGATACGATAGAAGCGCTCGGTGATGCGCGGTATGTGCTCCTCGGGGATGCCGGGACCAAAATCCCTGATGGTGACGTCGATGCCGGGTTCGGAACCATCATCGCCGCGCGCGATCGACACCACGACACGACCGCCCGACTGGCCGTATTTGCAGGCATTTTCCAAAAGGTTCTCGAACACCTGGAACAACTCGTCGCGATCGCCCGGCACATCGAGCGGCCCCTTGGCGAAATCGCGCTCGATGGCGACATTGTTTTCGCGGGCGAGCGGGCCGAGCGAATCGATGACGCTGTCGACGGTCTGGCGCAGATCGACTTCGGTTCCCGGCTTGAGATAGGGCTTCATCTCCAATCGCGACAGCGACAGGAGGTCGTCGATCAGGCGCGCCATGCGGCCGGTCTGGTTCTGCATGATCTGGAGGAACTGCTCGCGCGCCGCCGGATCGTTGCGGGCCGGTCCGCGCAGCGTTTCGATGAAGCCCGCGATCGAGGCCAGCGGGGTGCGCAATTCGTGGCTGGCATTGGCAATGAAATCGGCGCGCATGCGGTCGATACGCCGCGCCTCGCTCTGGTCCTTGAAAACCAGCACATAAAGATCGGTGCCATGCCCGACCGAGGATGCGCTGACCCGGTAGGCCCGTTCGACAGGCAGTTTCTCCGTGTAGTCGACGACATCCGAGGCGACAGTGCCCGACAGCACACTGTCCAGCAGCGCCTGCATTTCCGGCGCCCGGAATTTCAGCGGCAGCGATATGCCGGGCGCGATGCCGCCAAAGGCGGCAAAGGCGGCGGCGTTGGCGTGGACGATGGTGGCGGCGTGGTCGAAGATGATGAGCGGGTCGGCCACGGCGGCCGCCAGATATTCACCGGACAGGCGCTGCAAGCCAATCGCCTCGATCGCCGCGGCGTTCCCCGCGGAATGGCGGGCGCCGGTGACCGGCAATATTGCCGCGGCCGGCAGCAGGAGCAGCGCTGGCACCAGCACGTAGGCGGAAAAGCCCGCGAAGCCAAAGGCGATCAGAACCGCCACGACACCGGCCGCAAGCAGCCAGCGGCTGTGCCACAGCCGAGCGGCCACAGCTTGCCCCGTGCTCTTCTGCTCTGCGCCCAGCTCGGTCATTCGCGCGCCCAGCCTCCACCGGTCAGACGGCGGCGAAAACTTCCGCTGGACCGCAAATCAAAAGTGCTACAGCCTCCTTTGCGCGTCCAAACGGAGGCGCGGCGCTGTAGTGGCTCCCAATAGCATGAGTCCAGACACTTAAAAGGGTTCGTCTGCATGAAAAAAGCCAACGACAATTCGGTCACTCCAACCTCAGGCCCGCTGAAAATCAGGATCGGCGGCAAGGAACGGGAGTTCGATATCGAGAATCCCGAGCTTCCGGACTGGGTCGAGGAGAACAAGCTGACCGCGGGCGGATATCCTTACGACAAGAAGATGAAGAGCGAGGAGTATGACGAGACGCTCGAGAAATTGCAGATAGAGCTCGTCAAGGCGCAGGCATGGCTGCAGGCGACCGGCAAGCGGATGATGGCGCTGTTCGAGGGTCGTGACGCGGCCGGCAAGGGCGGCACGATATTCGTGCTGCGCCAGTATCTTAACCCACGCACGGCGCGCAACGTCGCGCTCACCAAGCCAACCCCGACGGAACTGGGGCAATGGTATTACCAGCGCTACGCCGACCATTTCCCGACAGCGGGCGAATTCGTCACCTTCGACCGCTCCTGGTACAATCGTGCCGGCGTCGAGCCGGTGATGGGTTTTTGCACCCCCGAACAGCACGAGAAGTTTCTCGACGAGACGCCGCATTTCGAGCGCATGATCGTCAATGACGGCATCTATTTCTTCAAATTCTGGCTGAACATCGGCCGGGAGACGCAGCTCGAGCGCTTTCACGATCGCCGCTACAGTCCGCTGAAGAGCTGGAAATTCTCGCCGATCGACATTGCCGGCATCACCAAGTGGGACGATTACACCAAGGCACGCGACACCATGTTCGAGCGCACACACAAGGAGTTCGCGCCATGGATGATCGTGCGGGCCAACGACAAGCGCCGCGCGCGGCTGGCGGTGATGCGCCGCATCCTGCTGTCGCTGCCCTACGAGGGTCGCGATCTCGACGCTATCGGCAAGGAAGACAAGAAGATCATCGGCGAAGGGCCGTCATTCCTGGGCAAGCAGGACTGACACTTTTGGCGCCGCGCGGCCAGAAAGGCAGCGCGGCGCGGTTGATGCAGGTCCTTTCTCTCGGCCTTTTCGACTCAGGCCGCCAGACGCGCGATCCGCTGCAACCGTCGCAACGTGGCGTCGTCCTGCAGCGCCTGCTGGAACAGCGATATCTCCTCATCGATGCGCTCGCAAAGCGCGGCGGTGTTCCCCTTGAGCAGGCCGCGTGTCTGCAGCAAAGCGGCAACCGGCTTTTTGGCGAGCTGCCTGGCTCGGCCAAGCGCCGCTTCCTCGACGCTGCCTTCCGCGACGATCTCGGCAACGAGGCCGAGCGCCCTGGCGTCTTCGGCAACAAGCGTGTCGCCGAGACAGAAGAAGCGGAAAGCACCGGCATAGCCGAGTTTCTGCGGCGCCAGGATGCTGGTTGCCGCGTCCGGCACCAGGCCGAAATCGACGAACGGCACCCGGAAGGTGCTTTTTTCAGATGCGATCACCATGTCGCAATGGAACAGGATGGTGCAGCCGACGCCGACGGCATCGCCGTCGACACAGGCCAGGATCGGCTTTGGAAACGTCGCCAGCATGCGGAACATGTCGGTGACGGCGGCGATCAGCTTCTGGTGCTTGGCGGCATCCAGGAATTCGGAAAAGTCACCACCAAGGCAGAAGCAGCCGGCCAGACCGCGCAGCACGACAACCCGCACCTCGTCATTCTCGGCGGCTTCATGGAACGTCCTGGCAAGGCTCTCATAGGCCCTCCGGTCGAGCACCGGCCGGCCGTCGTTCGACGACACGGTGACGATCAGTGTGTGGTTCCGCAGTTCGGGTTGCGGGTGCGCGTTCATGACGCCCTCCTTTGACCGAACATGTCGGGATATCCCCTGGCCAGGACGGGTGCATGATGATTGCGGCGCGAACGCACCACGTCCAGCGTGTGCTCGTTGAAGGTGAGCAGCGTCGCCACGACCTGCTGGTTGCCATAGGTGCGCTGATAACCGAGCGGCGTCGCCAGGAAGTGCAGTTGCAATGCGCGCAGCACCCACATCGGCTCGAACTCGATGATCACCTTGTCGACGCCGCGCTTCAGACCCCACTCGACGAAACCGGCTATCAATTCCGTGCCGACGGTCGAGACGCCGCGACGCCCATCGCGAAAACCCGGAGCCACCGCGTAGCGGGTCAACTCCCAGATGTTGGGACCCGCCGGCGGCGTTCCTTCGGAGAGATCGGTCAACACCTCGGTCAACAAATGCGGCCGTGTGGTCGGCAACATCCTCTGATAGCCCGCGACTTCATTGCCCCTGATGACGATCTGATGCACCGCCTCGTCATGATCGAACTGGTCGACTTCAAATCCGTCGGGGCGCCGAAGGTCCTCCCATCCCATCTCCTCGACGAATATCCGGTAGCGCAGCCGATGGACGGCCTCCCAAAGGTCGGGACGTTCCATCAATTCCTTGGTCGTAAGACAAAAAAGCATTCCGTAGTCTCCTGTGGTTCAGGGGAAGATACGGCCGTGCTTCGATGCGAAAATTGCGTGATCACGTAGGCAAGAAGTTCTAGGCCTGCACGGCCGACCTAGCTAATGTAGCCGCGCCTTATCGCCTCGGCGACTGCCTGGACCCGGTTGACGGCACCGAGTTTGCTTTTGGCGTTAAGAAGATGTTTCTCCGAGGTGTGCTCGGAGATGCCGAGGATTTGGGAAATCTCCCATTCGGACTTGCCGACGGCAGCCCATTGCAGGCATTCGCGTTCGCGCGGCGTCAGCTCGATGTGATCGATCGTCGTGGTCGCCATGGTGTGGAGTTGCATGGCGCGGCCGACGGCATAGGTCGAGACCAGGGAGACCAGGCCGAACTCGGCCGCCGACAGTTCCACGGCCTCGCCCCCCAGCGACACCATGACGATTTCGCCGTCGAGCGTGATCAACGGAAAGGCCAGCCCGTCGCGCAACTTGAAGGCGCCGGCGTCGCCCATCACTTCGCCGCTGCTCTTGTCGATGCGGATGCCCTGCGCGGCTTCCCGCCACTGGAACGGCGCTTGCAGCTGTTTCATGTGACTGACGACGGGATCGTGATCGACATAGTTGCGCGTCACGTAGCGCTCGAGCCATTCGACCGGCCAGTCGCAGAGCAGCACATGCTGCTTCTGCTGGCCCGTCGGTGTGCCCGGCTGCGGAACGGTTCCGGCCATCAGCGCGGTCAGGCCGAACTCCGACGTTACGCCCAACAGTTTCTCGCAGACCGCGGCCGCCGTTGCGGCGTGCTGCAGTTGATCTATGTATTCCAGCGTTCGATCGAACTGACTCATCGCAACATCAACCCCATGTTGCCTCATGCATTAAGTCCATGGTCCGCGCCTTCCCGGCACTTCGCCACCGACCACGGATTGCAAAGCGCCCGCTTCCGGTTGTGGTTCTCGACCCTGGCATTCCCACCAGGGCGCCACCGCTGTTTGCAAACCGACCGAACCATATCCTGAAATCGAAGCGTTGAAATCAAAAAGCATTGTGCCTGTATCGTTTTCGTACCAAAACCGGCACGAGCACGGGTGCGGCGGAGTTTTATCGTGGCGTTCCAATGGAGGTCCCATGTCCTGGCAGCGGCGCTCATCGCCGCATTGTCATGGGTTTCCGGCGCGGGCGCGGCGGAGCCGCAGGTGCCGGTGTTGTGGGATGCCAAGGAGCGGCTTCCCAAGCCCGACCTTTCGGCGCTGCCGCGGCTGCGGTTCCTGACGACCACGGATTTTCCGCCCTTCAATTTCCTCGACGGCGCGGGGAAGCTGTCCGGTTTCCACATCGACTTGGCGCGCGCCATCTGCGCGGAACTCGGCATCGTCGACAAATGCCAGATCCAGGCCTTGCCTTGGGCGGAGCTTCAAGGCGCGCTTGAGAGGGGCGAAGGTGAAGCTGTTATCGCCGGCATTGCCCCGACGTCACAGTCGCGCCAGACATACGCCTTCTCGCGCGCCTACCTGCAGTTCCCGGCGCGCTTCATCACTGCGAAGAACAAGGCGCTGGCGGAACCGCTCTTCGACAAATTGCACGGCAAGCGAGTCGGCGTGATATCGGGCTCGGCCCATGAACGCATGCTGCGCGATTATTTCGGCACGGTCCAGGTCGTCCCCTTCGACAAGCCGGAAGCCCTCTATGGCGACCTCAAGGCCGGCAAGATCGACGCGGCTTTCGGCGATGGCATGCGCTTCGCCTTCTGGCTCGGCGGCTCCGATGCCGCCGGCTGCTGCCGCTTTGCCGGCGGCCCCTACCTGGCGCCCGAATATCTGGGCACCGGCATGGCCATCGCCACGCGAGCGGACAATCCGGCGCTGGCCGCGGCCCTCGACTACGCTTTGCAAGAGATTTCGATGAAAGGCACCTTTGCCGAATTCTACCTGCGCTATTTCCCGGTCAGTTTCTTCTGATCCGGTCCGGTCAGCTTTTCTGATCCGGCCGTAACCTCGTCAGGTCAGAGTTCGCAGCCTTGCCTTGGCCGCACGGCCGATGGCCGCCACGGTCAGCGTGTCGAGATCGAGCTGGCGACGGATCAACTGCAGCACCCGCACTTCCTCCAGCCGCATCTCCAGATCGACGGCGGCCACTTCGAAGGCCGCGGCATAGGCGGTGTCGCGCAACCGCTCCGGCAGCGCCTCCGAGACCTGGGTCAGGACACCTTCGAGCCCACCCTTCTCATGCAGCATCTTCTGGCAGGCCTGGGCCACGGCAACCAACCGGTCCTGCTTGAAATCCTCGAACACCGGCCACGAGCGAACAACCTCACCGATCCTGGCCAGTTCGACATCGGTCATGTCCCGGTCGGAGGCCGAAGTGATGACCATCAGATAGATCAGGGCTTCGTGCGGGGTGGGCGACAGCATTCTTTGCTCCTTGAACGGGCTCCGAAGGTAGGAAGGGGAGCCTGAGGCCGCAAGGAAAAAGCGCCCGACGCGTTGACGCTCCGGCCACGCACGCCTAGAGACCGGTTGAAAATGCACTTGCGGCTATTGCCGGGATACAATCTGGAAAACTGTGACATGGCGGGATCAAACATCATCGATCTCAATCCCGAACTGCTGACGGCCGCGGCCGAGAGCAAGGCATGGCCGTTCGAGGAAGCCAAAAAGATCATCGAACGCTACAAGGGCGCCGATTTCCCCGAAACGATCCTGTTCGAGACCGGCTATGGACCGTCGGGCCTGCCGCATATCGGCACGTTCGGCGAAGTGGCGCGCACCTCGATGGTGCGCCATGCGTTTCGCGTGCTGACGCAGGACAAGGTCGCGACCAAGCTGCTGTGCTTTTCCGACGACATGGACGGCATGCGCAAGATACCCGACAGCGTGCCGGACCGCGCTGCGCTCGAGCCATATCTGCACAAGCCGCTGTCATCGGTGCCCAACCCCTTCGGCGGCGACTATGCGAGCTTCGCCGACCATAACAATGCGATGCTCTGCCGCTTCCTCGACACGTTCGGCTTCGATTACGAATTCGCCAGTGCGACGCAGTACTACAAGTCAGGCCGTTTCGACGCGATGCTGTTGCGCGCCGCCGAACGCTACGACCAGATCATGGCGGTCATGCTGCCGACGCTCGGACCCGAGCGGCAGGCGACCTACAGCCCCTTCCTGCCGATCTCGCCAAAGAGTGGGCGCGTGCTTTACGTTCCCATGAAGCATGTCGACGCCAAGGCCGGCACCATCACCTTCGACGATGATGGCACCGAAACCACGCTGCCGGTCACCGGCGGCCGCGTGAAGCTGCAGTGGAAGCCGGATTTCGGCATGCGCTGGGCGGCACTCGGCGTCGATTTCGAGATGTTCGGCAAGGACCATCAGACCAATGCAGTGGTCTATGACCGCATCTGCAACATACTGGGCGGGCGGGCGCCGGAGCATTTCGTCTACGAACTGTTCCTCGATGAGAATGGCCAGAAGATCTCCAAGTCGAAAGGCAACGGCCTGACCATCGACGAATGGCTGACCTATGCGCCGACCGAGAGCCTCGGGCTCTACATGTACCAGCGGCCGCGGCAGGCCAAGAAACTCTATTTCGACGTCATCCCGCGGGCCGTGGACGAATACTACACCTTCCTCGCCGCCTATCCCCGCCAGGAGTGGAAGGAGCGGCTGGGCAACCCGGTCTGGCATATGCATGACGGCAATCCGCCCGCCATCGACATGCCGGTGCCGTTCTCGTTGCTGCTCAACCTTGTCAGCGCCTCCAATGCGCAGAACAAGGAGGTGCTGTGGGGCTTCATCTCGCGTCACGTCGCGGGTGTGACTCCGGCGACCCATCCCGAGCTCGACCGGCTGACGGGCTACGCGATCCGCTACTTCGACGATTTCGTGAAGCCGACGAAAACCTTTCGCCCGGCCGACGAGGTCGAGCGGGAAGCGCTGGTGGCTCTCGAAAAGGCACTTGGCGACTTGCCGGCGGGCGCCAGCGGCGAAGCGATCCAGAACGCTTCGCTCAACGTGGCGCGCAAGATCGAACGCTACCAGGATCATTCCAAGCAAAGTCCGGAAGGTGGCCCGGGTGTTTCAGGCGCCTTCTTCCAGATGATCTACCAGGTGCTGATCGGCCAGGAGCGTGGCCCACGCTTCGGGTCGTTCGCCGCCCTCTACGGCGTCGCCGAGACCCGCTCGCTCATTCAGAAGGCGCTGGCTGGTCAGCTGGCTTGAGGACGCCGCCCTCCTCTTGCAGGATCGAGTCCTCCTCCAGGATCGAGCCCGGCGCCTGAGGCGCTGGGGTGGGTGCGGCCGGCATCGCCGAGATGCCGGCAAGGTTCGGCGCCGACCCGAAAATGCCTTTCTTCGCGCCTTGTGCCTTGTCACCGGCCTCGACATAGGGTCCGCCCTTGGCGGCACGCGCCCAGCCGTTTTCGACCAGCCATTGACCGACGTCCTGCTTGCCGATCCGGCATTCCGCCGCAATCCGGTCGCGTCCGCCTTCCGGCGGCACCGTGCAAACCACGGCGCGGCCGCGCAGGAAGGCGCGGAATGCCGTGCGCGCGCGGATGCCGCACGGCCAGGATTTCCCGTCGGTGGTGCAGGTCTCGTCCTGACTGACGACATCGATGCCGGAAATCGCGACCGAATACCCCTTCGCCTCGATCAGGCCGGCGGCCGGAGCTACCGGCTGGAACAGTTTCGTGCCGTTCCAGTCGTCGGGCATTTTAGGCTTGGGCGGCACGGCGAGCGCCAGCTTGCTCAACGGCGCACGCGGCTCGACCCGCTCGAGTTCGCCGGTGGGCAGTTCCGGCGGCGCGACCACGTCCGGGTCAATCGCCCGCGAATGCACCGCCGGATTTGGTGGCTGCGCCGGTGCACGAATTGCTGAGGTGGACGGTTCCTCGGGCGTCGCATCCCTATCTGCCTCAGCGGTAGTGTCGGCGCCGGGATCGATCTGATCCACCGCAACAGTGCTTTCGCTGCCTTTCAGCGTGCGTCCGCCGGCAACGACCAGCGCCGCCATCGCCGGGATCATCAGAACCGCCAGGACAAGATGAGGAAGTCGCACCCGTTGCACCTATTGGCTTGCCCAGACGATCCGCGCCACCCACTCGACCTCGAGCATGGGGATGTCGCGGTCCGGATGCTCTGGATTGAGCGAGACCAGCGCGATCGACTTGACTGTCTGGCGCTCGAGCACCTTGGCCATCACCTCGCCCGATGTGGTCTTGACGACGACGCGGTCGCCCTTGCGGGTGGCCGCACCCGGCTCGACGATGAGGACGTCGCCATTGCGGTAGAGCGGCAGCATGGAATCGCCCTGCACCTGCAGCGCATAGGAACTTTCGGTCGATTGCGCCGGCAATTCGACGAGATCCCAGCCCTGCCCCGCCGGAAAGCCGGCATCGTCGAAGAAGCCGCCGGCGCCGGCCTGGGCGAAGCCGAGCAACGGCACCGCGCGCCGGCTGGCGGGCGATGCGCCACGGCCTTCGATCAGCCCGGTGAATTCGTCCAGCGAAGCGCCCGTCGCCTCGATGATCTTGGCCAGCGATTCGGTCGAAGGCCAGCGCGGCCGACCGTCCGAGGACAAGCGTTTGGATTTGTTGAAGGCGGTTGAATCAAGTCCCGCGCGCCTTGCCAGACCCGAAGCCGAAAGCGAATAGCGCTCGGCAAGAGCATCGATGGCAGCCCAGACTCGGTCGTGCGAGAGCATGACGTGCTCTCCTTCGAAACAGGAAAAAATGCCTCTTCCTGTCTAACGCGCAACGGCTGAGTTGTCCACCAGCGGGCTGGCGGATCACGAACAAAGCTGTGTGCCGCAACCACGGCACAGTGTCATGGCCGAAGCCGGCTATCCGGCCAATGCCGCCATCGCCCTCGGCAGGCCCTTCTGGAGCTCGTCGACGTTCATCACCGGGATGAGCTCGACGGTGGCATTGAAGGCGAAGAAGAACCGCTCGGCGACATAGGGCATGTCCGAACTGTCCTTTACCTCCAGGAAAAGGTAGGCCGTTCGCCAACCACCGTCCGCGGTAAAATAGGCAGCCTCCGGCTTGAGATCGGACAGGGTTTGCTCGATGATCTTGCCCATGCTGCCGTCCTTGATCGCCTTATTGCCTTCCTCGGCCGGGATGGAAACTCTCAGCATCATACGCATGATGATTACTCCTCCGCCAACATCATGTTAGCGATACCTAATATATCATCCGCGCCTGGTTTGGGAAAGTCGATCGAATCCTGCTTGCCAACGGGTTGATCAGCCGGACGATTTGGCCAGGCCGCGCAGTCCCTGGTGCGATGTCATGAAAATGCGTTCTGCCTCGGTCGGTGGCCGCGGTTCACCGCACGGCCAAGTGCGGCGACAACCGCGTCAATGTCGAGGAAGCGGCGCGCCTTGCGGTCATAGTCGGTCGGCAGGCAGCGAAAAGCCGGCCGGCCCTCACCGCCCATCATGTAAGGGCCACGGCTTCGCGCCGTGGCCAGCATGCGCGCCCAGACATACATGACGCTCTGTCAGGCCGCCTGCTTCACATCGCCCTTCGCATAGGGATCGAAGCGTTCGTAAAAGGTCTCACCTTTCTCGGCCATGTCGAGGAGCAGCTTGGGCGCCTTGAACTCGGCGCCATACTTCTTCTGCAGCGCCTTGGCGATCTTGACGAATTGTTTGGCGCCGATGCCGTCGATGTAGGACAGCGCGCCGCCGGTGTAGGGCGCAAAGCCGAAGGCCAGGATCGAGCCGACATCGGCCTCGCGTGGATCGGTGACGATGCCCTCTTCCATCACGCGCGCCGCTTCGAGCGCGATGGTGACCAGCAGGCGCTGCTGCAGCTCCTCATAGTCGACCTTCTCGGCCGCGAGCTGCGGATAAAGGTCCTTGAGGCCGGGCCACAGCTTCTTCTTGGCCGGCTTGGCCGGATAGTCGTAAAAACCCTTGCCGTTCTTGCGGCCGAAACGGCCGTGATCGTCAACCATGGTGTTGATCAGCGCCATCTGCCTGGGGTCGACGGCCTTTTCGCCGAGATCCCTGATGGTCTGCTTCATGATCTTTTGGGCAAGGTCGATGGCCGTCTCATCGGTCAGCGCCAAGGGACCGACCGGCATGCCGGCGGCCTTGGCCGCATTCTCGATCATCGGCGCGGGCACGCCTTCGATCAGCATCTTGTAGGCTTCCGACATGTAACGCAGCACGCAGCGGTTGACGTAGAAGCCGCGCGTGTCGTTGACGACGATCGGCGTCTTCTTGATGGCCCGCACGAAGTCGATCGCGGTGGCCAAGGCCTTGTCGCCGGTTTTCTTGCCAAGGATGATCTCGACCAGCATCATCTTGTCGACCGGCGAGAAGAAGTGGATGCCGATGAAATTCTTCGGCCGCGCCGAATTCCTGGCGAGGCCGGTGATCGGAATGGTCGAGGTGTTCGAGGCGAAGATCGCCGACGATTTCAACACGGCTTCCGCCTGTTCGGTGGCGGCCTTCTTGACGGCGGAATCCTCGAACACGGCTTCAACGACGAGATCGCAGCCGGCGAGGTCGGCATAGTCTGCCGTCGGCGTGATCAGAGACAAGAGCTTGTCCTTGTCCTCGGGCTTGGCACGGCCCTTCTTGACCTGATCCGAGATCAGGCCGTCGGAATGCGCCTTGCCCTTTGCGGCCGCCTCCATGTCCCGGTCGAGCAGCACCACCGGAATGCCGGCCTTGGCCGTGACATAGGCGATGCCCGCGCCCATGAAACCGGCGCCGAGAATGCCGATCTTCTTGAACTTGGTGTCCGGCACGCCGGCCGGGCGGCGTGCGCCCTTGTTCAATTCCTGCAGCGACACGAACAGCGAGCGGATCATCGCTGCCGCTTCCTTGGTCTGCATGATCTCGGTGAAATAGCGCTGCTCGATCCTGAGCGCCGTGTCGAAGGGCACCAGGAGGCCCTCATAGACGCATTTCAGGATCGCCGCGGCGGCCGGGTAATTGCCATGGGTCTCGCGGCGCAGGATGGCGATGGCCGGCGGCCACAGATTGGCACCGGCCGCCGAATAGACCGGCCCGCCGGGCAGCTTGAAACCCTTCTCGTCCCACGGCGCCACCGGCTTGAGGCCGTTCCTGATCATTGCCTTGCCGGTCTCGACCAGCTTGGCCGGTTCGGCGATCTCATGGATCAGGCCCATCGCCTTCGCCTTCTGCGGCGACAGGGTCTGGCCGGAGGTCAGCATTTGCAGCGCCTGCTGCTGGTCGGTCAGCCGCGGCACACGCTGGGTGCCGCCGGCGCCGGGGAAGATGCCGATCTTCACCTCGGGCAGTGCCATCCTGACCTTGTCGGAATCGGCCGCGACGCGGCCATGGCAAGCGAGCGACATTTCGAAGGCGCCGCCCATGCAGGTGCCGTTGATCGCCGAGACCCATGGCTTGCCGCAAGTTTCCAGCTTGCGGAACAGGCCGGTCATGATGCCGGCATTGTCGAACAGCGCCTTGGTCGCCTTTTCGACATCCTTGACCTTGTCGGTGGCGAAGGTGGTCAGCATCCTCTGCAACAGCGTGATGTCGGCACCGCCGGAGAAGGTGTCCTTGCCGGAGGTGATCACCGCGCCCTTGATGGCGGCGTCGCCGGCCACCTTGTCCACGATATCGTTCAGCTCGCGCATCACCTCTTCGGTGAAGACGTTCATCGAGCGGTCCGGGCTGTTCCAGGTGACCAAGGCGATGCCATCGGCGTCGATGTCGAGGGTGAAATTGGTGTAGCTCATCGTTCTCTCCCCGTCAGACGCGTTCGATGATGGTTGCAGTGCCCATGCCGGCGCCGATACAGAGCGTCACCAGCGCGGTGTTGAGGTCGCGCCGCTCGAGTTCGTCCAACACGGTGCCGAGGATCATCGCGCCGGTGGCACCGAGCGGATGACCCATGGCGATGGCGCCGCCATTGACGTTGATCTTGTCGTGCGGAATTTCGAAAGCCTGCATGTAGCGCAGCACCACCGAGGCAAAAGCCTCGTTCAGCTCGAACAGGTCGATATCCGACAGCTTCATCTTGGCGCGCTTCAGCAGTTTCTCGGTGACATCGACCGGACCGGTCAGCATCAGCACCGGCTCGGAGCCGATGTTGGCGAAGGTGCGGATGCGCGCGCGCGGCTTCAGGCCCATCGCCTTGCCGGCCTTCTTCGAGCCGAGCAGCACGGCCGCCGCGCCATCGACGATGCCGGACGAGTTGCCGGCGTGGTGGACGTGGTTGACCTCCTCGACCTCCGGATGCTTCTGCACCGCCACCGCGTCGAAGCCGCCCATTTCACCGGGCATGACGAAGGACGGGTTGAGCGAGGCGAGCGACTGCATGTCGGTCGACGGCCGCATATGCTCGTCATGGTCGAGAATGGTGAGACCATTCTGGTCCTTGATCGGGATGACCGAGTTCTTGAAGCGGCCATCGGCCCACGACTTCGCGGCGCGCTTCTGGCTCTCGACCGCGTAAGCGTCGACGTCGTCGCGCGAGAAGCCGTATTTGGTGGCGATCAGGTCGGCCGAAATGCCTTGCGGCACGAACCAGCCGGGCAGGCCGACCGAAGGATCCATGAACCAGGCGCCGCCGGACATGCCCATGCCGACGCGCGACATGGATTCGACGCCGCCGGCGATGACGATTTCATCGGCGCCTTGCGCGATCTTGGCGGCGCCGAAATTGATGGCGTCCAAGCCGGAGGCGCAGAAGCGCGAGATCTGCATGCCGGGTGCCTTGGTGTCGTAGCCGGCCTCGAATGCTGCGGCGCGTGGAATGACGGAACCCGCCTCGCCGACCGGGTCGACGCAGCCGAAGATGATGTCGTCGACGTTTGCAGTGTCCAGCCCGCTGCGGTCGCGCAGGGCCTCGAGCGTCCTGGCGGCGAGCCGTACCGCCGGCACTTCGTGCAGCGATCCGTCCTTCTTGCCCTTGCCGCGCGGCGTGCGCACGGCGTCATAGACATAAGCTTCGGTCATTTTTCATGCTCCCTGGGGTTCGCTGAAAAGCTGCTCAGAGCGAGCGTCCGATCAGCAATTTCATGATCTCGTTGGTGCCGCCATAGATGCGCTGGACGCGAGCGTCGCGGAACATGCGGGCGATCGGATATTCATTCATGTAGCCATAGCCGCCATGCAATTGAAGGCATTCGTCGACGACTTTGCCCTGGAGGTCGGAGAGCCAGTACTTGGCCATCGAAGCGGTCACCGGATCGAGGCCGCCATTGATGTGGCGGGTGACGCAGTCATTGTAGAAGACGCGGCCGATGGTGGCCTCGGTCTTCAGCTCCGCCAGTTTGAATTGTGTGTTCTGGAAATCGATGATCGCCTTGCCGAAGGCCTTGCGTTCCTTGACGTAGTCGATGGTCAGCGCCAGCGCCCGCTCGATCATGGCGATCGCCCCGGTGCCGATCTGCAGCCGCTCCTGAGGCAATTGCTGCATCAGCTGGACGAAACCCTGTCCCTCTTCATGGCCGAGCAGATTGGAGGTCGGTACACGCACGTCGTTGAAGAACAGCTCCGACGTGTCGTTGGCCTTCAGCCCGATCTTGTCGAGGTTGCGGCCGCGTTCGAACCCCTCGACCTCGTCGGTCTCGATGACCATCAGCGATGTGCCCTTGGCGCCCTTCTCCGGATCGGTCTTGGTGACGACGATGATGAAGTTCGCCAGCTGGCCGTTGGTGATGAAGGTTTTGGAGCCGTTGATCTTGTACTGGTTGCCGTCCTTCTCGGCACGGGTCTTGACACCCTGCAGGTCGGAACCGGCGCCGGGCTCGGTCATGGCAATGGCGCCGATCAGTTCGCCGGTGGCGAGCCTGGGCAACCATTTCTTCTTCTGCTCTTCCGAGCCGTAATGGAGGATGTAGGGGGCGACGATCGAATTGTGCAGGCCGATGCCGAAACCGTCGACGCCGACATGGCCGATCGCCTCGATGATGGCGCTCTCATGCGCGAAGGTGCCGCCGGAGCCGCCATATTCCTCCGGCATGGACGCGCAGAGCAGGCCGGCGGAACCAGCCTTCAACCAGCTTTCGCGGTCGACCATCTCGTTCTTCTCGAACTCGTCGTAGCGCGGTGCGATCTCCTCCGACATGAAGCGGCTAGCCATGTCGTAGAGCATGCCGACCTCGTCGGCCGCCCAGGCTGGTTTCGGCAAAGAGAGCACTTCGGCGGGATTTGTCGCCACGATTTCCTCCGCGTATCGACAGACAGAAAGGCTAGCGAGACGGAGTTTAGAACGCTTCCGCCGGCAGGGCCATCAGCGTATCGGCACCACTCGAAATACGGGCGAGGTGCGCCGAGGTCTCCGGCATGATCCGCTCCATGAAGAAGCGCGCGGTCACGACCTTGTTGTCGTAGAAAGACTGGGAGCCGTTGGCATCAGTCTTGCCCTGTGCCGCCTTGGCCATCTGCGCCCACATGTAGCCCAGCGCGACGAGGCCGAAGAGATGCATGTAGTCGGTCGAGGCAGCACCGGCATTATCGGGCTTGGCCATGCCGTTCTGCAGCAGCCACATGGTCGCCGCCTGCAAATCGTTGAGGCCCTTCTTCAAACCCTTGGTGAACGGCGCCATCTTTTCGTCCGCGCGGTTTTCCTCGCAGAACTCGCCGACCTCCTTGAAGAAGGCCTGGATGGCTCGGCCGCCGTTCAAGCCGAGCTTGCGGCCGACGAGGTCGAGCGCCTGAATGCCGTTGGCACCTTCATAGATCATGGCGATGCGGGCATCGCGCACGAACTGGCTCATGCCATGTTCTTCGATGTAGCCGTGACCGCCGAACACCTGCTGCGCCATGACGGCGTGATCAAAACCCTTGTCGGTCAGCACGCCCTTGACCACCGGCGTCATCAGGCCGGTGTAATCGTCGGCCGCCTGGCGATCCTTGTCGTCGACGGAGCGGTGCGCGATATCGGACTTGATCGCGGTCCACAGCGCCAGCGCGCGGCCGGCCTCGTTGAAAGCCTTCATGGTCATCAACGAGCGGCGGATGTCGGGATGGACGATGATCGGGTCCGCCTTCTTGTCCGGCGCCTTCGGACCCGACAGCGAGCGGCCCTGCAACCGGTCCTTGGCATAGGCGGCGGCATTCTGGTAAGCGATCTCCGACAGCGACAGGCCCTGCAGGCCGACGCCGAGGCGGGCCTCGTTCATCATCGTGAACATCGCCTTCAGGCCGCCATTGGCCTCGCCCAGCAGCGTGCCTTCGGCCTCGTCATAATTCATGACGCAGGTCGAGTTGCCGTGGATGCCCATCTTCTCCTCGATCGAGCCGCAGGAGACGGTGTTTCTCGTCCCCGGATTGCCCGATGCGTCGAGCTTCAGCTTGGGCACGATGAACAGCGAAATGCCCTTGACGCCCTCCGGCGCGCCTTCGATGCGGGCCAGCACCAGATGGACGATGTTGTCCGACATGTCGTGCTCGCCGGCCGAGATGAAGATTTTCTGGCCTGAAATCTTGTAGGTGCCATCGCCGTTCGGCACCGCCTTGGTGCGCAGCAGGCCAAGATCGGTGCCGCAATGCGGCTCGGTCAGGTTCATGGTGCCGGTCCAGCTGCCCTCGACCATCCTGGGCAGCCAGGTCGCCTTCTGCTCGTCGGTGCCGTGGGTGATGATGGCGGCGATCGCGCCCTGGGTCAGGCCCGGATACATCATCAGCGACATGTTGGCCGACACCATGTATTCAGCCACCGCCGTGTGCACGGCATAGGGCAGGCCCTGGCCGCCGAACTCGACGGGCGCCGCCAGGCCCATCCAGCCGCCTTCGCGATACTGGTCGAAGGCTTCCTTGAAGCCCCTGGGCGTGGTCACCGAGCCGTCGTCATGGCGCACGCAACCCTCCATGTCGCCGACACGGTTGAGCGGATGCATGACGTTCTCGGCGAGCTTGGCCCCTTCGGCGAGAATTGCCTCCAGCACGTCAGGCGTTGCGTCGGCGAATCCCGGAAGGTTCGAATAGCGCTGATAGCCGAGCACCTCGTTGAGCACGAACAGCGTGTCCTGGACCGGGGCCCTGTAGATCGGCATGCTTTTCCTCCACCATGCGGATTGACCCCGAAATCAAGCCGTGCGCGGCAAGCGGGCCAATGTCGAAGCCGCAATAGCAAATATTGACGTTTGCGTAAACGTCAATATTGCGCTGCGGCAAGATTTCCGCCACCACGGGCGCAATCGGCCAAGCGTCACGGCAATGCGCAAGCCAGCGCGAAGCAGGCAGGCCAGACAGCGAAAAGCCGCGCGGCATGGCCACGCGGCTTTGTGGTGAAGGGTCCGACAGTATCGGAGGGCGGCTTAGCTCGCGACGCTCGCTTGCGGCGCCGAACGCTCGGCCAGCATCTGACGCACCGCCGACATCGAGCCGCCGAGTTCATTGATGGCGTCGTCGATCAGCGCCCGCTGCTTCTGCAGGCGAGCGAGCTGCTTTTCCGACTTATCCAGCGCCAGCCGCAACTGCTTGGTGTTGAAACCGGTCGGATCGTAGAGATCCATCATCTGCTTGACGTCGCGCAGCGAGAACCCAACCTTGCGGCCGAGCAGGATCAGCTTCAGCCTCGCCTTGTCGCGGCGCGTATAGAGACGGGTCGAACCGTCGCGCTGGGGGTTGAGCAGGCCCTTGTCTTCATAGAAACGCAGCGTGCGCAGCGTCACGCCGTACTTCTTGGCCATCTCGCCGATGCGGGAGAGATCCTCGCCGGCTTCAACGGTTGCATTATTGGTATTGGCCGCGGTCTCGCCGGCCGAGATAAGCTTCATGGTCACTGGCTTCCCCGTCTGGTGGCGTCGCGGTCCCGGACCATGCGTCGCCTGACTGGAAGCGGGGGCGTGCTTCCGGCCGTGGTTTCGACAAACAAATCGCAAACAGCGCAGTTGATACGCCATTTACGTTTACGTCAATTCTATACCGGTAGCCGCCTCATGACGCAAGGGCGTTCTGAGAACGGTGCTTTATGCCGCACCGGAAGTCACGTCAGCCAACTTCCTTGCAACTTCTTAAGCTTGGTTAACGCGTTGTTTACCACGTTGGGCGAAATGTGCGCGTGTCGGCTACCCGTGGTTATCCTGTATCGAATTTTCACGGTTTTTCGGAGCGCGGGGAAACCCGGGAAGCTTGTCTTCCACCGTGGCATCGAAGCGCGGTCGCCTCGTTCCGGCAGGGACTTGGGGAGCTGGCCGCAAGCCGGCCAATCTGAAAGACGGACGCACCGATGAACAGCAAGCGGTCCTACCTCGATACACTCAATGCTGGCAGGCAGCGCAAGCCGCAGACCACGCTCGAGCAGCTGAACCGCTCCCTGGAGACGCTGGAACAGCGCCTGGGGCAGACGCGCGCGGACGCGACGGCACGACCCGCTCCTCGCCAATATGGCGCCGAACCGCGTTACCCCGCCTCCGACCCGCGCTATCCCGCTGCGCAGCCGACGGCCCAGCAGCGCTGGTATGAGGATCCGCAGCCGGCACCGCGTGCGCACAACCCGGCGCCCTCCCCTGCACCCTTCGACCAGAATTATCAGGCGATCGCGCGAGACATCGACCGCGTGCGCGGCCAGGAAGACAGCGTCGCCATGGTCGGCAAGATCGCCGGCGAACTGCGCGGCATGCGCGAGGAACTGCGCCACCAGGTGACTTCAGGGCTGCAGCGCGAATTCGACGCGCTGCGCAAGGACATCGACCGCGCCTTCCAGTCGAACGCCAAGTCCGGGACCTCGGGCAAGGGCAGCGCTGAACTCGGCGTGGAATTCGAGCGGCTCTCCGGCGCCATTAAATCGCTGTCGGAGAAGAGCGACGACAGGAGCGTCAACCTGCTGCGACTGGAACTCGAACAGGTCAAAGCCGCGCTCGACACGCTGGCGCGCGAGGAGAGCGTGCAGAAGGTCGACCGCCGCTGGGACGAGTTCGACCGCCGCTGGACGGCCTTCGAGGACCGCGTCGACGCCGACCAGCGCAAACGCTCCGACGACCCCGCCCTTGCCGCCTTGACCGACCGGCTGGAGCAAATCAGCAACGCCGTCAACAACCTGCCGGAATCGCTGTCCCTGCGTTCGCTGGAGGAGAAGGTCCGCACGCTGGCCGGGGCGGTCGACCATTTCGCCAGCCAGCAGGACAATCGCGGCGGCGGCACGCTGGCCATGATCGACGAGCGGCTGGACGAGATTTCCCGCGCCATCGTCGCCTCGACAGTCGCCGCACAGGCGAATTCAGTCGACCACGAAGCCTTCGAGCGCATCGAGAAGCGGATCGACTCGCTCGCCCAGCAGATCGAGGAAGTGGCGCAGGACCGTCCCGCGAATGTCGTGATCGACCGGCTGAACACGCTGTCGAGCCGGGTCGACGACCTCGCCGGCCGCGCCAACCTGCCCGAGCAGGCGATGGAACGGCTCGCCAAGCAGATCGCGCTGATCGCCGACAAGATCGATCAGGCGCCGGCCATGCCCGACGCCGACTACATCTTCCACGGGCTGGAGCAGCGCTTCGACGTGCTGTCGGGCATGATGGAGCGGCGCCAGGGCGACGCCATCGAGCAGGGCAACATGCTGTTTCGCGATCTCGAGCGCCGGCTGGACGAGGTTGCCGACCGGCTGGACCAGCGCAGCATGCCGCAGGTCGACAGTGCCGGCATCATGGACGCCATCGACGCTCGCTTCACCGCACTGGCCAAGCGCATGGAGACACGCGCTCCCGATCCCGCCGGCGAGGCGGCGATCCGGGGCCTGGAAAGCCGGCTCGAAGATATTTCAAGCCGGCTGGACGCTTCGGCGGCCCAGGTGGCCGGCATCGATCCGGCGCTGATCCGCAGCCTGGAGGCGCAGGTCGCCGGCCTGTCGGCGCATCTTTCCAAGCCCAGCACGCCGCTGCCGGACTTCGAGGACATCAGCCCACGCCTCGACGAAATCGAAAAAGCGCTGGCCGGGACCCGCGATTCCATCCTCGGCGCGGCACGTGAGGCGGCCGAGAACGCGGTGCGCTCGCTGGCCGGAACGAGCACCAATACGGCCGCGGTATCCGGCCTCGCCCAGGATCTGAAGACCCTGGAGACGCTGACGCGGCGTTCCGACGAGCGCAATTCGCGGACCTTCGAGGCCATTCACGACACACTGCTCAAGATCGTCGACAGGCTGGGCTCGCTGGAAACCAGCGACCCGTCCGAGGCGGTAAGCGAGCTCCTGGACGCGGCCTCGATCGAACCCAGTGGCTGGCGTGGCTTGCAGCGGCCCAAGATGGCCGTGAACGCACCATCCATGACCATGGACGAGCTGCCGCTGACTGGCGACATGGCCGATCTGGACGCGCGTGCCGCGGCCATAGTGCGCACCGAGCCCGGCGAGCCCGCACTGCACGTTGGAACGGGCTTGTCTCCCCGGCCGGGCACGCGCTCGCCGGCGGAAGCCGCCGCCGCCGCCGCGATGGCCGCACTCGGTTCCGACACCACCGCCGGAAAGGACCAGCCGGCAGGCCGCAAGTCGATGTTCGGCGGTCTGGCGCGGGCCTTCAAGGGCAAGAAAGCGGCGGATGTTCCGCCGCTGGCCGGCTCGGCGCCGAGCGCCGACATCCCGAGTGTCGATCTCGACGAGCCGCTCGACCCGAAGGTCGCCAACCGCCCGCTGGAGCCGGGCTCCGGCGCGCCTGACCTCAATGCCATCATGAAGCGCGTGCGCGACGAGCGCGGACAACCGGCAAAGCTCGGCGACAGCGACGCGGCGAAATCGGATTTCATCGCCGCCGCCCGGCGCGCGGCGCAGGCGGCCGCGGCCGAGGCCGACGCCCTGAAGCGCCAGTCGACGATGAAAGGCCCGGTCAAGGCGCTCAGGATAGGCGACCTGCTCAAGGCGCGGCGCAAGCCGATCCTGATGGCGGCGGCAGCGATCATGCTGGCGCTTGCCGGCCTGCAGCTCGGCAAGGCGTTCCTTTCGGATCCCGCCCAGGTGGCAAGCAACGACGCATCCCCGATCGTCGCCCCGCAGCCGGTTCGGACGGCATCTCTCGATACCGCCAGCCAGCCGAAGACCGAAGTTCAGCCGACGACGATGAACAGCGCGCCGGCCCGTCCGGCCAGGCAGGCCGAACAATCCGCGCCCGCCAGCAAGGACGATATGGCGGCGCGGACCGTCGTGGCCATGCCGTCTGATACGGACGCGATGCCGGACACAGCGCCCACGGCCGACCCCGCTTCGCCGGTCACGTCGGCCATGGCTTCCGGCCCGAGCGCCCCCGACGCGATGGCTTCGGCCGCGCCGGTTGCTCCGATGACCGCTGCCCCGGCCATGACGGATCCGGCAGCAGCCGCCGGCGCTACGCAGGCGACGGATGCCGATCTCCAAGCGGCCCCTGCCGCGCCAGTGGCGACCGAGGCGACGACCAACGACACGACTGGCGCCGTTGCGCCCATGGACAAGCCGGCGGCGACAGCCGCGATCAAGTTCGACATTCCGGCCGATGCCGGCCCGGTCGCCTTGCGTGACGCCGCCGCCGGTGGCGACGCCAAGGCGCTGTTCGAGGTCGGCTCGCGCTACGCCGAGTCGCGCGGCGTCAAGGAAGACATGCCGGCTGCCGCCAAATGGTACGAGAAATCGGCGGAACTCGGCTTCGCGCCGGCTGAATACCGCATCGGCAATTTCTACGAGAAGGGCATCGGCGTCGCGCGCGACATCAAGAAGTCGAAGACCTGGTACCAGCTCGCCGCCGCGCAGGGCAACGCCAGCGCCATGCACAATCTGGCGGTGCTGTTCGCCATGGCCGCCGACGGCGCAACCGACAATGAATCGGCCGCGCATTGGTTCCAGGCGGCCGCCGACCTCGGCGTCAAGGACAGCCAGTTCAATCTTGGCATCCTCGCCGCCAAGGGCGTCGGCATGAAGCAGAACCTGGAGGAATCCTACAAATGGTTCGCGCTCGTCGCCAAGACCGGCGACAAGGATGCCGCGGCCAAGCGCGACGAGATCGCCAACGCGCTGCGGCCCGAGCAGCTCGAGCGGGCGCGCGCGGCGACCGAATTGTGGAAGGCCAAGCCGCTCAACGCGGCGGCCAATTCGGTGGACATTCCCGAATCCTGGCAGGAAGGCACGCCGCAGACGACGGCCGGCATCGACATGAAGAAGGCGGTCAAGAACATCCAGCTCATCCTCAACAAGAACGGCTATGACGCCGGCGGCGCCGACGGCGTGATGGGCGGGAAGACCAAGAACGCGATCATCGCTTTCCAGACCGACAACAAGCTGCCAGCGACGGGCGCGGTCGACGAGAAGCTGGTCAAGGCATTGCTGGCGCGCAAATAACGGCAGAAGCGTCGTTTCCACGACGCCCTTGCCTTACATTTGCCTGTTAACTGATTGAGTTGTTTTTTGTTTCGGCGCGGTGACGGGGTTTGGTCCCGCTGCCGCGTCGGCGCAAGAGAAAATTGGCTTTTCGATGCGATAGTGCCCGCAGCGGCTTTATTCGCCGACAGGCAAACTGATCGAGACAGACGGGTGGGCATCTATCTCCCGATCGCGGAAATTTCCGTCAACGTCTTCGTGCTGCTGGCCATGGGCGCCGCGGTGGGCTTCCTGTCGGGCATGTTCGGGGTGGGCGGCGGCTTCCTAATCACGCCGCTCTTGATCTTCTACAACATCCCGCCGGCGATCGCGGTCGCCACCGGCGCCAACCAGGTCATTGCTTCTTCCGTCTCCGGCGTGTTGTCGCACATGAAGCGAGGGACGCTCGACTTCAAGCTCGGCAGCGTGCTTCTGGCCGGCGGCGTCGTCGGCTCAACCGGCGGCATCTATGTGTTCGGCTTCCTGCGCAGGCTCGGCCAGCTCGACCTGTTCATCTCGCTGCTCTACGTCGTGCTGCTCGGCACCGTCGGCGGGCTGATGCTGGTCGAGAGCATCAACGCCCTGCGCGCCACGCGCAGCGGCGCGGCGCCGGTGCTGAAGAAATCCGGCCAGCACAACTGGATCCACCGCCTGCCGCTGAAGATGCGCTTCCGCGCGTCGAAGCTGTTCGTCAGCGTCATTCCGGTGCTCGGGCTTGGCGCCGGCATCGGCTTCCTGTCGTCGATCATGGGTGTCGGCGGCGGCTTCATCATGGTGCCGGCGCTGATCTATCTCTTGAAAGTGCCGACCAATGTCGTCATCGGCACCTCGCTGTTCCAGATCATCTTCACCTCCGCCTATACGACGCTGGTCCACGCCACCACAAACCAGACCGTCGATGTGATGCTGGCCTTCCTGTTGATGGCCGGCGGCGTGGCCGGGGCGCAATATGGCGCCAAGGCCGGCCAGCGGCTGCGCGGCGAGCAATTGAGGGCGCTGCTGGCGCTGCTGGTGCTGGCGGTGGCGATCCGGCTTGCCACCGATCTGTTCGTCACGCCGCCCAACCTTTATTCGCTGTCCGGCCTGGGCCTCAACTGATGAATGGCCTGAAAGCGCTCGCAGCCGTCGCTCTCCTGTCCCTGACCGCCGCCGCGCCGGCGAAGGCGCAGACGCCGCTGACGGAAGGCATCCAGATCGGCCTTTCCACCGACGCGGTGTCGATCACCGCCGGTTTTTCCGGGGCCGACCTGACCATCTTCGGTTCGCTGGAAAATCCCGACCCGCTGGTCGCACGCCAGGGCCGTTACGACGTCATCGTCGTGCTCGAAGGGCCGCCGAAACCGGTGGTCGTGCGCCGCAAGGACCGGGTGCTGGGCGTCTGGGTCAATTTGGATTCCGAGACCTTCGAGAACGTGCCGGTGTCCTATTCGGTCGCGACGACGCGGCCGCTGCAGGACATCACCGAACCCAACAGCTACAAGCAGCTGTCGCTCGGCGCCTCCAACCTCTACATGCAGCCCGCCGAAGCCGGTGACAGCCCGGCGACGATCGAGGAATTCACGGCCGCGTTGCGCGAACGCAAGGCCGCCGCCGGCCTCTACAGCGAGAATGTCGGCGGCGTGCAATTCCTGTCGCAGAACCTGTTTCGCGCTACCGTCAGGCTGGCGCCTGATGTCTCGGTCGGCACGCACAAGGCGCGCGCATTCCTGTTCAAGAGCGGCCTATTCGTCAAGGAGAGTTCGGCGCAGCTCGAAATCCGCAAATCGGGCTTCGAACAATCGATCTTCCGCGTCGCCCACGACTATTCGTTCCTCTACGGCGTGTTCGCCGTATCGTTGGCCATGGTGACTGGCTGGCTCGGCCGGCTGGTGTTCCGCAAGGATTGATGCCGCGGGAAAAGAGGGGTTCCCCTTTTCGCCGCCATGCGATAAACCGCCGCCTCCCAACCCAGGGGCAAACAAGCACATACCGTTCGCCAGGAGCGGTCCCGCCATCCCGATGACAGCGCGACGCGTCGCCGCTGTTTTGCCGCCACGAACAATGACAGGAGGCTGCGATGCATCAGGCATTCGGCGGCATCGACTTCGGCACGTCTAATTCCACGGTAGGCGTCATCCGGAACGGCAAGGCGGGGCTGGTCCCGCTGGAGGGCGGGCAGCCCACTTTGCCAAGTGCCGTGTTCTTCAATTTCGAGGATGGCCATACCTATTTTGGCCGCCGCGCTATCGGGGACTATACCGACAGCATCGAAGGCCGCCTGATGCGCTCGTTGAAGAGCGTGCTCGGCAGTTCGCTCGCCCACGAGAAGACGCGGATCAAGGCACGCCAGATCGGCTTCATCGACATTATCGGCCTGTTCATCGGTCATCTGAGGACGCGGCTGGAAGAGGACGCCGGCGGCGTGGTGGAGAGCGTGGTGCTCGGCCGCCCGGTGCAGTTCGTCGATGACGACGCGCAAGCCGACGCGGAGGCGCAAGGCGAACTCGAGAAGGCTGCCCGTGCCCAAGGCTTCAAGCATATCGCTTTCCAGTTCGAGCCGATCGCGGCGGCGCTCGATTACGAGCAGAAGGTGACACGCGAGGAACTGGCGCTGATCATCGACATGGGCGGCGGCACGTCTGACTTCTCCATCGTGCGGGTCTCGCCGGAGCGCGCGCGATCGACCGATCGCAAGGACGACATCCTGGCCAGCCGCGGCATCCATATCGGCGGCACTGATTTCGACCGGCTGCTGAGCATCGCCCATGTCATGCCACAGCTCGGCTACCTCTCCGCGACCAAGGACGGCAAGCGCAATCTGCCGGCCAGCTACTTCATCGATCTCGCCACATGGCAGCGCATCAATCTGGTCTACACCGCCAAGGCGATGACGCATCTGCGCCAGATCCGCTACGAGGCCGCGCGCGCCGACCTGGTCGACCGCTTCATCCATGTCGTCGAGCACCGCTACGGGCACGCGCTGGCGGCGCTGGTCGAGAAAGCCAAGATAGAGCTGACCGACATGTCATCGGCGGAGGTGGCGGTGAAGCTGCCGGGCGCGGCGTTCGCCGCCGGGATCACGCGCGACGGGCTGGAGGCCACGATCGCTCGGGACATCGAGCGGGTTACCGAAACGGTGGCGCAGACCATCCGCGACGCCGGGGTCAAGCCCTCCGACATCACCGCGGTGTTCCTGACCGGCGGATCGACGGCGATCCCGCTGGCAAGGCGGGAAATCCTGTCGCTGGTGCCGCGGGCTTCCGTCATAGAAGGCGATATGTTCGGATCGGTCGGACTCGGCCTGGCGCTCGATGCGCAGCGGAAGTTCGGCTGAACCTACCCCTACGTAGTCCCGTTCGCCTCCGCGGCCAGATGCGCCTTCAGCGCCATCTGGGCCAGGCTTGCCTGACGGTCGCGATGGGTAATCATGGCGAAGTCGCGCTTCGGCAATTCGATCGGCACGGCTCTCAGGCTCCCCTCGGCGACCGCGCGCCCGACGACCAGCTCCGAAATGATGGTCGCGCCGGCACCCGCCTCGACAGCTTGGCGAACCGCCTCGTTGCTGGGCAGCACCAGGAATATCCTGAGGTCGGCAAGCGAAATCCCCTCGCGGCGCGCCAGATCCTCCAGCACCTCGCGCGTGCCGGAGCCGCCCTCGCGGATTATCCAGCGCAGGCCGGTGATGTCGGGGCGGCCCGGCGCGGTTTCGGCGATCTCTGGATGGGAGCTGGCAACGACCAGCATCAACCGGTCGGTATCGACCTTGACGCGGCGCAACAAGTCGGACTCGGTGCGCCCTTCGACCAGGCCGAGATCGGCGGTTCCATCCAGCACGCTGGCCTCGACCTGCCTTGTGTTGCCGATGGTGACGCTCAGCCTGACGGCCGGATAGGCCTCGTGGAAAGAGGCCAGCCGGCGCGGCAGCCAATAGCTGGCGATGGTCAGGCTGGCGGCGATGGAGAGGCTGCCGGCGACCGTCTGCGAAACATGTTCCAGGACATTGCGCGCGGCTGCGGCCCGCTCCAGCACGGCCTTGGCCTCCGGCAGGAACCGATGGCCGGTCTGGGCCAGCTCGATGTTGCGGCCGACGCGGTTGAACAGATGGACGCCATGCTGCTCTTCCAGAGCGCGAATGGCCGCCGACGCGGCCGACTGGGAAATGCCCAGGAGCTCCGCCGCCTTTGTCATGTGGCCGCGCTCTGCGACGGCGACGAAAATGCGCAACTGGTCCAGGGTCATGCCTGTATTAAGAACCAATATCGATCGAATTTACAAGAACAACTGATTAGACGGATCGATAGCTTTATTCTACTTTTCCTGCGGAATTTAGAAAAAATTAGCCTGCAGGTCGCAAACAGCAAAATGATCGGGCGGTTCAGATCCCTGCTTGCGCATTGGAGCCGCGGTATAAGGCGACGGCTGGCCGGCGACCGCTACCATCCCGAAGAACATTATATGCGCGGCCCCGGGCCGAAGACGCGAGCCAAATCCGCTGACCGCGCGAGCACCACGGGATCATGATGCAAGGACCGCCGCGCGGCGCCAATTCAGCCCCCTCGCAACGCCCGCTTGCCGACACGCGGGCGCCCGATGAAGGCGACGGTGTCGACACCTCGCCTGATGTTTCCGACAGCATCGCCAAGACGACCTGCTACATGTGCGCCTGCCGCTGCGGCATCGACGTGCACATCAAGGACGGCAAGGTCCGCTACATCAACGGCAACAAGGATCATCCGGTCAATCGCGGCGTGATCTGCGGCAAGGGCAGCTCCGGCATCATGCAGCACTACAGCCCGGCCAGGCTGAAGAAGCCATTGCTGCGCACCGGGCCGCGCGGCTCGGGTGAGTTCCGCGAGATCGAGTGGGAGGAGGCCTTCTCGATCGCCACCGAGCGGCTGTCGAATATCCGCCGGACCGATCCTAAGAAACTCGCTTTCTTCACGGGCCGTGACCAATCACAATCTCTTACAGGGTGGTGGGCGAGCCAGTTCGGCACGCCGAACTTCGCCGCTCATGGCGGCTTCTGTTCGGTGAACATGGCGGCGGGCGGGCTCTACACGATCGGCGGCTCGTTCTGGGAGTTCGGCGAGCCCGATTGGGACAACACGAAATACTTCATGCTGTTCGGCGTTGCCGAGGACCATGATTCCAATCCGATCAAGATCGGACTGGGCAAGCTCAAGGCGCGCGGCGCCAAGGTGGTGTCGATCAATCCATGCCGGACCGGCTACAATGCGATCGCCGACGACTGGATCGGCATCCGGCCCGGCACGGACGGCCTGTTCGTGTTCGCGCTGATCCACGAACTCTTGAAAGCCGGCCGCGTCGATCTCGATTATCTGCTCCGCTACACCAACGCGCATGTCCTGGTTATCCAGGAGCCGGGCGCGGCCGATGACGGGCTGTTCATGCGCGACAGCGACGACAATCCGCTGGCATGGGACAGAGTGGCGACGACCTCCGTCAACGCAGTCGATTCAAATGCCAAACCGGCACTGACCGGCAGCTTCACAGTCGACGGGCGCAGGTGCCTTCCCGTGTTCCAGCTGATTGCAGACCGCTACATGGACGTCAGCTATTCGCCCGATGCGGTCGCGGAGCGTTGCGGCATCTCCGCCGGAACGATCCGCCGGATCGCCGCCGAACTGGCCCATGTCGCCTTCGAGCAGGCGATCGAACTGCCGGTCGCATGGACCGACTGGGCCGGACGCCGGCACGAGACGATCACGGGACGGCCGGTTTCGATGCATGCCATGCGCGGCATCTCGGCCCATTCCAACGGCTTTCACACCTGTCGCGCCATCCACCTGCTGCAGGTTCTGCTGGGCACGGTGGACGTGCCGGGCGGCTTCCGCTTCAAGCCGCCCTATCCCAGATCGGCGCCGCCCGGCCCGAAGCCCTGCGGCAAGGACGTCAGGCCGATGACGCCGCTCGACGGCATGCCGCTCGGTTTCGTCTGTGGACCCGACGATCTGCTGGTCGACGAAGCGGGCACGCCGCTGCGCATCGACAAGGCCTATTCCTGGGATTCGCCGCTTGCGGCGCATGGGCTGATGCACACAGTCATCCGCAACGCCTGGGCCGGCGATCCCTACCCGATCGACACGCTGATGATGTACATGTCGAACATGGCCTGGAATTCCTCGATGAACACCGTCGAGACCATGGCCATGCTCACCGACCATGACGAAGCGGGCAATTACAAGATCCCTTTCATCATCTATTCCGATGCCTACTACTCCGAGACCGTGCCGTTCGCGGACCTGGTCCTGCCCGACACCACCTATCTCGAGCGTCATGACTGCATCAGCCTGCTCGACCGGCCGATCAGCCATGCCGACGGGCCGGGCGACGCCATTCGCCATCCGGTCGTCGAGCCCGACCGCGACGTCAGGCCCTTCCAGTCGGTGCTGATCGACCTCGGCGCGCGGCTTGGCCTGCCCGGCTTCGTCGATGACGAAAGCTCGCCGAAGTACCGCGACTATGCCGACTACATCGTCAATCATGAACGCACGCCCGGCATCGGCCCGCTCGCAGGCTGGCGCGGCAAGGACGAAAACTCGATCGGCAAGGGCGACGTCAATCCCAACCAGTTGCAACGCTACATCGACAATGGCGGGTTCTGGCACCACGATTTCACCGAGGACCAGCGCTACTACAAGATGGCCAACCGCTCCTATCTCGACTTCGCGGTGCAACTGGGCTTCATCCCCAAGGCCGAGCCGATCGTCTTCCAGCTCTATTCCGAACCGATGCAGCGTTTTCGGCTGGCCGCGCGTGGTCATGGCCGGGTGGTGCCGCCTGCAAGCGAACGCAGGCGCGTCGAGACCTACATGGACCCGCTGCCGTTCTGGTACATGCCGTTCGAGGAAGCGTCCGTCGACCAGGAAGAATACCCGCTGCACGCGCTGACGCAGCGGCCGATGCACATGTACCATTCCTGGGGTTCGCAAAACGCGTGGCTCAGGCAGATCACCAGCCAAAACCGGCTGTTTGTGCATCAGCGAACCGCCGCCGGGCTCGGCCTTGGCGACGACGACTGGGTCTGGATCGAAAGCATCAACGGCAAGGTGAAAGGGCAGATCAAGCTGGTCGACGGCGTGAACGAAAGCACGGTGTGGACCTGGAACGCGATCGGCAAGCGACGCGGCAGCTGGGGGCTGAAGGACGATGCCGCCGAAAGCAATCGCGGCTTCCTGCTCAACCACATCATCGGAGACCAGACCTTGGCCGACGCGCAGGGCAAGCGTTATTCGAATTCCGATCCGGTCACGGGACAGGCGGCGTGGTTCGATCTGCGCGTGCGCATCGTCAAATGCGCGGCGGAGGAGGCCGGCTTCACCGAACCGCAATTCGAGCGTTTTCAACAGCCGCCGCATTTCGAACCCTCGCCCGACAAGCTCACTTTCGGCGCCGGGTTTCGGCAGGCAAGAGAGGCAACCGAATGACCTGTCTTCCAAGTCCAGGCGGCAAGAAGCTCGGCCTCGTCATCGACCTCGACACCTGTGTCGGCTGCCAGGCCTGCGTTACCGCCTGCAAGGAATGGAACACCGGCGGCCACATGGCGCCGCTGACCGACATCGACCCCTATGGCGGCCATGTCGACGGGGTCTGGTTCAACCGCGTGCACAGTTACGAGCACATCACCGAGATGGGTGGGCGCACGGTCAACTTCCCGCGCTCCTGCCTGCATTGCGAGACGCCGGCCTGCGTCACCGTCTGCCCGACCGGCGCCTCCTACAAGCGCGCGTCGGACGGCATCGTGCTGATCGACGAGGACAAGTGCATCGGCTGCAAATTGTGCAGCTGGGCCTGCCCTTACGGCGCGCGCGAATTCGATGGCGATGTCGGGGTGATGAAGAAATGCACGCTCTGCGTCGACCGCATCTATAACGACAACCTGGCCGAGGGGGACCGCGTGCCGGCCTGCGTCGCCGCCTGCCCGACCAGCGCCCGGCATTTCGGCGACCTCGGCGATCCCCAATCCCCCGTTTCGCAACTGGTGGCGGAGCGCGGCGGTGTCGACCTGATGTCCGAACTCGGCTATCGCCCGACCAACAAATACCTGCCGCCGCGCGCTCACACGCAACGCGCCGCATCGGTGACCGCTCCCGCGCTGGAGCCGCTACGGGCCGAGGGCGGTTTCCTTGGCTGGGTCGACCGCATGCTTTCGAGCTGACCATCCATGCATCCGGCTTTTTCCGTCGTCTTCTTCACCACCGCCACGGGTGCCGGCTATGGGCTGCTCGCGCTGCTCGGCGTGCTCGGCCCGCTCGGCTTCGTCGCGCCCGATTTCTGGCCGGGCTTCGTCGGCATGGGGCTGGCGCTCGGCCTGATCGCCGCCGGCCTGTTGTCATCGACCGGCCATCTCGGCAGGCCCGAACGTGCCTGGCGGGCGTTCTCGCAATGGCGCAGTTCATGGCTGTCGCGCGAAGGCGTTGCCTCGGTCGCCACCTTCATTCCCGCAGGCGTGTTCGGCGTAGGCTGGGTCTTCCTTAGCCGCCTCGATGGCTGGGTGGCGGCCGCCGGCGTCCTGGCCGCCGTTGGCGCCATAGCCACGGTCTGCATGACAGGCATGATCTATGCCTCGCTGAAACCCATCGCCCACTGGCACAGCCCCTACACCTTGCCCGGCTATCTCATCTACTCGGCGATGAGCGGCAGCGTGCTTCTGAACGCTGTGCTGCAAGCATTTTCTCTCGGCTCGAAAATGCTTCTGGCGGCTTCCGCGCTGCTCATTTTGCTCGGCTGGGGCTGGAAGCTGGCGACGTGGCGCTACAACGACCAGCTTGAGATCCCGACCAATGCCAACACCGCGACCGGGCTCTCCGGCGGCATGGTGCAATCCTTGGAATGGCCGCATACCGAGGAGAACTACCTGCTCAAGGAAATGGGTTTTCGCATCGCGCGCAAGCACAGCGCCAAGCTGCGCCGGATCACGCAGGCGCTGGCTTTCGGTTTGCCGATCCTGTTGCTGCTTGCCGCCTTCGCCTTGCCGTGGCCGCTCGCGGCGGCGCTATCGGCGCTGGCCGCGATCGCCCAGTTCGCCGGCATGCTGGTCGAACGCTGGCTGTTCTTCGCCGAAGCGAAGCACACGGTCATGCTCTACTATGGGCGATAGATCTCAGCCTGGCCGCAGCATCGAGTGCGAGATGGCGAAGATGCGCTCGGTGCCAAGCATGTAAGCCATCAGCGACTCCAGGCGAAACAGCCCGGCATAGGCGCGGTCGAGCACGTTGAGCGAACCGGTATAGGCGCCGAAGGCCGGCATGATCATGCGGCCGCCATCGCCGGCAAAGCAGCGCCTGCGCACCGAGCGGCCTTGTTGCACGATGCGGGCGCAGGGATGGAGGTGGCCCGATATTTCCCCCTCTACCCTCACCTTCGATGGCTCATGCCGGAATAGCAGCGAGCCTATGGCCAGTTCCCGCACGGTCTCGCCAGGCAGATCCGCCGGCGCTTCGGGGTCGTGATTGCCGGCGACCCAGAACCAGTCACGGCCTGCCATCTGCGCTTCCAGCCGTTCGCGAAAGCTCGAATGCATGCGCGCGGCGCCGCCGCCGTCGTGGAAGGAGTCACCCAGGCTGATGACGATCGACGGCTGGTAGTCCGATATGACCGCCTGCAGCCTGAGCAGGGTCGCGCCAGTATCATAGGGCGGGATGAGCGTGCCGCGCCTTGCCAGGGACGACCCCTTCTCCAGATGCAGGTCCGAAACTGTCAGCAGCTTGAGATCGGGGAAATACAGCACGCCGCGCGGATCGCAGACCGCGCGCTCGTCCGCGATGCCGACGAGATCGGCCTCGGCGATCAGCGATGCGCGCGCCAGCGAAAAATTCATTCATCGACCATCCCGGGCCCCATCGCCTCTTCGACCAGTGTCGCCGCATCCATAAGCAGAGTTTCATCGGCCTCGCCGTTCACCGGCATCTTGCCGATCTCGAGCATGATCGGCACGGCAAGCGGCGATATCTGTTCGAGCGCCTTATGCATGATTCGACCCTGGATGCGCGAGAGCATGTCCGCAAGTCTGCTGACATCGAGCAGGCCGGTCGCCGCATCGGCACGCGTCGCCTGAAGCAGGATGTGGTCCGGCTCATGGCTGCGCAGCACATCGTAGATCAGGTCGGTCGACACGGTGACCTGCCGGCCGCTCTTCTCCTGGCCGGGGTGGCGTTTTTCGATCAGGCCCGAGATCAGCGCGCAATTGCGGAAAGTGCGCTTGAGAAGCCAGCTGTCGGCCAGCCAGGCTTCGAGATCGTCGCCCAGCATGTCCTGGTCGAACAGCGCGCTCAGTGAAGGTTTCCTGGCTTTGAACATCGCGCCCATGTCGCCCAGCGACCATATGGCCAAGGCATAATCAGTGGCGACAAAGCCGAGCGGCCTGACGCCCGCCCTGTCGAGGCGACGGGTGAGCAACATGCCAAGCGTCTGGTGCGCCAGCCTGCCCTCAAAGGGATAGGCGACCAGATAATGGCGATTGCCACGCGGAAAGGTTTCGATCAGCAAATCGTCGCGCTTGGGCAGCATGGATTTGTCCGACTGGAACCGCAGCCAGTCGGCCACCTGCTCCGGCAGCTTCTTCCAGCGCTGCGGATCGTCCAGCATGATGCGGACCTGCTCTGCGAGGTAGGTCGAGAGCGGGAACTTGCCGCCGCCATAATATGGCACCTTGGCGTCGCTGCCGGGCGCGTTCGACACGAAGCACTCATTCTCGCGGATGCCCTCGAAACGCAGCACCTTGCCGGCGAACATGAAAGTATCGCCATGCGTCAACGTTTCGAGGAAGGCCTCCTCGATCTTGCCGAGCACGCGGCCACCGTGCGACGCCGCCCCTTTGCTGCCGGCCTTGACGTAACGCACGTTGAGGGCGGGCACCTCGATGATGGTGCCGACATTGAGCCTATATTGCTGGGCGACGCGCAGATTGGAGACGCGCCACAGCCCGTCCTTGTTAAGGCGGATGCGGGCATAGCGCTCATAGTTCTTCAGTGCATAGCCACCGGTGGCTACGAAATCGATGACACGGTCGAAGGTCGGCCGATCGAGGCCGGCATAGGGTGCCGCCGTTCGTACCTCCTCGTATAGGTCATCGGCGCGGAACGGTGCGCCGCAGGCGCAGCCGAGCACATGCTGGGCCAGCACGTCGAGCCCGCCATTGACCAGTGGCGGCGTATCCTGCGCGCCGAGATAATTGGCGTCGAGTGCGGCCCGGCACTCCAGCACCTCGAAACGGTTGGCGGGGATCAAAATCGCCTTGGACGGCTCATCCATGCGGTGATTGGCACGGCCGATGCGCTGTGCCAACCGGCTGGCGCCCTTCGGAGCACCGACATGCACGACCAGATCGACATCGCCCCAGTCGATGCCGAGATCGAGCGTCGACGTGGCGACGATGGCGCGTAGCGCGTTCTCGCCCATTGCCTTCTCGACGCGCCGGCGCTGGGCGACGTCGAGCGAGCCATGATGCAAGGCGATCGGCAAGGTGTCCTCGTTGACGCGCCACAACTCCTGGAACAGCAGCTCCGCCTGGCTGCGTGTGTTGACGAAAAGCAAGGTCGTCTTGTGGCGCTTGATCTCGCGGTAGATTTCCGGCGTGGCGTAGCGCGCCGAGTGCCCTGCCCACGGCACGCGCTCCTCGGAATCGAGGATCGAGATTTCGGGCTTGGCACCACCCGTCACAGTGATCAATTCCGCCATGTCACCCGGTGGGTTCTGGCTGACCAGCCAGCGCCGCAATTCGTCCGGCTCGGCCACCGTCGCCGACAGGCCGATCGTCTGCAGGCTTGGGACAAAGCTGCGCAACCGCGCGAGGCCGAGCGCCAAAAGATGGCCGCGTTTCGACGTCACCAGCGAATGCAATTCGTCGAGCACGACATAGCGCAGATCCTCGAAGAAACGCCTGGCGTCGGAAGCCGCGATCAGCAGCGCAAGCTGCTCGGGCGTCGTCAAAAGAATGTCCGGCGGCACCAGCTTCTGGCGCTGGCGCTTGTGGGCGGGGGTGTCGCCGGTGCGCGTTTCGATGGTGACGGGCAGGCCGATCTCCTCGACCGGCTTCCCGAGATTGCGCTCGATGTCGACGGCCAGTGCCTTAAGCGGCGAGATGTACAGCGTGTGAATCCCGCGCCGCGCCTGGCCTGGTTTTCGCCTTGGCCTGACGGCCAGTTCGGTCAGCGACGGCAGGAAGCCGGCCAGCGTCTTGCCAGCGCCGGTCGGTGCGATCAGCAGCACCGATTGCCCCGCCTGGGCCTTTGCCAGGAGCTCGATCTGATGAGCGCGCGGCGACCAGCCTTTCTCGCCGAACCATTTTAGGAATGGCTCGGGCAAGACGACTGCGGCATTCTGGTCGGCGAGGCGGGGCTCAACTGTCACGCGCCAGAGGTAGCGCGGCGACAGTCAATCGCCAAGCAGGTTCGGAACAAAAGGGGATCGAAAAAGCGTTACGGGCGCCGGAACCCTGTAGGCCCGCCATAGAGATAGCCGATGCGGGCGATTGCTTCCTTCAGCCCTTCGCGCGACACAAGCATGGTGTGGCCGTTGGCGTGGATCATGGTTTCGGCGTCGGTCATGATGGCGACATGCCCTTTCCAGAACACCAGGTCACCACGTCGCAGCCCCGAAAAATCAGGGCCCGCATCGAGCGGCTCGCCGATCGAGGCGGCCTGCATGTCGGAATCGCGCAGCACATTCCTGCCCGCCATGCGCATGGCCAGTTGCACCAGGCCGGAGCAGTCGATGCCGAAGCCGGAAACACCGCCCCATAGATAGGGCGTGCCGAGAAATGTCTCGGCCACAGACACATAGTCGCCGGCCACTTCGCCGATTGGCTGCAGATGGCCAGCGATCACGGCTTTACCGGAGGGCAGCAACGCATAATGCGTGCCCCGTGTTTCAGCGGCACCCGTAACGGTTACGGTCGATCCCATGGACAATTGCCCGGCAATCGGAAAGCGCAGGTCCGGACCGGGATAAAGAAACGTGCGTGGCACCGAAACGATATGAGTGGACGCATGGTCGCGCCCGCCCAGCATGGCAGCGGCGACATAGCCGACATAGCCATCGCGTTCGCCCTGGACCCAGGCCCAGCCTTCGGTTTGCTCGAAGACGAGGACATCGTCGCCGAAGAGGAACTGCGTGTTGATGCCGGCGTCGGGCCGCGGCCCCTTGCGCAGATCGGCCACCGAGGCGGCAATCCGCGCAGGCCGGCCGGCGACGAAACGGTCGGCCGTCACCTCGCCCTTCAGCCGCGCATCGGCAAGATCGGAGCGAAAGGCGTGGAGGCGGGCGTCCCTGGCAGTCAAATCGTCAAATCCGGTCAAATGGAAATCGGTTACATCGGCAGTTCGTGGGCCTTGGCGATGATACCATCTCCGAAGCGCTCGACAAAGAGCGCGCCTTCGACGGTGCGCTTGATCAGGACGTTGCGCTTGTCGAGCTCGTCGCGATGGCGCGACACCAGTTTCAGCGCGCCCATCGTGTCGAGCGCGCGCGTGATAACCGGCTTGGTGACGTTGAGGCGGGCGGCGAGCCCGCGCACGGTGTGCGGCGGCGGATCGAGGTAGATGGTGAACAGGATCGCCGTCTGGCGCATGGTGAGATCAGGCGCGTCCTCGCGCACCTGCGACAGCATCACTTGCTGCCACAGTCGCAGGGCCTGGCTCGGGCGCATCGCAATCGACATCGCGCCAGCATGACGGCAAATTGTTTCGGTTCCGTTTCAGTTCTCGAAATCGCCGACTCTGCTTGCGGCAATCAGCCATAGCGCGTCGAGATGATCCGCTCCAGCGCCCGGATGCCCTGCGCCTCACCGCCGGCCGGGCCATGCGGGCGATCGGCGGGGTTCCAGGCGAAGATGTCGAAATGCGCCCAGCTTGCCGTCTTCTCGACGAAGCGCTTGAGGAACAGCGCCGCGGTGATCGAACCGGCGAAACCATCTGATGTGACATTGTTGATGTCGGCTATCTTCGACGACAGTTTCGCGTCGTAAGGCCGCCATAGCGGCATGCGCCACAGCGGATCCTCGACCGCCAGCGACGCCGCCGCCAGCTCCGAGGCAAGCGCCTCGTTATCGGTGTAGAAGGGCGGCAGGTCGGGGCCAAGCGCGACGCGGGCGGCGCCGGTCAGCGTCGCCATGTCGATGAGAAGCTGCGGCTCCTCGTCGTCGGCCAGCGCCAGCGCGTCCCCCAGCACCAGCCTACCCTCGGCGTCCGTGTTGCCGATCTCGACCGTGATGCCCTTGCGGCTCGCCAGCACGTCTCCCGGGCGGAAAGCGTTGCTGGCGATCGAATTCTCGACCGCGGGGATCAGCACGCGCAGCCGCACATTGAGCCCGGCGGCCATGATCATCGAGGCCAGGCCCAGCACATTGGCGGCGCCACCCATGTCCTTCTTCATCAACAGCATGCCCGATGACGGCTTGATGTCGAGCCCGCCCGTGTCGAAGCAGACGCCCTTGCCGACCAGCGTCACCTTCGGCGCGCCCTGCCGCCCCCAGGTCATGTCGATCAGACGCGGGGCATCGGACGAAGCGCGGCCGACGGCATGGATCATCGGGAAGTTCTGTGCGAGCAGGTCGTCGCCCTTGATGACCGAGACTTCGGCCTTGTGAGCCCCAGCCAGGATCCGCACCGCCTTCTCCAGATCGTCCGGTCCCATATCGTTGGTCGGTGTGTTGACCAGGTCGCGCGTCAGGAAAACACCATCGACGACGCGGCGAACGCGCTGCGCATCGACACCGGCCGGCAGCTCGAAGCGCAGCGCCTTGCCCGGTTTCTTGCCGTAGCGGGCAAAGACATAACCGCCGAGCACGATTGCAAGAGCCGCCAATTCCGGCTCCGCGGGCATGGAGGCAAAATGCCAATCGCCCTCCGGCAAGGTTTTCGCCAGCGCACCGACGGCAAGCGCGCCCTCGCCCTCACCGAGGCCGAACATGGCGCCGCCAAGCGCTCCGTTCTCGCCTGGCAGGACCAGCGTCCTGCCAGCCTCGCCGGAAAAGCCGTTTGCCTTGGCCCATGCGACAATAGACGGCGACAGACCGGCTGCCTCCAGCCCATCCCTGGCGACCAGATGGATTGGCAGCGGGTTCTTCGGCTTGCTCTCGACCAGTTCAACGGACATCAGATGTTTCTCCTGCCGAGTTTGCGAGTCGGCGCGTCTTAACCCTCCGTTAGGGTTAACAGAATATTTCTGCTGGAGGGAAGATGGTCACGCAATGGCCACGCATGAATGGAGGCCCAGGTGCCGATGCCGACCAACCGCACGATAGACATCCGGGGAAAACGGCTCATTACCACGGCATTCATGCTAGCGCTCGCGGCGGGCGTTGCCGGTTGCGCGACCGACAAACTCACCACAGGCTCGATCGGACGCACCAGCGGCAAGCCGCTGGAAACGATGTCGGCGGGAGAATTGCACAACGCCACGGCCGCACTTGGCCAATCCTACGCGAGGAACCCCAACGACAAGCGGATAGCGACCAACTTCGCGGCGGCGCTGCAGATGGACGGCGATGCCGACCAGTCGCTTGCCGTGATGCGCAAGCTGGCGATCGCCTACCCCAAGGACCGCGAAGTTCTCGCCGCCTATGGCAAGGCATTGGCCGCCAATGGCCAGCTCGAGGCAGCGCTCGACGCCGTGCGCCGCGCACAAACGCCGGAATACCCCGACTGGAGGCTGGTGTCGGCGGAGGCGGCCATCCTCGATCAGGTCGGCCAGAAGAACGAAGCGCGCCAACTCTACCGCAAGGCGCTTGAACTCAAGCCGAACGAGCCATCGATCCTTTCCAATCTCGGCATGTCCTATGTGCTGGAAGGGGATTTGCGCACCGCCGAGACCTATATGCGCTCTGCCGCCCAGCAGCCGAATGCCGACAGCCGGGTGCGTCAGAACCTGGCGCTCGTTGTCGGGCTGCAAGGTCGCTTCGACGAAGCCGAGAAGATCGCCTCGCAAGAACTTTCCCCCGAACAGGCACAGGCCAACGTCGCCTATCTCCGGCAGATGCTGGCCCAGCAGAACGCCTGGAGCCAGCTCAAGGATCAGGACAAGGCGAAAACGGCGAAAACCGCCACCAACTGATCGTCGCGCGCGGCGCCCGATCGCGCCAAACGAAAGAGCCGCGTGGCATTTTCCGCGCGGCTCTTTCGCTTTGGATTGTGCGGATTCGCCTACTGGGTGCCGTTGCTTTGCGACTGGCCGAAGATGCCGCGCTGGCTGACCTGGATGCCGGCAGGACCCAGGATGATGGCGAACAGCACCGGCAGGAAGAACAGGATCATCGGCACGGTGAGCTTGGGCGGCAGCGCGGCGGCCTTCTTCTCGGCCGCGTTCATGCGCATGTCGCGGCTTTCCGCGGCAAGCACACGCAGTGCGAGCGCCACTGGCGTGCCGTAGCGCTCGGCCTGGACGAGCGCCTGTGACACGGACCTGACCGATTCCAAGCCGGTACGGCTCGCAAGATTCTCGTAAGCCTGCTTACGTTCCTGCAGGTATGAGAGCTCGGCGTTGGTCAGGATGAATTCTTCCGCCAGGGCCACCGATTGCGCGCCGATCTCGTCGGCGACCTTGCGCAGGCCGGCTTCCACCGACATGCCGGATTCCACGCAGATCAGCATCAGGTCGAGCGCATCCGGCCACGCCAGCTGGATCGACTGCTTGCGCTTGGTCGCGCGGTTGTTGACGTAGAGGACCGGCGCATAGAAGCCGCCATAGGCAACGAGGATGCAGACGAAAAGCCGGATCACCAATGGCTTGTCGGGCAACCCTCCGAGCACGAAAATATAGAACAGACCCAGCGCGAAACCGACAAAAGGAAGCACCAGACGGAAGAACAGAAATCGCGTTAGCGGATTTTGCCCGCGAAAGCCGGCGACCTTCAGCTTTTGCAAGGTGGACTCGTCGGCCAACGCACGGCGCAGATCGAGCCGGTCGACAATGTTGCGCATACCGACCGACTGCTGCTCGCGCAGGCCCTTGCGGCGGCGATCGGCCTCGTTCGCAAGCCGCGCGCGCTGCTTGGCGCGAAGCTCGTCACGCTCCAGCGCGACCGACTTCATGCGCGCCTTGAGCTGGTTTCCGCCAAGGGCCGGCAGCAGCGTAAAAACGGTTGCGAACACGGCGACAGCGACCAGCATCGCAATCAGGAGGCTGGGATCCGTCAGTGATTTGATGACTTGTTCGGTCATGCCACGGCCCTAGACTTCAAAATTCATCATCTTGCGCATCACGAAGATGCCGATCGACATCCAGATGCCGGAAACACCGAGGATCAGATGGCCGACGCTGGTCGTGAACAGCGGCATCAGGTAGTTGGGACTGGAGAGATAGACGAGAAAGGCAACGATGAAAGGCAAGGCGCCGATGATGGCGGCGGATGCTTTCGCCTCCATCGACAGGGCCGCGACCTTGGCCTTCATCTTCTTGCGGTCGCGCAAGACGCGCGAAAGATTGCCTAGCGCTTCGGAGAGATTGCCACCGGCTTGCGACTGGATCTGGATGACGATGCCGAAGAAGCTCGCCTCGGTGCATGGCATGGTTTCGGGCATGCGCAAGGTGGCGTCGGGGATCGACAGGCCCATCTGCTGCGAATCGACGATGCGGCGAAACTCGGTCTTGACCGGTTCAGGGGATTCGTTGGCGATCAGGCGTATGGCATCGTTCAGCGGCAGGCCGGACTTGACCGCCCGCACGATGACGTCGAGCGCGTTTGGAAATTCGTTGAGGAATGACTTGACGCGCCGGCTACGACGAAAAGAAACGAACCAACGCGGCAGGCCAAGCGCTCCGGCGAGCAGCACACCGGGCAAGACAATCATCGGCGCACCGGCCACGAACGCGACCACCGTCAGCGCGAGACCGCAGATGGCCGAATAGATATAGAAACGTTCGATCGACACCTTCATCCCAGCCTGGCGAAGCTGCGCTTTCAGCGGCGGCTTCTTGACGGCGATGTCCTTGGATTTCTGCTTTTCGTCGAGATCCTTCAGTGAATCCTGCACCGATTTGCGGCGCTTGGCGGCGTCGGCCGCCCGGTCGCGGGTGGCCTTGACGACGGAACGGTCCGTCTCGGCGGCCTTGATCGTTTCCAGCCGCCTGCCGGCCTGTTTCTCGTTGCTGATCTGGTTGAACAGAAATACATAGGCGACCGCGCCGGCGCTGAAGCCGGCGAGTACGACAAACGCCAGTACGGTGCCGTCAATTCCAAACATCGACCAGAACCTTCACGCCTGTGAGTGCGTCAGTCAGCACGTTTCTCCATGGCCTCGAGCGCTATTGCGAGGCGCTGCTCTTCGCCGTAGTAGCGCGCGCGTTCCCAGAAATGCGGGCGGCCGATGCCGGTCGAGACGTGTTCTCCCAGCAGCCTGCCGTTGGCGTCCTCGCCCTTGATGTTGTAGAGGACGATATCCTGGGTGATGACGACGTCGCCCTCCATCCCGATCACTTCGGTGATATGGGTGATGCGGCGCGATCCGTCGCGCAGGCGTGCCGCCTGGATGATGACGTCGATGGAGCCGACGACGATTTCGCGCACGGTTTTCTGCGGCAGCGAATAGCCGCCCATGGCGATCATGGATTCGATACGGTTCAGGCATTCGCGCGGGCTGTTGGAGTGGATCGTGCCCATCGAGCCGTCATGGCCCGTGTTCATCGCCTGAAGAAGGTCGAAGACCTCGGGTCCGCGCACTTCGCCGACGATGATGCGTTCAGGCCGCATGCGCAGGCAATTCTTGACCAGGTCGCGCATCGTCACCTCGCCCTCGCCCTCGAGATTGGGTGGACGCGTTTCCAGGCGCACGACATGCGGCTGCTGCAGCTGCAGTTCGGCCGAGTCCTCACAGGTGATGACGCGCTCGTCGCGGTCGATGTAGTTGGTCAGGCAGTTGAGCAATGTCGTCTTGCCGGAGCCGGTGCCGCCCGAGATGACGATGTTGCAGCGGACACGGCCGATGATCTTGAGAACTTCGGCCCCTTGCGGAGAGATGGCGCCGAACTTGACCAGCTGATCGAGCGTCAGCTTGTCCTTCTTGAATTTGCGGATGGTGAGCGCGGTGCCATCGATAGCCAACGGCGGCGCAATGACGTTGACGCGCGACCCGTCGGGAAGACGAGCGTCGCAGATCGGGCTGGATTCGTCGACGCGGCGGCCGACCTGGCTGACGATGCGCTGGCAGATATTGAGAAGCTGCTGGTTATCGCGAAACCGAATGCCGGTCTGCTCGACCTTGCCGTTCACTTCGATGTAGACGTTCTTGGACCCGTTGACCATGATGTCGGCGATGTCGTCGCGCGCCAGCAACGGCTCGAGCGGCCCATAGCCAAGCACATCATTGCAGATGTCCTCGAGCAGTTCTTCCTGCTCGGCGATCGACATCGCGAAGTTCTTGATCGCGATGATGTCGTTGACGATGTCGCGGATTTCCTCGCGCGCGCTTTCGGGATCGAGCTTGGCGAGTTGCGACAGGTCGATCGTATCGATGAGAGCCGAGAACACCTGGCTCTTGGTGTCATAGTAGGTTTCGCTCTTTTCGCGGCCCCTCCTCGGTTCGGGCGCCATGGGTGGCGCTTCGACCGCGCGCCTGGCCGGCGGCGCGACCGGTGCGCTCGGCTGAGGCGTGGCCGCGGGCCGGGCAAGCACCGCGGTGTCGGCCGGACCCGCGGCGGCCGGCGCAATCGTAGCCGGTGCCGATGCCGGCTGGCGGAATTCCGGCGTGAACCGGTTGCCGTCGTCGTTGCCTCTTTTACCGAACATGACCGACTACCGACCCCATTGCGTCACTTCTTGTTGCGCGAGAGCTTGCCGAGCAGACTGCCCAGGCCAGCTTTCTTCTTCGCCCGGATTTCGCTACGGCCCGTCAGCACATGGGCAATCTCGTTGATCGTGGCCACAACCGGGTTCTTGGCATCCATCTCGCCCAGCATGCGCCCGTTGTTTGCGGCGTTGCCGAACAGCAGGGGATCAAAGCCGATGACCGACATTGGTGTCAGGCCGAGCGGTTCGGCGAAATCGGATGCCGAGATCTCGGGCCGCTTGGGCACGCCGGTCTGGTTGATGATCAATTTCGGCGGCGGGTCGTTCGGACGAAGCCGCTTCAACATGTCGACCAGGTTCTTGGTGTTGCGCAGATTGGCCAGTTCCGGAGTTGCCGTGATCACGATCTCGTCAGCCTTGACCAGCGTGTTCTTGGCCCATCCCGTCCAGACATGAGGAACATCGAGCACAAGCAGCGGCACGCTGCGCTGCGCGGTATCGACAAGTTGCGCGAAGGCATCGGGATCGAAGTCGTAGACGCGTTCCAGCGTCGAGGGCGCCGCAAGCAGCGACAGGTGCTCGGCGCATTGGGTCAACAGCCGGTCGAGATAAACTTCGTCGATGCGCTCGGGCGAGAACACCGCCTCGGCGATGCCCTGGGCCGGATCCTGGTCGAAATTGATGTTGGCGGTGCCGAAGGCGAGATCGAGGTCGGCGACAACGACCTCGGATTTGAACAGCGAGGACATTGCCCAGGCGACGTTGTGGGCGATCGTGGAAGAGCCGACGCCACCCTTGGCGCCGACGAAGGCGACCGTTCGGCCGAGTGGTTCGGCATCCGGATCGACGAAGATCGACGACACGACGCTGACGATGTCGGCCATCGACACCGGCGCGATGACATATTCGGAGATGCCGGAACGGATGAGTTCGCGATACAGGCCGACATCATTGTAGTGACCGATCACCACCACTTTCGAGGATGGATCGCAGTATTCTGAAAGCTGGGCGAGCTGCTCCAGCAATTGCTTGGGTTCGCTGCGCGATTCCAGCAGGATCAGGTTGGGGGTCGGCGCCGACTGGTAGAATTCGATTGCGGTGGCGATGCCGCCCATATGGACCTTGAGATGCGCCTTGGTCATGCGACGGTCCTCGCCGGCGCGCTGGACCGGATTGGCAACGCCCTCGGTCTCGCAGAATGCCTGGATCGAAATGCGCGGAACCGGCCGCAACGCCTGCATCGCGGCGACGTCCTGCGGCGAGGTATCGCCGCCCTCGACGGTGGCGTCATAGGCAAGGCTGCTCATGGTCATGCTCTTTCCGTGGCCTGTTCCTGGCGTCGCTTCTTTCCGAAGGCGGCTTAGTAAGTCACTTCCGAGTTGCCGAGGAATTCATCCGAAATGCCCCTGTCTTGGTAGACACCGATGGCTTTGCTGCGATTTGCCGCATCAATGGTGGTAGACTTGCGCGGCCCGAGAAGGTCGGCCGGATTGGCCATCTGGGCGGCCAGATTGTTCTGATAGGAGCAGCCGAAATCGGCGTAGTGCTTGTTTTCCGACGTTTCCACCAGGTCATCGGGCCAACGTCCGCATTTGTCGGTCTGTGCCCTCACCGCGATATAGGAGACGCGAACCGGGGCTGATGCCTCGCTCGATCCAGCCTGATAGGAGACCACGACGATCCGGTTGCGCTTGATACCGGCGGCGGCCGCGAGCCGGGCGAAATCACGGCCGGCCGCCGTGGCGGCAAGCTCGTTGGCGGATCCGCTTGGAATCTGGATCGTCAATGTCGGAGCGGCAGACTTGTCGTAGCCGTCGAGGAACCCCAGAAGCGTGTCGCGCTGCGCGCCGGTCATGCCACGGTCGCCGGCGCCGACGGGAAGATCGATCTTCTGGTTCTTCTCCGCGATGACGATCGGATGATTGGTGCGATAGTCGTCGGGGATGGCGCCGACGGTAATGCTGTCGCGGTGGGCGCAACCGGCCAGGAGAGCCGTCAACGCTGCCGCGAGGATCGGAAGGACCCGCAGGCCCGTTCGAGAACGGCCGGAGCGCATCGCCATGGTCTTTGCCTTCAATACTGACTGAGACATGTCCGCTTTCCCGTTCACTTGTAGATGAAGCCGACAACGCCATGATAGCGGCCGTTGGGCCTGTCGGTCTGCATGGTGCCGTAGACGCGATTGACACGCCCAAGGAACATGCCGGCCCCGTCGCTTGGAGGGTTGAAATTGTCGTCCGGCTTGGCGAGTTCATTGCGCGCCACCGGCTTCACCAGATAGGGCGTAATGATGATGACGAGCTCGGTCTCGTTGCGCACGAAATCCCTGCTGCGGAAGAGCGCGCCGAGCACCGGGATCTTTGTCAGTCCAGGCAAGCCGTTGACGGCTTGCCTGACATCGTCGCGAACAAGGCCGGCGATCATCATGGAGCCGCCGGAGGGCAGTTCCACCGTCGTATCGGCAAGACGCTTGCGCAGAGACAGGACATTCGTGCCGGGACTTGTCACACCCGAGGACAGCGAAACGGACCCTTCGGTGGTCGGCTCGGAAACCGACGTTCTGACCTTCAGGCTGATGCGACCGGGAGACAGCACCACCGGCTGGAACTCCAGGCCGATGCCATATTCGATCTTGTCGATGGTATAGTTCTTCAGGCCAGTCTGGTTGTCGGTCGACACGTTCGCCGTGACGCCGCTCACCATGTTGTATTCACCGCCGACCTTGAAGGTTGCCTTCTCGCCGGATACGGCAGTCAAGGTGGGCTCGGCCAAGGTCTTCATGACCCCGGACTGCTCCATGGCATTGACATAGGCTTGCAGCCCCGAGGCGCCTATATTGAACCCCGAATTCGACAGCTGCTTACCGAGTCCGGTGAAATTGTCGCTAATCGCTCCATAGCTGATGCCGTTGCTGCCGCCACTGCCGACCATATTGACGCCGAGCTGCTTCATCACGGAACGGCTGACTTCGGCCACCGTCACCTTCAGCGTGACCTGATCATCTCCGATGATCTGCAGCAGATTGACGATCTGGCTGACGCGGCGCTCCTGGTCCGGATTGTTGATGTCGACACCGCTCTGGGCCGAGCCGCCAGCGGCGGTCTGCGAATATTGTCCCGTCGTCGCTTCACCGCCGGACACAAACATATTTGCCAGCTGTTCGGCACGCTTGGCATCCAAGGGGGTATCCACGGTGCCGGTCAGAACCACGTTGTCGTTGAGCAGTTCCACTTTGACGGCCGAGGTCGGAAGGAAGCGCTTGATATAGTCTTCCAGGCCGGCGACGTCGCGCTCGATGGCCAGGTCCAGGCTGGCGATCTGTTCGCCGTTCGGTCCAAAGACGAAGATGTTGGTTTCGCCGACCGACTTGCCAAAGAGATAGATACGCCTTGCGGTACGAGTCACGGCGTCGGCAACGGAGGGATTGGCGACAAGAATGTCATAGGCATCGCTCGGCAGGTCGATGACCACCGACTTGTTGAGGCCAAGCTTGACGCGCTGGGTGGCTGTCGTGGCCGACACCTGCGTGCTCTTCGCCTCGACGCCCTGCACATTCGCTCCGACGAGCAGCAGGCCGAATGCCATGGCTACGATTGCCGGCAGTTTAGCGCTTAGCCTCATTTCCTTGCCCCTACCTCGGAGACTTCGCCCGACTTGATCAGCCTCACCGTTCCCCTGCGACCATTGCCGGAAACGAGATAGTCGGCCTCGTCCACATTCTTTTCCTGGGTGTCCGTGATCGCCCGCAGCGCCAGCGTCAGGCGATCCGCCATCTGCTGGGCAACGGTGATGATCTCCGCCTGTTTGGGTGTCAGCTCCAGCGTGGCGGTCTGGCCTACCCTGGTCTTCTTGCCTTCCTCGTCTTCCTGGATGGTCTGATCGATTGCCAGGACGCGGATATTCTTCAGGATGGTCTCGGTGCTGAAGCCGGCCCCGGTGTTGGCATCGGCCCTGCGGGTCATGATGACGTCGACGAAATCGTTTGGAAGAATGAAGCCGCCGGCCGAGGTGTCGGCCGATATGGTCGTGGCGACCGCCCGCATGCCGGAAGGCAGGATGGACGACATGAAGCTTTGCCCCTCGCCGATCAGCTTGGAGCGCCGCACGGGCTCGCCCGCATACATCGGCACACGGGCAATCGACCCTTTCAGCTTCTCCAGGGCATCGGGAGCGGTGGCCTTGGTGATGAAATTCGCGTTGATGCCGTCAGCGGGCCAGGATTGCCAGGCGATGCTGTTCTGGAGCGCGTTGCCCATCGCGACATCACCCGAAAGCACGAGCACATCCTGCAGGGATACCGCCGGGGCCTGGGGGCCAGAATCGACGACGATCTGAGGCGGCGGAGCGACCATGTTTTTTGCGACATAGCCAGCACCGCCCGCCGCGGCCACCGCCACGCTCAGAATAATCAATCGGGATGCTGGCATCTGTCCGAACCCTCGCCCTTGGCAAACCACCTAGCCAAGCCGGACTTTGCAGCGGCAATCGTCAAAACAAGGTTAATGCAATGCTTACGATCGTGATTAATTTAAGGTTTACATAAATTGGATGGATCGCGCCGAGATGCGTGGAAATGCTGGGCCGCCGCTCCGCAAGACGGCTTGCAAGGCATGCCAGCCGACGAAAAATTGATGAATTCAGTTCGCCAGCCTTGCCAGCGCCCATACCATCATGGGGGAATCGGGGAAGGTCAGCAGTCCGCCCAGGCCGAGCGCGATCCCATAGGGAACACCGGCCGACTCTTCGGCGAAATGACGCAGGAATGGATTGCGGCCGGTGAAAACCGCCAGCGTCGACTTCCGGTAAAGCAGGATGGCGATTGTCAGAAGGCCGCCGATGAATGTCGAGACGACAAGATATTCGACGAGATGCACGTTGAGCCCCATCCACACGGCCGTGGCGGCCAGCAGTTTGGCGTCGCCGCCGCCCATGCCACCCAAGGCGAACAGGCCGAACGTCACGGCAAGGACGATGGCGCCGGCGGCGAAATGTCCGCCATAGGCTGCCCAGTCCATGCCCGTCAGCGGCGCCACCAGCGCGAAGACGACGACAAGCAGCACCGGCACGCGATTGGCGATCGTCATCGACAGCATGTCGGAGATCGCGGCGAACAGCATGCAGAACGGGAAGACGACGAAGATCAGGGCTTCAAGCATCGGCGCTTATGCCTATTGTGCGGATTTCCAGGATACTCAATCTAGGTCGGTTCGATTAACGATTGATGAGGTCCGCATGAAAAGACGGTCGTTGTCGGCAGCACTCTGGACCGGTCACAGAGAAACAGGGGCCGCAATGTGGCGACCCCTGTCCAGAATGCAATCCAGGTGATCAGCAAATAAGCAGATCAGCTGCCGCTGCTGTTCAGCGTTGTACCGATGGTCGTGAACTTGGCGTTGATGGCATTGCCGAGCGCGCCTGCGCCGGTGATGATGGCGAGCGCGATGAGAGCGGCGATCAGACCATATTCGATGGCGGTCGCGCCGGATTCGTCCTTCACGAAACGTGCGATGAGATTAGACATTCGAGAGCTCCTACTCCACGTGTTACAGCACTTCCGTCAACTTCTGTGATGGTTGATCGGATGCTGCAAATCTAGGGAGAAGCTCTTTCGATCGGCTTAATAAACAGCCTTACCGATTCCTTTCCCGGCTAGAACATGTTGCGTGGTTAACTCCACACTAAGCGCTGGCTAATGTTCTGTTTTGCAGGTCGACGCCGCAAACGGCAAGGGCTTGGGCAGGCTTGCGACGCCTGCACGAGTCCGATGGTGCGCTCGGCCATGCCGACCGCCATATCCGGGCGCAACAAGTCAACTTAACCGTTGCTTCACCAATCTCGTTCATGTTCTGTTGAACAGTCCGCTTGCGTGGAGCGCCGTGATGGCCGTGCCGAGATCCTCAATTCTGATTGCCGTGCTTCTTGCCGCCAGCTTGACCGCGCCCGCCAGGGCCGGCGCCGGGATCGAGGTCACCATGAACCAGGCCAAGATCGTGAAATTGTCGCGCCCCGCCGATACGATCGTCGTGGGCAACCCGGCAATCGCCGACGCCTCCGTCCAGGATGCCTCGACGATCGTGCTCACCGGCAAGGGTTTCGGTGTCACCAATCTCGTCGTTCTCGACCCAGAGGGCAGCCCGATCGTCGACGCACAGGTTACCGTGGTCCGCCAGGCGGCCTCGTCGGTTCGCATTTACCGGCGCGCGGAGGTCCAGACCATGTCGTGCACGCCCTATTGCGAAAGCTCCTACAAGAGCGACGCGGAGAAATCGTCCGAAGCCGAGATGAGCGTCAGCAAATAAGCCATGCGGGCCGTGCCAGCGCCCAGGTTACTGCCTGGTTAAAGCGCCTGCGCCGAGTTTAACGATCATTCAAACCGGACCTCAATTGGTTTGCACTAATACACCTGTCAGCACCGTCCAGGATGGCAGGAACATCGCATGAGCAAGGAAATCGGCTCGACAGATCAACGCAAGATCGAGCGCGCCAGGCCTTTCCAGCGCTTCGTGCGCGACCGGCGCGGCGCCACGGCGCTGGAGTTCGCGCTGCTTGCGATGCCGTTCGCGCTTCTCGTCTTCGCCATCCTCGAAAGCTGCGTCTCGTTTGCCAGCCAGGAGGTGATGGCCAACATTACAGACGATGTCGCGCGCCGGCTGCGCACCGGCCAGTTGAGGGCCGCTGACGTCGCCGGAGACAATTTGAAGAACATGATCTGCGGCAAGCTGGAAATCATCGTTTCGCAGGATTGCCCCAATCAGTTGAGCGTCGATCTTCGCCAGTACACGGCTTTCGCCGACGCGGCCCAGGCCGGCTTCAGGATTCAGGGCGGTAACATCCAGCTGACGAATAGCGGCGCCGATGTGCCCTTTACCGTCACGGCGGGTGCGGCGGAGTCAAGGAACATGCTGCGGGTTTTCTACAAATGGCCCATCATGACCAACCTGATGGCGCAGTCGATGGGCGGCAACAAAACGCTGCATTTCGCTTCGGTGACCTGGCAGAACGAGCCGTTCGACAATTGAGACAATCACCGAAGCAACAACAAGAAAAAAGGCAGTGAATATGATGCGTGCGGGGGCACATCAGGGAATTGCTGGGCTCTGGGGCAAATCAATGCTCTGGGGCAAATCAATCCGGTTCTGGTCCAATCGTCGTGGCGTCGCGGCGGTCGAGTTCGCGCTTATCGCGCCTATCCTGCTGGTCATGTATTTCATGACCATGGAGGCTTCGCAGGCCATCGAGACGAGCAAGAAGGTCAGCCGTGTCGGCAGCATGGTCGCCGATCTCGTCACACAACAGCCGACCATCGCCAAAGTGGACCTCGATGCCATCATGAAGATCGGCACCTTGACCCTTCAACCCTATAACCGCTCCGTGCCGGACATCACCATCACGGCCATACAGGTCACCACCGATGCCACGCCGCAGGTCCTGGTGGTGTGGTCGCGCAAGGTGGTCAACGGTGTGAACGGCGTCGGAGCCACCGCCGGCACCGCCACCACGGTTCCGGCAAGCCTCAGGGTCCCCGGAACCTTCCTCGTCCGCGTCGACAGCACCCTGGCCTATAAGCCGATCATCAGCTGGACGACCGACAGCCAACAGAAGCTCGGGTTTGTCGAGACGCTCGCCAAAGGCATGACGATGAGCGAAACCTATTATCTGCGTCCCCGCAGAAGCGTCACGATCCCTTGCAGCGATTGCTGAAGGACTTATTGCCGCCCATCGACCGATACCATCCGCACGATGGCCTCCGCCGCCGCATAGTCCTTGGGAGCCACGGGCATGAAGCCGCCAGCATGCTTCGGCTCCAGAAGGTCGTAGACATCCGGCGTCGTCGATTTGAGGTTGGTGAGGAACACGGTCAGCCGACGCTTGGCTTCCGGATCGAGGTCACCGCGCACCGCATGGGGACCGTATCTCAGCAGACCCGACGTCCACACGACCTGAAGGGCCGAGGCCGAAAGGCCCGACGATTCGAGCCGTGCCTGCGTGCCCCCAGGCAGTCGCGGCTGACCATCGGCCGCTGCCTTCACCCAGCCGAACATGGCGTCGGCCTCGCCGTCGACGAGCATGGTTTCAGCCGCCGACGCCGACGGGGCATGGACAACGAATGGTGCGTCTTCGGCGATCCTGACATGTTCGGCGGCCAAGCCCGCCAGCGGCAAAAGCGAACCGCCGACGCTGTCCGGCGGCGGCATGGCGATCCGGCGGGTCTCCATGTCAGCCAGGCCGGGCAATTCGCCGTCCCTGGTCAGCAGTACCGAGCGGATGCCGGCCGCACCGTCTGAATCGACCGGAGCCACGAGCGGCTCGATGCATTCGCAGCGTTGCAGCGCCGTGGCGTAGGCGGTCGCCGAATAGATGGCGTATTCGATCCGCGCATTGGCCTGTGCCTCGATCAGTGCCGCGTAATCGCGGGCAACGACGAATTCCACCTTCATGCCGAGCGCATTGGTAAAGGCTTGCGTCAGCACGGCCAGCCCCGGAACGGTATTGCCGGCGCCGGGTTCGGCGACGATACCGATGCGAAATGTGCCGATATCGTCGCGCCAGTCTGCCCACGCCGGTCCACAACAGAACGCACCGTTCACAGCCATGAGGGCAGTCCATGTCTTGAGCGCAGCCTTCATGACAGGACCGCCTTGCCTCTTGTTTCGTCCATGGGCGCCCAACTGGTCGCGACACCTGATCTTTGCGCCTTCCGAATTGCCAAGGCCGCCATGGAACCCTATGTCTTGAGGTCCACACTGGCAACAAATGACCCGATGGCGCGTGCATTCCTCTTTGTCCTGGATTCCTTCGGCATCGGCGGCGCGGCCGACGCAGAACGCTATGGCGACGCCGGTGCAAACACGCTGGCGCACATCGCCGAAGCTTGCGCGGAAGGGCGCGCCGATCGCGACGGGCTTCGTCAGGGACCACTGTTCGTCCCCCACATGGCATCGCTGGGACTTGGCAAGGCGGCCGAGACGGCGACAGGACTGGGTTTTGCTCATTTCGGGACGGACCTGCTCGCCAATGCCTTCCATGGCGCGGCGCAGGAGATTTCGAGCGGCAAGGACACGCCTTCCGGCCACTGGGAGATCGCAGGCCTGCCAGTACGCTTCGACTGGGGTTATTTCCCGGATACGGTTCCCGCCTTTCCGGCCGACCTGACCGAGGCGATCATCCGCGAGGGCAAGGTTTCAGGCATCCTCGGCAATTGCCATGCGCCAGGCACCGAGATCATCGAGCGGTTCGGCGAGGAACACATCCGCACGGGCAAGCCGATCTGCTACACATCGGTCGATTCCGTCCTGCAGATCGCCGCGCATCAGGTCCATTTCGGCCTGGAGCGGCTTTATGAATTGTGCCAGGTGGTTCGCCGGCTGGTTGACCCGCTGAGGATCGGACGGGTAATCGCGCGCCCCTTCGTCGGCGAGACATCAGCCACCTTCGAGCGAACCTACAACCGCCAGGACTACGCCGTGCCGCCACCCGAAGCGACATTGCTCGACCGGCTGACGGCGCGCGGCAGCCGCGTCATCGCCGTTGGCAAGATCGGCGACATCTTCGCCCATCGCGGGATTTCGCAGGTGCGCAAGGCGGCGGGCAACATGGCCATGTTCGACCAGGCGCTGGGCGCCATGGACGAGGCCGGCGACGGTGACCTCGTGTTCGCCAATTTCGTCGATTTCGACACCGAATTCGGCCATCGCCGCGACGTCGCCGGTTATGCCGCCGCACTCGAGGCCTTCGATCGGCGTCTGCCGGAGGCGTTTGCGAAGCTGAAGCAGGGCGACCTTCTCATCCTGACCGCCGACCACGGCAACGATCCGACCTGGCGCGGCACCGATCATACGCGCGAACGCATTCCGGTCATCGGCACTGGACCCGGCCTCAAAGGCGGCGACATAGGGCTGAGGGCGACATTCGCCGATATCGGCGAGACGGTTGCCGAACATCTGCGGCTGGCGCGCGGCCGTAACGGCACGTCCTTCCACGCCACGATTGGCGGCCATGCCTGAATTGCCCGAAGTCGAAACGGTCCGGCGCGGCCTGCAGCCGGTCCTGGAAGGTGCCCATCTGGCCAAGGTCGAGATGAGACGACCCGATCTGCGCTTCCCCTTTCCCGAACGGTTCTCGGAGCGGCTGACAGGCAGGACGGTCACGGCGCTTGGCCGGCGCGCCAAATATCTGACCATGCATATGCAGGGCGGTCCGGTTCTGATCTGCCACCTCGGCATGTCGGGCTCCTTTCGCATCGAGACCGGCGACGACGACGAGACACCGGGCGTGTTCCATCATGAGCGTTCGAAGAGCGCGGCGCACGATCATGTCGTGTTCCATGTCGTTTCCGCGGCCGGCGCGCGCTCCCGGGTGATCTTCAACGACCCGCGCCGCTTCGGTTTCATGCTGTTTGCGGAAGAGCCGCCGGAGACGCATCCGATGCTGGGCGGACTGGGTGTCGAGCCCACCGGCAATGCGCTGGACGGCGTTCTGCTTGCCTCGCTGCTGAAAGGCCGCAGAGCGCCGCTCAAGGCAGCGCTTCTCGACCAGAGGCTGATCGCCGGCTTAGGCAATATATACGTCTCGGAGGCCCTCTGGCGCGCAGGGCTGTCACCCCTGCGCGAGGCAGGCACCATCGCCAAGCCAGGCAAGAAGGCCAGGGAACAAAGCGAAGGCCTCGCCGAGGCAATCCGTTCGGTCGTCGCGGACGCCATCGCGGCCGGCGGGTCTTCACTGCGCGACTATGTGCGCACCGATGGGTCGCTGGGTTATTTCCAGCATTCCTTCGCCGTGTACGACCGCGAGGGTGAGCCTTGCCCCAAGCCCGGCTGCAGCGGCCATGTCCAACGTATCGTGCAGAGCGGACGCTCGACCTTCTATTGCCGGACCTGTCAGAGGTAAGCTAGACCGCCGTCGAGCAAGGAGAAGCAGCCCATGGACTATGAGACGATCATCACCGAGACGCGTGGCAAGGTCGGGCTGATCACGCTGAACCGGCCAAAAGCGCTCAATGCGTTGAATTCCCGGATCCTTGCTGAACTCGTCTCGGCCGTGAACGGTTTCTGCGCCGATCCTGGCATCGGCGCCGTGGTTGTTACCGGTTCCGACAAGGCCTTTGCCGCCGGTGCCGACATCAAGGAAATGCAGGCGATCTCCTACGCGGATGCCTACAGCCAGGACTTCTTCGTTGGCTGGGAAGAGTTCACGCGGGCACGAAAGCCGATCATCGCGGCGGTGGCCGGCTATGCCCTGGGAGGCGGCTGCGAACTCGCCATGATGTGCGACTTCATCATTGCCGCCGATACGGCCAAATTCGGCCAGCCCGAGATCACGCTCGGTGTCATTCCCGGCATGGGCGGGTCGCAACGCCTGACCCGGTTCGTCGGCAAATCGAAAGCAATGGACATGTGCCTGACGGGACGAATGATGGATGCCGCCGAGGCCGAACGTTCGGGCCTGGTGTCGCGGGTCGTTCCGGCCGCCGAGCTGGTCGAAGAGGCCGTCAAGGCGGCGGCCAAAATCGCGGATTTCTCGCTGCCATCGGTGATGATGGCCAAGGAAGCGGTGAACCGGGCCTATGAGACGACGCTTGCCGAGGGATTGCGCTTCGAACGCCGCCTGTTCCACTCGCTTTTCGCGCTCGAAGACCAGAAGGAAGGGATGGCGGCGTTCGCCGAAAAGCGGAAGCCGAATTTCACCAACCGGTAGGGCGTGGCGGGCCAGCGTCCGAAACCCGTGGCATCGGCAAAAAGAACGCCCGTCGGCGTTGACGCGCCGGAAAAGCTGAACTATAAGCCGCACCAACCGAGGCGGCCCCGTGGCTGCCCGTTTGTTTTTTGCGCCCTGCGGCACGCCGCGTGCGCCGACCAGATCAGAAGAGAGGCATCATGGCCAACACATCCTCGGCCAAAAAGGCAACGCGCAAGATCGCCCGCCGCGCAGCGATCAACAAGAACCGCCGCTCGCGCGTCCGCACCTACGTGCGCCAGGTCGAAGAGGCACTCGCCTCCGGCGACAAGGCCGCCGCACAGGCCGCCTTCAAGGCAGCCGAGCCGGAATTGATGCGCGCCGCAACCAAGGGCGTGATGCACAAGAACACAGCGTCCCGCAAGGTGTCGCGCCTCGCCCAGCGCCTCAAGGTGCTGTCGGCCTGACATCGCCTTTTCAGGACGATCTTCTTCGAACCCGGCCGATCGCGCCGGGTTTTTTCGTTTGCCGGCAAGTACTTAAAAAGAATAGCCGCAGACAGCCCCAAGTGCAGATTCCCGAGTGCGAAATGATTTGCCGGCACATACATGCCCGCTGATGACCGGCACGCTTGAAAAGCGCCGACTGAAAAGACTACGCTCCGCACAAATAGCTATTTTTTTTCAAGCGGTTAGCGACAGTCATCCACAGCTTGTCCACAACGCGCCGAAGAGACGGGAGGACAACTGGCTGTCAAGTGAATTATTTCAGAAAATTTCGCGCCGGCCCGGCTTTTTCATATTCGTCGGAAAAGGGTTTGAATCCCAATGGCTTTGTCAAAATATGCCGCTGCGGCATGGCGCTCCAACCTGCCCGAGGTAACCAGATTCCTTAAAAATCCGTTAGACGTGGCCTTGCCCTATCCACAGCGATTTCGGTAATGTCGATCTATCGAACGGGACGGGCCTCTGGCCCTAACCCAGCCTTACGCGGCCAGCTTAAATTGGCGGGATTTGCGACGTGGATCAAGTCCGCGAACGGGTATGGTTTGCTCTTTTTCGATACGGTAGGGGACTGGCGTAACTAGACATGGCAGGTAGGACGGCGCGCCGGCGCTCTTTCGCCGGACGGTGTTGTATTGCCCTGACATACCCAACGCGGACTGGCTTCCATGGGCCGGCACCGGTTCCCGTCGGATAGTGGGCGACGTTCATTGCCGGCGGCGGCAATGGGCATCGTAGCGAAGACACGGTCGCCGGAAAAGGATGCAGGAGGCGCATCCCCAGCGAAAAACAGGTACAGAAAGGCAAGGAACTCGATCATGCAGAGCGGCATCGAAAGGGAGCTTACGGGCGACCTCCCATTTCCTGGAACTTTGATCGGAGCAAACGAGATGGCGGTCTCCAGCGACGCGGAACAGAAGTTCGACCGGGTCAAGGCCCAGTTGAAGGCGCGCCTGGGAACCGAAGTCTATTCCAGCTGGTTTGGGCGCATGAAGGTCGCGGAAGCGTCCAAGGGCATTGTCCGCATCTCCGTGCCCACCGCATTCCTGCGCTCGTGGATCAACGGCCACTATCATGATCTCATTTCAGAGCTGTGGAAGCACGAGGATCCCGAGCTTCTCAAGATCGAAATCGTCGTGCGCACCGCAACCCGTCAGGGGCGCGGCCAGCCCGAACCGGAATTGGCGCCGGCCCGCAAGATGACGCGGCAGACGCAGACGGCGCTGGCCGCCGGCACCGTCAGTCCAAGTAGGGTGGAGCGGTCTCCGATGCCGCGTCCGGGCGTGCCGGTCGAGAGCGAGTTCCGCCACAATGTCCTGGGATCACCGCTTGATCCGCGTTACACGTTCGGCTCCTTCATCGAGGGACCGTCGAACCGCGTTGCCTTCGCCGCCGCCAAGGCCGTGGCGGAATCGCAGTCGAGCGCGGTACGCTTCAACCCGCTTTTCCTGCATGCCACCGTCGGGCTCGGCAAGACGCACCTGCTGCAGGCCATCGCGGCGGAATCGCTGAAGCAGAACCCGAAGTCACGCGTCGTCTACCTCACCGCGGAGTATTTCATGTGGCGCTTCGCCACGGCGATCCGCGACAACAACGCACTGACGCTCAAGGAGCAGTTGCGCGACATCGATCTCTTAATCATCGATGACATGCAATTCCTGCAGGGCAAATCGATCCAGCATGAATTCTGTCATCTGATCAACATGCTGCTCGACAGCGCCAAGCAGGTCGTCGTTGCCGCCGACCGGCCACCGTCGGAGCTGGAATCGCTCGAACCGCGGGTCCGTTCGCGTCTCAATGGCGGCGTCGCGCTCGAAATGTCGGCGCCCGATTTCGCCATGCGGCTCGGCATGCTCAAACTGCGTCTGGCCACGGCCAGGATCGACGATGCATCGCTGGGCATTTCCGAAGAGATCCTCAACCACGTTGCCCGCACCGTGACCGGCAGCGGACGTGAACTGGAGGGCGCCTTCAACCAGCTCCTGTTTCGCCAGTCGTTCGAGCCGCAGATCACCATCGACCGCATCGACGAGATCCTCGGCCACATCTATCGCACGGGCGAGCCGAAGCGGGTCCGCATCGAGGACATTCAGCGCATCGTGGCGCGTCACTACAACGTCTCGAAGACGGAATTGCTGTCCAATCGGCGCACGCGCACCATCGTCAAGCCGCGACAGGTCGCCATGTATCTGTCGAAGGTGATGACGCCGCGCTCGCTGCCGGAAATCGGACGGCGCTTCGGTGGTCGCGATCACACGACGGTGCTGCACGCCGTGCGCAAGATCGAGGACCTTTCCGGCAATGACAACACGCTGGCGCAGGAACTGGAATTGCTGAGAAGGCTGATCAACGACCAGGCCTGACCGGCCAGAAGCGCCCGCTTGCGGGGTTGGCCAGCTTTATCCCCAGAAAGCCCGCGCAACCGGCCCGAACCGGTGGCGCGGGCTTGCGTTCACTGGTTTTTTCCTGTCAGTTTGCGTAGATTCTGAAGCCTGTTCAGAGCTTTCGCGGGGCGCCGGCAGCCGGAGACCCGTTCATTCATTCAAGCGAGCCTGTTTCGTCATGCGTGTTATCCTGGAACGGTCAAATCTCCTGAAGTCGCTCAACCACGTGCACCGCGTGGTCGAACGGCGCAACACCATACCGATCCTGTCGAACGTGCTTCTCAGCGCGGACGGCGCCAGCCTCGAAATGAAGGCCACCGACCTCGACCTAGAGGTGACGGAAGCGACGCCCGCCAAGGTCGAGCGCGGCGGCGCGACGACGGTCCCCGCGCACCTGCTCTATGACATCGTGCGCAAGCTCTCCGACGGCGCCGAGGTAATGCTGAAGACGGATGAGGACGGCAACGCCATGACGGTGACGTCGGGCCGCTCGAGCTTCCGCCTGCAGTGCCTGCCGCAATCCGATTTTCCCGAGCTTTCGGCCGGATCCTTCTCGCACATCTTCCGCCTCGATGCGGTGGCGCTGAAGGGCCTGATCGAGAAGACGCAGTTCGCCATCTCCACCGAGGAGACACGCTACTATCTCAACGGCATCTACCTGCACACGCATGAAGTCGGCGGCAAGCTGAAGCTGCGCTCGGTGGCAACCGACGGCCATCGGCTGGCGCGCGCCGAGATTGACGCGCCGGCCGGCTCCGAGGGCATGCCGGGCATCATCATTCCGCGCAAAACAGTGAGCGAGTTGCAGAAACTGGTCGACGATCCGGATGTCGCCGTGACCACCGAACTGTCCGACACCAAAATCCGCTTCACCATCGGCAGCGTCGTCCTCACCTCGAAGCTGATCGACGGCACCTTCCCGGACTATCAGCGAGTCATTCCGACCGGCAACGACAAGAAGCTGATCCTCGACCGCCAAAGCTTCGCCGCAGCGGTCGACCGGGTCTCGACCATCTCTTCCGAACGCGGCCGCGCGGTGAAGCTCTCGATCAGCGAAGGCCAGGTGACGCTTGCGGTCAACAATCCGGATTCAGGCAGCGCCACGGAAGAACTGGCGGCCGACTATTCGGCCGACCCGATCGAGATCGGCTTCAACGCCAAATACCTGCTCGATGTCGCCGCGCAATTGACCGGCACGGAGGCCAAATTCATGTTGGCCGATGCCGGTTCGCCGACGCTGATCCACGACATGGCCGATGAGACCGCGCTTTACGTGCTGATGCCGATGCGGGTATAGCCGGCGCGGCGTCGCTGGCGATACGACTAGGCCTTGGTTGCGGCGACTTCTACAGGCGGATAGCGGTTGCCGGCACAAACCCACATAAGTAAGCTCACGCTTACCAATTTTCGCAACTATGCGACCCTTGCGATAGATGTCGCGCCGGGCGCCGTGGTCTTTTCCGGCGACAATGGTGCCGGTAAGACCAATCTCCTCGAAGCGATCTCCTTTTTGACACCGGGACGCGGCTTGCGCCGCGCAGCCTACGGGGATGTGGCCCGTGAGGGTGGCGATGGCGGTTTTGCCCTGCATGCACGGCTCGACGGACCTGAAGGCGAGGTCGAGATCGGTACAGGCATTTCCGGGGGCGACACCGCGGAAAGCGGCAGGCGGGTGCGTATAAATGGAGCCGCGGCGCGGGCCGAGGACATGCTGGAATGGCTGCGGGTCGTGTGGCTGACGCCGGCGATGGATTCGCTGTTCACCGGGCCGGCCGCGGATCGCCGGCGCTTTCTCGACCGGCTGGTGCTAGCGATCGATCCCGGCCATGGCCAGCGCGCACTCGATTACGAGAAGGCGATGCGAGGCCGTAACCGCTTGCTGACGGAAGGCTCGCGGGATGCCAGCTGGTTCGAGGCGATAGAGACGCAGATGGCCGAGACCGGCGTGGCGATAGCGGCCGCGCGCGCCGAGTTGGTGCGCCTGCTGGTGGCCATGATCGACAGGCTGCCCGACACCGGACCGTTTCCGCGGGCCGATATCGGCCTTTCGGGTGAATTGGAGGCCGAGATTGCCGGTGCGCCGGCGGTCGATGTCGAGGAGCGGTTCCGACGGGCGCTTGCCGATGGCCGCGACCGCGACCGCGCCGCCGGACGTACCCTCGAGGGCCCGCACCGCTCGGACCTCATGGTCCGGCACCGGCCCAAGGCAATGCCGGCCGAACTCTGCTCGACCGGCGAACAGAAGGCGTTGCTGGTCGGCATCGTGCTGTCGCATGCCCGGCTGACCGGCGAAATGTCCGGCCTGACGCCGATCCTGCTGCTCGACGAGATCGCGGCGCACCTCGATGGCGGCCGGCGCGCGGCACTGTTCTCGATCCTGGAAGACCTGAACTGCCAGGCTTTCATGACGGGTACCGATGCGGCGCTGTTTTCCAGCCTGCATGGCCGCGCTCAGTTCCTGACGGTCGACCATGGCACGGTTGGGCCAACCGAAGACCCCTGACAATATTTTTCGGCCGCTATATGGTCCTGACATGACTACCGCCCTCACCGCCGACGAGATCGAACGCTATGCCCGCCACATCGTGCTGCCCGAGGTCGGCGGCGCTGGCCAGCAGAAGCTCAAGCAGGCGCGGGTGCTGGTGATCGGCGCTGGCGGGCTCGGGGCGCCGGTGCTTGAATATCTCGCCGCGGCCGGTGTCGGCACGCTCGGCATTGTCGACGACGACACTGTTTCGCTCTCCAACCTACAACGGCAGGTCATTCACGGCACCGATACGGTCGGCATGCTGAAAACCCAGAGCGCCGGCGCTGCGATCGCCCGCATCAATCCCAACATATCGGTCGAAACGCACACATTCCGGCTCACCGCGGAAAACGCCCCTGCCCTCGTCGCCAAGTACGATATCGTCGTCGACGGGTCCGACAATTTCGAGACGCGTTATGTGGTTGCCGATGCATGCGCCAGCGAAGGGAAGCCGCTGGTGCATGCGGCCGTCGGACGTTTCGATGGCTCGGTCACCGTGTTGAAGCCTTTCGAGGACGGCAGGGACGGCAAGCCGAACCCGAGCTATCGGGATCTGTTTCCCGAAGCCCCGCCGCCGGGCCTGGTGCCGTCCTGTGCGGAGGCCGGAGTGCTCGGCGCGCTGACCGGCGTCGTCGGCACCCTGCAGGCAATGGAGGCGATCAAACTGGTCACCGGCATAGGCGAGCCGCTGATCGGCCGGCTGCTGCTTTACGATGCGCTCGCCGCCCGCTTCGAGACCATCCGCTACAAAAGACGCTGATCTTGGAACAACCCCCTGTTTCGATCACGCAAATCCCCGCCGATTTCGGCCGCTGGGGTGATGTGCTTGCCCTGATCATGCATGCCTTCGCCTTCATGGACGGCATCATCGACCCGCCGTCGTCGGCTCACCTGCTCACGGTCGAAGCACTGCGCGCCAAAGCCTTGCGGGAGACAGGCTTTCTGGCGCTCGACGGCGACAGGATCGTGGGCTGCGTTTTTGCTCTCGAAAAGGCCGAGGGTCTTTATGTCGGCAAGCTCGCCGTCGCCCCGGACCGGCAGGGGCAAGGCATTGGCCGGCGGCTGATGCAAGCGGCCGAAGATCTGGCCCGCAGCCGCGGCAAGGCCGACATCGAACTGGAGACGAGGATCGAACTGGCCGCAAATCATGCCGCCTTTGCCCGGCTCGGCTTTCGCGAAACCGAACGGACGGCGCATGAGGGCTATGACAGGCCGACGTCCATCACCATGCGCAAGACCATTTCGTAAGCTTCGGTTTATGAGAGCCGGCGCCTGGAAGGTTTTCAGGTCCTGAGCGGCAGCACGCGGTCCGGCGGGCGATGGCCATCGACGAAGGCGCGGATATTGATGATGACCTTCTCGCCCATGTCGATGCGGCCCTCGAGCGTGGCCGAGCCCATATGCGGCAGAAGCACGACCTTGTTCCTGGCGGCCAGCTTCAAGAGCTTGCCGTTCAGGGCCGGTTCGTGCTCGTAAACGTCCAGGCCGGCGCCGGCGATCTTGCCGTCCTGGATCAGCTTGACCAGCGCTTCTTCGTCGATGATGTCGCCGCGGGCAGTGTTGACGATATAGGCGGTGGGCTGCAGCAACGCGAGCCGCCGCGCCGACAGAAGATGAAAGGTAGCGGGTGTCGAGGGACAATTCACCGAGATGATGTCCATGCGGGCCAGCATCTGGTCGAGGCTTTCCCAATAGGTCGCCTCCAGCCCATCCTCGACCGCCGGCAGCACACGATGCCGGTTGTGATAGTGAATGGACAGGCCGAAAGCCTTGGCTCGCCTGGCAACGGCGGTGCCGATGCGGCCCATGCCGACAATGCCGAGCCGCTTACCCCAGATGCGCCGGCCAAGCATCCAGGTCGGCGACCAGCCGGCCCATTTCTTGTCGCCCGTGAGCACACTGGCGCCTTCCGCCAGCCGGCGCGGCACCGCCAGCATTAACGCCATGGTCATGTCGGCGGTATCTTCGGTGAGCACGTTGGGCGTGTTGGTGACGGTGATGCCCCTCTTGGCCGCCGCCGCCACGTCGATCTTGTCGACGCCGTTGCCGAAATTGGCGATCAGCTTGAGATTGTCGCCGGCCTGGGCAATCAGTGCGGCGTCGATCTGGTCGGTCACGGTCGGCACCAGCACGTCGGCTTCCTTGACCGCGGCGACCAGTTCCGGCTGCGTCATCGGCCTGTCCTCGACGTTCAGCCTTGCGTCGAACAGCTCGCGCATGCGGGTCTCGACCGGGTCGGGCAGCTTTCGCGTGATGACCACGAGAGGCTTCTTTTTGCCTACCATTGTTTCCCTCGTTGAGACCTCTTTAACCAAGACAGGCGAAACTGAAAGCCGGTCGCGGTAGCCGATTTACCCATGTAACAAGCGGTGCCGCCGAAGACAAAGAAAAAGGGGTGCCGCAGCCATCGGGCCGGTGCCGAAAGGAACGAAAGTGTCTGGTTTCGCGTCGCTTCGCCTGGCCCTCAGCGCAGCATTTCTCGGCGCTCTTCTCTATTCTCCGCTTGCCGGCGCGCAAAGCGCGGCCGCTCCCGCCCAGAGCGCCATCACGCTCGGACCGAGCGGCCTGCCGCTGCCGCGATTCGTCAGCCTGAAATCCGGCCGCGTCAACTCGCGTGTCGGCCCCGGCGCCAACTATTCGGTCGACTGGATGTATATGAAGGCTGGCCTGCCCATGGAAATCATCCAGGAATTCGATACGTGGCGGCGCGTGCGCGACGCCGACGGCTCGGAAGGATGGATCAACCAGTCGCTGCTTTCGGGCCGACGTACCGCAATCGTCGCTCCCTGGCAGCGCGGCAAGGGCGGCCAGATCAACCTTCTCAAGAGCCCCGAAAAGGATGCCAGAGTGGTGGCGATCGTAGAACCCGGCGTCATGGGCACGATCAAAGCCTGCGACGGCCAGTGGTGCGAGATGACGTTCGACGGCCACACCGGCTGGCTTGCCCAGTCGGTCGTCTGGGGCGCTTATCCGGGCGAGCGGGTCAAGGACTGAACGTTTCGCTTTTGCGCCCGATACGGCCGAGATGGGTATCCTGAAATCCTGTTGACAGCTTCAAGCCGTAGCCCAGCGCGCGGTCGATCGCGATATGCGCGATCCAGATCAGTGCGACGGCGTTGCCGACCGCACTGCCGGCGAGGTGCCCGGCAAGCAACACAAGCACCGGTACGATCAGAATGTGCAAGGCGTTGTAGGCAATGGCGCCGACGCGTGGGCCGCCGAGATAACCCAGCATCGACAGGTCCGGCGCCAGGATGAGCAACGCGAAGAGCCACCAGGAAACGCCTGTCGCGCCATAGAAGACGATCGCGGCAGCCGCCGCGACGGCCCATTCGAGCCGGACTATCCAATCGAGGAATTTCATCCCAGACCGCTTATTCCGGCCAGACCGATCATTCCGGACGCTTGGGACGCAGCCTCACCACGATATCGACATTGGCGATCTCCATGCCTTCGGGCGGCTCCGGCAGATTGGTGACGGTTACCGGGCCATTGGCGATGTCGAAAATCCTGTTTTCGCCTTCGATGTAGAAATGGTGGTGGTCGGAGGTGTTGGTGTCGAAGTAGGTCTTGGAACCTTCGACGGCGAGAATGCGCAGCAGCCCCGCCTGGGTAAACTGGTGAAGCGCGTTGTAGACGGTGGCCAGCGATACCGGCACGCCGGCGGCCTGCGCCTCCTCATGCAGTTCCTCAGCCGACAAATGGCGGTCGCCCTTGGCGAAAAGCAGGTCGGCCAGCGCAATGCGCTGACGGGTCGGCCTCAGGCCGGCTTCACGTACCCGCTTGTCCACAGCGACATTTTCCTTCCGGCAGCCCCGGTCCATCTGGTCTTCCAAGCTCGCAGTCCCGCTTCAAGACACGCCCAGAATGGCAAAAAAATGAATGTCTGCCGGAACCGGACCCCTGTTGACATATATTCTGTCGCCCGAATGCGATCAATAGCGCGCATTGACCCGGGCAGACTGGCGGGTTAAGCGCAAACGCCGGTTTCCGGCCTGAAACAGATTGTGTTAGGACACCAGCGACAAGGGCGCGCTACCGCCCGGACGATATGGGGACGAAATTGATGGCGGGTTCGAAATCCAGCTACGACTACGAAGAATTGCTGGCCTGCGCTCGTGGCGAGCTGTTCGGAGAGGGCAATGCCCAGTTGCCCTACCCGCCGATGCTGATGTTCGACCGTATCACCGAGGTCAGCGAGACCGGCGGCGCCTTCGACAAGGGTTTCATTCGCGCGGAATTCGATATCAATCCCGACCTGTGGTTCTTTGCCTGCCATTTCATCGGCAATCCGATCATGCCGGGCTGTCTGGGCCTTGACGCCCTGTGGCAATTGACCGGCTTCTATCTCGGCTGGCTTGGCGAACCCGGCAAGGGAATGGCGCTGTCGACCGGAGAGGTCAAGTTCAAGGGCATGGTCACGCCATCGGTCAAGAAGGTCGAGTACGGCGTTGATTTCAAGCGTGTGATGCGCGGCCGGCTGGTGCTCGGCATCGCCGATGGCTGGATGAAGGCGGATGGCGAGCCCATATATGCGGCGACGGACCTGAAGGTCGGTCTGTCCAAGCAGTCGGCGGTCGCTTGACCGCACCCCTGGCCCGCGCATTGGCCAGCATCCCTGGAAGGAGTTGCGAATGAGACGTGTCGTAGTCACAGGCCTCGGCATCGTGTCGTCGATCGGCAACAATGCCAACGAGGTGCAGACCTCGCTGCATGACGCCAGATCCGGCATCAGCTTTTCCGATTCCTTTGCCGAACATGGCTTCCGGTGCCAGGTCTGGGGCGCGCCGACGCTCGATCCTTCGGCGATGATCGACCGCCGCGCGATGCGATTCCTGAGCCAGGGCGCGGCGTGGAATCACGTCGCCATGGACCAGGCGATCGCGGATGCCGGCCTCGACGAGAGCGACATCACCAACGAGCGCACCGGCATCGTCATGGGTTCGGGCGGCCCCTCCACGCGCACCATCGTCGAGGCGGCCGAAACCACGCTCAAGAACGGCAGCCCCAAGCGCATCGGTCCCTTCGCGGTGCCGAAGGCGATGTCGTCGACGGCCTCGGCAACCTTGGCAACATGGTTCAAGATCCATGGCGTCAACTATTCGATCTCCTCGGCCTGCTCGACCTCGGCGCATTGCATCGGCAATGGCTACGAGCTGATCCAGTGGGGCAAGCAGGACATGGTCTTTGCCGGCGGCCACGAGGATCTCGACTGGACGATGTCGGACCTGTTCGACGCCATGGGCGCAATGTCGTCGAAGTTCAACGACAGGGCCCCGACCGCATCGCGCGCCTACGACGCCAATCGCGACGGCTTCGTCATAGCCGGCGGCGCCGGCGTACTGGTGCTGGAAGAGCTGGAGCACGCCAAGGCGCGCGGCGCCAAGATCTACGCGGAGATCGTCGGCTACGGCGCCACTTCGGACGGTTTCGACATGGTTGCGCCCTCGGGCGAAGGCGCGGTCCGCTGCATGCGCCAGGCGCTGGCGACGGTTTCCACGCCGGTCGACTACATCAACACGCACGGCACCTCGACGCCGGTCGGCGATTCCAAGGAAATGGGCGCGATCCGTGAAGTGTTCGGCGAGAAGATGCCGTTCATCACGTCGACGAAGTCGCTGACCGGCCATTCTCTGGGCGCGGCGGGCGTGCAGGAATCCATCTATTCGATCCTGATGATGCAAGGCGGCTTCATCGGCGAAAGCGCCCATATCGAGACGCTCGATCCGGAATTCGAGGGCATGCCGATCGTACGCAAGCGCATCGACAACGCAGGGATCGACACCGTTCTGTCGAACTCCTTCGGTTTCGGCGGCACCAACGCGACGCTCGTTTTCCAGCGCTACTCCGCATAAGGCCAAGTTTTTCATATAAGGATTGCCGGCCATGGACGGATTGATGAAGGGCAAGCGCGGGCTTGTCATGGGTGTTGCCAACGATCATTCGATCGCCTGGGGCATTGCCAGGAAATTGTCCGAACAGGGGGCGGAACTGGCCTTCACCTACCAGGGCGAGGCTTTTGGCCGCCGGGTCAAGCCGCTCGCCGACAAGCTCGGCGCTTCGCTGGTCGTTCCCTGCGACGTCGAGGACAGCGCTTCGGTCGCCGCCACGTTCGAGACGCTTGGCAAGGCGTGGGGCGGACTGGACTTCGTCGTCCATGCCATCGGCTTTTCCGACAAGAACGAGTTGAAAGGCCTCTATGCCGATACCAGCCGGGACAATTTCGTCCGCACCATGGTGATCTCCTGCTATTCCTTCACCGAGGTGGCGCGCAATGCCGCGCCCCTGATGACCGCCGGCGGCTCGATGATCACGCTGACCTATGCCGGCTCGGTCCGCGTCATGCCGAACTATAATGTCATGGGCGTCGCCAAGGCCGGCCTGGAGGCCAGCGTGCGCTACCTCGCCAACGACTACGGTCCGCGCGGCATCCGGGTCAACGGCATCTCGGCCGGTCCGGTGCGTACACTGGCCGGCGCCGGCATTTCGGACGCCCGCCACATGTTCTCCTACCAGCAACGAAACTCGCCGCTGCGCCGGACGGTGACGATCGACGAGGTCGGCGGCTCCGCGCTGTATCTCCTGTCCGACCTTGCTTCCGGCGTCACAGGCGAAATCCACTATGTCGATTCCGGCTACCATATCGTGTCGATGCCGACCCTCGACGAGTTGAAGCAGACGGATGGCGGCCGCGACTGACGGCGGCCCCGGTCACGCGGGTCTTTTGCCAGTAAAGAAAATAATCCTCTCCAGTAAAATTGGATTCATTCGCGGAAACTCATTTTAAGAAGGTTTCCGCTATAAAGCTTCCCATCTGGGGACCTTTTCATGCCTGCCGCCATCAACCCGAAGCGAACACCCGTGTTCCGACTGCTCACGATAGCAAGTTCGGGCATTGGCAGTTTCGTCATCGGAATCTGGGGGCTGAAGCACGGTGTCGGCGACGGATTTGCCGGCATTTCGGCTGATATGATGGTGTCGATCATGGCCGCGCTTTGTGCGCTGGCCGCATCGGTGGCGGCAATGTCCTTCTTTGCTGGTGTCGATGAATCGGCGGATTTCGTCTTCAACGAAACCCATTTCGACAAGCTGACCGGACTGCTGGCCCGCCCGGCGATGGTCGGCAAGATCGCCGAGGCGGCATGCGCGACAAGCCGCACCGGGGAACCGATGTTCCTGATCGACATCGACATCGACCGGTTCAAGCAGATCAACGATGCAATCGGCTACACTCACGGTGACGAACTGATCCGCGCCTTCACCAAGCGGCTGCGCGACTGCGTGCCGGCGCGCGCACTGATCGGGCGGATCGGGGCCGGCGAGTTCGCGGTGCTGCTTCCCGATCACCAGATCCAGGGGACCCTGGAAAGCATGGTCGAGAGGCTCATCGACGAGATGATGGAGCCGTATGAACTCAGCACCCACCAGCAATCGGTGAGCCTGTCGGTGGGCATCGTGGCGATGCCCAAGGATGGGATCGATCCGGTCCTCATCCTGCGCCGTTCCAACCTGGCGCTGCAGAATGCGCGCGCCAGCGGGGTTGGCAACTGGTCGGTCTTCAACAGCGATATGGGGCGGGTGGCCGACCATCGCCAATGGGTCGAGTCCGAACTGCACAATGCGTTCGAGCGCGGCGATTTCGACCTGCATTATCAGCCGCAGCTCGACCTTCCGACCGGCCGCATCGTCGGCTACGAGGCGTTGATCCGGTGGCAGCATCCCGAACGCGGCATGATCCCTCCGATGGAGTTTATCCAGATCGCCGAAGAGACCGGCATGATCAATCCGATCGGCGAATGGGTGCTGCGCAAGGCCTGCAGCGATGCCCGCCATCTGCCGGACGACTGTTTCGTCGCCGTCAACATCTCGCCGGTCCAGTTCATGACCAAGGATTTCGTCGGGCTTGTGCGCGACACGATGCGGAGCACCGGCATCAAGCCGTCACGGCTGGAACTGGAAGTCACCGAGACGGCGATGATGCAGGACCGCGACCGCGCGGCCGCCATCCTGAAAGAACTCGCCGAGATGGGGATCTCGGTCGCTGTCGATGATTTCGGCACCGGCTATTCCAACCTCAGTTATCTGATCGACTTCTCGTTCGGCAAGCTGAAGATCGACCGCTCCTTCGTCAGCCGCATCGATACCGATGCGAGCTCCGGCGCGGTCGTGTCGACCATTGTCGGGCTTTCCCGGGCGCTTGGCGTCAGCATCATTGCCGAGGGCGTCGAGACCGAGAACCAGGCGACACTGCTGCGGGCAGCTGGTTGCGAAGTGGTGCAGGGCTATCTGTTCGGCCGGCCGGCGCCGCTCAAATTCAGCGCTGGTGACAGGCACGCCACCGACGAAGTCCGGCGCGTCGCCAATCTACACTGACCTACAACATGTCGCGGCAATAGGATTCGCCCGACCTGCTGTAAGCTTCCGATTTATGGATGGCGTTGTCCCCGAACCGATGACACTTCCGGGCGACACGCATTAAATGCATCGCGTCAGCGCCGTGCGACAAACACCTTGAACATGCCGTCGCGGGCAAGCTCGGAGTGGCTGGCAAAGGCGGCCGACAGCACCGGCTCGTAGGGAAGCTGGCGGTTGGCGACCATGAACAGGCGCCCACCGGGCTTCAAGGCCTTGGCCGCGGCGCGGATCATGCCGACGCCGATCTCGGGCTCGGCCGCACGGCTGCGGTGGAAGGGTGGGTTCATTGCGATGACGTCGTAGCGGCGCTCGACAGGCTCGGCCAGCAGATCCGTCCAGAAGAAGCCCTGCGCCACGGTGTTGGCAAGGTTGCCCCTGGCGGCCTCCAGCGCATCGAAATCGGCTTCGTAAAGATCGAGGGCCGACAAGCCCGGACAGCGGGCAGCCATCTCGGCCGCCACATAACCCCAGCCGGCGCAGAAATCGGCCGCGGTGCCACGCAAATCACCGGGCAGATTGTCGACCAGCAGTTTCGAACCGGCATCGACGCGGTCGAAGGAGAACATGCCGGGTGCGGTGCGGAACCGGTCCTCAACAAGCAAGGCGGGATTGGCGGCGCGAAGCGCGGCGGCGGCTTGCACATCAACCGGACGACGCAGCCAGAAGGCAATACCGTGATATTTTGGCATGTGGCTATCAAGCAGAACAAGATCGCCGACGCGCTTACGCAGGCTTGCGATGCCATCCTCCTTGCCACCGGCAATGACGATCAATCCGCCCTCCGCCACCCGCTCGAGAGCCTCGGCGATGCGCAGTTCGTTTTCGCCGCGATGGCGGCCGGCGAGCACAAGCACGGCATCAAAATCCTCACCGGCCGATCGCGGCGTGACCGTGAAGCCAGCCGCCTGCAAAGCGCGGAAATACGGGCGAAAGCCCTGTACGAGATGCAGCGTAGCCTCGAAGCCTTGTGGCAAGCGCAGGCCGGGTTCGGCGCCAAGGAAGAGAATGCGCTCGTCCCTGCCCGGCGGGGAAAGAGCCTCGGCCTCGAATGGATGAAAAAGCGTCTTCAACGCTTCAGCGGACATGGCCGTGCTCCATAAACAAAAGCGGGCGCGACATAAGCCGCGCCCGCTTCGATTTTTCCGTCAGAGGCCTCAGGCGGCGTTTTCTTCGCCTTCGGTCTTCTTGTCGCGGGCGATTTCCTTGCCGGTGGCCTGGTCGACGACCTTCATCGACAGGCGGACCTTGCCGCGCTCGTCGAAGCCCATCAGCTTGACCCAGACCTTGTCGCCTTCCTTGACGACGTCCGAGGTCTTGGCGACCCGGTCGTTGGCAAGCTGCGAGATGTGGACGAGGCCGTCACGCGGACCGAAGAAGTTGACGAAGGCGCCGAAGTCGGCGGTCTTGACGACCGTGCCTTCGTAGATCTCGCCGACTTCCGGCTCGGCGACGATGGTGTGGATCCACTTCTTCGCCGCCTCGATCTCCTTGGCGTTCGACGAAGCGATCTTGACCGTGCCGTCGTCCTCGATGTTGATCTTGGCGCCGGTCTTCTCGACGATCTCGCGGATGACCTTGCCGCCCGAACCGATGACGTCGCGGATCTTGTCGGTCGGGATGTGCATGACCTCGATGCGCGGCGCGAACTCGCCGAGTTCAGGGCGGGCGCCGGTCAGGGCATGGGACATCTCGCCGAGAATATGCAGGCGACCGTCCTTGGCCTGGCCAAGGGCGATCTTCATGATCTCCTCGGTGATGCCGTCGATCTTGATGTCCATCTGCAGCGAGGTGATGCCGCCTTCGGTGCCGGCAACCTTGAAGTCCATGTCACCGAGGTGATCCTCGTCGCCCAAGATGTCGGAGAGCACGGCGAAGCGCTCGCCTTCCTTGATCAGGCCCATGGCGATACCGGCCACCGGCTTGGCCAGCGGCACGCCGGCATCCATCAGCGCCAGCGAGGTGCCGCAGACGGTAGCCATCGAGGACGAGCCGTTGGACTCGGTGATCTCCGAGACGACGCGCAGCGTGTAGGGGAACTGATCGGCGGAGGGCAGCATCGGACGGATGGCGCGCCAGGCGAGCTTGCCATGGCCGATTTCGCGGCGGCCCGGCGAACCCATGCGGCCGGTCTCACCGACGGAGTAGGGAGGGAAGTTGTAGTGAAGGAGGAATTTCTCCTTGTACATGCCGGTCAGGGAATCGACGTACTGCTCATCCTCGCCGGTGCCGAGCGTGGCAACCACGAGCGCCTGGGTCTCGCCGCGGGTGAACAGCGCCGAACCATGGGTGCGCGGCAGGACGCCGACTTCGGAGACGATCTTGCGAACCGTGCTCAAGTCGCGGCCATCGATGCGCGCGCCGGTGTCGAGGATGTTCCAGCGAACGACCTTCGCCTGCAATTCCTTGAATACCGAGCCGATCTGTTCGGAGGTGTACTTTGCGTCCTCGCCTTCAGCCGGGGCAAACGCGGCCTTGACCTTCGCCTTGACAGCGTCGACGGCGGCGTAGCGCTTCTGCTTGTCGACGTTCTTGTAGGCATTGCTGAGCTCGTCGCCGACGATCTTCAGCATCTCGGCCTCAAGCGCGGAATAATCCGGCGCGGTGAAGTCGCGCGGCTCCTTGGCGGCAACTTCCGCCAGCTTGATGATGGCGTCGATGACCGGCTGGAAACCCTTGTGGCCGAACATGACAGCGCCGAGCATCAGCTCTTCGCCGAGTTCCTTGGCTTCCGACTCGACCATCAGCACGGCATCGGTGGTGCCGGCGACGATGAGGTCGAGCTTGGACTCCTGCATCTCGTCGACATGCGGGTTCAGCACATATTCGCCATTGATGTAGCCGACGCGCGCGCCGCCGATCGGGCCCATGAAGGGAACGCCCGACAGGGTCAGGGCCGCCGAGGTGGCGACGATCGACAGGATGTCCGGGTCATTTTCGAGATCGTGCTGGACGACGGTGACGACGATCTGCGTGTCGTTCTTGTAGCCGGCGGCGAAGAGCGGGCGGATCGGGCGGTCGATGAGACGGGAAACCAGCGTTTCCTTCTCGCTCGGACGGCCTTCGCGCTTGAAATAGCCGCCCGGGATCTTGCCGGCGGCATAGGTCTTTTCCTGGTAATTGACGGTCAGCGGAAAGAAGTCGAGACCGGGCTTGGGCTCCTTCATCGAAACGACGGTGGCGAGAACCTTGGTCTCGCCGTAGGTGGCGAGCACCGCGCCGTCGGCCTGGCGCGCGATCTTGCCGGTCTCCAGGATGAGCGGACGACCGCCCCATTCGATTTCCACTTTGTGGTGATTGAACATGTCTTGTCCTTAATAAGCGGAAAGGGCCGCGCCGTTTCACGGTGCGCGGATGCCCTTTGCCTGGCTTCCTTTCTCGGGCAGCCACGGGCAAGACAACGGGAAGCTCGGGTGATTTAGGCGCGACAAGCGCGCGCGAGCGTCCTGCAATCCTGCCCCATGACCGTCCATGGGCGGTTTCGAACGGCCCTTTGCACGCTCGAAACCGGGTCTGGCCAGCCTGTGCGACTGGCAGAATGCGCGACCGGCGGGCTCTCCGAAGAAAGCCCGCCGGTCAATTCGTCAACGGCGCAGACCGAGCTTCTCGATCAGTGTCTGATAGCGCGAGTCGTCCTTGCGCTTGAGATAATCAAGCAGGCTGCGGCGCTGGGACACGAGAGCGAGCAGACCACGGCGGGAATGGTTATCCTTCTTGTGGTCCTTGAAATGGTCGGTCAGGTTCTTGATGCGCTCGGAAAGGATGGCCACCTGGACTTCCGGAGACCCGGTATCGCCCTTGGCGGTTGCGAATTCACCCATCAATTCCTGTTTGCGCTCGGCAGTAATCGACATCGTGTTTTTCCTTATCTGTTTGAGGAAACGGGTCGCCCACAGCCGGGATGTCGTCCAGCAGGGGCCGTGCATGCAAAGCGTCAAGGCGCTATGCTGCGGCGCATATAGTGCAATTCCCAGAAAAACACCAGCCCAATTCACAAGCCGGCTTTTGAGGCTCAAATGACAGGTTTAAACCCGGTCAAAGCCATTTCTTCCATTTGAAGAATGCAATCAGCCCGACAGCGACGGCAGCCATGAACAGCAGAGACAAGGGATAGCCGTAGTACGCCTTCAGCTCCGGCATATTCCATGGCGAGCTGGCGGGGTCGAAGTTCATGCCCCAGATGCCGACCAGGAAGGTGAGCGGCATGAAGATGACCGAAACGATGGTGAGATAGGAGATGACGTCGTTGGTGCGGGCCTGGCTCAGCGACAGATGCATTTCGATCAGGCCGGTCAGCATGTCGCGCTGGGTCTCGACCAGCTCGATCAGCCTGAGCGAATGGTCGAGCGTATCGTTGAGGAAGACCTTGGTCTCGGCTGTGACATAGGCCACGTCGTTGCGGATCAGCGTTGCCAGCGCATCGCGCATGGGCCACAGCACGCCTTTCAAAACATTGGCATCGCGCCGCAATTCGTGCAGCTGCCGCATCTGGTGCTTGTGCGTCGAATGCAGCATCTGGTCCTCAATGCTGTCGACCAGGTCGCCGGCAGCCTCGATCGGCGGAAAATAGCTGTCGACGATGGCGTCGATCAGCGCATAGGCGAGATAGTCGGCGCCGCGCGTGCGCAACCGGTTCGGGGCCGAACTCTCAATGCGCTTGCGCACCGGATCGAACGGATCGCCCTCGCGCTCCTGGAAGGTGACGACGAAGTTCTCGCCGAGGAAGAGAGCGATCTGCTCGTAGCGATGCGACGTGACATCGTCGATCATGCGCATGACGACGAAGGCGTGGTCCTCGAAGAAGTCGACTTTCGGCCGCTGGCCGGTGTTGACGACGTCCTCCAGCGCCAGCGGATGCAGGCTGAAGATGCGGCCGATCTCCTCGATCAATTGGATGTTGGCAAGGCCGGTGCAGTCGAGCCAGATGACGGACCATTTCCGGCAACTGACCTCGACATCGTCGATGCTGGCGTTCTCGATGGTCTTGAACTTCTGCGGCGAGATCAAGGTCAGCCGCAGTTCGGAGCGCCGCGCCGCCGGATCGGCGATCAGCGTGCCGGGCGAGGCGCCAACCGGAGGCCGTCTCGTCTTCACCGGCGCCCGTTTTTTCACCACCTCGGCCTTTGCCATGCCACCACCCGTCGAACCTGCTTGTCCTATACCGCCATGGCGATCAGACCGATCACCCGGCAAAGACCCGCTTGGGCTTGAACATGCCTTGCTCGATAGCGCCGATGGCGACGAGCTTGCCGCGCGTCGTCGCACAGGCTTCTTCCGCCTCCACCGGCGCGTCACGGCCACGAATGATGACCGGATTGCCGAGGCGGATCTTGGTCGCGGCATCGTCGCTGATCGCGATCTGCGGCAGGCAGTCGAGCGCCGCCGAGGTGTCGACGAGAAGCCCGTCGATGGCGCCGAAATCGATAGGCATCTCCACTGCGTCCGCGGCATCTGCCTCCGGATCCGGTTTATCGTCACCTTGCGCGCCGAAGCGCGCGGCCTCGAGTTCGGCGATGGTGACGAAGTCCTCTGGCGTAAACGGCTCGACCTCGACCCGGCGCAGTTCGCTGATATGGCCGAAGCAGCCGAGGTCGCGGCCCATGTCGCGGGCCAGCGAACGCACATAAGTGCCCTTGCCGCATTCGACCTCGAAAATCGTCTGGTCCGGCTTGTGCTCGACAATGTCGAGCCGGCCGATCTCGATCTCGCGCGGCGGTATGTCGACCGTCTCGCCTTCGCGGGCGAGGTCGTAGGCGCGTTCACCCGCAATCTTGATCGCGGAAAATTGCGGTGGCGTCTGCATAATGACGCCGGTGTATTTCGGCAGCAACACCCGGATATCGGCTTCCGATGGACGCTGATCGGCCTCTTTCGTCACCGGACCTTCGAGGTCATCGGTCGACCGCTCCTGTCCCCAGGCAACGGTGAAACGATAGATCTTGGCGCCGTCCTGCACGTAGGGCACGGTCTTGGTGGCCTCGCCGAGCGCGATCGGCAGCATGCCGGAGGCAAGAGGGTCGAGCGTGCCGGCATGGCCGGCCTTTTCGGCCTGGAACAGCCATTTGATCTTGGAGACGGCCTCGGTCGAGCCCATACCGACCGGCTTGTCCAGCACCACCCAGCCGGAGACCGGCCGGCCCTTCTTCTTGCCGCGACGCCCCATTATTCTTCTTCCTTGTTGTCGTCGCTATCCAGGTCGCGTGCCACTTCGGGTGACTTCAGCAGGTCGTTGATCCTGGCGAAATTGTCGAAGGACGTATCCAGCCGGAAACGGAACTCCGGCATGTACTTCATCTGCCGGAGCGCGCCGGAGACGCGGCCGCGCACGAACTTGGCATGCTTGTTCAGCGCTTCGATCACCGCGTCGGTATCCTTTGCGCCGAGCGGAGAAACGAAGGCTGTGGCGATCTTGAGATCCGGCGACATCCGCACTTCCGACACCGAAACGACGGTATTTTCAATCAACGGGTCGATGATGTCCCCGCGCTGCAGGGTTTCCGAGAGCGCATGGCGCACCTGTTCACCGACGCGCAACATGCGCTGGGATGGGCTTGATGTGGTGGAACGGGGCATTTTTCTCGATCCTGAAAGCGTGAGGCGCGGGATGGGACCGTGCCGCATGTCTCAAATGATTATTCTCAACAGGCTTGCGGTCAACAGGCTTGGGGCGGCGGTCTTTCGACCACCGCCCGATATCGACAAGTCACTCGACCTCAGAGTGTGCGGGTCACCATCTCGACGCGGAAGCACTCGATGACGTCGCCGACGCGCATGTCCTCGTAGTTCTGGAAGGCCATGCCGCACTCCTGGCCGCCCGGGACTTCCGAAACTTCGTCCTTGAAGCGCTTCAGGGTCTTCAGCGTGCCTTCGTGGATGACGACGTTGTCGCGGATCAAGCGTACGCCCGCACCACGCTCGACCTTGCCTTCGGTGACACGGCAGCCGGCGATCTTGCCGACCTTGGTGATGTCGAAGATCTCGAGGATCTCGGCATTGCCGATGAAGGTCTCGCGACGCTCCGGCGAGAGCAGGCCCGACAGAGCCGCCTTCACGTCATCCACGAGGTTGTAGATGATCGAATAATAGCGGATCTCGATGCCCGCAGCCGCGGCCGCGGCACGTGCCTGCACATTGGCGCGAACGTTGAAGCCGATGATCGCCGCGCCAGACGTTTCCGCCAGCGAGACGTCGCTTTCGGTGATGGCGCCGGCGCCGGAATGAACGATGCGCGCACGAACCTCGTCGGTCCCAAGCTTGTCGAGCGCGGCATTGATCGCCTCGATCGAACCCTGCACGTCGCCCTTGATGACCAGCGGGAATTCCTTCAGCCCGCTCGTCTGCAACTGCGACATCATCTGTTCGAGCGAGCCGCGCTGGCCGGCATGCCTGGCCACCGCCTTCTCGCGCGCCAGACGCTGGCGATATTCGGTGATCTCGCGGGCACGGGCCTCGTTGTTGACCACGGCGAAGCGGTCGCCGGCCTGCGGCGTTCCCTGAAGGCCGAGCACCTCGACCGGCATCGCCGGCGGTGCTTCCTTGATCTGCTCGCCGCGATCGTTGACCAGAGCGCGCACGCGGCCCCATTCATTGCCGGCGACGAGGATGTCGCCCGGCATCAGGGTGCCGGTCTGCACCAGAACGGTGGCGACGGGACCACGGCCCTTGTCGAGCTGCGCCTCGATGACGACGCCCTCGGCGGTACGGTCGGGGTTGGCCTTGAGGTCGAGGATTTCGGCCTGCAGCAGGATCGCCTCGAGCAACTTGTCGAGATTGGTGCCCTTGGTCGCCGAAACTTCGACGTCCAGCACTTCACCGCCCATGGATTCGACGAAGACCTCATGGCGCAACAGCTCGGAACGCACCTTCTGCGGATCGGCGTCGTGCTTGTCGATCTTGTTGATCGCCACGATGATCGGGACGCCGGCCGCCTTGGCATGGCTGATCGATTCGATGGTCTGCGGCATGACGCTGTCGTCGGCCGCGACCACCAGGATGGCGATGTCGGTCGCCTGGGCGCCACGGGCGCGCATCGCCGTGAAGGCGGCGTGGCCGGGCGTGTCGATGAAGGTGATCTTCTGACCGTTCTTCTCGACCTGATAGGCGCCGATATGCTGGGTGATGCCGCCGGCCTCGCCGGAAACGACATTGGCATTGCGGATCGCATCGAGCAGCGAGGTCTTGCCGTGGTCGACGTGGCCCATGATGGTCACGACCGGCGGACGCGACACCAGGTCCTCGGCATTGTCGGCGATGTTGAACAGGCCTTCCTCGATGTCGGACTCGGCAACGCGGCGGACCGTATGACCGAATTCGGTGGCGACCAGTTCGGCCGTGTCGGCGTCGATGACGTCGCCCGGCTTCAGGATCTGGCCCTGCTTCATGAAATACTTGACCAGGTCGACAGCACGCTCCGACATGCGCTGCGCCAGTTCCTGGATGGTGATGGTCTCGGGCAGGATCACTTCGCGCATGACCTTCTCGCGCGGCTCGTTGTGCATCGCGCGCTTGAATTTTTCCTGGCGGCGACGCATCGACGACAGCGAACGAGCCCGGGCATCCTCGTCGGACAGCGCGGAGTTCAGTGTCAGCTTGCCACGGCGGCGGTCTTCCTCGCTCTTGGTGGGCTTTGCCGGGCGCGCCACTTCAGGCGTGACCAGACGGCGCACCGGTGCGCCGGCGGTCGCCCGCTTCGGCTTGACCTCTTCCTCCTCGTCGGCGGTCGCCAACTCGGCGGCTTGCGGTGCGCGGCGGCGCGCCTCTTCCTCGGCGCGGCGGCGCGATTCGGCCTCGGTCTGCAACCGTGCCTCTTCCTCGGCCTGGCGGCGCGCGGAATCCTCACGTTCGCGCTTGCGGCGCTCTTCGTCCTCGGCGCGGCGCTTGGCATCCTCGGCGGCCCGCTGACGGTCTTCGACCTCGCGGACCTTCGAGCCCTCGAGCGCCCTGCGGCGCGCTTCCATCTCGCTGCGCGACAATTCGTTCAGCACCATGCCGCTGCGCTCGACCGGAGCCGGCGGCGGGGGTGGCGCCTTGGGCGCTTCCTGGACGACAGGCGCCGCCACGACCGCCGGCTTCGGCGTGAAGACGGGCGCAGGCGGAGCCGCGGCCGGCTCCGGCTTGTCGCCGGGCAGCGAGAACTTGCGCTTCTTGGTCTCGACCACGACCGACTTGGTACGGCCGTGCGAGAAGTTCTGGCGCACGGTGCCCTGTTCCATGCCGGGGCGCTTCAGCGTCAAGGTCTTCTTCGGTGTAACACTCAACGTCTTGTCGTCGCCCGATTTCGTATCGCTCATTCCATATCCTCTGCGGCATCATCTTCGTCAGCAACGGCCGCAAGCATTGCAAGATCGTCCGGGGTACCGCCCCGATATCGGTCGAGCGCAACCATGCGCTTCTGGACCGCCTTACCCGCGTCTCCCGCGAGGACGGCAGCATGTATCACATTTGTACCCCCCAATGCCAAGCTCAACTCGGCCTCGGAGAAAAGTTTGTAGGCAAGGATGGAGGGGCCGCCGATATGGACGGTCGCCCGCCGCGCCTGGCTGATCTTGCGCACGCCATCCTCGGACGCTTCGGTCGCGTGGAGCACGAAAAGCGCCAGTCCGCCGCGCACCGCGCTCTCGACCTTGGTAGCGCCTAGCGAAATCGAGCCTGCCTTGCGGGCAAGACCCAGCATACCGAGAGCGTATCTGGAAAGCAGCCCGTCGACCATGCCGCCGAGATCGGGCGGCACGACCACCTGTGCCTTGAAGGCGCGGGCAAAAAGGTTCTTGGCCGCCGCCTTCTCGATATGTAGGCGGTCCGCACTCACCCAGCAACCACGGCCGGGCAGATTTCTCTTGAGATCGGGAACGACGGCCGAATCCGGGCCGACGACGAACCGGATCAGTTCATCCGGTTCGGCCTGTTTGCGGGTGACGATGCAGGTGCGATCGTTCATCTCGTCCAAGGGCGGGTTGTGTGCGATGCGGTTTCACCTCACGCACCAACGGCTTCGTCGGCCGTTTCTTCTTCGGCCGCAAGCTCGTCTTCGGTGATCCAGCCGGCCTTGAGGCGAGCGGCCAGAACCATCTGCTCGGCATCGGCGCGCGAAACGCCGTGATTGGCCAGCACGCCGGGATAGACCTTGGTCTCGCCGTCCTTGCGTTCCTTCCAGCCGGTGAGGTCGTCGGCGGCATAGCCGGCGAAATCCTCGATCGTCTTCACGCCATCCTCGCCGAGCGTCACCATCATGGCGGTGGTGACGCCGGGGAGTTCGCGCAGATCATCCGAAACGCCCAGCGCCTTGCGCTTCTCGTCGTGCTCGGCCTCGATCTTCTCCAGATATTCGCGGGCGCGGGTCTGGATTTCCGAGGCTGTATCCTCATCGAAGCCGTCGATCGAGGCGATCTCGCCGGCATCGACATAGGCGACTTCCTCGACGCTGGTGAAGCCTTCCGAGGCCAGCACCTGGCCGACCATCTCGTCGACATCGAGGGCTTCCATGAACAGCGCCGAGCGCTCGACGAATTCCTTCTGGCGGCGCTCGGATTCCTCGGCCTCGGTCAGGATGTCGATATCCCAGCCGGTGAGCTGCGAGGCAAGGCGCACATTCTGGCCGCGGCGGCCGATGGCCAGCGACAGCTGATCGTCGGGAACCACCACTTCGATACGCTCCGCATCCTCGTCGAGCACGACCTTGGCGACTTCCGCCGGCTGCAGCGCATTGACGATGAAGGAGGCCGCCGAAGGCGACCACGGAATGATGTCGATCTTCTCGCCCTGCAATTCGCCGACGACGGCCTGGACGCGGCTGCCGCGCATACCGACGCAGGCGCCGACCGGATCGATCGAGCTGTCACGCGAAATGACAGCGATCTTGGCGCGCGAGCCCGGGTCGCGGGCGACCGACTTGATCTCGATGATGCCGTCATAGATCTCCGGCACTTCCATGGTGAAGAGTTTGGCCATGAACTGCGGATGGGTGCGCGACAGGAATATCTGCGGGCCGCGCTGCTCGCGCCGCACGTCGTAGACATAGGCACGCACGCGATCGCCATATTTGTAGTTTTCGCGCGGGATCAGCTCGTCGCGGCGGATGATCGCCTCGCCACGGCCGAGATCGACGATGACGTTCCCATATTCGACGCGCTTGACCGTGCCGTTGACGATCTCGCCGATGCGGTCTTTGTATTCGTCATACTGGCGGTCACGCTCGGCCTCGCGCACCTTCTGCACGATGACCTGCTTGGCAGACTGGGCGGCGATGCGGCCGAAATCCATCGGCGGCAGCAGTTCGGCGATGAAATCGCCAAGCTGGGCGTCAGGATTGCGCTCACGCGCCGAGGAAATGGCGATCTGGGTCGCGTAATCGTCGACCTTCTCGACCACTTCCATCAGCCGCTGCAGCTTCATCTCGCCGGTGTTCGGGTTGATGTCGGCGCGAATGTTGGTCTCCTGGCCATAACGCGAACGCGCCGCCTTCTGGATCGCATCGGCCATGGCGGCGATGACGATCGACTTGTCGATCGACTTCTCACGCGCGACCGCATCGGCGATCTGCAGCAGTTCAAGTCTGTTGGCGCTTACAACCATGTTCTTTCTCCCGAGCCTGTTCGCCGGACCTTTGCGCCCGGCAGCTCAATCAAATTTCCTGTTCGTGTTCTTCCGTGGCGTCCGGTTCCGTACCCTCGGACACATCGTCGTCCGGTTCACCGCGGCGTCTCTTGGCTTCCTTGCGCTCCCTGTTGTCCCTGGACAACGCTTCGCGAATGAGGTCGTCGGTCAGGATCAGCCTGACATCGGCAATGGCATCGTAGGGCACGCGCACCGTCGGCTCCTCGCCATACGCCGCCTTGTCGCGCTCGATCAGCACGTCGTTCTCACCGGCTTCGGCGATCTTGCCCTTGAAGCGCTTGCGGTCGGCGACGACGACCGATGTTTCCATCTTCACCAGATGACCGGTCCAGGTCACGAAATCCGATTTACGCACCAGAGGCCGATCGATGCCGGGCGAAGAGACTTCGAGGTGATAGGCCTTTTCGATCGGATCATCGACGTCGAGCGCCGGCGACACCGCGCGGCTGACCTCTTCGCAATCCTCGACGGTCATGGTGCCGTCCTCACGCTCGGCCATGATCTGCAGCGTCAGCCCGTTCTGGCCGGACAGATGCACGCGCACGAGGCGAAAGCCGATGCCGCGCAGCACCGGCTGGACGATCAGCGCAATGCGCGCATCGATGCCGCTTTCGCGGATGATGCGATCGTCACCTTCGTTTGCCGTTCCAGTCATCGTTGCCTATCGTTGGTCTCGAACCTATCGGCAGGTAATAAAAAAGAGCGGGACCGGGTGGACCCACTCTTCGTCATACCGACCAAGAATTTGAGGCTGATATAAACGAACACGGTTCGTGTTTCAAGTCCGCAGTCCCGGCCGGACGAAAGCCTGTGGGTTCAGGGTTGTTCCAGGCGCATGGCCGCCATGCGGCAATCCGCCTGTGAGAGCCGGCGGCGCGCCTTATTTATTAGCCATCAAACGAATTGAATTGGCGCGCTGGCGCGCGAAAGGACAAGACCATGAGCAACCGCAGGATATTCTCCGCCTTGGGCGATCTGTTCACCACATTCGGCAGCGCCGTTGCCGCGTCTCGCGCCGTGGAAGCCGGGCGCAAGCCCAGAGCCGACGACCTGCGCAATCTCGGCATGGATCCGGCCGTATTCAACAGGATCGGTCGTTTCTGACTCCAACAGGCATTCGACCCCGTCCTCCCGGCAGGTTGCCGGTTGGGCGGACCTAGGTCCTGACGAAAGTCAGATAGGCCGGCCGGCGCCCCTCGCGAATGGCCTTTGCCTCATAGCGCGTGCCGGGCCAGCCCTCATAGGAGCGATGCCAGTCCGCCGCTTCCGCAGCCTGCCATGCGAAAGCGCCATGCGCCCGGCAATGCAGCAAGGTCCAGTTCACATAAGTGTCGATGTCGGACGCAAAGCGGAATTTCGAGCCGGGTTTCAGGACGCGTGCGAAACGATCGAGATTGACCGGACTGACGAAACGCCGCTTCCAGTGTTTTTTCTTTGGCCAGGGATCGGGATAGAGAAGATCGATGCCGTCGAGCGAGGCCGGCGGCAACCAGTCAAGCAACTGGGTGGCGTCGTCGTCGTAGACCCTGAGATTGGCCAGCGGCGCTGCCCGCACCGCCATCATCATCTTGGCCATGCCGTTGACGAAGGGCTCGACGCCTATGAAGCCTGTCGCGGGCGCCTCGATGGCGCGATGCAGGAGATGTTCACCGCCGCCAAAGCCGATCTCGAGCCGAACCGCCGAAACCTCTGCTGCAAACAGGACGCGCAGGTCTGGCGGTGCCTCGGCCGTCAGATCGAGCCGGTATTTGCCAAGCCCGCTTTCCAGCGCCGCGGCCTGCTGCGGGCGCACGGGCTTGCCGCGCCGGCGACCGAAGAAGGCTTCGGTCATGCGGCTTGGCCTGTCCGCGTCACTCATCGACTGGCGCCAGTCCTGCCGCCGCCCTCAGGCCGCGACAGCATCCTTGAGCGCCTTGGCCAGATCGGTCCTTTCCCAGGAGAAAGACCCGTCACGGCCAGCCTTGCGGCCGAAATGGCCGTAAGACGACGTCTTGGCGTAGATCGGCTTGTTGAGGTCGAGATGACGGCGGATGCCTGACGGCGACAGGTCCATCACGCTGCGCAGCGCGTCCTCGAGCTTTGCCTCGTCGACCTTGCCGGTGCCGTGCAGGTCGACATAGACCGATAGCGGCTGGGCGACACCGATGGCGTAGGAAAGCTGGATGGTGCAGCGATCGGCGAGCTTCGCCGCCACGACATTCTTGGCCAGGTAGCGCGCCGCATAGGCAGCCGACCGGTCGACCTTGGTGGTATCTTTGCCGGAAAAGGCGCCGCCGCCATGGGGGGCTGCGCCGCCATAGGTGTCGACGATGATCTTGCGGCCGGTCAGGCCGGCATCGCCATCCGGACCGCCGATGACGAACTTGCCGGTCGGGTTGATGTACCACATGCAATCGTCAGCGATCTTGAGGTCGCCCAATGCCTCGCGGATATAAGGTTCCACGACCTTGCGGACCTTCTTGGAATCCCAGCTTGAATCCAGATGCTGGGTCGACAGGACGATCTGCGTCGCCTCGGCGGCCTTGCCGTCGACATAGCGGACGGTGACCTGGCTTTTCGCGTCCGGCCCGAGCTTGCCGGCCTCGCCGTTGTTTTCGTGGCGGGCCGCTGCCAGAAGTTCGAGAATCTTGTGGCTGTAGTAGATCGGCGCTGGCATCAGGTCCGGCGTCTCGCGGCAGGCATAGCCGAACATGATGCCCTGGTCGCCGGCACCTTCCTCGCCCTGACGGTCGGCGGCATTGTCGACGCCCTGGCCGATATCAGGCGACTGGCCATGCAGCAGGACCTCGATCTTGGCCGTCTTCCAGTGAAAGCCAGCCTGCTCGTAGCCGATCTCACGGATCGCCTTGCGGGCGACGGATTTGAACTTCGCCGGGTTGACGACGGGGTGGCCCGCGGCATCCTTGAGGATGTTGCCGGCCTTGTCCTTCTTCAACAACGTCTCGGGAACGCGCACTTCACCGGCGATGACGACCCGGTTGGTGGTCGCGAGCGTCTCGCAGGCGACACGGACTTTCCATGGGTCCATGCCGGTCTTCTTGGCTTCACGATAGACCAGATCGACGATTTCGTCGGAGATGCGGTCACAGACTTTGTCGGGATGGCCCTCGGCTACGGATTCCGAGGTAAAGAAGTAGTTCTGCCGCGTCACGGGTGTCCCCTCTTGAAAAACGATCGGCAGGCTGCCGATTTTGGCGCGCCACGTGTTAGCGGGGCAAAGCGCTGCTCGTCAAGCGCTGCCGCGGCTCTGGCCTGAATGTCGGAGGCGATATCTTGTGCCACCGGCGGCGCATGCCGCCGGCGCAAAGCGCATTGCGGATCAGTCGGGATCGTCCTCGGCGAGCGATTTCACCAGGTCAATGATCCTGCGGCGTACCTTGACGTCGGCGATCTTGACAAAGGCCCGGTTGAGCTGAAGTCCTTCGGGACTGCCGCAGAACTCGACAGCGAAAGCCATCGAACTATCCTCGGCAAAGCCGCGGTTGGCGGTCAATTCCTGGCCTGGCGCATCCTCGAAAAAGAAGGCGACGGGGACGCCGAGTATGGAGGCAATCGCCTGCAGGCGGCTGGCACCGACGCGATTGGTGCCCTTTTCATATTTCTGGATTTGTTGGAACGTGATGCCGAGATTCTCGCCCAGCTTTTCCTGGCTCATTCCGAGCATATTGCGGCGAAGCCGGACCCGGCTTCCCACGTGAATATCGATGGGATTGGGTTTCTTCTTGTTTTCTTCTGTCATTTTTTCCTCGCCGAATTTTTTCGGCTTTGTGATTTTTTCCTGCCCAAAGAAAGCCGGAGGCGACTGCCCCAACAGAACGATCCACCAGCTTCGAGAAATTTTCAGGCGGTACAGTATGAGTTTCTAATGTGCCAGCTGTCAATTCACCCGTAGCTTTTGCCTTACGTTCAACAGCCCCCCTACAAGCGCAAACAGCAACATGATCAGCATTCCGTTAATGCGCCGCTGGCTGGACGAAATGACCGTCTGTGCGGAAACAGGCACCTTCACATCGATGGCTCCGCGCGCGTCGATCGCAAGGGCGTCGACGACGCGGCCACGGGCGTCGACCACGGCCGAGATGCCGTTGTTGGCAGCACGCAACAAGGGCAATCCATTCTCCACCGCGCGAATCTGGGCCTGCCTGAAATGCTGATACGGTCCCGGCGTGTCGCCGAACCATGCATCGTTGGTAACGTTCACAATAAGCTGCGCTGACGTAGCGTCAACTGCCACCAGATCGGGAAAGATCACCTCATAACAGATAAATGGCAGGGCACGAATGCCGCCCGGAAGCGTGATGGCATGACGCTCGTTGCCGGCCGTGAACGTCAGCGGCCCGGCGACGAGCTGTTCGATGCCGAAACGAGCGAGCAGGTCGGCGAAAGGCAGATACTCGCCGAACGGGACCAGATGAACCTTGTCCACGGCGTCGGCGATCTCGCCCTTGTCGTTGATCGCCACCACGGAGTTGTAGTAGCGGCTGTCGGCGCTGGCCGCCGAGCCGCCCTCCTCACGCACGACGCCGGCGATCAGCATCTGGCCGTCGCCCAGCATGTCGCCCAGCGCCGTCAAGGCGTCAGGGCGCTCCGTGAAAAGGAACGGTACCGAGGTTTCCGGCCAGAGAATCAATTGCGGTTTTTCGTGACCTGGGTCCGGTGCCTTTGCGGAGAGGCCCAGCAAGGTGGCGAAGATGCGGTCGCGCACCGAGGCATCCCATTTTTCCGACAGATCCACGGCCGGCTGGACGATGCGGACATCGAGACTGCGCGTCGCCGGCTTTTCGGGGGCGTTGAGCCTGACATAGCCAAAGCCGACATGGGCGGCGGCGAGCACGACAAACAGCGCGGCGCCCAGCCGAAGATGCCGACGCGCCGCCAGCAGCGCCGGCAGCGCGAAAAGGAAAACCGCGAGCGCGTTCATGCCGATCATGCCGGTCACCGAGACGCTCTGCATCAAAAGCGGCACCGGCATCGCCGCGTAGCCGATGGCGTTCCAGGGGAAACCGGTGAACAGGAACCCTCGCAGCCACTCCGCCAGCGCAAAACCGAAGGCAAGGGCAGCGATACGGCCGATATCGCTGCTCCACAGGAGCCGCGCGACCACCGTTGCGAAGCCATAGAAAAATGCGAGCGCGAAGGGAATGCCGACCACCGCGAACGGCAGCGCCCAGGCAAAGTCGTCGGCCTCGACCAGCAGCGCCGAGCCGATCCACCAGAGGCCGGCGAGGAAATAACCGAAGCCGAACCACCAACCGACGGCGAAAGCCGGCCGCAGGCGCCGCAACAGGCTGCCCGAGGCTTCGCCGGTCGCGCCATCGAGCAGCCAGACCAGCAGCGGAAACGAAATGAAACAGGCGGCAAAGAAATCGTAAGGCGCCTGGCCCAGAACCGTGAGCGCCCCAGCGAAAAACGCCACGAGCGAACGCCGCCAACCCCAAAGCAGAATTATCCGGCCGGCAAGGCGCTCCATGCGTATTTCCGTCGCGCGAATCAGGAGCTAAGATTTATCAGGCCGCGCCGCGCGCTCCAAACGCCGGCGTGATTACCCGGCCGCTCTCTACCGGTGCCAGCCTTCGATGCGCAGGCCACCCAACCGCTCGGCCTCTTCACGAGAAACAGAACGCACCGGTTGCGTGAACGTCCAGACATGGCCCTCGGGATCGCGCGCCCGATACTGGCGTTCGCCGTAGAACTGGTCCGCCGGCTCCTGGATTATTGCAGCACCGGCCGCGCGGGCCTGCTCGCAATGCGCATCCAGGCCGTCTTTCAACCTGACATAGACCGATTGCGTGTTCTTGCCCTGGACCGACGCGGGGCTCGCGACATGATCGGCCCATTCACAATCGACAATGAGGTAGCAATCGCGGAACCGCATTTCGGCGTGGACCAGCTTTCCCTCGGCATTGCTGACCACCATGCTGCGCTCGAAGCCAAAGGCTGCTTCAAGCCAATCCAGGGCAGAGCGTGGATCTTTGTAAAACACGCCGGAGCCGAGGACCGAGTGCTTGAACGGATCTTCGATCGTCATGCGACAGCAGGCTTTCAGGCCTGTTCGGTGCGCGCCGTGACCCGCCGGCGGCGTTCGCCCTTCTGGCTCTGCACGATGCGCACGCGCTTGACGCGGCGCGGATCGGCGTCCAGCACATGGAATTCGAAGCCGGGAATGGCCTGCACCACCTCGCCGCGCGCCGGCACGCGGCCGAGCGTGTTGAAGATCATGCCGCCAATGGTGTCGACATACTCGCCATGTTCACCGGCGGCGAAATCCTCGCCGATCATCTTGGCGACCTCGTCGATCTCGGCCTTGCCATCGACGATAAACACGCCGTCGCCGGTCTGGGTGATCATCGGCTCGTCGTCGTCGTGCTCGTCCTCGATGTCGCCAACCACCATCTCGACGATGTCCTCGAGCGAGACGAGGCCGTCCGTGCCGCCATATTCATCGATGACCAGGGCCATCTGCGTGCGCGTCGTCTGCATGCGGCCCATCAGGTCGGACGCAAGCATCGACGGCGGCACGAACAGGACCTGCCGGATCAGGTTGAGCTCTCCGATGGTGCGCGCGAGGTCGACCTGGGCGAGATCGAGAACCGTGGCGACAGGCGTTTTGCGGGTTGCACGGCCCTTCCTGACGCGCGCCAGCTTGGTGATATGGGCCAGCACGTCGCGGATATGGACCATGCCGCGCGGGTCGTCGAGCGTCTCGGAATAGACCGGCATGCGGGAATGGCCGGATTGTTCGAACATGCCAAGCAAGTCACCGAGCGACGTGGCGATCTCGACCGCCTCGATATCGGCGCGCGGCACCATGACGTCCTCGACGCGCACCTCGCGCAGGCGCAGGATGTTGTTGAGCATGGCGCGCTCGCCAGGCGAGAAGGATTCGACATCGCTCGTCGTCTCGGCGAGCGCGCCGGCGATCTCTTCGCGCAGGCTGGTGCCGTTGCGTTGCCGGAACAGGCCCAGCACGCGGTTGAACAGGGAGGGGCCGGCAGGCGACGGCTCGATGGCCGCGCTGCCAGTGTTGGCAACACCAGGGGTGACGGTACTCGGACCTGATCCCTCTTCCGACGTATCGGAAGCCTTGATCGCACTGCCGACATCGGGGCGGGCGGCAGTCTCTGGTTTGTCGTTCATCGTCGTCCGGTCAATTGGTCGTTTTTAGTTACGCGTAGGGATCGGGAATGGCAAGCCTTGCCAGCGCGGCGCGCTCGATGGCTTCCATCTCCTCGGCCTCCGCGTCGGTCTCGTGATCATGGCCCATGAGATGCAGCAGGCCATGGATGACGAGATGGCAGATATGGTTCTCCAGCGGCTTGTCTTCCAGTGCCGCCTCGCGCGCCACCGTCTCGGCGGCAAGCACGATGTCGCCGAGCATCGGCGGCAGCGGGCCGCCTTTTGCCGGCGGAAAAGCCGGGAAAGACAAGACGTTGGTGGGCTTGTCCTTGCCGCGCCAGCCGGCATTCAAGATACGGACGTGGGCGTCGTCGGAAAAAACAATGCTGAGTTCGGAATGACCCGCCGCACCGGTCTCGGCAAAGGCGGCGTCAACCGCGCGATCGACCAGCCGCGTCAGGCTTGCTTCATCGGGCCAGTCGCCCGCTTCAACCGATATATCGATCTCGACGGGAACCGGGAGGCTCCCGCCGCCGGATGTGTTGTCATCAGGCATGAGGCCGCATCGTCAAGATCAATTCTCGGCACCGAGGCCACGAGCCAGCTTGGCGTCCCGATCATAGGCCCTGACGATTTCCGCCACCAGCGGATGGCGGACGACGTCGACATCGTTGAAGCGCACGGTTACCGCGCCTGCCACACCGTCGAGGACACGCAAGGCTTCGACCAGGCCCGACTTGGTGCTCGGAGGAAGGTCGATCTGTGTCGGATCGCCAGTGACGATCATGCGCGAGTTCTCGCCGAGACGGGTGAGAAACATCTTCATCTGCATCGGCGTGGTGTTCTGCGCCTCGTCGAGAATGACGGCGGCGTGCGCCAGCGTGCGGCCGCGCATGAAGGCGAGCGGCGCGATTTCGATTACTTCGGCGGCAATCGCACGCTCGACCTTGTCGGCCGGCATCATGTCGTAGAGCGCGTCATAGAGCGGTCGCAGATACGGATCGACCTTCTCCTTCATGTCGCCCGGCAGGAAGCCCAGCCGTTCGCCGGCCTCGACAGCCGGTCGCGATAAAATGATGCGCTCGACCATGCCGCGTTCCAGCAGCATCGCCGCATGCGCCACCGCCAGATAGGTCTTGCCGGTGCCGGCCGGACCGATGCCAAACACCAGTTCCGACCGCTCCAGCGCCCGCATATAGGCGTCCTGGTTCAGGGAGCGGGCATAGATGGTCTTCTTGCGGGTGGCGATCTGGGCGGCGGAGACCTTGCCCTTGCGCTCCAATGTCGGCAGCGTGAGTTGGTCGTCGGCGGCGATAGCCATGCGCACGGCCCCGTCGACATCGGACTGGCTGATATCGACGCCCTTCTGCAGGATGCCGTAGAGATTGTCCAAGGCGCGGCGCGCCTGTTCGGCGGCCGAAGCGGACCCCTTGATGGTCAGCTGGTTGCCGCGCGAGCGTATGTCGACGCCGAGCTTCTGCTCCAGCCGGGCCAGGTTTTCATCGAACTGGCCGTAAAGGGCGCTGGCAAGCTTGTTGTTGTCGAAAGTCAAAACGATGTGCGCCATGTCAGAAGCCCCGGATGCCGGTACCGGGGGCAGATTCTTCAGCTCCGCTGCGCTCAACCGTCTCTCCTCATCTGCCGAGACCATCAGGCCAATTCGGCGAACAGGCTGTTGTAGCCCGTCTTCGTGATTCGCACCTTGATAATGTCACCGATTTCGCCGGCGTTTTCATCAACAATAACTGGCTGCAGCCAAGGCGAGCGGCCGACCTTCTGGCCAGCCTGACGACCGGGCTTCTCGATCAGCGTATCTATGGTGCTGCCGATCAAACTCAAGCCGAAATCCTGCTGTTGCTTCAACAGCAGTGCCTGCAGGCGCTGCAAGCGGTCGTCCTTGACCGCTTCCGGCAAGTGGTCGGACATCTCGGCGCCGGGCGTACCGGGACGCGGCGAATATTTGAACGAGAAGGCCGAGGCATAGTTCACCTGGCGCACCAGATCCATGGTCGCCTCGAAATCGGCCTCCGTCTCACCGGGGAAACCAACGATGAAATCGCCCGACAGCGCGATATCGGGGCGGGCGGCGCGGATGCGGTCGAGCAGCGCCAGATAGTCCTTGGCCGTATGCCTGCGGTTCATCGCCTTCAGAATGCGATCCGACCCGGATTGCACCGGCAGGTGCAGATAAGGCATCAGGGCGGCCAAGTCGCGGTGTGCGGCGATCAATTCGTCGTCCATGTCGCGCGGATGGCTGGTGGTGTAGCGCAGCCGCGCCAGGCCGGGGATTTCGGCCAGCCGGAACAGCAGACGGCCAAGACCCCATTCCGCGGTCTTGCCCCCTTTGGTCTCGCCCTGGCCATGCCACGCGTTGACGTTCTGGCCGAGCAGCGTCACCTCGCGCACCCCGGCCTCGGCCAAGCGCTCGGCCTCGGCGACGATCTGCGCCACCGGCCGCGACACTTCCGAGCCTCTCGTATAGGGCACGACGCAGAAGGTGCAGAACTTGTCGCAGCCTTCCTGGACGGTGAGGAAGGCGGTGACGCCGCGCTTGATCACCTCGGCACGCTTGGGCTGCGGCAGATGCTCGAACTTGTCCTCGATGGCGTACTCGGTTTCGACGATCTTTTCGCCGCCGCGAACCCGTGCCAGCACGTCGGGGAGACGGTGATAGGTCTGCGGACCGATGACCAGGTCGACGGCCGGCGAACGCCGGATGATCTCGGCGCCCTCGGCCTGCGCCACGCAGCCGGCGACGCCGATCAGCATCTCGCGGCCGGCACTTGCGCGTTCCGCCTTCATGTCGCGGATGCGGCCAAGTTCGGAATAGACCTTTTCGGCGGCTTTTTCCCTGATATGGCAGGTGTTGAGCAGCACCAGATCGGCCTCGCCGATGGCATCGGTCGCCGTATAACCGTCAGCGACCAGCGCATCGGTCATGCGCTGTGAATCATAGACGTTCATCTGGCAGCCATAGGTCTTGACGAAGACCTTCTTGGCTGCCGTGGCGTTCGCCGCCGGCTGTCCGGCCGCAGTGCCGATGTCGTCGCTTTCAATCGTGTTCAAGTCCATCCGGCGGCTTCTAACGCCTTTCCGTGACAAAAAACAGACGATTCTGCCTTGGGGCCGCTGGGTTCAGCGGCTCGGGAGCGGATCGGTAAGGGCCGCCTGCATCATCTCGCGCACCCGGCCTTCCATCAGCTTGGCCGTTTCCTTGCGGTTGGAACCCTTGGCAAAAGCGATCGGTTCGCCGAAATGCACCTCGACGTCGAGCGCGCCCTCGGCCATCAGCACCTTGAGATGCGGCATCAGGTCCTCATCGCCGATCCAGGCTGCGATCGGGCGGTGGCGGCGGCCGAGCGGTACGCCGTGCAGGCGCGTATAGGCGATCGCAACGGGCTGGATGAAGACCTGCTCGGCCGCGCCTTCGGAAATGGCCATCGAGGCGGCGCCGAACAGGGTGCTTTTGAAGGGCAGGACGACATTGCCGTCACCGGTCGAGCCCTCGGCGAACAGCACCATGGCATCGCCCTTGGCCATGCGTCTGGCGATCTCGCTGGCCTGGTCGCCAGACGAACGCTTGCGTTCGCGCTCGATGAAAACAGTGCGCTGCAGTTTCGACAGCATGCCGATCAGCGGCCAGCCTTCCATGTCGGCTCGGGCGATGAATTTCACATCGGCAAAGGAGCCCAGCACCATGATGTCGGTCCAGGAGATGTGGTTCGAGGCAACCAGCAAGGGGCGTTTGTCGGACAGCGCCCCCCTGACATGGATACGCATGCCGAGCGCCCGGATGATCAGCCGGTGCCAGATCTTGAGGATGAAGGTTTCCGGCCACCAACCGGTCTTCATCGACAGGATCTGCAGCGGCACGAAAACCAGCGACCCAGCGACGACGAGGCCCAGCGCCAGGAAAATCCTAATTTTCTTGATCATCGCCCTACCATTACAGCGCCGCGCGTCCTCTTGGACGCGCGCAAAGGACGCTGTAACACCTTAATTCTGGCGCATGATCCTCTCCGAAATCGGATTCGATTTTTGGGATCATGCGGTCCCTGGCTAGCGAAGATCGCGGCGCATGACAAGCGCCCCAGTCGGCCCGCGATCGGGCGACTTGTAGTAATCCGGACGCTTGCCGACTTCCCGAAAACCCAACCGACGATAGAGGGCGATCGCCGCGGCATTGGTCTCATCGACCTCGAGGAACAAGGCTTCGGCGCGCTGCGAATGCAATTCGCGCAGCACTGCGTCCATCAACTGCCAGCCCAGGCCCTGGCGACGATGCGACCGTGCCACCGCGACGGTCAGGATTTCACCCTCGCCCGCGGCCAGCCGGGCGAGGACGAAGCCGACAGGCGGCTTGGCGCCCTGCCCGGTTTCGCGCGCGGCATAACCGAACACGGTGTCCTGTTCGAGCAGGGCGGCGAACTCACCATCGGTCCAGGGGCGGACAAAATCCTCGCGGTGCAGCAGCGAGACCGCGGCGCTGTCGGTGATCCTGAGCAGCTCGAGCGCGTAGTCCCGGCGACGTGGTTGAAGAAAAGGTATGCGCATCAATTCTCGTTTTCTCGTCTGACCATGACCTCTGGACAAACGGAACCGTTTGTCCGCGAAAACCGGCTTCCACTTTTCGGGATCATGGTCTTTGCCTCGAAAGTATGAACCCGGCCTGCGGCTTGGCATCGGCACCGCGCAGATAAAGCGGCTTCGGCCTTTCGCCCTGCCCCTTTGCGGCAGCCAGCCGGGCGTAGGTGAGAATGTCGGCGGTGGCCGCCCGAGGCCCGATGTCAAAGGTGCGGCCGGCCGCGTCAGCGATCAGCGTCGCTGCCGTGCCGGCGAGCACCGCGAAACGTTCCGACGCCATCGTCACCGCATCCGCAAGCGTGGCCACGGCCGGACCGTAAGTCAACACTGACATTTCATCGTACAGTGCGGCATGGATTTCCTCGCGGCCGGCATCAAGCGCCGCCAGCACGGCGCGGCCAGGAAAGGCACCGGCCGCCTCGGCGGCCAGTGCCTCAAGGGTCGTCACCCCGATTGCCGGCAGCTTGAGCGCCAGCGCCAGGCCACGCGCGGTCGACACGCCGACGCGCAGGCCGGTGAAGGAACCCGGACCGACAGAGACGGCAATGCCGCCAAGCCCGGCGTAGTCGGTCGCGCCGGTCTTCAACGCGTCAGCGATGACGGCCATCAGGTGCTCGGCATGACCCTTGCCCAGATCGAGCACCGAGCGGCCAAGCTCCAGCCCAGCCGCCGCGTCGTAGACGCAGGCGGCGCAGAGGCTGGCGGCACAGTCGATGGCGAGAACTTTCATGAAACGACCGGTTCGAGAAACAATTCCCTGTGCCCGCCATGGCGCGCAACCGCAAGTGTGTAGTGCATAATTTGTTAAGCGGCTTCGGTTTGGCCCGGCAGAAGAGCTTATGCCGCCGGCCCTATGCGCAGCATGTGGTTGTCCCAGACATAGTCCGGCTCCGTCCGCGTGGCACCACCGCCCTCGATGATCTCGCCGGCGCCCGTGGTGGCCATGAACCCTGCCCCGTCGGGCGCCACGCCGCAGACCTCGACCAGCGCGCTGGAGGAGACGATCCGGCCGCTGCCCGCATCGATCACGACGAGCGAATTGCCTTCCGGCGAGGAGACGGCGACGGTGCCGGCACCAGAATTGGCGGCGACCGAGCCGATATAGTTGCGGAAACCGGACAGCACATCCCGCGGCATGTCGAGCAATGCCAACTCCTTACCCCGCGCGGCGCGACCGACCAGAAGCGGACGATCGGTGCCGGAGCCCCTATATTGGCAGCCGAACCAGACGGTGCCTGTCTGGTCGATATCCATGTGGCGGATCGACAATTGGTGGAGAGCGGCCGGCAGTTCATGCTTTTCGATCAGGTCGCCGGTGACGCGGTCGACCAGCACATAGGAAGGCTTCATGGTGGCAATGTTGAGCTCGGCGCGTCCATAGTCTGGGTGGGTCTCGATGCCGCCATTGGCGACCGCGATCGTCTTGCCATCGCGCAGCAGAAGAAGTTCGTGCGGGCCCATGCCGTAGGTCGGGAATTCGCCGACGCGATTGAATTTCGCCCGCGCGTCATAGACGCCGACCACGCCAGCGGCGTTGTCGAAGTCGTTTTCGGTGGCGTAGAGCAGAGAGCCGTCGGGCGAAAAGACACCATGACCGAAGAAGTGCCGGCCTGCGATGCTGGCGATGGTCCGCGGGGCGTCGCGCCCGGCGTGATCGAATACGACGGCGAAGGTGCCAGGCTGGCGGGCGAAAACCACCGAACGCTTCGAGATCGGATCGAAGGTGACGTCATGACCGCGATCGGGCAGGTCGACCGTATGCAGCACCTTGCCGGCCTCGGACAGGACGGCGGCACCAAAACTGCCGTCGCGCTTGACGAAGGCGGTGGCGAACACGGCATCCGCCGCGAGCGTATTTGCCCAGGCCGAGGGCGTCACGGCGGCGGCAAAGCCAATGCCGGCGGCCCTCAAGAAATCGCGGCGGTCGATGAGCAATCCCTTCATGCTCAGTCTCCATCCAGCGACGAGAAGCCGGCGGTCAGGCCGAATTCGGCGGTCAGCCTGGTGCCGATCAGGGTCGACAGGCTGGAGGTGATCAGGGCGAGATGCTCGAGTTTTTCGCGCAGCGCCGGATCGGCGAGCGCCTTGTCGATCGGACCCTGGACGGCCTTGGCGGTCGCAACGCCGTTGAGCAGCTGGATGTGGATCGACTCTGCCATCCAGCGCGCATCCGGCGGCAGCGCGTTGCCGAGCTTCGACACCTGGAACAGCGCATCGATGCCGGCCAGATTTCCGGCCAGCGCGTTGGCGGTGTTTTGCGAACGCCAGTAGATCGCCTGTTTTGGCTTGTCGGCCTCGGGCTTGGCGCCCAGAAAACCCTTCAGGCGCACGTCACGGACCATTTCCAGTTCGTTGATGAAGACGCCGACCAGTTCGGTGACCGCCTCGTTGCCATCGCGATAGAGCGGGTTTTGCGGCCCCGGATTGGCCCACAGTGCCGCGAATCCGTCTGGTTTGTCCCAGGCCGCGCTGACGTCCGCGGCGATGGTTTCGATGTTGCCGGCGACAGCCGCCCCGTAAGCGCAGCGATAGGGTTCAGCCTTGCCCGCCAAGGCGTCGGCGCCGTCGCCGTAAAGCACGAATTCCAGCGCCCCGAGCCCCTGCATGGCAACGCTCTTGCCCGCAAGCTGGACAGGATCGGTGGCGGCGGGATCCTTGTCAGACAACGCCGCCTGCACCTGTTTCAGGCCGATGCTCTTGCGATCCGGCCAGAACAGCATGCGCTCCAGCCTGTTGTTCTCCTCGATCGGCCCGAAACCGATGATCTCGGCCGATGACCAGGCGTAGACGGTAGCCGAGAACGCGGCTCGCGCCGCTTCAAGGTCCGCTTGCGAGGGTGCCTCGCAAAGCTTGTGCATGGCTTTGGCGAGGGCTTTCGCATGCTGGTGCAGGTCCTCATATGCCGGGCGGACAAAGCCGTCGATCGCGCGCTGGATGACATCAGAGGCTTTCACCGCGGCCGATGCGGGCAAGGCGCCCAGCAGAACCAGCGGAAGAACGAGAACCAGCGCGAAACGCTTCGCCATCAGAGTGACTCCAGAAATTTGACCAATGCATCGCGCTCGGTGGCGCTGGTGGCGGCAAAGCGGTCGCGCGCCTTCCGGCCCTCGCCGCCATGCCACAGGATGGCCTCGACCAAAGTGCGCGCACGACCATCGTGAAGATAGAAGGAATTGCCGTTGACCATTTCGGTGAGGCCGATGCCCCATAGCGGCGGCGTGCGCCACTCATTGCCAGTCGCATCGCCCACAGCCTGGCCGTCGGCAAGATCCGGCCCCATGTCGTGCAGCAGGAAATCGGAACAAGGCCAGATCAACTGGAACGCCTGCGGCTTGTCAGGTGCATCGCGACGGGTAACGAATTTCGGCGTGTGACAGGCAACGCAGCCGATTTCATAAAAGACCTTCTTGCCGGCGAGCACCTCAGGCGAGGCGAGGTCGCGTCGCGCCGGCACCGCCAGGTTGCGCGAATAGAAGGTGACGAGATCCATCACCGGCGCCGGCGCCTCGACCGGGCCGAGGCGCGCCTGCACGCCGTTGGGCATGGCGAGGCACTTTTCCTGCGCGGCGGTGCAATCGCCCCAGTGTTTCGGCGCCTCCGGCGTCGAGATGCCGATATCGCCGGCAAAGGCATCGGCGGCCTGCTGGCGGATCGACGCGGTCTGCGCCTTCCAGCCGAAACGGCCAAGCGTCAGCTCGCCGCTCAGGCCATCACGCACGATGTTGGGCTTGCCGGAAATACCATCGCCATCCCTGTCGTCAGGGTCGGCACGGGCCAGAATGTCGGCCGGCGCGATCTGTTCGATGAGGCCGAGGCCGATCATCGGCGGCGTCAGGCGCGGCGACAGCGTGGTGCGCGGATCGAGCGGCCCGTAGCCGAGATCATCGATCGTATAGGCGGGTTTGCGCAGTAAAACCGCGGTGCCGTCCGGCAGTTCCACCTTCCGTTCCCGATAGTCGACACGCATCCTGCCCTCACCCCTGAGACCAGGCACGGCCAGTTGCTGCAATTGCGTGCCATAGACCGGGTCTGGAAGGTTGAGCAGCCTATAGTCGGCGAGCGCCGCCTTTTCTTCCGCGCTGCTGGCATCGCGCGCCAGCCGCAGGAACATCGAGGTGGTGCCAACATCGGCTTGCGGCGGCCGTCCGCGTCCATCCTTCAGATGGCAGTTCTGGCAGGCCCGTTCGTTGAACAAGGGTCCGAGCCCATCCGATGCCTGCGTCGAGGACGGCGATGAGACCCAGTTCTTGCGGAAAAGCGCATTGCCGAGCTTGAAGGTGCCTTCTTCCTCGAAGCTGATGTTGGCCGAAGATTGCGAGAAGGAATCACGGCTGATGTCTTTCCGCGAGGTGCCGGCGCCACCTTGCATCAGTTCGAAAGGCTCGGGCTTGGAAAAATCCGTGGTCGGCCTGGTAATGGCTGTGACGCGCACCTGATCCTTGGCATTAAGGTCGGTGCGCGTGGTGGCGAGACCGGCGGGTAGAAGGTCGCCGGCGATGGCAGAAGTGGTCAGCGCCAGCATCAGAATAATGCCGTGCCGACCAGCCGATATGGCTGGCATTTTCCGGAGGCGCGGCGGGCCCTTGGCCCGCCGCAAGCGGCGCAGGACGTCTAAGAGGCGCCGCATTCCCGCATATCCTTAGTCCGCCTCGTCCGCCGGTGCGGCGTTGAGCTGGCCGTACTTTTCCTCACCGATCGAGGCCAGCAGGTCGAGCTGCGTCTCGAGGAAGTCGATATGGCTTTCCTCGTCGGCGAGCAGTTCCTCGAACAGTTTCATCGTCACGTAGTCGCCCGCTTCCTCGCAGATTTCGCGCGAGCGCTTATAGGCAGTGCGCGCGTCATATTCACCGGCCAAGTCGGATTCGAGCACTTCCTTGACGTTCTGGCCGATGCGCAGCGGCGCCACGGACTGCAGGTTGGGATGGCCTTCAAGGAAGATGATGCGGGCGACGAGCTTGTCGGCGTGGTGCATCTCCTCGATCGATTCCGCCCGCTCCTTCTTGGCCAGCTTGGCGTATCCCCAATCCTCGAGCAGGCGGAAATGCACCCAATACTGGTTGACGGCGCCGAGCTCCAGAAAGAGAGCCTCGTTAAGCCGCTCGATGATCTGTGGTTCGCCTTTCATGGGTCCTGCTCCCGTATTGGACGCGCAGGCCTCTGACGCGATCCAGATGTGAAACGATGTCCACGCCGCTTGCCTGCGAGCGGGCGTGGTAGTTCTCGGTGACCCGAATGATCGTTTCGACCACATTTGGGAAGCAGCCGCAACAGCGACCCCGTTTGTGCATGGCGTGATAGACCTTTGCCGGCACGATGAGCTGCCAGGGATCCTGATCCAGCAGGCCGATGATCGTCTGCTCGATCTCCTTCTCGGTGATGATGTTGCAATGGCAGATCAGCATTTCGTCGCTCTGGCTGACGGCGCTCCGATGCGCCGTTTGGCTGGGGGCTTACTTGAACACCTTGTCGGGCGCGTCGAGACTGTCGGAGCCTTCGAAGGCGATGTTGTTCAGCTTCAAGGCGCCGACGGCGCGTTCGATCGACTTGGTCTGGTCGATCAATGCGTCGATTGCCGCCTGCACGGTGGCATTGCCCGCCGTATTGCCCTCGGCGATCTGCTGGTCGTAGGCCTCGCCGGCCAATGCCCGTGCCTTGATGGCTTCCATCTTGGCGACCGAAACATCGAGCTTGTCGGACAGTTCCTTGTCGATTGCCGGATCCGCTGCCTTGACCATGTCGTGCACCGAGGGACCCGAAACGACGGTACCATCCAGCCTTGTGTAGCTGGCGTGATAGGCGGCGCGAATACCGACGGCATCATAGAGATGAGAATTGTAGGTATTGTCGGAGAAGCAGTCATGCTCCTCTTCCGGATCGTGGAGCAGTAGGCCGAGCTTCATGCGCTCGCCGGCCAGTTCGCCGTAGGAGAGCGAGCCCATGCCGGTGAAGATCACCGCGACGGCGGTGTTCGGCTCGCCATCGACGAGGTTCTTGCGCGCGGCGCCGTCTTCCTTCCAGTCGTTGACCATCTTCTGCAGGTCGGAGACCAGAAGGTCAGTTGCCGATTTCAGGTACTGTGCGCGGCGGTCGCAATTGCCGCCGGTGCAGTTCTTGAGGTCGTAATCCGTATAGGGACGCTCGCCGGCGCCTGGACCGGTGCCATGCAGATCCTGGCCCCAGAGCAGGAACTCGATGGCGTGATAGCCGGTAGCGACGTTGGCCTCGATACCGCCGGCTTGCTGCAAGGTGCCGGAGAGGAATTCCGGCGAAAGCGTCGCGGCGTCGATCTTCTTGCCGTTGATCTCGATCTCCTTGTTGGCGATCACATTGGCGGTGTAGAGCGAATTCGCGTCCGATTCCGTGCCGTAGCTCTTGGCGACATAGTCGATCAGGCCTTCGTCCAGCGGCCAGGAATTCACCTCGCCCTCCCAGTCGTCGACGACCTTGTTGCCGAAGCGATAGACCTCGGTCTGCTGGTAGGGCACGCGCGCCGCCTTCCAGGCGTCGCGGGCGGCATTGAGCGTTTCCGCCGACGGGTTGGCCAGCAGCACGTCGACCGCCTTGTCCAGCGTCCGCGCCGTGGTTAGCGAATCCTCGTACTTGGCAAGCGCGATGTCGGAATAGGTCGTGATCACCGCCTTCGCATCGGTTTGCGCCTTTGCAGGCAGCACGAACACCGCCGCCGTCAGCAGCGCCGTGGCGCCGATCGCCACAAGCCTGCCGCCATATCGTGCCGTCATTATCGCTCTCCAGTTTCTCGGGAATTCCGCAAACGGCGCGCGCGGCAACCGGCACCAGGCCGTGTGCATGCCACTGGCCGCAAGATATGCCGCGCTGCCGCGCGGCTCAGGGAAGAAAGACACCAAAATGCCTCCAATCGAACGGGTTCAAGGCCCAGACATCAAAGGGATGCGCCAATGCGCAAGCTTCCTTAAAACTTCGCGCTCGATGGAGTCAACGGAAATTACTGAAAAACCTAATCGAAACAACAGTTTAGAATTATTCTAAACTACAACTGTCAACTTTACGCGGTCCGCTGCACCGGCTTTGCGGCCGAACTGTACGATTGACAGTCGCCATCCCGAGTGCGACCCGCAGACATTCTCTTGCGGCGGTGCCAGGCAATTGCCGCTTGGCGAGACGTCCTAGGATCGAATTGGGATCGGAATGCGATGAAGAACGGCGTGGTCATAGTCGGTGCGGGTCATGCGGGCGTGCAGGCAGCCGCCAGTCTGCGCGAGGATGGTTATGACGGGCCGGTGATTCTGGTCGGCGACGAGAACGAACTGCCCTATCACAAGCCGCCGCTGTCGAAGACCTTCATCAAGGATGCCACGGCCAAGCCGCAGCCCTTGCGCGGCGAAGCCTTCTACACCGGCAGCGCCATCGACTACCGGCCGGGCATCCGGATCGAGCGCATCGATACCGGCCGCGGCAGTCTCGACATTGCCGGCGGTGGCGCACTTGCCTTCGACCATCTGATCCTGGCGACCGGATCGCGCCCGCGTGCCTTGCCATTACCCGGCGCGGAGCTGTTCGGCGTGGTGTCGCTGCGCTCGCTGGCCGATGCCCGGCTGATCCGGGACTTGAGCGCGCACAGCGAAGATGTCGTTATTCTCGGCGGCGGCTTCATCGGACTGGAAATTGCCGCGACGCTTCGGGCGGCGGGCCGCACCGTCACCGTTGTCGAGGCGGTCGACCGGCTGCTTGGCCGCGCCGTGGCGCCGGTGGTGGCTAGCCATGTCCGGCAAAGGCTGGAAGCGACAGGCGTGCGCATCCTCACCGGCACCTCGATTGCAAGGCTCGAAGGCGAAGACGGCCATGTCACCGCCGCGATCACCACCTCAGGCGAAAGGCTGCCGGCGCGCATGGTCGTGGTGGGCATCGGTGCCGTGCCGAATGTCGAACTGGCGCAGGAAGCCGGCCTCACCATCGCCAACGGCATCCGCGTCGATCACCAGATGCGCAGCTCGGTACCGGATATCCTCGCCATCGGCGACGCCGCCTCGTACCGGCACTGGTTCACCGGCGGCGACGTGCGGCTGGAATCGGTGCAAAACGCCACCGACCAGGCGCGGCTCGCCGCGCGCACCATATCAGGCCACGCCGACGCCTATTCGGCGGTGCCATGGTTCTGGTCCGACATTGGCGACATGAAATTGCAGATGGTCGGGCTGACATCAGGCGGCGACAGCCATGTCGTGCTCGGTGACCTGCCCGACAACAAGTTCTCGATCTACCACTACGCGGGAGACCGGCTGCTCGGCATCGAGTCCGTCAATCGCCCCGGCGACCACATGCTTGGCCGCAAGATGCTCGGTGCCGGCTTCTCGCCGACACCGCAAACGGTAGCCACGGGTCCCGAAGGGCTGAAGGCGGCTCTGGCTGCCTTTCAGCAGGATGAGCTGGCAAGAGCTGCGGGATAGCCGCCCTCCCCTTGTGGGAGGGTCGCTGCGAAGCAGCGGCGGGGTGGGTCGGCGCCAAGCCCCCCACCCGGACCTGCGGTCCGACCTCCCCACGAGGGGGAGGTAACGTGGTTCAGGCTGCGCAGACTTCGCGGATCGAGCTTTCCAGAATGTCGAGCGCTTCGTTCATGACTTCGTCCTGAATGGTGATCGGCGCCAGGAAGCGGATGACGTTGCCATAGACGCCGCAGGTCAACAGGATCAGACCCTTGTCGAGCGCCTTCAGGCGGATCGCGTTGGCGATCTCGGCCGACGGCAGGCCCTTCTTGACGTCGTTGAACTCAACCGCGTTCATGAAGCCCAGACCCCTGATGTCGACGATCTCGGGCACGTCGTCACGGATCGACTGCAGACGCTGCTTCAGCCGCGCACCCAGCGTGTTGGCGCGGTCGCAGAGCTTTTCGTCCTCGATGACATCCAGGACGGCGTGTGCCGCGGCGACGCCGATCGGGCTGCCGCCATAGGTGCCGCCGAGCCCGCCGGGGCTGGGCGCATCCATAATCTCGGCGCGGCCGGTGACCGCCGCAAGCGGGAAGCCGCCGGCCAGGCTCTTGGCCATCGTGGTGATGTCGGCCGCCACCTCGTGATGGTCCATGGCGAACATCCTGCCGGTGCGGGCAAAGCCGGTCTGCACTTCGTCCGCAATGAGCAGCATGCCGTGCTGGTCGCACAGCTTGCGCAGCGCCGTCAGGAGTTCACGCGGCGCGTCGTAGAAGCCGCCCTCGCCCTGAACCGGCTCGATGATGATCGCGGCGACGCGGGCCGGATCGACATCCGCCTTGAACAACTTGTCGAGTGCCGCCAGCGAATCGGCGACCGAGACGCCATGCAGTTGCACGGGGAATGGCACGTGGTAGACGTCGCCCGGCATGGCGCCGAAGCCAACCTTGTAGGGCACGACCTTGCCGGTCAGCGCCATGCCCATGAAGGTGCGGCCGTGGAAGCCGCCGCCGAAGGCGATGACGGCCTGGCGGCCGGTGGCGTTGCGAGCGATCTTGATGGCATTCTCCACCGCCTCGGCGCCGGTGGTGACGAAGATCGTCTTCTTTTCGAACTTGCCGGGCAGCATGGCGTTCAGCCGTTCGGCCAGCCGCACATAGCTCTCGTAAGGCACGACCTGGTGGCAGGTGTGGGTGAAGCGGTCGAGTTGCGCCTTGACCGCCTCGATCACCCTGGGATGGCGATGGCCGGTGTTGACGACGGCGATGCCCGAGGAGAAGTCGATATAGCGGCGGCCCTCGACATCCCAGATCTCCGAATTCTCGGCCCGGTCGGCGTAGATTTGCGTGGTCATGCCGACGCCGCGCGAGATCGACTGGTTCTTGCGTTCGGAAATGGCGGAGTTCTTCATCATATCCCTCACCGGGCCGGCGCCCGTTCTGTTTGATGCCGTTGAGTTCCCTTCTGGCCTTATTTCAGGTTTTCCTCAAGCCGGCACCATCGCAGGGTCGATTGGGCCTGACTTAACCAGTCCGGCGATACGTCTACGAGACCGGTTTCCTTTTTTTCGGGATCGACTATCCTCCTGACTATCCGCGAGGGACCGCGATCAGCGACCGGCGCGCGGCCGAGGGGAGCCATGAGCAGGAACGTGACATCGTCCGTCTCGCCGCCATCCGCCAAAACTCCTAGCCTTTTGTCTTTTCCAGCCGCTTCAATTCTCGCCTGCACGGCCCTGGCGCTGCTCGCCGGTTGCCAAAAGCAGGCGGCGGCGGAAAAGAAGCTGCCGGTCATGGTACGCACCGAAACGGTGGCGATGGCCGACTATGCGCCGAGAACCTCGCTGACCGGGGTGATCGCGGCGCGCACGCTGAACAATCTTTCGTTCCGGGTTGGCGGACGCGTCGCCGAGCGGCTTGTCGATGTCGGCCAGCATGTCGATCAGGGGACAGTGCTTGCCCGCATCGATCCGCAGGAGCAGGAATCCGATCTGCGATCGGCGCAGGCCGATCTCGATGCCGCGCAGGCGCAACTGACCCAGGCCGCGGCCACTTTCGAGCGGCAAAAGACGCTGCTTGCCCAGGGCTTCACCACCAGGCGCGATTATGACGCGGCCGACCAGGCACTGAAGGTGGCGCAAGGCAGCGTCGATGCCGCGCAGAGCGCGCTCGCCAACGCCCGGCAGAACCTGTCTTTCACCGAACTCAAGGCCGGTGCCGCCGGCGTGATCACCGCCCGCCAGGTCGAAGCCGGCCAGGTGGTGCAGGCGGCGCAGACCGTCTTCACCGTTGCCGAGGACGGCGACCGCGACGCCGTGTTCAACGTGCAGGAAACGCTGGTCGCCAGGACACCGGCCTCGCCGGCGGTGACGATCACGCTGTTATCCGATCCGCAGGTCAGAGCAACGGGCAAAGTGCGCGAGATCTCGCCGGCGGTCGACCCGGCTTCGGGCTCGATAAGGGTCAAGGTAGCCATTCCCGAGACGCCCGCCGGCATGCCGCTTGGGGCGGCCGTCATCGGCTCGGTCGGCGCCAAGCCGGCGAAGGCGATCCTGTTGCCCTGGCAGGCCCTGACATCCAGCGCCGGCAAGCCGGCGGTCTGGATCGTCGATCCCGCGACCAAGGCAGTCGCGACGACGCCGGTCGAGGTGCTGGCGTTCGATTCGGGTACCGTCGTCATTGCCAAGGGACTTAACGAAGGCCAGAGCGTCGTTACATCAGGCGGGCAATTGCTCAGCCCCGGCCAGACAGTCGAAATATCGGGAGCGGCGCAATGAAGCGGCTCCTGCTTGGCCTTGCCGCGCTTGGCACGCTCGCAGCCTGTTCGAAATCGGAGGAAAAACCGCCGGAGATCGTCCGGCCGGTGCTGTCGGTCGTGGTCGAGCCGCGCACCACCCAGATCTTCGGTTTCGCCGGCTCGGTCGAACCGCAGGTCAGTGCCGATCTTGCCTTCCGACTGCTCGGTCGCGTCGTCTCGCGCGACGTCAAGGTCGGCGACATCGTCAGCAAGGGCACGACGATCGCGGCACTCGACCCGACCGCGCTGGAGCTGGCCGTCCAGGCGGCCAGGGCCGAACTCTCCAATGCGCAGGCGCAGTTCGCCAATGCCGCGGCCAGCGAGGAGCGCCAGCGCCAGTTGCTCACCTCGGCCAATACGTCGCAGTCCGTCTTCGATGCCGCGCAGCAGGCACGCAAAGCAGCGGAAGCCAGCGTCGAGCGGGCCAAGGCTTCGCTGGCCAAGTCCCAGGAGCAGCTCGGCTACGCCAGGCTGTTCTCGGATTTCGACGGCGTCGTCACCGCCGTCGGCGCGGAGGTCGGCCAAACCGTCTCACCGGGCCAGACGGTCGTCACCGTGGCACGCTCGGACCCGCGTGAAGCGGTTGTCGATATTCCCGACCAGTTGACCAGCGATCTCTCGGCCGGCACGCCCTTCCAGGTCATCTTGCAGTCGCTGCCGACAATCCAGACAGAGGCCAAGCTGCGCGAGATCGCGCCCCAGTCCGAAGGCTCGACCCGCACCCGGCGCGTCAAGCTGACGCTCACCGACCCGCCGCAAGCCTTCAGGCTCGGTTCGACGGTAACCGCGACGCGGATGACCAAGGTCGTACCAACGATCGAACTGCCCATCTCGGCGCTGCTCGAAAAAAACGGTTCTGAAAAAGTGTGGATCGTCGATCCAAAGACGTCGAGCGTGAGCGCGCGCGATATCAAGGTCGCGCGGAAGGCTGGCGGCACCTTCACTGTGGCGGAAGGGCTCGAAGCCGGCATGCGCGTCGTCACCGCCGGCGTTCACAGCCTCGTCGACGGCCAGAAGGTCAAAGTCCCCGCGGGAGGGGCCTCATGAAGGGCTTCAACCTCTCCGACTGGGCGCTCAACCACCGCTCGCTGGTCTGGTATTTCATGCTGGTCTTCGTCGTGGCCGGCGTATTTTCCTATCTTAATCTCGGCCGCGAGGAAGACCCCAACTTCACCATCAAGACCATGATCATCCAGGCCAACTGGCCGGGTGCCTCGGTCAAGGAGACGGTGCAGCAGGTGACCGATCGCATCGAGAAAAAGCTCGAGGAGCTTGACAGCCTCGACTTCACCAGATCCGTCACCACCGCCGGCCAGACCGTCATCTTCGTCAACCTGAAGGACACCACCAAGGCTCGCGACGTCGTGCCGAACTGGCTTCAGGTGCGCAACATGGTCAACGACATCAAGGCGCAATTTCCGCAAGGCGTGCAGGGACCGTTCTTCAACGACCGCTTCGGCGATGTCTACGGCAACATCTATGCCTTCACATCAGACGGGCTGACGCCACGCCAGTTGCGCGACTATGTGGAGGATGTCAGGACCAAGATCCTGACCGTGCCCAATGCCGGCAAGGTCGATCTGGTCGGCGCGCAGGACGAGGCCATCTATCTCGAATTCTCGACCCGCCAGATAGCGGCGCTTGGCCTCAACCAGCAGCAAATCGTCGCCAGCCTGCAGGCCCAGAATGCGATCACCCCGTCCGGCGTCATTCAGTCCGGGCCGGAGCGCATCAGCGTGCGCGTCGGCGGCCAGTTCACCTCCGAGGAGAGCCTGCGCGCGATCAACCTGCGCGTCAACGATCGGTTCTTCCGGCTGAGCGACGTGGCGACTATCACGCGCGGTTATGCCGACCCGCCGACGGCCTTGTTCCGCTTCAACGGCCAGAACGCGATCGGGCTTGCCATCGGCATGAAGCCCAACGCCAATCTGCTCAAATTCGGCGAGGCGCTTCACGAGGAGATGAACAAGGTGCTGGCCGACCTGCCGGTCGGCGTCGGCGTGCATCTGGTAGCCGACCAGCCCGTCATCGTCGAGGAGGCGGTCTCAGGGTTCACGCGTGCGCTGTTCGAGGCGGTGGCGATCGTGCTTGCCGTCTCGTTCATCAGCCTTGGCATGCGCGCCGGCTTCGTGGTGGCGCTGTCGATCCCGCTGGTGCTGGCCATCACCTTCACGGTCATGGAGTATCTGGGGATATCGCTGCAGCGCATTTCGCTCGGCGCTCTGATCATCGCGCTCGGGCTGCTGGTCGACGACGCGATGATCGCGGTCGAAATGATGGTGGCGCGGCTGGAGGTCGGCGACAGCCTGCGCAAGGCGGCGACCTATGTCTACACCTCGACCGCCTTCCCGATGCTGACCGGCACGCTGGTGACGGTCGCGGGCTTCATCCCGATCGGGCTCAACTCGAGTGCTGCCGGCGAATACACCTTCACCTTATTCGTCGTCATCGCGGTGTCGCTGCTGGTGTCATGGATCGTGGCGGTGCTGTTCGCGCCGCTGCTCGGCGTGACCATCCTGCCGGCGACGATGAAGACCAAGCATCATGACCAGCCAGGGCGCTTCACGTCGCTGTTCCGGCGCGTCCTTGTCGGCTCGGTGCGCTATCACTGGCTGACGATCATCGTGACCGCGCTTCTGTTCGCCGCCTCGATCGCCGGCTTCGGCCTGGTGCAGCAGCAGTTCTTCCCACCTTCCGACCGGCCGGAGCTGATCGTCGATTGGAACCTGCCACAGAACTCCTCGATTACCGAGACGCGCGACCAGATGGAGCGCTTCGAACAGCGGGCGCTGGTTGGCAATCCCGACATCGATCATTTTTCGTCCTATATCGGTCAGGGCGCCGTGCGCTTCGTGCTGGCCTATGACGTGCAGCCGGCCAATCCCTATTTCGGCCAGACGGTGATCGTCACCAAGAGCATCGAGGCGCGCAACCGGGTGAAGCCGGCGCTGGAGAGGCTGCTGCGCGCGGAGTTTGTCGGCACCGACGCTTTCGTCAAGCCGCTTGAACTCGGACCGCCGGTCGGGCGGCCTGTGCAGTACCGCGTCGGCGGCCCCGACATCCAGACGGTGCGAGAACTGGCGCAGCAATTCGCCGGCGTGATCTCGGCCAATCCGAAACTCGCGGCGCCGACTTTCGACTGGAACGAACCGCAGCGTGTGCTGAGGGTCGACGTGCTGCAGGACAAGGCGCGCCAACTCGGCATCACCTCGTCCGACATCGCCAGCACGCTGAACAGCACAGTGGGCGGCGCGACGATCACGCAGGTGCGTGACGCGACGTACCTGATCAACGTCGTGGCTCGCTCGCGCGAGGCCGAGCGCGGCTCGATCGAGACGCTGCAAAACATCCAGTTGCCGACCGGAAATGGCGAGGCGATCCCACTCGCCGCGGTGGCCAATTTTCGCTACGATCTGGAGCAGCCCACCGTGTGGCGACGCGACCGCATCCCGACCATCACCGTGCGCGCCGGCTTGGTCGGCGACGTGCTGCCGGCGACCGTCGTCAACGAGTTGAAACCGTCGGTCGACGCCTTTATCGCCAAGCTGCCGGCCGGCTATTCGGTCGAGACCGCCGGCTCCGTCGAGGAAAGCGCCAAGAGCCAGGGGCCGATCGCGGCCGTGGTGCCGCTGATGCTGTTCGTCATGGCGACCATCCTGATGGTGCAGTTGCAGAGCTTCCAGCGCCTGTTCCTGGTGGTGGCGGTGGCGCCACTCGGGCTGATCGGCGTGGTCGCGGCCCTGGTGCCGAGCGGAGCGCCGCTCGGCTTCGTCGCCATTCTCGGCGTCTTGGCGCTGATCGGCATCCTGATCCGCAACTCGGTCATCCTGATCGTGCAGATCGAGGATCTTGTCGCCGAGGGCAGGGATCGCTGGGCCGCGGTCATCGAGGCAACGGAGCACCGCATGCGGCCGATCGCGCTGACGGCGGCCGCGGCCAGCCTGGCGCTGATCCCGATCGCGCGCGAAGTGTTCTGGGGGCCGATGGCCTATGCGATGATGGGCGGCATCATCGCGGGTACCGCGATCACGCTCTTGTTCCTGCCGGCGCTTTATGTGACGTGGTTCAGGATCAAGGAGCCGAAGCGGGAACAGGGCGGCGAAGTAGACGTCGCCGCTGTTGCGGAAACTTAAGCCGAGGTCGAGCTCCCTGGCGTGACGCGGAGAACTATCGTCAGATCTGCTTCGGAGCCGTTCTCACAAACCCGTCGCTGGCCCGCAACAGGTTGCGCGTATAATCCTTCGTCACACGGCGCTCGACGAGATCGTTGGCCACCAGATTCTCCACCGCCTCGCCGCCCTGCATCACCATCAGCCGCTCGCACATATGGGTGATGATGGCGAGGTCGTGGCTGACCATCAGGAAGGTCAGCTTGCGCCGCCGGCGGACTTCCTCCAGCAGGTTGAGGACTTCCGCCTGCACCGAGGCGTCGAGGGCCGAGGTCGGCTCGTCGAGCAGCAGGATCGAGGGCTCGAGGATAAGCGCGCGCGCGATCGCCACGCGCTGGCGCTGACCGCCGGAAAGCTGGTGCGCGTAACGGAAACGAAAGCCGTTGCCGAGGCCGACCTCGTCGAGCGCGCGTTCGATCCGCTTTTCGCCATCGGCAAAACCATGGATGGCGAGCGGCTCCTGCAGCAGGCGGTCGACGGTCTGGCGCGGGTGCAGCGAGCCGTAAGGATCCTGAAAGACCATCTGCACTTCGCGGTAAAAGGCCTTGTCGCGGCGCGCGCCGAGCGCCTTGCCATTGACTGTGATGCTGCCCGAGGCGACCGGCGCGAGGCCGGCTATGGCCCGCAGCAATGTCGATTTGCCCGAGCCGGATTCGCCGACCAGGCCGAAGGATTCGCCCTGCTGCACGTCGAGGCTGACGCCCTTCAGCGCGCGGAAGCGGTCGAAGATCACCTCCAGCCTGTCGACGGCAATCGCAGAAGTCATGCCGCCCACTCCGGCTTGCGGTCAAGCACCGGCAGCGGGTGACGGTCGGCGCCGATTTTTGGCATGCAGTTGAGCAGCCCCCGCGTGTAGGGATGCTGGGCCTGACTCAATTCCGACGCCTTGAGCTGCTCGACGACCTTGCCGGCATACATGACGATGACGCGGTCGCAGAAGGACGAGACCAGGCGCAGATCGTGCGAAATGAAGATCAGCCCCATGCCGCGCTCCGCGACCAGCCTGTCGAGGATGCCGAGCACGTCGAGCTGCACCGTGACGTCGAGCGCCGAGGTCGGCTCGTCGGCGATCATCATTTCCGGTCCGGCGATCAGCATCATGGCGATCATGGCGCGCTGGCCCATGCCGCCCGACACTTCGTGCGGATGCAGGTCGAAGACGCGTTTGGGATCGCGGATCTGCACCGCCTCGAGCATGGCCAGCGCGCGCTCGCGCGCCTCGGCCTTGCCGACCTTTTCGTGGGTGCGCAGCGTCTCGACGATCTGGCGGCCGATGCTCATCACCGGATCGAGCGAATATTTCGGGTCCTGCAGGATCATGGCGATGCGGTTGCCCCGCAGCGCCCGGCGTTGGCGCGGCGAGATGCCGAGCAGGTCGATGCCGTCGAAAGTCAATTTATTGGCCGATATGCGGGCCTGCGGCGGTGTCAGGCCCATGATGGCGCGGCCTGTCTGCGACTTGCCCGAGCCGGACTCGCCGACGATGCCGAGGCGTTCGCGGCCAAGCGAAAAGGAAACGCCGCGCACCGCCTCGATCATGCCGGTGCGGGTCGGAAAGGTGACGCGCAGATCCTCGACGTCGAGAAGCGTGCTCTTGGATCGCTGCTGATCAGGGGGGCCACTCATTGGTCACCGCTGCGGGGATCGAGTGCGTCGCGCAGGCCGTCGCCAAGCAGGTTGAAGCCGAGGCTGACGATGAGGATGGCGAAGCCCGGCGCACCAGCCACCCACCATTGGTCGAGGATGAAGCGGCGACCCGAAGCGATCATGGTGCCCCATTCCGGCAGCGGCGGCTGCGCGCCAAGGCCGAGGAAGCCGAGGCCCGCGGCCGTCAGGATGATGCCCGCCATGTCGAGCGTCACGCGGACGATCAGCGAGGAGATGCACAATGGCATGATGTGGCGAAGCACGATACGGAAAGGCGAGGCGCCCATCAATTGCACGGCCTTGATATAGTCCGAGTTGCGCACGGTGAGCGTCTCGGCGCGGGCGATGCGCGCATAGGGCGGCCAGGAGGTGATGGCGATCGCCAGCACGGCGTTCTCGATGCCGGGGCCAAGGGCGGCGACGAAGGCCAGCGCCAGCACCAGCTTGGGGAAGGCAAGGAAGATGTCGGTGATGCGCATCAGTATGGCATCGGTCCAGCCGCCGGCATAGCCGGCGACGGTGCCGACCAGGAGACCGATGGGAGCGGCGATGATGGCGACCAGGACGACGACATAAAGCGTCCAGCGGGAGCCGTAGAGGATGCGCGAATAGATGTCGCGGCCGAGGTCGTCGGTGCCGAACCAGTGCTGCGCACTTGGCGCCAGCAGCCGCGCGTTCTTCAGGTCACCGAAGGTCGGCGAATACGGCGCAAGCACACCGGCAAGGACGGCGACGAGCAGCAGGGCGATGATGATCAGCAGGCCGACAAAGGCCAACCGGTTGGCGGAAAAGCGCCGCCAAGCGACATAGGCGCGGCCGAGCCTTGCCTGCAAGCGCGATGCCGGCCGCTCGCTGAGCAGCCATTCGCGACGGGAGAAGGTGCGGGCGTCGGAGGCGGTCATGACGATGCCTCTTTAAGCTGTCGACCCCCACTCCGGTCTGCTTCGCAGACCACCTCTCCCCCGTTCGACGGGGGAGAGGAAAGGCGCCAAGCCTGCGACCGCGTTTTCCTCTCCCCCGGGCAGGGGGAGAGGTGGCCCGAAGGGCCGGAGTGGGGGTGATTAGCCGCAGCCAAGCCCGAAAGTGCAATACCTCTACTCATCCTGTCTTCGTCCTCGGGTCGAGCACACGATAAAGCAGGTCGGACAGAAGATTGATGGCGATGAACACCGAGCCGATGACGATGGTACCGCCGAGAACGGCATTCATGTCGGCGTTCTGCAGCGAGTTGGTGATGTAGAGGCCGATGCCCGGCCAGGAGAAGACGGTCTCGGTCAGCACCGAGCCCTCGAGCAGCCCGGCATAGGACAACGCGATCACGGTCACCATCGGCACGGCGGCATTGCGCAGCGCGTGGCCCCAGATGATGCGGGTTTCCGACAGGCCCTTGGCGCGCGCGGCGACGACATATTCCTGGGCGAGTTCGTTGAGCATGAACGAGCGCGTCATGCGACTGATGTAGGCCAGCGAGAAATAGCCGAGCAGCGAGGCCGGCAGGATGATGTGACGGAAGGCGTCGTAAAAGACGTCCCACTGTCCCTGCATGGCGGAGTCGAGCAGGTAGAAACCGGTGATCGGCGTGAAAGTGTATTCGTAGACGACATCGAGCCGTGCAGGGAAGGCCACCCATTGCAGTTTGGCGTAGAACAGCACCAGGGCCAGCAGACCCAGCCAGAAGATGGGTACGGAATAGCCGATCAGGCCGATGATGCGCACGACCTGGTCGACGAAGCTGCCGCGTTTGACCGCGGCCAGCACCCCGAGTGGCACACCGAACAACGCGCCGATCAGTGTCCCCAACGTCGCCAGTTCCGTGGTTGCCGGAAGAGCGCGGCGGATATCGGTCATGACAGGGTTGGTGGTCAGAACCGAGGTGCCGAAATCGCCGCCCAGCGCATGTTTCACATAGATGTAGAACTGCTCGATCAACGGCAGGTCGAGGCCCATCTCGCGGCGCGTGCGCTCCACGACATTGGCGGGTGCCCGGTCGCCGAGAACGGCCAGCACCGGGTCGATCGGGATGACACGGCCAATGAAGAAGGTGACCGCGAGAAGACCAAGATAGGTCGTCACCGCAATGACCAGGAATCGGCCAAGCGAAGATGCAAGGGCTACGGCGCGGGCGCTGCCGCGCCCGCCCTCGTTTTCAATCGCGCTCATGCGGGCGTGTCCGCGAACGCTATTCCTTGGAGACCGGCCCGACGAAGTTGGTGTCGAAGCTCGGACCAAGCGCGAAGCCCTTGAGGTTCTTGCGCAGACCGGCGACTTCCAGCTGCTGGTGGATGACGACGAAGGGGCTGGTGTCGAGGATCTTCTTTTCGAGATCCTTGTACATGTCGGCGCGCTTGCCAGAATCCTTCTCGAGCAGGGCTGCTTCCGTCTGCTTGGTCAGGTCCGGAATGTCCCAGGCATTGCGCCATGCCAGCGTCTTCGACTTGCCAGCATCCGAATTGTCCGGGTTCGAGGCAAAGGTCTGGGCATTGGAGTTCGGATCGAAATAGTCCTGGCCCCACTGGCCGATATAGATGTCGTGGTTGCGGGCACGGTATTTGGTCAGCGTCTGCTTGCCGTCGCCGGGGATGATCTCCAGCTTGATGCCGGCCTGGCCGAGCGTCTGCTGGATGGATTCCGCCATGCCGGTGGTCGGCTGGCCGGTGCGCACGTCCATGGTGACGCTGAAGCCGTCGGGCAGGCCGGCCTTGGCCAGCAGTTCCTTGGCCTTGGCGACATCGAGCTTGAACGGGTTCTCGTCCAGTTCGCCCAGAACGCCCTTGGGCAGGAAGGTCTGGTGGATCTCGCCGATGCCTTTGAGGATGGTCGTGCTCAAGGCATCATAGTCGACCAGGTATTTGAAGGCCTGGCGGACCTCGGGCTTGGCGAGGTTCGGGTTCTTCTGGTTGAGGCTGATGTAGTAGACGGTGCCTTTCGGCGCGCTGGTGGTGGTGAGGTCGGCATTCTTGGCGATGGCGTCGAGGTCGTTCGGCTCGAGGTTGCGGGCAACGTCGATGTCGCCGGCTTCGAGCGCCAGGCGCTGCGCCGAGCTTTCCTTCATGTTGCGGTAGATGACGCGGGCGAGCTTGGCCTTTTCGCCGTAATAATTGTCGTTGCGCTCCATGACGACCGCCTCGTTGGCACGCCATTCACGCAGCTTGTAGACGCCCGAGCCGGCGTAGCCCGTCTTCAGCCAGGCGTTGCCGAAGTCGTTGTCCCATTTGTAGTCGGCGCTCGGCGTCACCGCCGCGACATGTTCCTTGACCAGCTTGGCGTCGACGATGGAAGCGACGGTGGCCGACAGGCAGTTCAGCACGAAACTTGGCGCATAGGCCTTGTCGACGGTGAACTGGAAGGTTGTGTCGTCGACCGCCTTGGCCTTCTCGGTGACGTTGTCGCCGCTGATGCCGAACTGATCGATGATGAAGGCCGGGCTCTTGTCCAGCTTGACGGCGCGCTCGAACGACCAGGCGACATCGGCGGCGGTGATCGGGTTGCCGGAGGCGAATTTCAGGCCCGGCTTGAGCTTGAACGTATAGGTCAGACCATCGTCGGAGACGGTCCAGCTTTCGGCGAGATCGGGCTTGACCTTGGAAGTGTCGCTGAGGTCGAGGCGGACAAGAAGGTCATAGGTGTTGCCGGTGACTTCGGCGGTCGACAGCTCGAACGCCTCGCCCGGATCCATCGAGATGATGTCGTCGATGGCAAAACCTTCGACAAGCGTATCGGCGGGGGTGACCGCGCCAGCCGGCGCTCCGGCCAGAAGCAGCGCCGACATGGCGGCGCCCGCAAGCAGGATGCGGGATCGTAGAGCAAGCTTTTCCATCATCATGATGATTGTTCCCTGTTTTGTTGTTTGTTGACCTGAGTTCCCGGCTCAGGATTGCGGTGTTCTTTCAAGGCTCGACGAGAGCCTCTGCCCCACTAACGTCGTGGTTTTTGTCCAGTTGGTCAACAGCATATCCGGCGGCCCAGCGGTGGGCAACGAGCATTTATGCGACGGTTCATTGGACCAGAATGGCGGGCGGGCGTGTCGACGCATACATCAGCCAATCGAGGCACCGATCGAGAAAAAATCTGCTAAATTCGGAGCTATTTCAGCGCCGCGACGAGGCCGGCATCGGGAAAACAGGTGGCGGCCTGGCCATTCTTTTCCTGCCATCTACCGATCGAGCGGCGGGTCTTGAAGCCAGGCAGGCCGTCGGCGCTGCCGACATCGTAGTCCTTGGCTTCCAAGGCACGCTGCAGGGCGGCGATATCGGAGCGGTGGAGATCGCCGACCGGACCCCAGCCACCGGTAAAATTCTGATCGCCATGGGCGATGCGGTCGGCGCCATGGCCGATGAACAGCGCATAGAGGTCGCTGATGTTGTATTCCTTCAGCACGTAGAAATTGGGGGTCGCGATGAAGGCCGGACCGCTGCGCCCGGCCGGCATCAGCAGGAAACCTTCCGCCTTCAGCTCGCTTGCCGGGAACGCTTTGCCGCCGACGCGCTCGATACCCATGGCGGCCCATTGCGCAATCTTTTTGCCCTGGTCCGGACCCTCCAGCGAACAGGAGACGCTCTGGGGCACGATCACCTCGAAACCCCAGCCGCGTCCCCTCACCCAGCCGTAGTGGACAAGATAATTGGCGATCGAAGCCAGCACATCGGGCGTCGAATTCCAGATGTCGACGCGGCCGTCGCCGTCGAAATCGACGGCATGCTTGAGGAACGAGGTCGGCATGAATTGCGGCTGGCCGAGCGCGCCGGCCCAGGACGATTTCATCGCGCCGACCGGCGCCAGCCCACGCTCGACGATTTCCAGCGCCGCCAGCAGTTCTGTGCGGAAGAAATCCTTTTTCGTCGACATGAACGCCTTGGTGCCCAGCACCTCGAAGGCGTCGTAGGGCATCTTCGCCGCGCCGAATCCGGTTTCGCGGCCCCAGATCGCCAGAAGGATTTCGCCCGGCACGCCATAGCGCTTCTCGATCGAGGCAAGCGTGCGGGCGTTGGCGGCTTCGCGGGCGCGTCCGCCTGATGTCACCGCACGAACCGTCTTCTCGGCAAAATAGGCTCCGGGCGATCCGAACTCGGCCTGATGCTGCTTCTGCGGCGTCTTCGGCTTCTCGCCCGGCATGACAAGGTCGGGGAGCTTGAGGTTCGGCTTCACGCCGCTGAAGGCGGCATCGAAAGTCTGCTTGGAGACGCCTTTCGCCTTGGCGTCCGGCCAGAGGTCGGTTTGAAGCCAGGCACGGAACTGGTCGTCGATCTTGGCGGCGGAAGCGGGGATGGTGAGGAAGACGGCGAGGAGTGCGGCTAGAAAGAATGCAAGACTAAATTTGCGAAGGTCGCGTTCTGTGGCAATCATCTCCAGGAACGCCTCAAAACGCCGTCCGCGAGCGCAGTGCCGCGGCCAGCGTGCCTTCGTCGAGATAGTCGAGCTCACCGCCGACCGGCACGCCGTGCGCCAGCCGCGTTATCTTGACCTCGAAACCGGAGAGCTGATCGGTGAGGTAGTGCGCGGTGGTCTGGCCCTCGACCGTCGCGTTGACGGCGAGGATGATTTCCTTGATTTCGCCGCCGGCGACGCGATCGATCAGCGAGCGGATGTTGAGCTGGTCCGGGCCGATGCCGTCGAGCGGCGACAGCGTGCCGCCGAGCACATGGTAGCGCACGTTCATCGCCGCCGCCCGCTCCAGCGCCCAGAGATCAGAGACGTCCTCGACGATGATCAGGGTGGCGGCATCGCGGCGTGGGTCCGTGCAGATCATGCAAGGGTCCGAGGTGTCGACATTGCCGCAGGTCGAGCAGATGCGCACCTTGTCGGCGGCCTCGCCCATGGCGGCGGCCAGCGGCGAAAGCAGCTGTTCCTTCTTCTTGATCAGGTGCAGCGCGGCGCGCCTGGCCGAACGGGGGCCAAGCCCCGGCACCTTGGCCAGGAGCTGGATCAGGCGTTCGATCTCGGGACCGGCGATTCGCTTGGACATCGCTCTGATCTAGGATTTTTCAGAGCGCTTTGAAACATCCCCCGTCGACGCACGGTTCGCCATGCTGCCATGCGAGAATCAGTTTGTTTCGAGCGGGCGGCCCTGGCTGACAATCATCGCGCCGATGGCATCGGTGTTTTCAGGCGTCGACTGGAATCCCATCGAGGCTTCCTGTGGAGCGTCCTGGATCGAGGAGATGACCCGTTTGTTCGAGGTTCCGCTGTTCAGGGTTCCGCCAAAACGGGCGGCATCCGGCTCTTCCATCGGCTCCTGCATGGCAACTTCCACCGGCTTCGCCGAGACCCGCGCGGATTTTGCCGTCGGCGCCGCGGCCGCGGTCAGATAGGTCTGCTGCGCGGGGGCGGTACGGACGGGCTCCGGCTTGGCCGCCGGTTCCGCCGCGGCGGTCATGTAGACTTGCTGGGCTGGAGTGTTGCGAACTGATGCCTTGGCCGGGCGCACTGTCTCGATGGATGCGACCCGTGTCGCGGGTACCCCCGGCAACGCCGCCGGCTGCTCGGCCGAGGCAATCATCGGCTCATCCGGCAGCGGCTGCCAGTTGCGGCCGCGCTTCTCGTAGAAGGCGTTGCCGCCGGCAACCATGGTGTAGTGCATGTTCTTGTAGGGGAAGCGCAGGCCGGCGGTGTGGAAATACATCGTGTTCTTGAGCTTGGTCTTGCGCTCGCCCTTGAGCACGGCGTCGGCGGCCTCTTCGACATCGGGCATTGCGCGCGAATTCATCGATCTGGTCATGACGCCCGGCGCGAATTGCCCGGGCTCACCGACCACTTGGCAGATGGTGCTGCCATGGTTGCCCGAGCGCAGCCGGTTCATCACCACCGTGCCGACCGCGATCATGCCGTCGCGGCTCGACCGGTTGGATTCGAAGAACATCGCCCGTTCCAGGCATTCCCTGTCCTTCGGCGTGTGACTGTAGGCGCGCGAACTCAGAAAGCTCGGCGTGATGGCGTCGGTCAGGCTGGCGACGGACATGCCGTGCGAGGTTGTCTGGCTGCAAGCGGCCAAGAAAAGGGGAGACGTAATGACGCCGAGCAACAGCGGCGTCTTCCATCGCATCGCGATCAACAGGTAACCCTCTCACTTCAACGCCCGCCCCCAGGCTGCGGCAAGAATGAGACACTTTCGGGCAAAATGATGGCCAAAACGTTATTAACGGCATACTGTTGCCGAATTGACACAAGATCGAGGCTTTCCAGATAGATCGAGCCATCGTTTCACACTGATGATGACCGTTCTCTCTTCGTTTTGCCGCAATTCCCTTGGGGAAACGCCAGTGCTTTTCCCGGCAAGACCGCGCCATGCGTTCCAAAACGGCCTATTGCCCGGCGGCGATTGCTGCCGGCCGGCCGGGCTCGATCTCTTCGATCTTCTCTGAAAACAGGCCGCGCCTGAGAAACAGCGCCCGCGCCTCCCTGGCCGTCGGCGCGATCTTGCCCGGCCAGTCGCTGTCGATGAACTCGGTCTTGGTGAAATCAGGATTTGTTTCGGAGGCCGCCTCCAGGAATTCGGCGATTTCCAGCACGATCGCGCGTTCGTCCCTTGAAAGCGCCGACGTGCCGGCCTCGATCGACGGCCGATGCACGAAATCCTCGAACAGGTTGAAGTAGCCCTTGATGCCGACGAGATCGACCCCGGCGTCGCAATCGGCGAGGATTTCCAGAATCTCGTAGATCCTGTTGCGGATACGCTGCTCGATCAGTCTTTCGGACGGCTCGTCGATCATGGGCGCCGGTCTCTGCTTTCATGCATATCGTTGCCTGCCCACCCTCAGGGCCGAGCCCGTGGGCATGCTTTTGGGCTACATGCATCAGAAAGGCAGTTTCATTCCCGGGGGAATGGGCAGGCCGGCGGTCAGCGCCTTGGTCTTTTCCTGCATGATCTGCTCGACCTTGGCCTTGGCGTCATTGTGCGCGGCAAGAATCAAATCCTCGAGGATTTCGACGTCGTCCTCCTTGAACAAGGACGGGTCGATCTTCAGCGACTTGATATCGAATTTTCCGCTCAGCGTGACGCTGACCAGGCCGCCGCCGGCCTGGCCGAGGGCTTCGACGGTGGCAATCTCATCCTGCATGGCCTGGAACTTGGCCTGCATTTCCTTCGCCTTGCCCATCAGGCCGAGAAGATCTTTCATGGTCCGATCCTTTGCGGATTAGTGCTGGATATCAGGGTTCGTCGTCATCGGCCGGCGGCTCGACCGGCATTTCGGCCTCGCTCGCGTCGGCGTCGGGCGTGTCGGGAATGCGCACATCGATGATCTTGGCGCCGGGAAAGCGGGCCAGGATGGAGGCCACGGTCGGGTCGTTCCTGGCATCGAGGAAAGCGTTTTCACGCTTCGTCGATTCCATCTCGGCCAGCGTCTGGCCGCCCTCCTCCTTCGACAGCGACACCAGCCAGTTGCGGCCGGTCCAGGCGCGCAGCTTGGTCGTCAGGTCGTTGAGCAGCATCTTGGGCGCATCGTCGGTCAGGCTTACGTCGATGCGGCCCGGTTCGATGCGCACGAGGCGGATGCAGCTCTTGATCAGCACCTTGAAGGCAATGTCGCGTTTCGCGTCGGCAAGGGCAACGATGTCGGCCAGCGATTTCAGCGGTACGGCTTGCGTCTCCGGCGCCGGCTGCGGGGGCGCGACGAATGCAGTCGGAGTAGGCGTGGCCTCGACCAGCCGCATGGTCTGCGCGCCGCCCGAGCCGCCAGGCATGCGCGCCTGCGCCACGGCGCCGGCGCCATTGCCGCCATTGCCGGGATTTACGGGGCCGGGGCTCATCGGCGCGCCGTTCGGGCGCGGCGCGGCGCCAGTTGCCGAGGCGCCGCTCTCCAGCGATCTCAGCGCCTCGTCCAATGTCGGGAGGTCGGCGGCATGCGCCAGCCGGATCAACACCATTTCGGCGGCACTGACCGGCCTGTTGGAGGACTGCACCTCGGGAATGCCCTTGAGCAGCATCTGCCAGGTCCGCGACAGCACTCTGACCGACAACGCCCGGGCGAAATCGGCACCGCGCTGACGCTCGTCCTGCGACAGCGAGGCATCGTCCATCGCGGTCGGCACGAAGCGCAGTCTGGTGACGAGATGGTTGAACTCGGCAAGATCGGTGAGCACGGCGGCCGGATCGGCGCCGGTATCGTATTGCGCGCGAAACTCCCCAAGGGCTGCCGCCACATCGCCCTTCATCACATGTTCGAACAGATCGACGATGCGGGCGCGGTCGGCCAGCCCCAGCATGGCGCGCACGGCCTCGGCGCTGACCGAGCCGGCGCCATGGGCGATCGCCTGGTCGAGAATGGAGAGCGAATCGCGGGCGGAACCTTCCGCAGCGCGCGCGATCATCGCCAGCGCGTCGTCGTCGACCGAAATGCCTTCCTTGCCGGCGATCGAGGAGAGATGCGAGACGAGCGCGCCGGCGTCGATGCGCCTCAGGTCGAATCGCTGGCAGCGCGACAGGACGGTGATCGGAACCTTGCGGATCTCGGTGGTGGCGAAGATGAACTTGACGTGCGGCGGCGGCTCTTCCAGCGTCTTCAGCAGGCCATTGAAGGCCTGCGTCGACAGCATGTGCACTTCGTCGATGATGTAGACCTTGTAGCGGGCCGAGACCGGCGCGTAGCGCACGCGCTCGATGATGTCCCTGATGTCGTCGATGCCGGTGTGCGAAGCGGCGTCCATCTCGATGACGTCGACATGGCGGCCTTCCATGATCGCCTGGCAGTGCTCGCCAAGCACGGCGAGGTCGACCGAGGGCTGATCCGTGGTGGCGGTTTTATAGTTCAGGGCACGCGCCAAAATGCGCGCGGTGGTGGTCTTGCCGACGCCGCGCACGCCGGTCAGCATCCAGGCCTGGGCAATGCGGCCGGTGGCAAAGGCGTTGGTGAGGGTGCGCACCATCGGCTCCTGGCCGACGAGTTCGGAAAAATTCGACGGACGGTATTTGCGCGCCAGCACGCGGTAGGCAGCGGCCTTGCCCGTCGCCAGACTATCGGGGCCCGAATTTCCGGCTTCGCTCATTCGCCCGTTAAGCTCCAAAAGGCCGCGCCCACAGGCGCCGATTCCTGCGCATAGTCTCGCCCGCGCTGCAATGCGTCGTCAATGTCGCGAGGAGGGCCGATGAGGTGGGAGGCTGGAACAATGACCCGTTCCGGGCTCGTTAGGGCTGCTTCCTTCCGGACCTGACCCGGTTGGCGAGTGGATCGTCCACCACCAACCTCCCGCTGTCCATATCGGCAATTGCGCGACGAAATGCAAGTGCGCAGGCAAATCGGCACCGCGGACCACCAGATTCGCTTGCAGCACCGGTGCAGCCGCTCTAGCGTTCATGGTTTGAGGAAACCAAGAAAAGCAAGGGAAACGCCGATGCTGCCGGGCCTGAAGGCCGGATTCACGCTGGATGCCCGGCTGGAGGCTGACAGCGAGCAATTGATGTGGCTGGGGCTGTGCGAATTGCGGGTGATGAACGACCGCCGTTGGCCATGGCTGCTCCTGGTGCCGCAGCGGCCGGGCGCGGAGGAGATCCATGACATGACGCCGCTCGACCAGGCGATGCTGACCTTCGAGACCAATATGGTGGCGCAGGCGCTGAAGAAAGTGAGCGGCTGCACCAAGATCAACACCGGTGCGCTCGGCAACATCGTGCGCCAACTGCATGTCCACATCATCGCACGGTCCGAGGGCGATCCCGGCTGGCCCGGCCCAGTCTGGGGGCACGGCCTGCGCGAGCCCTATCAGCGTTCCGATCTGCGCCGGTTTGCCGAAACGATAAGGGCAGCGCTATAAGCCTTGCCGTGTCCATCCCAAGCATGTCCATCCCAAAACACCAGAGTCCATATGACCTTCCGCCTGTTTGACGCGCCCGTGCGCGAGCCGAGCCAGTTCGTCGGCTTTGCCGGCAACACGATCGACCGGCAATCCGAGAACCGCGCCGACGATTCGGTCGACAAGGCGCTGGCCGATCCGACGACGCGGCTGCTGTTGATGAATGGCGGCAGGCTCCTGCTGAAGCCCGGCGAGGGCGGCCGCCTCGACCCATGGTTCGGCATCGCCGAAAGCGAGCCCTTCAGCCCTTCTGTCGACCAGGGCGTGCTGCTCGGCTTTTCCGAACAGGGGCCGGTGCTGGCGGTGCTGGCGGGCGTCGATGCCGAACAGCTGCCCGAAACCGTCAAGGCGATCGATTACCGCTCGGTCTATATGCAAGGGCTGATCGACGAAGCGGCCGCCGGCGCGATGGCGCAGGGCGCCGCCCTGCTTGCCTGGCACGCCAGCCACCGCTTCTGCAGCAAATGCGGCACGCAATCGCAGATGCGGGCCGGCGGCTACAAGCGGCATTGCCCCAATTGCGGCACTGAGCATTTTCCGCGCACCGACCCGGTAGCGATCATGCTGACGACGACGCGGGAGAAATGCCTGCTCGGGCGCGGCCGGCATTTCGCGCCGGGCATGTATTCGGCGCTTGCCGGCTTCATCGAGCCGGGCGAGACGATCGAGGCGGCGGTGCGCCGCGAAACGCTGGAAGAGGCGGGCATCCGGCTCGGCCGCGTCGTCTACCACGCCAGCCAGCCCTGGCCGTTCCCCTATTCGCTGATGATCGGATGCTTCGGCGAGCCGCTCAACGAGGACATCCAGGCCGATCTCAACGAACTGGAGGACTGCCGCTGGTTTTTGCGCGACGAGGTGCGCCTGATGCTGGACCGAACGCATCCCGACAATCTGGTCACGCCGCCGAAAGGCGCCATTGCGCACCACCTCATCCGCGCCTGGGTCGACAGCGAATAACGAATATCGAAGTCATTGCAGGAGAGACAAATGATCCGTCACACCGTCGTCTTCACGCTGAAGCACCCACCGCATTCGCTGGAGGAAAAGCGGTTCCTCGTCGACGCCAGGAAAATCCTCTCGGCGATCCGGGGCGTCACGCATTTCGAGCAATTGCGGCAGGTCAGCCCGAAGAACGACTATCAGTTCGGCTTCTCGATGGAGTTCGCCGACCAGGCCGCCTACACCAGGTACAACGACCATCCCGACCATGTCGCCTTCGTGCGCGACCGCTGGGTGCCGGAAGTCGAGACCTTCATGGAGATCGACTACGTGCCGTTGGGCTGGTAGCTCAATCCGCCACCTTCCACTGCTCGCGTGACTCGCTCGCTGGATAGACACCGAGGATCCGCACTTCGCGCGAGAAGAACCGCAGCTCGTCGAGCGCCAGCTTGACCAGCGGATCGTCGGGGTGGCCCTCGATGTCGGCGTAGAACAGCGTCGCCGTGAAGGCGCCGAGCTGGTAGCTTTCCAGCTTTGTCATGTTGATGCCGTTGGTGGCGAAGCCGCCCATGGCCTTGTAGAGCGCGGCCGGCACGTTACGGACGCGAAAGATGAAGGTCGTCATCATCTTGACGTCGGGTGACGGGCGCTCGGCCCATTGCTTGCTTTTGGTCAGGACGACGAAGCGGGTGACGTTGCTGTCGGTGTCCTCGACATTCTCCTCGATGATGTCGAGCCCGTAGAGCGTCGCTGCCAGCGCCGGCGACAACGCGGCCATGGTGCGGTCCTTGACCTCGGAGACCATCTTGGCGGCGCCCGCCGTGTCGCCGGCGACCACTCCCTTCCACCCGTTCTTGCGGATGTATTTGCGGCATTGGCCGAGGGCGTGGATGTGGGTGTGCACGGTCTTGATCTCGTCGCGCCTGACGCCCGGCAGCACCATCAGCTGGAAATGGATCGGCAGGAAATATTCGCCGACGATGTGCAGCTTCGATTCCGGCAGAAGGTGGTGGATGTCGGCGACGCGCCCTGCGATGGTGTTCTCGATCGGGATCATGGCAAGATCGGCCTTGCCGGTCTCCACGGCATTGAACGCGTCCTCGAAGGTCGGGCACGGCAATGGCTCCATAGAGGGATAGACGTTGCGGCTGGCGGTGTCGGAATTGGCGCCGGGCTCGCCCTGGAAGGATATTCTATTGGTCTTTTCAGGCATGCTGATATCTCAGTTGGAAAGGATTTGCCTGGCACGGTCCAGGTCTTCAGGGGTGTCGACACCAAGCGGCAGCGACTGCACGATCTCGGCGTCGATGCGCATGCCGGCTTCCAGGGCCCGCAGCTGCTCCAGCCGCTCGCGGCGCTCAAGCGGCGACGGCTTCAGCGCGACGAAACGCTCGAGTGCCGCGCGTCGATAGGCGTATAGGCCGACGTGGTGATAGAGCGGCCCCTCACCCCAGGGTGCCGTGGCGCGGGTGAAGTAAAGCGCCCGCAACCGCGTGCCGGTGAGCGGCGACCCGACGATCTTGACGACGTTAGGATTGGTCTTTTCCCCCTCGCGGACGATCTCGACGCCGAGCGTGGCGATATCCACCAAGGGGTCGTCGAACGGCCTGAGCGAAGCGGCGATGATGCCGGGATCGATGGTCGGCAGGTCGCCCTGCACATTGACGATCGTTTCGACTTCGCCCCGGGGATCGAGTGCCAACAGTGCCTCGTGGATGCGATCCGAACCCGACTCATGATCCAAGCGCGTCATCACCGCCTCGAAACCATGCGCCCGCACCGCTTCGGCCACGCTTTGCGTGTCGGTCGCCACCACCACACGACCAAGCCCGGCCTCGGCGGCGCGGCGCGTTACGTGGACGATCATCGGGGCGCCGGATATGTCGGCCAGCGGCTTGCCCGGGAGCCGGGTCGAGGCCATGCGGGCGGGGATCAGGATCAAGGTTGACATCGGTCTGGCAAGGCGTTCGAAACGAGGAGGGGAAAGTGGCAAAAGGTCTCACTGGAAGCGCCCTTATAGGTGTTGCAACGCCGGAGCAAAAGACCTAGTTTCCGCCCGATTTGACCGGCTCTGGAGGGCAGGTCTCGATACCGACGGACGGAGTGGACGGATCGGTCCGCCGGAAAAGGGAGCAAGGGGCGTATGGATTCCAACGAAGTCAACAAGCTGCTCGCCGGATTGCTCGGAACCATTTTCGTGGTCTTCTCGGTCGGCATCGTGTCGGACGCGCTGTTTGCCTCGCCCGCTCCGGAAAAGCCCGGCTTCGCCATCGAGGCCGCCGAGCCCGCCGAGGGCGGCCCCGCCGGGCCGGCAGCAGCCGAAAAGCCGATCGCAGATCTTCTGGCCAGCGCAAGTGTCGAACAGGGCGCCGCCATCTTCAAGAAATGCCAGGCCTGCCACTCCGGCGAGAAGGGCGGCCCCAACAAGGTCGGCCCGGATTTGTGGGATCTCATCGACCGCCCCGTCGCCGCGCATGAGGGCTTCGCCTATTCGGCCGGCATGAAGGAGTTTTCCAAGGGCGGCGCCGAGAAGTGGACCTACGACAACATCAACCACTTCATCACCTCGCCGAAGAAATTCGTGAAAGGCACGGCGATGGGCTTCGCCGGCCTGCCCAAGGAAGAGGACCGCGCCAACGTCATCGCCTATCTGCGCACGCTGTCGGACAATCCCAAGCCGCTGCCCGCGCCGGGCGCTGCCGCCGACGCGACGGCGCCGGCCAAGCCGGCTGAAGGTGCCGCACCGGCCAAGCCGGCCGAAGGGGCTGCTCCCGCCAAGCCGGCGGCACCTGCGGCTCCCGCCGCACCAGCTCCGGCCGCCCCAGCACCGGCGCCTGCTCAATAACCCAAATATCGTCTCGACGACCTTGAAAAAGCCGGGTTCAGCCCGGCTTTTTCGTTAGGAAAATCGCATATGCGGCGACAAAGCCGCGCATGGCGGTTTTCACGCGCGACAAATCATCTAGATTGCCTTTCTGGATGATGGCACGCATCGCGAAGAGGACAGTGGATGACGCTTGGCCGGGTGCTTCTCAAATCATTGCTGGCGGCGGCCCTGCTGGCCGCGGGGTTGCAGGCGGCCCTGGCCGACGAGTGGCGCACGACATCATCGCTGATCGGCGAATCCAAATATGGCGACAACTTCCAGCACTATGATTACGTCAATCCGAACGCGCCCAAAGGCGGAACGCTGAATTCGGTGGAACTCGGCACCTTCGATAGTTTCAACCCGTTCATCGCACGCGGCACCCCCGCCGCAGGATTGAACTATCAGGGTGGGCTGCTCTACCAGTCGCTGATGGCCAAATCCCTAGACGAGGGTAGCGTCAATCACCCCGAGATCGCCGAAGCCTATAAGTATCCGGCTGATTTTTCATCCGCGACTTACCGACTCGACCCGCGTGCCAGATGGCATGATGGCCAACCGATCACCGCGGATGACGTGGTTTGGTCATTCAACTTCCTCAAAAAGGAAAGCCCGCAGTTCAACCATTATTTCGCCAACGTCACCGACGCTGTCGCGGTGTCTGATCGGGAAGTGGAATTTCGGTTCAATCAAAAGGGAAATCGGGAGCTGCCGCTGATTATGGCGGACGTCGTAGTGCTGCCGAAACACTGGTGGGAAGGCACCGACGCCAGCGGAAAAAAGCGTGATATCACCAAGCCAAGTCTCGAGATCCCGCTCGGCTCTGGCCCCTACCAGATCGAGAGCTTCAAACCCGGCTCGGAAGTCGTCTGGCGGCGGGTTCCCGACTTCTGGGCGGCCGATCTCGGCATCAATGTTGGACGCAACAATATCGATGTTCGACGCTATACTTACATTCTCGACGACAATGCCGCGTGGCAAGCTTTCACCAAGGGCGGGTACGAAGACATCCACTCTGAAAACAGCGCGCGCCTATGGATGACGCGCTACAATTTTCCGGCTCTCGGAGCCGGCGACGTGATCAAGCGGGAATTCAAGGCAACGTCCCTCGCTTCGATGCAAGGCTTCATCATGAACACGCGTCGCGCGAAGTTCCAGGATCGACGCGTGCGCGAGGCGCTCGGCTATGCCTTCGATTTTGAAACCTTGAACCGCACCCAGTCCTTCGGTCTCAACACCCGTGCCAACAGCTATTTCATGGGCAGTGACCTTGCCTCAAGCGGCCTTCCGCAAGGCAAGGAACTGGAGATACTCAATCCATATAAGGACAAACTGCCGCCGGAACTGTTTACCCAGGAATTCAAACCTCCGGTCTTCGATAGCCCCCAGGCGGAGCGGCAGAATTTACGCAAAGCGATCGACCTGTTTGCGGCAGCCGGCTGGAGAATCCAGAATGGCCAGATGACCAATGAGAAAAGCGGGGAGCCTTTCACCATCGAGATTCTGGGGTTCGATCAAGGCGCCGAAACAACCGTCAATCCGTTCGTGACCATGTTGCGAAAGATCGGGGTCGCTGCGTCGTTCAGGATCGTCGATACCAGCCAATACATCGCTCGACTCAATGATTTCGACTACGACATGATAACGTCTCGACTGTCGCAATCGGATTCGCCGGGCAACGAGCAACGTGAATTCTGGAGTTCAAAGGCGGCCGATACGCCGGGCTCGCGAAATTACTCGGGGATCAAGAATCCGGCGGTGGATGCACTGGTTGAGCGCGTTATCTTCGCGACTGATCGTGACGACCTGCTCGCCGCTACCCATGCACTCGACCGCGTTTTGTTGTGGAATTTTTATCTCGTCCCGCAATTCACCCGGTCCGTGGTCTGGCTGGCCTATTGGGACAAGTTCGGCATTCCGGAAAACCAGCCGACTTACCTGGGCCCGGATCTCGATTCCTGGTGGATTGATCCTAAGAAAGAAGCTGCGCTGGCGGCCAAGTACAAGGGTCTGAATTGATGGCGGCCCTGCCCCGCCGCGATTTCCTGGCTTTGGGTGGCGCTGCCGCTGCAGCAGCGCTGATGCCGGGCAAAGCCTTTGCAAACGTTGCGACCGGCACCAAGCTGCACGGCCTTTCCGCCTTCGGCGACCTCAAATACAAGCCTGATTTCCCGCATTTCGACTATGTCAAAGTCGATGCGCCCAAGGGCGGCATCTTCAATTTCTCGCCGCCGAATTGGGGTTACAACCAGGATACGCAGACTTTCAACACGCTGAACTCCTTCGCCAACAAGGGCGATGCGCCGCCACGCATGGAGATGTGTTTCGACGCGCTGATGGTGCGGGCGCTCGATGAACCCGACGCGGTATATGGCCAGATCGCGGATGGCGTGACGCTCTCCGACGACCGCAATGGCTTCACCTTCTCGCTTCGACCCGAGACGCGTTTCCATGACGGCACGCCGCTGACGGCGCAGGATGCTGCCTTCACCCTCAAGCTCTACAAGGAGAAGGGCCATCCCGACCTATCGCTGTCGCTGACGCACATGATCGATGCCGTTGCCGTCGATGACCGCACACTGCGGCTTACTTTTTCCGGCAAGCAATCCGCCCGGACCGTGCTCAACGTGGTGGAATTCCCGATCCTGTCCAAGGCCTTCTACACGGCAAATCCCTTCGATTCCTCGCAATTGAACCCGCCGCTCGGGTCCGGCGCCTACAAGGTCGGGCGTTTCTCGGCCGGCGCATGGATCGAGTACGATCGGGTGGCGGACTATTGGGGTCGTGACCTCGCGTTCAATCGCGGACAGAACAATTTCGATCGTATCCGCATCGAGTTCTACCAGAACCGCAACGCCGGATTCGAAGCCTTCAAGAAAGGTGAGATCACTTATCGCGAGGAATTCGTGTCACGCGTTTGGGCCACCGCCTATGACTTCCCTGCAATGACCGCGGGCAAAGTGGCCAAGCATGAATTCCCGGCCGAAAAGCGACCCTCGATGCAGGCCACCGCGGTCAATCAGCGGCGAGAGCAGTTTCGCGACCCTAGGGTGAGGCGGGCGCTCGCGCTATGTTTCGATTTCGAGTGGACGCGCCGCAACTTCTTCTACGGCTCGTACGAGCGTTCGCAATCCTGCTTCGAGAAATCGGACTTTCGCGCCGAAGGGACACCGTCGCCGCAAGAACTGGCTCTGCTGGAGCCGCTGCGAAGCCAGTTGCCGGCAGAGGTCTTCGGCGAGGCAGTGACCCAGCCCGCATCCGACGGCTCCGGTCGCGACCGCAAGCTGCTTGGCCAAGCGGCAAAACTTCTGTCCGCCGCCGGGTGGAAGCGATCAGGCGACTTTGTCGTTAACGACAAGGGAGGCCGGCTTTCAGCCGAGTTCATGGTCGATGACGACACCTTCGTCCAGGTCTATTCGCCCTGGGTCGCCAACATGAAGGCGATCGGCATCGACGCCACGATACGGTTGGTGGATTCGGCGCAATACCAGTCCAGGCAGGCGAGTTTCGACTTCGACCTCTTGTCTGCTGCCTTTTCGTTCAGCGCGACGCCGACTCGGGATGATCTCGAAGTCTTCTTCCATTCGAGCACCGCCGGCGTCTCCGGCTCCCGCAACTTGCCGGGTATCTCCGATCCCGCTGTCGACACGCTGATCAATGCCGTGGGCGCGGCAAAGGACCGTGAAAACCTGACCGTGGCGATGCGGGCGCTCGACCGGGTCTTGCGTGCGCGATGCGATTGGATTCCTAGTTGGTTCCTGGCGAATCATCGCGTTGCCTATTGGGACATGTTCGGCTTTCCCGAGCAAAAGCCCGATTACGGCTTTCCGGTCGAGACGCTGTGGTGGTTCGATAAAGGCAAGGCGGCAAAAATTGGCAAAGGCTGAATTCCTTGGGGGTGTTGGCGCTGCCCCTCACCTGCCTGCCGGCATCCTCTCCCCGTATAGCGACGGGGCGAGGGGCGCTCTCACCAACGGTTTCGCCAACTACGAGAGTCGCATTAAGAACGCCGAGACTGCGGCCAGCCCCTTTCTCCCCGTCACTATACGGGGAGAAAGGGGCGGCGCCCGCGTCGACATTTGGCCCGGAGCGATTGCCTTGCGGGTGCCGCAAGGCGCGGTGGCTCTCCTCGAGGAGGATGACACCTGATGGGCGCCTATATACTGCGCCGCATCCTTTTGATGATCCCGACCCTGTTCGGCATCATGGCGATATCGTTCGCCGTTATCCAGTTCGCGCCTGGCGGGCCGGTCGAGCAGGTCATCGCCAAACTGACCAACCAGGGCGGCAGCGACCGCCTCGGCGGTGGTGGCGGCGATGCAGGCGGCTCCAATTTCGATGTCGCCGGCGATGTCAGCTCGAAATATCGCGGCGCCCAGGGCCTCGATCCGGAATTCATCAAGAAGCTGGAGAAGCAGTTCGGTTTCGACAAGCCGCCGCTCGAGCGCTTCGGCATGATGCTGTGGAATTATGCCAGGTTCGATTTCGGCAACAGCTATTTCCGCGATATCTCGGTGCTCGACCTGATCCTGGAAAAGATGCCCGTATCGATTTCGATCGGGCTCTGGATCACCTTGTTGTCCTATCTGATCTCGATCCCGCTCGGCATTCGCAAGGCGGTGAAGGACGGCACGCCCTTCGACGTCTGGACCAGTGGGGTCGTCATCGTCGGCTATGCCATTCCAGGCTTCCTGTTCGGCATCCTTTTGATGGTGCTGTTCGCTGGCGGCTCGTTCTGGGACTGGTTCCCGTTGCGCGGCATCGTCTCGGACAATTGGGACCAATTGTCGTGGCCGGCCAAGATCGTCGATTATTTCTGGCACATGACGCTGCCGCTGACGGCGCTGGTGTTGTCGGCCTTCGCAACGACCACGCTTTTGACCAAGAACTCCTTCCTGGAGGAAATCCGCAAGCAGTATGTGGTGACGGCGCGCGCCAAGGGCCTGTCGGAACGGCAGGTGCTTTATGGCCACGTTTTTCGCAACGCCATGCTGATCGTCATCGCCGGCTTCCCGGGTGCCTTCATCTCGGCCTTCTTCACGGGATCGCTGCTGATCGAGAACATCTTTTCGCTCGACGGGCTCGGCCTGCTCGGCTTCCGGTCCGTGGTCGAGCGCGACTATCCGGTGGTGTTCGCCAACCTTTATATCTTCTCGCTGCTTGGCCTCTTCGTCGGGCTCCTGTCCGACCTGATGTACACCTGGGTCGATCCGCGCATCGATTTCGAGCGGAGAGACATCTGATGTCGGAGGCAAGGGTAACCGCCGGTGTCTTGCCGGAGCGGCTCCCACGGCCGTTCCTGTCGCCGCTCAACAAGCGCCGCCTGCAGAATTTCAAAGCCAACCGGCGCGGCTACTGGTCGCTGTGGATTTTCCTCGTCCTGTTCGTGCTGTCGCTGTTTGCCGAATTCATCGCCAACGACAAGCCGATTATCGCTTCCTACAAGGGCGAGATCCTTTTCCCGGTGATGGTCGCTTACCCCGAGGAAAAATTCGGCGGCTTCTATGCCGTCACCGATTACCGCGACCCGGTTATCCAGGACGAGATCAACGCCCATGGCTGGATGATCTGGCCGCCGATCCGCTATTCCTACCAGACCGTCAATAACGCCATTCCGGAAGCAGCGCCGGCCAAGCCATCATGGGAATATGACGCCAAGACGCGCTGCAACCAATATCCACGAGGAGCCGATGACCCGGCCTGCAATGTCGGCAACTGGAACTGGTTCGGCACCGACGACCAGGCGCGCGACGTGCTGGCGCGCGTCATTTACGGCTTCCGCATTTCGGTGCTGTTCGGCCTGATCCTGACCGCGGGTTCGGCGCTGATCGGCGTCGGCGCCGGTGCCTTGCAGGGCTATTTCGGCGGCTGGACGGATCTGCTGTTCCAGCGCTTCATCGAGATCTGGTCGGCCATTCCCGTGCTTTATCTGCTGCTCATCGTCGCCGCCATCCTGCCGCCGGGCTTCTTCATCCTGCTCGGCCTGATGCTGCTGTTTTCCTGGGTGGCGCTGGTCGGGGTGGTGCGGGCGGAGTTCCTGCGCGCCCGCAACTTCGAATATGTCAACGCGGCGCGCGCGCTCGGCGTGCCCAACCGCACCATCATGTTCCGGCATCTGCTGCCCAACGCCATGGTGGCGACATTGACCTTCCTGCCCTTTTTGCTGAGCGGCTCGATCTCGACGCTGACCTCGCTAGACTATCTCGGCTTCGGCCTGCCGCCCGGCTCCGCCTCGCTCGGCGAACTGCTCAAGCAGGCGCAGCGCAATCTCAACGCGCCCTGGCTCGGCATTTCCGGCTTCGTCGTCATCTCGCTGATGCTGTCGCTGCTGGTTTTTGTCGGCGAGGCGACGCGCGACGCCTTCGATCCGCGCAAGACGTTCAAATGAGCGATGCTCCCTTGCTCAGCGTGCAGGACCTCAGCGTCTCCTTCAGCCAGGGTGGCGGCCAGTCTGTCGCCGTCGACCACATCTCGTTCGACATCGCCAAGGGCGAGACGGTGGCGCTGGTCGGCGAATCCGGCTCCGGCAAATCGGTCTCGGCGCTGTCGGTGCTGAAGCTGCTGCCCTATCCCAGCGCCAGCCACCCCTCAGGCAAGATCCTGTTTCAGGGTGCCGACCTGCTCGCCACGAGCGAGAAGCAATTGCGCCAGGTGCGCGGCAACAAGATCACCATGATCTTCCAGGAGCCGATGACCTCGCTCAATCCGTTGCACACGATCGAGCACCAGATCGTCGAAATCCTGAAGCTGCATCAAGGCATGGGCGACCGTCCGGCCAAGGCGCGCACGCTGGCCCTGCTCAACGAGGTCGGTATCCGCGATCCGCAGAAGCGTCTGGACGCCTATCCGCATCAGCTGTCCGGCGGCCAGCGCCAGCGCGTCATGATCGCCATGGCGCTCGCCAACGAGCCGGAACTGTTAATCGCGGACGAGCCGACGACCGCGCTCGACGTCACGGTGCAGGCACAGATCCTCGAACTGCTCGCGGGCCTCAAAAGCCGCAAGGGCATGTCGATGCTGTTCATCACCCATGACCTCGGCATCGTGCGCAAGATCGCCGACCGGGTCTGCGTGATGACCAAGGGCAAGATCGTCGAGACCGGACCGACCAAGGACATCTTCGCCAACCCGCAGCACCCCTATACACGCCATCTTCTGGCCGCCGAGCCGAAAGGCAAGCCGCCGGCCGCCAATGCCGACGCCAAGCCTGTCATGACCGGCAAGGACATCAAGGTGTGGTTTCCGATCAAGCAGGGGTTCTTCCGGCGCACGATCGATCATGTGAAGGCGGTCGACGGCATCGACGTCACCGTGCGCGCCGGCCAGACGCTGGGCGTGGTCGGCGAATCCGGTTCGGGCAAGACGACGCTCGGCCTGGCGCTGGCGCGCATGATCTCGTCGACCGGGACGATCCAGTTCAACGGCCGCGACATCAACCAGCTCACCTTCAACGCGATGCGACCGCTCAGGCGCGAATTGCAGATCGTCTTCCAGGATCCGTTCGGCTCGCTCAGCCCGCGCATGTCGATCGCCGAGATCATCGAGGAAGGCCTGAAGATCCACGAGCCGAAGCTGTCGCCCGACGAGCGCGACGACAAGGTGGCCGCCGTGCTGAAGGAGGTCGGGCTCGATCCGGCAACCCGCAACCGCTATCCGCACGAGTTTTCCGGCGGCCAGCGCCAACGTGTTGCCATCGCCCGCGCCATGGTGCTCAACCCGCGCTTCGTCATGCTGGACGAGCCGACATCGGCGCTCGACATGAGCGTGCAGGCCCAGGTCGTCGATCTGCTGCGCAATTTGCAGGCCAAGCACGACCTCGCCTATCTTTTCATCAGCCACGACCTCAAGGTCATCCGGGCGCTGGCCAATGACGTCATCGTCATGCGCAATGGCCAGATCGTCGAAGCCGGCCCTTCCGAACAAATTTTTGGAAATCCGCAAACCGACTATACTCGGGCGCTGATCTCGGCCGCCTTCAAGATCGAGACGGCGCCGACTGGCGTGGTCAGCGAGTGATCCGCACAAGGAAGGACTGAACGAACCGCGATGGAAAAAGGCCGCATCCTGCTTGCCGTCACCGGCTTTCATCCGCAGCGCTGGCGCGACCTGCTGTCGGCCGAGCGCGAGGTGGTGCTGGAACCGGACGCCCCCAAGGATCCCTCGATCACCTATGCGGTGGTGTGGAAGCAGAAGCCCAATTTGATGTCGTCGCTGCCCAATCTGCGCGCCATCTTCTCGATCGGCGCCGGCGTCGACCATATCTTCGCCGATCCCGGCCTGCCCGACGTGCCGATCGTCAAGGTCGTCGCCGACAACCTCACCCAGTACATGACCGAGTACGTCGTCTGGCGGGTGCTCGATCACCATCGCCAGGGCCTGCTCTACCGGTCGCAGCAGCCAAAGAAGATCTGGCACGAGCCACAGCAGAGGCCGGCCGGTGACATTTCCGTCGGCATCATGGGACTTGGCAGTCTCGGCCGCGCGGCAGCCTCGGCGCTGCTGTCGCTGGGCTTTGCGGTCAATGGCTGGTCGCGCACGGACCGGCCAATGGAAGGGGTGGCGACGTATGGCGGCGAAGCCGGGCTGATCCCATTCCTCAACGCCACCGACATTCTGGTCGTGCTTCTGCCGCTGACGCCGGACACGCAAGGCATCATCAACTACGGCGTGCTGAAGGAATTGAGGAAACGCAACGGCCTCGGCGGCTCGGTGCTGATCAATGCCGGACGCGGCCGCCTGCAGAAGGACGCCGACATCGTGCGCGCGCTGGATGACGGCACGCTGAAGGAGGCGAGCCTCGACGTGTTCGAGGTGGAACCACTGCCGAAGACCAGCCCGTTGTGGAACCACCCGAAGGTGTTCGTGACGCCGCATGCCGCGGCGACTTCCGATCCAGCCCATCTGGCGCCGCTCATGCTGCGCCAGATGGACGCTTTCGAACGCGGCGAAAGGCTCGACAATCTGGTGGACCGCAAGGCAGGATACTAGAGCGGTTCAGCGTTTTATGGAATCGCCGACCCGCTCTAATTCTTTGTTTTTACGCAATTCCGGACGGAAAACCGCTACGCACTTTTCCGGGAATTGCTCTAGCCAGACGTCCTCGTCACCTGGCCAAATCCCAGTCCTGAAAACATTTCTTGATCGCATTGGCGGACGACAGTTGCAGCTTCGGCAGGTTGACCTGCTCGAACGTCACCCGGTATCTCGAGCGGTTTTTCGGCGTGGTCACGGCAATGTGGTGGATCATGTCCCATTTGATGCTGTCGCGCCCACCCTCCAAGGCTCCGCGTCTCTCCTTCTCGAACAAGGTACGCCTGAAATAGCGCAGCAGACTTGCCGGGGTGGAAATGTCCAGCAGGATCAATCCGGTCGCGCGCTGGAAGCGTTGCGGCATGCAAACCGAGTAATTTCCGTCCATCACCCACCGTTCGCCGGCGATCGCTGCGTCATGCAAGGCAATGAATTCGTCCCTCGGACGCTGCAGCCAATCCGTGTTGGGCAGGTGAAAGAGCAGATCAAGATGAATGGGTGTCAGGCCACGCTTGCGCGCGATCGCGTCGGCAAGCGTCGACTTGCCGCTGTTCGACGGGCCCAGGATACAGATGCGGTCGCCGAGGTCCGAGAGCTTCATTTGGGCAACACGCATCAGCCAGGCAGCGCGAACTTCTTCTGCTTGTCCGGTTTGCCGCAGTCGCGGCGATCGATCGACCGGTTCATGGCATCGATTTCGCCTGACGCCTTGTCGCTGTCGCGCTGAGCCTTGGAACGCATGTCGGGCGTGAACGGGCCAAAACCCATGGCGGGATTGGAAAAGGTCGGCTTGGCGGTCGTGGGGAGATTATATTGCTGCGCCAATCCGTTGCGCCGCGCCAGCAACTGATCGCATGGCACGCTGTCATATTGCAGCGAGGACTCGACGTTGGCGTCCTGCCGCTCGGACGCTGAATTGCCCACGCAGCCGGTGGTTACGAGGCAAGACGCCAAAATCATCACGTTCCAGCGCATCGAAGTGCTCCTCCTGATATCCCGCCCTGATGCGACCAGATCGCAAATATCAGTCGCGCACGCAAATCGGACTTTTTCGCAGCAGCGCAAAGAGTTGCCCTCACAGGGGACCGGCTTTCCATGCCACGACGGCCAGGCCTTTGACAGGCTCGCGGCGATCCCAGCGGATGGTTGTCGGCTCCAGCGCGAGGACCGAGAGGCAGTTGGCCTCGAGGGTCCGTACGACATAGCCATCCGAATGGGCGTAGCGCCGGGAGGGCTGCAGCGCGAACTCGCCACCGCCTTCCGCCAGGCTCTCGACTGAAAAGACAAACAGGCCACCCTCGGCGAGCAGGCCGGCGACCGTTCCCACGAGACCTTCGAGGCCGCCGATGTAGATCAGCACGTCGGCTGACGTCACTAGATCGGCCTTGTCGCCTGAATAGGAAAAATCCTGCAAATCCGCTTTCGTCAGCGCGTCGTAGATGCCTTTTGCCCGCGCCTTCTTCAGCATCCTTGCCGAGATGTCGAACCCCTCCAGCCGGTCGACGATCGGCCTCAGCTTCTCGCCCATCAGCCCAGTGCCGCAACCCAGGTCGAGCGCCAGGCGGAAGCGGCCCGGCCTTGCCTTGCGGATGGCCGCGTCGAGCACCTCGGGCAGCCGGTAGTCGAGTTTGCCGACCAGCATCGTCTCGAAGGTCTCTGCATAGTGGTCGAACAGCGTTTCGACAAAGGCGCTGGGCGGCGCCATAAAGACCGGACCTTTGCCGATCAGCTGCAATTTGAGAGCCGCGCCCTGACGATCGGCCGGATCCAGTTTCAACGCCGTCCTCCAGGCCTGCGCCGCCAGGTCGAGCCTGCCTGATGCCTCCTGCATCTCGCCCAGGCGAAACCAGCCCATTGCCCATTGCGGCGCCAGTTCCAGGCCGCCGAGCAGCAACTCGGCGGCAGCGGCATGATCGCCGGAGGCAACGAGCATTTCGGCATAGTCCGCACGGCGATCGGCGTTCGGGTCGCCCGACGAGGTCTGAAGCGGTTTCATGATGATGGTTTCCACCTGCAGGGAGCCGGCCGCCCATCTCTGTAGAGCAAGGAATGCCGAAGCTGAACCGAATTGGACAGGCTTTGTCCGGGAGTCAGCAGTCTCGGGCAACAGGCTTTCCGCAGCGGAATTATATCCTATCTTGGCATCATGCGCGCCAGCGACCTGCTTCATCCCCGGCCCGAAGGCCTCTACTGCCCGCCGGGCGATTTCTTCATCGATCCGGTGCGGCCGGTGAACCGGGCGCTGATCACGCACGGCCATTCCGACCATGCGCGTTCCGGCCACGGCTCGGTGCTTGCGACACAGCAGACGCTCGACATCATGGGACTTCGCTACGGCGAGGATTTCGCGGGGACGACGCAAGCCGCCAGGTTCGGCGAGACGATTGCCCTCAACGGCGTCGATGTCCGCTTTCATCCGGCCGGCCATGTGCTGGGTTCGGCGCAGATATCGGTCGAGCACCAGGGCAGGCGCATCGTCGCCTCCGGCGACTACAAGCGGCAGAAGGATCCGACCTGCGCGCCCTTCGAGCCGATCCGCTGCGACATCTTCATCACCGAGGCGACTTTCGGCCTGCCGGTGTTTCGCCATCCGCCAGACACGGAAGAGATCGCCCGGCTGCTGAAATCGGCGGCGCAATTCCCAGAGCGCTCGCATCTGGTCGGGGCTTACGCGCTGGGCAAGGCGCAACGCGTGATGCGGCTGTTGCGCGACGCCGGTTACGACAAGCCGCTCTACATCCATGGCGCGCTGGCCAGGCTCAGCGCGTATTACCAGAGCCAGGGCATCGATCTCGGCGATCTCGAGCCGGCGACGGTGGAGAGCGGGGCCAAGCAAGATTTCGCCGGCGCCATCGTGGTCGGCCCGCCATCGGCCTTCGCCGACCGCTGGGCGCGGCGCTTTCCCGATCCGATCTCGTGCTTCGCGTCGGGCTGGATGCGCATCCGCCAGCGCGCCAAGCAAGGCGGCGTCGAACTGCCGCTGATCATCTCGGATCATGCCGACTGGGACGAACTCACCGCCACCATCAAGGAGACCGGAGCCGCCGAAATCTGGGTCACGCACGGCCGCGAGGAAGCGCTGGTGCGCTGGTGCGAACTGGAAGGCATCGCCGCCCGCCCGCTGCATCTGGTAGGCTATGAGGATGAGGGCGATTGACGGCATGAACCGCTTCGCCGAGCTTCTCGATCGCCTGGTGCTGACGCCGTCGCGCAACGGCAAGCTGACCCTTTTGATCGACTATTTCCGCAGCGTCGAGGATCCCGATCGCGGCCTGGCGCTGGCGGCCATCACCGGCGATCTCAAGATTGCCGCGGTCAAGCCGGCCATGCTGCGCACCCTGGTCACCGAACGCATGGACCCGGTGCTGTTCGGCTATTCCTACGATTATGTCGGCGACCTCGCCGAGACGGTGTCGCTGGTCTGGCCGCAAACGCCTGGCAGGATCGCCAACCGCGAGCCGACGCTTGGCGAGGTGGTGGCCAAGCTGCAGGCGGCAAGCCGCTCCGATGGACCGAAGGTGCTGACGGGGCTGCTCGACAGCGCCGGCATCTCGGCACGCTTTGCCATCATCAAGCTGGTCACCGGCGGCCTGCGTATCGGCGTCTCGGCGCGGCTGGCCAAACAGGCGCTGGCCGATTTCGGCAAGGTCGACGTCGCCGAGATCGAGGAACTCTGGCATGGGCTATCGCCGCCCTACACGGCGCTTTTCGCCTGGCTGGAAGGCAAGGCCGAAAAACCGCGCAACACGGCGATGGCGCTGTTTCGCCCAGTCATGCTGTCGAACCCGGTCGGTGACGGCGACCTCGAAAAGCTCGATCCCGCCGACTACGCGGCGGAATGGAAATGGGACGGGATCCGGGTCCAGGCGGTAGCCGAAGGCGGCATCCGCCGGCTCTATTCGCGCACCGGCGACGATGTCTCAGGGGCCTTTCCAGACCTCGCCGACGCCATGCGTTTTTCCGCCGCGCTCGATGGCGAATTGCTTGTCGGCGATCCGCGAGAAGCGACGGGAACCTTCTCGGACCTGCAGCAGCGGCTGAACCGCAAGATGGTGACGCCGAAGATGCAGCAGCAATATCCAGCCTTCATGCGCTGTTACGACGTGCTGCAGATCGGCACGGAGGATCTGCGCGGACTGTCCTTCCGCGAGCGACGCGGCCGGCTCGAAGCCTTCATCGGGACGCTCGACCCGAGCCGCTTCGATCTCTCCCCCTTCGTCGCGTTCACGGATTGGCAGTCGCTCGAGGACCTGCGCCGCGCGCCGCCGCATCCGATCATCGAAGGCGTGATGCTGAAGCGCTGGGATTCGCCCTATGTCGCCGGCCGGCCGAAGGGTCCATGGTTCAAATGGAAGCGCGATCCGCACACGGTGGACGCGGTGCTGATGTATGCCCAGCGGGGCCACGGCAAGCGCTCGAGCTTCTATTCCGACTACACGTTCGGCGTCTGGTCCGGAGCCGAGGGCGAGGAGGAACTCGTGCCGGTCGGCAAGGCCTATTTCGGATTCACCGATGAAGAGCTGAAGCAGATCGACAAGTATGTCCGTGACAACACCGTCGAGCGTTTTGGACCGGTGCGCTCGGTGCGCGCCGACCGCGACAATGGCCTGGTGCTCGAAGTCGCCTTCGAGGGACTCAACCGTTCGACCCGGCACAAATCGGGTGTGGCCATGCGTTTCCCCAGGATTTCACGATTGCGCTGGGACAAACCGGCCAACGAGGCCGATCGCATAGAAACCCTGCAGGCGCTGCTCGACCGCTAGGGACTGTCGATGTATCAGTCACAACGAATTCAGTTCAGGGTTCGACCGAGACACGGATCTCGTAGACGTCGACCGCCTTGCCCTGCTTGTCGAAATCGGAATTGATGGCGATGGTTCCGGCCGAGCCCGGATGCTTGTCGGGAAACTTCACGTCGAACAGATACTCGTTCTTCTGCTGGCCGACCGCGTAACGCTTGCGGCCGCAGTCGCCGAGCTCGCCGAAATTGCAGTCGACGGAGATCTGCGTGTCCTTGCCGTCCTCGGCCCTGGCGATGATGTCGAACACGGCGTGCTTGCCGGCGAGTTTTTCCAGCACGCCCTGTCCGACATCGAAGGCGATCGCCGAGCCGGAGGCGCCGGACTGGATGCGCAGGAACGGCCCGCTGTCGTCCTTCATCACCTCGGCCTTGGCGTCAGACGGGGCGGCGACATGCGTCGGGTCGGTCGGTGAAAACACATTGATCCAGTCGCGCGACTGGTCGGCGGCACCGGGCTTTGCCGGCGCGTTGGCGCCATCGGTCGGGGTGAAATCGTCGTCCTCTACGGTCGGCGGCGCTTCCGGCGGCGCGGTATTGAGCTGCGCGGCGGTCTTGAACACACCGGTTTGCATGGCAAAGTACAGTCCGATGCCAATCGCCGCGAGCAGCGTCACCGTGAAGAAAATGGCGGTCAGCGGCAGCCGCCGGCCTCGAATGCGCCGCTCATCGCGATCGGGCGCGACTTCCGTGGCGGCACCGGAAGAGGCTGGAACCGACATGTCGATGGCTGGCGCACCGGGCAGGGTCGCATCCGGCATAATGTCGGGAACCACCGGCAGCACGCGCGAGCGCGGTGCGTCGGAAGCGGGCTGCCCGGGACCGTCGACGGTCACAGCGGGCGATGACGCCCTTGGGCCCGCCTCGACCGCGGGCGCCGCGCCGGCCGCGGCCTCGACCGCCGGCGCGTCGATCTGCGGGGCAACACCGGGCACCGCCGGCAGGTACTCGGATTCGATTTCGGTGATTTTTGCCTGGATTGCCTTGCGGCGCTTGATGGCGACTTCCACGGTCACGCCGGGATTGGCCTGGAGCGCGCGGTCGAGCGCGGCGAAGGCCGAACGATAGACCTTCTCGCGGAACGCACGGTCCTCGGCATTGCCCTTTTCCAGGGCGTTCCGGATCGCTTTTTCGATCGCGTCCAAGCGAGATCCCTCTGCAAATTGTCCCAAGCTTTCATGATGGTTAGCCGCAGGCGACCAATCAATCAACGGGCGGGCAGCCGCATTCTGCCTCGACAGACCGTCCAAAGTCTATTTTCACGATGTTCCGGCAAACAAAATCGGAACATGTCGGCGATTCCGGGCATGCAGGGACGCCAGAACGCCGGTTTCGATCGGGGCGCGGCTCTTGCATGATTTGCCAAGTCGCATCTTGAATTCGCGGCCGGTTGAGTCTATCACCCTGCCCATCTTGGAGGCCTTGGCCTCCCGGGCCGCTTTAGCTCAGTTGGTAGAGCACATCATTCGTAATGATGGGGTCAGGTGTTCGAGTCACCTAAGCGGCACCAAAAACTTCATTTTAAATCAAGCACTTAACGGAGACTTATTCTTTGCCGGCTAGTGTTTTTTAGTGTCTTTTCTGGTCTACCGTGGTCTACAACGGAGCTACTCCGCCAACGGAGTGACAAACTCATTTAGAATGATATGGTCTCAGAGGCCGATTAGAATGCTCTTTGAACTCCGCGCCGCAGGTTTCGATTTTGCCAATTTCGTCGAACTGATTGGCGAAGTAGCGGGATAGTGAACCGAATTGCCGGGACTCGTTTTGACCGGCTATTGGACTAAGATGTTCGTTAGATTTCTCTAAAGACTAAGGCGCGACCATTTTGGATTCCTATCTGTCCATGGCTGAGGAGGTGTTGCGGGTGGCCCGCAAACCCCTAACGCCACGCGCGATTCTCAAGGCGGCGTACACAATGGGGATCGCGTCCTCGCGTCTCCACGGGAAGACGCAGCATAAAACCCTTCAAGCTCGGCTGAGTGAGGATATACTGGTCAGACGGGAACGCAGCGCCTTCTTCAGGACGGCTCCCGGATACTTCTTTCTCACAGCTTTAGTCGACGATGAGAGTTTGCCCGAGTCTTACCGACGGCCGGTAATAGCGCGACGACGGCGGCGGGAACTGCCCTATCGCAATGCGCTGGCAATTCATTTGGAGACGCTGGGAGACCTTGTTGACCACTCAACGGTACCCTCAAACGCCCTCCTTCGCCTCATCGGTAAGGATGAATTTCACTATGCTCGGAGTTCGGCACAAAGGACAGATCAGGATGTCTTGATATGGTCTTTTGTTATAGTAACTCGTGATCGCCTGGTCTTAACCTATCGACATGGTCATTATCGCGAAGGTCGTGATGGCTTTCTACAACGCCGGTCCGTCGGGTTTTTCACGCCCGTGGTCGATACGGATATGACTCTTTTCGATCGGGCCGATCACGGCATTGTCGGAAGTGGTCTCCGAGCGCTTGCTACAGATTTAAATATGACCGATGGCCAAGTTGACTTGGATGTGTCTCAGTATGCCGCCCTAGACTGCTTCATATCAACCTCAAACGGTGTGACGCATGACCTACTAGGGATTGTGCACTTCGAACCACCAGAATGGTTTGAACCTTTCACAAGGCGGCTTGCGATCAATGATTTGAAATGGATGGACGTCGATAGGGTTAATCACTTCGAAGATTTCGACCCATGGTCGCAGTTGGTACTTGAACGGGCGCAACGTGGCTTTGAGTCAAGTAACGTATGACTCACCGAAATGCTGGGAATATAGATAGCGATACAGCCGCATATATCGATTTGTTACTACGAGATCGGGATTCAGAGAGCAAAAAAGTCGGTCTACAGCGGCTTTGCAAGTTGTACCGAAACGGCTATAGACTTCGCAACCCTCACCCAGTGGAAGTTGTACTCTTGGGGCTCCTTCATGACGAAAGCCCTAAAGTGCGAAGATGGTCTCTCAATTGCCTCGCTCTACTAGGTACTAAACGAGTAATCGGCCCTATTCTTAATTCATTGAATGACAATCGCGGTGACCCTGACACATTGGGAGCGGGTGTATCCGCGTTGTCCTCGATGGTGGATTCGGACGAACTCAGAAAGACCCTCCGTCAGAAAGATATGCCGCTCGAAGGAGCTCTTCTATTCGCAGCGGCTCAATATAATAATTCTTATCAAGGGGACCTCGGAAAGAGCATTTTAAACATAGAGGTTGCCAGCCCAGCCGAGCTCAGATTCGCCATGCTACTTGTGGGTCTAAATAAAAGCCCTGAAAATTTATTCTCACGATCGTTTAGCAACTCGCAGATAATAGGCGATCTAAATTCCCACCCAGATTCCTTAGTGGCGCAATATTCTGTATGGGCAACTTGTGAGAACCCCCACATGGGCATCGGAGAACTTCGACTTCCGCTCCGCGATATTGAATGTCATCCTGCAAACGTAAGAGGATGGGTTTATCAGCTGCTAACTTCTGATGCTGAGACGGCGCGGCGCTACAACGAATATCTCATATTCGGCTCGGAGGACAGCTCGTCTGAAGCTAGAGAGGGGCTATCCATCGGTATCCGCGACATCTTTTTTGACTCAATTGAACGATTAGTCTTGGATTGGTTTGATGATGAGGAAACGCCTTCAATTAGGAATCGCTTACTGGAGCATATGGCGCACAATGCCCAGCGCTATCCGCCGTATGCCACACCCGTGATGGATATCTATCGCACCGCAAACACGGGGTCTCTATTGCGAGCACGAATCGAGGCGGCAGCACGCTCGACGCCCCTCGCTCTGGATTTGCGTAAGATGGCTCTCCAAATAGAGAGCGAAGACTTATTCGCCAGAATGGATCGACCGGCAAAGGAGGCGATCAAAAACCAGCATGGGATGAAGCAGAGAACCCCTAAGGCCGCCTCTACGAGGCTAGAAAACACCACGGTTCGAGCTAACGCCGCCAAGGTTTTAATTGTGACGGCCCTTCCAAAGGAAACAGCCGCCGTTAAGGCGACACTTGATGTCCGCGAGAGAGTTGGGGTGGTCGACGATCCCAACTTCTACGAGCTTGGTGTTTTTCACGATGAAGCAGGACATGAGCGTGCAATTTTATTAGCGACCAGCGGTATGGGTACGTTGAACGCATCAGCGCTCGCCTCGAATGCGATCCGCTCGTTTCCTAACTTACAGCATGTAATTGTCGTGGGGATAGCTGGGGGCTGCCCGAACCCTGAGAAACCAGATGAGCATGTTAGGCTGGGCGACATCGTAATTTCCGATGAGACTGGCATCTTGGCTTCAGATTTCGTCAAGGAGACGCGGGAGGGGCGCGAAATCCGGTCCTTCCCGCAAAAGCCTTCGGCTAAGCTACTAGGCATGGCCAATCACATGCGAAGTGAAGCGATTCTGGGGCGTCATCCCTGGAGAGACATAGTCAGCAGTGTCCTAAAAGATCGGCTGCCTGACTACCGACGCCCTGCTTCAGAAACTGACATTTTGCATGAAGGTGCGGCTGTAGTCGCGCACCCGCAAAGAGCGGATGTTGCAAACCCTATAGTGCATTCTGGGGGCATTGCGGCATCTGATACGCTTCAGAAGAACCCGGTTCAGCGTGATGAACTACGGGATCGCTTCAAGGTTCGCGCGGTGGAGATGGAGGCCAGTGGCATCCAGCATGCTTCATGGGCGCAAGGAAAAGACGTTTTTGTCATTCGCGGCATTTGCGACTATTGCGATGATCATAAGTCGGATGTCTGGCAGCAGTACGCGTCGCTGGTAGCCGCCGCATATGCACGGTCGTTGATCGAGGAAATGCCCATTGAATGGTTTTAGCGGCCCACAATCCCGAGCCAGAAAGAAATGCTCTCCGAAATCGGATAGTTAAACGCGGCAAAAGTGGTCTACTTTGGTCTACCGGCAATTATGCCCTCCTAACTTATTGATCTTGTTGCGTTTTTCGATCCGCCGGTTATTCGTAATGATGGGGTCAGGTGTTCGAGTCACCTAAGCGGCACCAGTTTTTCAAACCGATGGTCGAAGCTGCCTGGACGCGCGGAAGAGGCCCGAATCCCCGGCCGTTTGCGTTTGCCATGGATGCAAGGATCTGCCCGTCGATCGACAACAACTCGGGAGCGGTGCAGATCTGGCCGAAGACCCGCGAGGCAAGTCGCGACTTGCTCCGGGCCTGGAAAACTCGCGAAAGCACGCAATCCGGGATTTTCAAATCTCAACAACAAATGATGGACCGCGCATTTCTATTTTTTTGGAACAGACACTTGGGTCGCACATTTCCTGCCGACAGTTCCATGACAGGAGGTTTTGAATTGCCAAGGCGTGTCGACAAGGAAAAGCTGGCAAGAGCGGACCGCGAGGCGAGGCTGGTGCTGGATGCCGAGCGTCACGCAAGGGACGCCAAGACAACCCGCCTGAGGGAGCAGAGACTGCAGCAGGAGGCATTGGCGGACAAGGCCCCGCCTGCGCGCCGACGGGAGCCGACTGGGAAGCCGGCCAGGCGTGTGATCGAGGTAGACTGACCTGTTGGGGGGTTGCCCGGTTCGCCCCGATGATGCCGTCGGCGATGTCTCCGCGTTGCCGCATAAGACAGTAGCCCAGAAGACCCATATGCCATTGTCGGGACCCCGGTTTTGGTATGAAATGTCGGGTGTCAGCATGGGAGGTCCAAATGCCCAACACTTTCAAGACCGGAGACGTCGTCAAGCTGAGGTCGGGAGGCCCGAAAATGACGGTCAGCGACGGCGCCGCTTCCGGCATGTATCTGTGCCACTGGTTCAACAAAGACGGCGACGTGTGGACCCCGCAGCATGCCGGCTTCAAATCGGATCAGTTGATAGCCGCCGACCAATCGACGTAATTCCCGCCTTCGCCAACGAGCGGGCTGGCCCGGCGCAATTCAGATGCGCCGGACGAGGTGTTCTGCCGTACCCTGGGCCGCCAAGGTCCATCATCGCCGGCAAGCGGCGTGATAGGCATGGCGACCGACGGATTTCTGCGATCACGACGTTTAACGGTTGAAGCATGACCATGGCATCGGGCCATGGCAATGCGCCAACCGGAGACGTGAAGCATGATACACCGTTCGATCCTTGCCGCTGCCCTGAGCCTGCTGACCACCGCGGCTCTGGCCCAGACAGCGACACAGCCACCGGCCGCCACACCGCCCGCCGCGACATCGTCGGCCGCCAAGTCCGACATCACGCTGGCCAAGTTCCAGAAACGGCGAGAGAAGGCGATCATGGCCGCCGACACGGACGGCGACGGCAAGATCAGCCTGCTGGAATGGGAGGCCTTCCAGGCCAAACGCAACGTCAAGGGCGATCCCGCCAAATCCTTCGCGCGCATCGATTCCAACCATGACGGCTTCATCGACCGGGCCGAGCTCGATGCGTTCTTCGCCAAGCGCTTTGCCAGGCTGGACAAGAATGGCGACGGCATTCTGACGGGCGACGAGATGCCGGGCCACAAATCCGCTCCCAAGCCGGAGCAATGACCAAGAGGCTATGACGCATGATGGACATTGGGTGTGCGCCAACCCATGAGCCCCGACCCGGACGAGGAGCTGGTTCGCCGGGTCGGCACCGGCGACCCCGCGGCGGTGCGGACGCTCGTCGCGCGCAAGCTGCCGCGCATCCTTTCGCTGGCCGCGCGCATGCTCGGCGATGCGGCGGAGGCCGAGGATGTCGCGCAGGAAACCTTTATGCGCATCTGGCGTCACGCATCGGGCTGGCGGCGCGGCAATGCACGCTTCGACAGCTGGATCCACCGGGTGACGCTCAACCTTTGTTACGACCGGTTGCGCCGGCGCCGCGAACAGGTGACCGACCAGGTGCCGGACATTGTCGATCCCGCCCCGCTTCCCGATGCCCATCCCGGCGAGGAGGCGCATCGGGTCGAGCAGGCCTTGCAGGCAATCGCGCCGCGCCAGCGCGAGGCGATCCTCCTGGTCTACTATCAGGAGATGTCCAACATAGAGGCGGCCGCGATCCTGGAGATCAGCGTCGATGCCCTGGAAAGCCTGCTTTCGCGCGGCCGGCGGGCGCTGCAGGTGATCCTGGCCAAGGATAGTGTCGATGAATGAGAAAGCCGCGATCATGTATGCAAGGCGTTCACCGTACATCGGGGGCGCCCGGTGGCCACTTCCCGGAAATCCAACCGGACACGCGGCGCCAACCGGCAAAGGATAGACCGATGTCTGATGGGTCCAGGAACCAACCGGCAATGGATGCCGAGCGCTTTGCGGCTCTGGCGGCGGCCTATGGCGGCGACTTGCGGCGGTGGCCGCAGGCCAACCGCCCGACCGGCGCGACGTTCGCAAGGACCGAGATGGGCGCGGCCATATTGGGGCAGGCAGGCAAACTCGACGCCTTGCTCGACAGCTATGACGTCATGGCGCCTGGCGCGGCACTGCACGGCGGCATCCTGCGAATGGCCGACCGGCTGCTCGTCCAGCGCCGGCGCCGACGGGCCTGGTGGCTGGGTCTTGGACTCGCCGGCATCGGCCTGGCCGGCGCCATCGCCGGATTGGCCCTGGTGAGCGTCGTCACGCCAGAGTTTCAGCCCGACCGCTATGTGCTCGATGCCAATGCGACGGCGTTCGGCGATGCCGGGTCCGATGGCGAGACGATCGAGGAGGACCTATGAGCACGCGCCGCAACCTCGTCATCGCATCCGTGGCGCTGAATGTCTTCCTGGCCGGCGCGCTTGCGGGCGGAGCCGTCTGGATAAGAAGCGGCAAGCCCGGCCAGGGTTATTCGCTGGAAGCCGCCGGGAGCCGGCTTCCCCACCAGGAACGCGTGCTGTTTCGAAAGGCGCTGCGCGACGTGCGGCGCGAATCCCGCCAGGTCATCCTCGATGGCCAGCAGGCCAGGCGCGAGGCAGCCGACCTGCTGCGCCAGCCCGTCCTCGACACGACGGCCCTGTCGGCCGCGCTGGAAAGGGCGCGCAATGCCGATATCGCCGTGCGCACACGGCTTGAGCAGCGCATCGTCGAGTTCGCGACGGCGGGTTCGGCCTGGGATCGCGCCGTGCTCGCGGACGGGCTGGCCAGGCGGGCCGGGCCGCCATCGACGGCAGAGCCGAAAAAATCGCCGTGACCGCCGACGGAAAACGACCGCGAGGCCGTTTAACAAGAGGAAGGGCAAGCCTGCCGGACCAATCGGTACGCACAGGTTTTCATTCTCGGAGAACATTCGGAGTAACGTCATGAACCGTCTGACACAGTATGCGGTGGCAGCCGTCCTCGCCTTCACCGGAACCGCCGCGACCGTCGCGACCTCCGCCGCCATGCCGATGGTGGCGCAGCCGGCCGCCCCGGCGCTGATCGAGCACGTGGCCTGGGGTTGCGGGCCTGGATGGCATCCCAATCACTGGGGGCGCTGCGTTCCCAACCGTGTCGTGGTGTATCCGCGCTACCGCTATTGGCACGGCCCGGCCTACTACGGCTGGCATCCGCACCGCCACTGGCACCGCTGGCACCGCTGGTAAGCGCGGGGGGCCCGGCGGCATCCGCCTGCCCGGCCGCCTGTCCCCGTTTTGAGCTGGGGAAACAGCCCGATCGGGCGTCGCGCGCCTCGCGTGAGATCCAACGATGGAGCGTTGACATGGCTGTCGCGACCAAAATGCCCATGGCGCCAGATCCCGCCTTGCCAGATCCCGCTTTGCCAGATCCCGCTTTGATAGCCTTCAATCGCTTCGGCCTTGGCGCCCGGCCGGGTGACCGCGAAAGACTGGGCGGCGACCCTCGCGGTTATCTCAAGGCGGAGCTGCGGCGGCCCGACGTCGCCATGATACCGCTCGACGATCCCGCCTATGCCGACCTCAAGGGGGAGCACGCCGGCCATCCAGGCCAGCATGGCGGCAAATCTCCAGCGCAAGCGGGACCGGCAGCGGATGGCGACGGAGCAGCCGCCAGCGGGCACGCCAGCCGCGGCCTCGGTCATGCCGCCACCCGCCGCACCGGCCATGTCGCCGCCCGTCGCCCCGGCCGCGGCCGAACCCGCCGTGCCGCCTGTCGAGGTTATGTTGTTCCGGGCGGAGGCACAGGCGCGCTTCGACAAGGCGATGCAGGCAGAGGCCGGCTTCGTCGAGCGCCTGGTCTATTTCTGGTCGAACCATTTCTGCGTCTCCGTCGCCAAGGACAACATCGTGCGCGCCAGCGCCGGGGCGTTCGAACGGGAGGCCATCCGGCCTTTCGTGCTCGGGCGCTTCGCCGACATGCTCATGGCGGTGGAGCGGCATCCGGCCATGCTGTTCTATCTCGACAACCAGCAGTCGATCGGCCCGGACTCCCGCGCCGGCAAGAACCGCCAGCGCGGCCTCAACGAGAACCTCGCCCGCGAAATCCTGGAACTGCACACGCTCGGTGTCGGCAGCGGCTACAGCCAAGCCGACGTGACCAGCTTCGCGCGCATCCTGACCGGCTGGATGATGGCCGGACGGGAAGGACGGCTGGGCGAACCCGGCAGTTCCGTTTTCAACGCCAATGCGCATGAGCCGGGTGACGCGGTGCTGCTCGGCAAGACCTATCCGGCTGGCGGCATGGGCCAGGCCGAGGCCGCGCTCAATGACATCGCCCGTCATCCGGCGACCGCGCAACACATCGCCACGCAACTTGCCCGCCATTTCATAGCCGACGACCCGCCGTCGGCGGCGGTCGCCCGCCTCGCCAAGGTGTTCACCAAGAGCGACGGCAATCTCAGGGCACTGGCGGCGGCGCTCGTCGACATGCCGGAAGCGTGGTCGACGCCATTGGCCAAGATGCGCTCGCCCTTCGACTATATCGCGGCCATCCGCCGAGCGGCCGGCCCTGGTCCGACGAACGACCCTGGCCAGTCGCTCAACTGGCTCAACGCGCTGGGCGAGCCGCTCTGGCACCCACCGGGACCGAACGGCTTTTCCGACCAGGCGGACAGCTGGGCATCGGCGGAAGGCATGAAGATCCGCCTCGACATCGCATGGCAGGCCGCCCGGCAAGTGAAGGATATCGGCAACCCCAACGGCATGCTCGACGCGGTCGTCGGTCCCTCCGCCTCGCCCGAAACACGGCAGGCGGTCGCCCGCGCGGAGTCCAAGCAGCAAGGCCTGGCGCTGCTGCTGATGGCGCCCGAATTCCAGCGACGATAGATCGAACGATAGGTCCGGCGCCGACAACTCCCATGGAGACGAAGTCATGAGCCTGCTGTGCGAAACCCCTCACCCTTCCCGCCGCGCCGTGCTGACGACCGGCGGCGCGCTGTTTGCCTGGGCCTATCTGCCGCGCTTCGCCCGTGCCGCCGACAACCGCGACCCGCGCCTCATCGTCATCGTGCTGCGCGGTGCGCTGGACGGCCTGTCGACCGTCGGTCCGGTCGGCGATCCCGACTATGCCGGCCTGCATGGCGACATCGCCCTGTCGCTCACCGGCCCGCACGCGGCGCTGCCGCTCGATGCTTTCTTCGCGGTCAATCCGGCGATGCCGGTGTTTGCGCGGCTGTTCAAGAACAAGCAGGCGGCTGTCGTGCACGCCGCCGCGACCGGCTATCGCGAGCGCTCGCATTTCGATGGCCAGGATGTGCTGGAAAGCGGCTTTGCCGGTCCCGGCCATGTCGCCACCGGCTGGCTTAATCGGGCGCTGGAGAACCTGCCGGCTGGCGACCGCGTGGCGACACTCGGCGGCCTGGCCGTCGGACCGTCGACGCCATTGGTGATCCGTGGCGCGGCTCCCGTGCTCGGCTGGGCGCCGCAATCGCTGCCGGCACCGGTCGGCGACCTCGCGGCGCGCGTTCTCGACCTCTACCAGCATCGCGATCCGGTTCTGGCCGTCGCGCTGCAAAAAGGTCTCGACGCCGATCGCATGGCGCTTGACGACCAGATGGGCGCCAAGACGATGAAGCCGAAAGGCGGCCTCGACAGCGCCGCCGGCATGCGGCAGGCCGCGCAAGGCGCCGCAAGGCTGATCGCGGCCGATGACGGGCCGCGTGTCGCGGCACTCGCCTTCGACGGCTGGGACACGCATGTCAACGAAGGCGGCGCGACCGGCCGCCTCGCCAGCCTGCTCGGCGGCCTCGACGGTGCCTTCGAGGAATTCAAAAAAGGTCTCGGCGAGCGCTGGAAGGATACGGCAATCGTCACCATCACCGAATTCGGCCGCACCGCGCGGATCAACGGCACGGTCGGCACCGACCACGGCACCGGCACCGTGGTACTGCTCGCCGGCGGCGCCATCAAGGGCGGCCGCGTCATCGCCGACTGGCCGGGGCTGAAGCCCGCGCAACTCTACCAGCAGCGCGACCTTGCGCCGACCAGCGACGTCAGGGCGGTGCTGAAAGGCCTGCTCGCCGACCAGTTCGGACTTTCGGCCTCGGTGCTCGGCGAGAAAGTGTTTCCGGACTCAGGTGCTGTGAAGCCGATGATCAACCTGATCGCCTGAAGGTCTGGCGGCGCCGCGTCTCCTGCCGCGGCGCCGTCTCGCTGTCGCGGCGATCAGGCTGCCTCGACCTTGGCTGCCCGCAAGGCTTCGCCGCGTACCAGCCTGGTCACGCCGACGAAGTCGATCTTGCCCGAGCCAAGCACCGGCACATGCGCCACGACGCGCACTTCAGCCGGCACCATCAGGTCCATGGCGCCATTTGCCTTGGCGAACGCCAGAAACTCGGCGCGCGTCGCTTTCTCGGCCTCGGTGACGAGCACGAGTTTTTCACCCTTGCGCGGGTCCGGTACGGTCGCGACCGCCGAGAGCGAACCTTTCCACAGCTCGCCCGCCAGAGCTTCCACCGCAGCCAGCGAAATCATCTCGCCGCCGATCTTCGCGAAACGCTTGGCGCGGCCGCGAATGCTGACGAAACCGGCATCGTCGATGCTGACGATGTCGCCAGTGTCGTGCCAGCCATCTTGCAGCGGTTCGAGCACGCCCGGCTTTTCGGCCCTGAGATAGCCCGCCATGACGTTGGGGCCGCGCACGAACAGCCGTCCACCGCCCTCGACGCCGATCACCGGTTCCAGACGATATTCCATGCCGGGCATGATTTTTCCGACCGTGCCCGATTTGTTGTACATCGGCGTGTTGATGGAGATCACCGGCGCCGTCTCGGTAACGCCGTAGCCTTCGAGAATGCGCAGGCCGAACTTCTCCATGTAGGTTTCGCGGGTCGAGGCCTTGACCGGCTCCGCACCAGAAAAACAATAGCGCACCGAGCGGAAATCATAGGGATGCGCCGTACGCGCATAGCCGCTGAGGAAGGTGTCGGTGCCGAAGATGATCGTCGCATTCGAGGCATAGACCAGTTCCGGCACGATGCGGTAGTGCAGCGGCGACGGGTAGAAATAAACCGGGACGCCGGACACCAGCGGCAGCACCGTGCCCGCCGTCAGGCCGAAGGAATGGAAGATCGGCAGAACGTTGAACACCTTGTCGCCCGAATGGAAATCGATGCGCGAGGCGGCTTGCGCGGCATTGGCCAGGATGTTGCGGTGGGTGAGCACGACGCCCTTCGGCGTCCCTTCGGAGCCCGAGGTGAACAGGATCACGGCCGCGTCGGTGGCCTTGCGGGCAACCCTGGGCGTACTCTTGCGCAGCAGGCCGAGCAGCTTGTCCTTGAGGCCGATGGTCGCGCGCAGATCATCGAGCCAGACGACATCGACCGAGCGGCCGATCTCCTCGACGATCGCGCCAAGCTTGGCCTGTTCGACAAAGGCCCGCGAGGTCAGAATGGTGGTTACCTGCGCCGCCTTGCAAGCGGACAGGATGTTGGCGGCACCGGCGGTGAAGTTGATCATCGCGGGGACCTTGCCGGCGGAGATGACGCCGAGCAGCGCGGCACAGGCGCCATTGGCGTTGGGCAGCATGATGCCGAGCGTGTCCTGTCCAGCATAGAGCATTTCGAACTTCTCGCCGAGCACGGCGACAGCCGTGAGCAGCTTGCCGTAGCTCAGCGAACCGGCGACCGGATCCTGCACGGCAAGTTGCTTCATGCCGCGCTCGGTCGCCGTCTCGATGATTCTTTCGAGCACGGTCTTGTCGATATGCTGCGTGCGGAAGACGAGGTCGGACATCACCTGGTAGAGCGCGGCGCCGGCGGCGGCGCGCCGCTTGCGTCCCTTCAGCTCGTCGTCGACCTTGAGCCTGACCGGCGGCAGTATGGTCACCTTGACCTTCGGGAACAGGCGGCGGCGCACGTGCTGCGCCGTCAGCCGCGAGAAGGGGCTTTTCTCCAGCCCCTCGATGCGGATCGGCACCACCATCGAGCCGGTCTTGTCGGCCACCATGGCGGCACCGTCATAGACCTTCATCAGCCCGCCCGTGACGGTGATGCGGCCCTCGGGGAAGATGACCAGCGGGTCGCCGTTCTGCACGATCTTGATCAGCGTGCGTGTCGACATCGGCTTGGACGGATTGAGCGGCAGCGCGCGGGTCAGCTTTAAAAACGGCTTCATCCACCAGGCCTGCGCAATGGTGTAGTCGATGGCGAAGACCGGCTCCTCATTGGTCAGCGTCAGAGCCAGCGGTCCATCGAGGAAGCTGACATGGTTCAGCGCCAGGATGGGTGCCGGGCCCGCGGCCTTGAGATTGTCCAGGCCTTCGACTTCCAGCCGATGGAAGGCGCGGAAAAGAATGGAGACAAAATCGCGGAAGGCATTGGTCGGCAGGTATTTCAGCATCAGCCAGGCGGCGATGGCATTGGCCAGGGCGAGGCCGAACAAGATGCCTCCCGTCGAGACGCCGGCTGCCTGGATGATGGCGACGAGCAAGCCACCGACGGTCATGAAGCCGGCGTTGACGATACTGACCGCGGCGACGACCCGGGCGCGGCGCGCCTCGGGCGACCAGGCCTGCACGGCGGCAAAGGTCGGCACCACGAGGAAGGCGCTGGAAATGGCCATGCCGGCGAGGTCGATCGCAACACGGATCGTGTTTGGCCCGGCGAAGAAGAGGCCAAGGGTTTCGGATCTGGGCGAAGGCTGCATGCTCCAGATGGTCCATGCGAGGTCGAGGCCGAACAGCGCCAGCAGCGCCGTGCCGACCGGTGCGGGCAAGAGCACGATGCGTCCCTGCGACATCCACGCGGCGATTGCCGAGCCAATGGCGATCGAGATAGCGAACACCGCGAGATAGGCGGTGACCGCGATCTCGCCACCGCCGAGCTGATCCTTGACCAGCGTCGGCAGGATCGAAAGCACAATGGCGCCGATCAGCCAGAACCAGGACGTCATCAGGCCGGCGCGCCAGATCCGTGAGTCCGTGCGCAATTCGCTGACCTGGCGCCAGGTCGAGCGAAAGACATTCCTGTCGATGACGAGGTCGGGCGCCGCGGAACCGGTTGAAGGGATGTGGCGGCTGACGGCCCAGCAGCCGACGGCGAGCATCATCATGATCGGCCCGAAGACCAAGACGCCGATGCCATCGGCCGAGACGACGCCCCCGGCGATGGTGCCGCCGAGGATGGCGGCGAAAGTCGCCGACTCGATCCAGGCGTTGGCGCCCGGCAATTCCTTGCGTTCGAGGTGATCGGGCAGGATGCCGTATTTGATCGGCCCGAACAGCGCCGAGATGATGCCGAACATCAACAGCGCGGTCATCAGCACGGGGATGGAGGACAGCGCGATGCCGACGACCGCGACGGCAGCGGCGCCGATCTCGGCAAATTTCAGCCGGCGGGCGATGAGCGCCTTGTCGAAGCGATCGGCGATCTCGCCGCCCAGCGCCGACAGGAGCAGGAATGGAGCCATGAACACGGCGCCGGCCAAAGTGACCAGCGAGGCCGCCTGATCGGCGGCCAGTGTGAAGAGGATCAGGAACACCAGCGTGTTCTTGAGGAAATTGTCGTTGAAGGCGGACAGGAACTGCGTCCAGAAAAGTGGCGCGAAGCGCCGCGAAAGCATGAGATGCGTGTTCATGGCGATTTCCATCTGGCGGAACCCTTCGACAGTGTGCCGATAGGCCCTGCGGGTTGCAGGCGCTGTTCAGTTTTAGTGATAGTCCTGAGCTGGTTAAACTTTCTTGCTGCGCTTTTGCCCATCCGCGGCTTTCGGCCGCTGCGAAATGAACGTCGTTCACAATCGCACTCTATCACGCTTTGAACATCGTTCAAGGGGAAAAATGAACAGCGTTCACCAAACCGGTTGATGGTCCGAATGTCGAAACCAGCCCTCGCAGGACCGAGGGCGCCACGGGGTGACCCTCCGAGGCTTCGAGCATACCAACGGGGCCGATGGCCCGGTGAAGTCTGTCGGGACGTGCGGCTCAGTTGCCCGTTGCCGGGCCCAAGGTCGCCACGGTCTTCAACGCGCCGTCGAGCATGTCGCCCTTCTCGTCCTTCAGCGCCGCCTCGCGCAGGCGGCGGATCCAGTCGGCGGCGTCGGCCCTGCCCTCGAGCAGATCAAGCGCCGACAGCACGCGGTCGAATTTCGAGTGGGCGCGCACATGCGTGTCGCTGTAGCCCTTGATCAGCCGGCGGCAATTGAGGATTTCGACGGCAAGCGCGTAATCCGCCGGCACGTAGCCAAGCGCGAGCGTGTACCATTGGTCAAGATGCGCGGTCTCGACCTTGTGGCGCAGCAGGCGGCGGCGCCAGCGGCGCAGGCCGCCGATGAACCACAAAGCGGCGAAGCCGGCAAAGCTGTCGGTGCGGATGCGGCGGCCCCGGTTGATGCGGCGGTCGAGGAAGGCTGCCAATTTCGGCCGGTCCTCGATGTAGCTGCCCAGCCTCGCCGGCAGCGTGCCGCAGAACTCCTCGATGCGCGGATGGAAGTACTCGGTCACTTGCAGGACCGAACCATCCTTGACGCCAACCTCCTTGCGCACCCGCCTGTCGCGGGTCGAGCGCGTCTTCAGATCGGCGACGCGGATCATGTCGTCATAGCACATGGCGTTGGCCAGATGCTTGGCGGCCGCGATTGACAGCGCATGGGTTGGATCCAAGCTGTCAATCGCGACGGCCTTGTCCAGCCGGTCGAGATATTCGCGCCCATAGGCGATGTCCTGGTAGTCGACGACCTTTCTCAGGCCCCTGAGCGCCATGTCGCGCACGGCAACCGGCAGCAGGTCGATGCGAGCGGCAAGCGCCTGCCATCCCTGCAACAGGTTTCGCGGGCCACTCACATGTCCCGAACCCAAGGCAGATCCGACAATCGCCGGGTTCGCCGTCGGCGCCGCCGTGCCGCGCGCACGATCATACGCAGCCGCGAAGGCGGCGAGGCTGGCCTTGACGCCACGGCCGCCGGTGCCAATCGCCTGCTCGTAGCTTTCACGGGTAAACGGCAGCGCGTCGGAGCCGGCCAGCGCGCCAAGCAGGCTGGCCGAGATCATCGAGCCGTTGTCGGCGGCGATCTTTTCCATGTCGAATGCGATGAAGCGCTTCGATGCGGCCTCGGCCGTGGCGTGGACTTTGGACGACGAAGCGCGGCCATCACCCGGTTCGATCTTTTCCGACACGGCGGCGATGCGGTGCGAGGAAGCGATCAGCGTCGTGCGGTTGGGGGTGACGAAGCCCCTGATGATGGCTCGGCCGGCTTCCATCAATTCGGCGGCGATCAGGATATCGACATCGCCCTGCGAGGGCGACAGCGCGAAGACCGGCAGGCGGCCGGTGTCGCGGGCCATTTCGATATAGTAGATGGTGGCGCCGGTGCGCTGCGCGACGCCGGCGACCGAGGTCGATTGCGCGACAAAGCCATTGCGCTCGGCGACGTCGGTGATCCAGTCGGCGAGCACGCCGCCGCCCTGGCCGCCGACGGCCAGAACGGCGAGCTTGATCACCGGCTCATCGGCAGCACCGGACCGGGGGCGCGAGGAAGGAACAGGATCAAGCATTGGCGAATATCAGGCGCCGGCCTTCGCGCCGCCTCTGCAGAAAGCCGATCGTCGCGCGGCGCGCCGTCTCCAGGAAACGGTCCCAGCGGCTTGGATTGTGCACGACGTCGGCACGGTAGAAGGACGGGCACAGCACCGCCGCATCGGCGACCTCGCCGCAATTGCCGCAGCCGACACAGTTCTGGTCGATCGATGCGACCGGATCGTCGCGCAGCGGATCGTCGAGCGACTTGACCGACAGCGATGGGCAGCCGGAGAGCCGCATGCAAGCATGATCGCCAGTGCAGATGTCCTCGTCGACGCCAAATTTCGGCTTGACGACACGCTCGCCGCCTTTGATCGCCTTGTCGACCAGCGGCTTTTCGCGGCGCTGGCGATTGAGCATGCATTCCGACGAAGCGACGATGACTTTTGGCCCCTTCTCGTCAGTCGTCAGCGCCTCGCGCAGCGTGTCCTGCATCTTGCCGACATCGTAGGTGCGGTCGACATGGCGCAGCCATTTTACGCCCATGCCTTTCACCGCCTCGGGGATCGGATGCTTGGTCGACTTGGTCTTGTTGCCCGCGCGCGACGACAGGATGTCCTGCCCGCCAGTGGCGGCCGAGTAAAAATTATCGACGATGACGGTGACGCCATCATTCTTGTTGAACACCGCATTGCCGATCGAGGAGGTCAGGCCGTTGTGCCAGAAACCGCCGTCGCCGACGAAGGAGATAGAGCGGCGCTTGGCATCGGGCGCGTTGAACGCCGAGGCCGAGGCTGGTCCGAGTCCGTAGCCCATGGTGGTGGCACCGAGTTCGAAGGGCGGCATGATCGAGAACAGATGGCAGCCGATGTCAGAAGCGATGTGATGTTTGCCGAGCTCCTGCTCGACCAGCTTGGTCGCGGCGAAGATCGGCCGCTCCGGGCAACCGATGCAGAAACCGGGCGGTCGTCCTGGAACGACATTGATCAGGTCCGCCGTGTCGACGCCGTCGCCGACCTTGTTGGGTGCGCGCACTTCGCCCGGCAGCAGATGCGGGGCCTCGGCGCGCAGGAAGGCGCCGATACCGTCGAGCATGACCTGGCCGGTATATTCCCCAGCCATCGGCAGGTGCTCCTTGCCGACCAGCCTGGTGCCGCGCCCGGCCTTGTGCAGCATCGCGGCAAAAGCCTGCTCGATATAATTGGGCTGGCCCTCCTCGACGACGAGCACCGCCTGCTTGCCTTCGCAGAAGACGAGGAATTCGTCGTCGATCAGGGGATAGACGGCGTTCAGCACGTAGAGCGGCACGTCGGTCTCGCCATAGGTGTCGGCAAGGCCGAGCCGCTGCAGCGCACGAATGACTGAATTGTACATGCCGCCCTGCATGACGATGCCGACCGAGCCATGGTCCGAGCCGAAGAACTCGTTGATCTTGTTCCTGGCGATGAAATCCACCGCCGCCGGCCAGCGCTTTTGCACTTTCTCCTTTTCGTGCAGGAAGGAGGCGGGCGGCAGAACGATACGGCCGGTGTCGCGGCGCGGTGCTTCGAGCGCATCGGCGACCGTCATCGGCGGACGCTTGTTGTCCTTGGCGATGAAATGGCCATGCACGTGGCAGCAGCGGATGCGCACCTGCAGCATGACCGGCGTGTTGGAGATTTCCGACAGTTCGAAGCCATCCTCCACCGCCTTGACGATGGACGGCAGGTTGGGACGGGGATCGAGCAGCCAGACCTGGCTCTTCATGGCGAAGGCATGGCTGCGCTCCTGCATGATCGAGGAGCCCTCGCCATAATCCTCGCCGACGATGATCAGCGCTCCGCCGGTGACGCCGCCGGAAGCGAGGTTGGCCAGTGCGTCTGAAGCCACATTGGTGCCGACGGTCGACTTGAACGTCGCCGCGCCCCGGATCGGGTAATGCACCGAAGCGGCGAGCATGGCGGTGGCGGTGGCTTCCGAGGCGCTCGCCTCGAAATGCACGCCGAGTTCGCCCAGAATGTCCTGCGCGTCGGCCAGCACGTCCATCAGATGGCTGATCGGCGCGCCCTGATAGCCGCCGACATAGCCGACCCCGCACTGCAGCAGCGCCTTGGTGATGGCGAGGATGCCCTCGCCGGCGAATTCCTCGCCGGCGCCGAGCCTCAGTTTTTCGACTTCCTTGGCAAAAGACCGTTCGGCCATCTCTGCCTCCTTCCGTTGCCGCCGACAGCTGGCGGCGCCTATCTAGATGTCGTGCTTGCGAATGTTTTTGAGCATCTTCAAAAGCGTCGCGATGAGTGCTGCATATTCGGCGTCGTCGATATCGTCGAACATCGCCTCGAAGGCGTCATGCATGGCCGGCCAGGCGCGGGTAAACTCGGCGCGGCCCTCGTCGGTCAGGAACACGTGGCGGATGCGGCTGTCGGTGACGCCCTGCTCGCGCCGCACGAAGCCCTGGCCCTCCAGCGTGTCGAGCGTGCGGCTCAGGGTCGACTGCTCGATGACCGTATAGACCGAGAGGTCGTTGACGGTGACGCCGTCGGTGACCGACAGCACCGCCAGCGTGCGCACCTGCGAAATGGTCAGGCCCTGCTTGCGGAAGTCGTCGCGCAAGGTAGCGTTGTAGCGGCCCATGATGCGGTTCATCAGATAGGGAGCGAATTGCTGCAGGCCGATCTGGCCGAGGGTGGAAATGCGCTGGCGTTTTTCGGCGACCTTCTGTTCCATCACAGCCTCCCTGCCAGCAGGAAGCCGGAGCCACCGCCGAGGCCCGCACCGGGATGGGTCGAGGCGCCGATATGATAGAGGCCCTTGACGCCGGTCTGGTGGTTGCGGCTGGTCTTGAACGGCCGCCACAGGAACGACTGGTCGACAACAGAGGAGCCGCCATAAGGGTCGCCGCCGACCAGGTTGATGTTCATCGCTTCGAGATCGGCCGGCGAATAGGCGCGGCGCGCGATCACGCTGTCCTTGAAGCCGTCGATATGGCCGGCGAGGATCGCTTCAACGCGATCGGCATAGGCCTCGCGCAGCGCCTCGGTCCATTGTCCGTCGGCAGGCGCATCGAGCTTGCCGGCGGCGTCGCCCTTGATGTGGCGGGGCGCCTCGGGGAGTTGCAGCCACAAGATCGCCTGGCCCTCCGGACAGCGTGATGGGTCGAGCGCGTGCGGCTGGCCGACGCAGATGGTCGGCACCTCCGGCAGCATGCCGCGCGCCGCCTCGTTGCAGGCTTTCGAAACGCCATCCAGTCCGGGCGTCAGATGCAGCAGCGCCACCTTGTCGAGGCCCTCACCGCGCCAGGACGGCGGCTTGGTCAGCGCGTAATGGATCTGGAAATTGCCCTTGCCATAGCGGTATTTCCGCGTCGCTTCGACGTCGTCCTTCGAAGCGTCCTTGCCGAGCAGACGGCCGTAAAGCTGCGTCGGCGTGACCGAGCAGATGACGCTCTTGTTCGCCGTGATCGTTTCGCCCGACGCCAGCCGCACACCGGCTGCGCGGCCACCCGCCTGGACGACCGAAGCGACGTCGGCGCCGGTGCGGATGTCGCCGCCGCGTTCCCTGATCAGCGCTTCGAAGGCGGCAAGCAGGTTCTTCGCGCCGCCCTTGACGATCGGCGCACCGGCAGCCTCCAGCGCGAAGGCGATCACCTTGGCGACCTGGCCAGAAAACGCATCTTCCGGCCCAAGCCCGGCGTGCAGCACCCAGGGCGCCCAGAGCGCCCTGACGGTCTCGGACCGATAGCTGCTTTCCAGCCAGCCGCGTGCCGGCACCAGCGCTTCGCCAAGAAAGGCGGCTAGGCCGCGCGGACCACGCCGCCAGGTATTGCCGGCCAGCAGCTTCGCCGTCGGGTACGACCAAAGCGCGCCGCCGAGCAGACCGAACAGCAGGCCGGCATTGCGCTCGATGCCGCCGACATCTTCCGCATGCCGGTCACCGTCGCCGGCCGCGATCGCGTTGAGGGCAGCGACATTGGCGGCGCGGTCAGTGGTGAGCACGGCATGGCTGCCGTCGGGCATGAGCACGCCGGTCGGCGTGCTGGTGTGGCAGAATTCCAGCCCGTGCCGGGCGAGGTCGCCGCCCAATGCTGCAAAGGCCGGCGAGGTGATGAACAACACGAAGGTCGTCGCCATCACGTCGTGGACAAAGCCCGGCGCGGTGAGCTCCTCGGTGCGCATGCAACCGCCGATACGGTCGTTGCGCTCCAACACGAGCACCTTGGCGCCCTTGCCGCCGAGCATTGCGGCGCAGACCAGCGCGTTGATGCCGCTGCCGACGATGATGTGATCGGGGGCGGTCATCGAGGGGTGCTCCCCCGCTTTGGTGGATGATGTTCAATTGCGCGCGGTAGCGTGCCTTGACGTAGAGCGGCAACCTCACAAGGCTGCCGCGCCCACTTCGTCATCGCGGTACCATTCGCAGCCATGATCTTCTCCCGAAGACCGCCTCGCTCTATCTCCCCGCCACCAGCGCCAGCGCGCGGATCGGGCTGCCGGTGCCGTGCTCGATCTTGAGCGGCGCCGCGATCAGGATGGCGCCTTTCGGCGGCAGCTGGTCGAGATTGCAGAGGCTGGCCAGGCCGTAGCGGTTGGCCTTGTGCATCAGCGTGTGGGCCGGGAATGGCGGCTCCATGCCGCCGGCCTTGCCGGCATCGGTGCCGATCGTCTCCGAGCCCCAGCCCTTGATGTCCTTGCCGATCAGGAACTGGATGGCTTCCGCCGTCGGGCCGGGTGTGTGCGGGCCGGTCTCGTTGGCGTTGAGGAACTCGGCTTCCGAGCCGTTGCGCTTGTACCAGTCGGTGCGCATCACCACCCACTCGCCGGCATTGATCGCGCCATGCTTGGCCTCCCAGGCCTTGATGTGGTCGACGGTGAGCAGGAAATCGTGATCGGCGGCCGCCTCTTTCGAACAGTCGATGACATTGACCGGCCCGATGAAATTCTGCGCCGGAATGGTATCGGTGGCGCCGTCCGGATAATCCTTGCCGCTGATCCAATGCTGCGGCGCGTCGAAATGCGTGCCGGAATGCTCGCCGAGCTTCAGCCAGTTCCACGCCCACCATGGACCGTTCTTGTCATAGCGAGAGATCGAGTGGATCTCGACCTTCGGCGTGTCGACGGCAAGCTCCGGCGGCAGCTTGATCAGCGGTGTGTCGGGCCCGAGCGGCGCCGTCAGGTCGACCACCTTGATGGCGCCGGAAAGAAGCTGGCCGGCAACTTCGCCGAGGAGTTTCTGGGTATCCATGGTCTCTGTTCCCTCTTGTCTGACATGATCAAGGCTCGTCTCGGCCCTTAATATCCTACTAGACGAAAACATATGCATCTGCAATTATCTTTAAGCATAAAGGAAATGGGAACGGGGCGTGAGCGAGTTCGACGCCATCTTTGTCGGGGCGGGCCACAACACTCTGGCATGCGCCGCGCATCTGGCGCTCAAGGGCTGGAAAACCGGGGTTTTCGAGCGCAGCGCAATCACAGGCGGCGCCGTCCAGACCCGCGAATTCACGCTGCCGGGTTTTCGGCACGATTTCGGTGCGATGAATCTGAGCCTGTTCGCCGGCTCGGCCTTCCACCGGAAATATGCAAATGAATTGAACGCCCACGGATTGAAGTTCGCGCCGGTCGCCGACTGTTTCGCCAGCGCCTTCCCGGACGGACGCTGGTTCGGCGTCAGCAACGACCTGGAAAAGACGGCCGCGCGCATGGCTGCCTTCTCCGCCGCCGATGCCGCCACGTGGCACAAGCTGGTCGCCGCCTTCCCGGCGGAAGCAGAACATCTGTTTCGCCTCTTGGGATCGCCGATGAGCACGCGCGCCCTTGCCGGCACGGCGTGGAACCTTTGGCGCAAGAAGGGCCTTGCCGGCGCGCTCGACACCGGGCGCCTGCTGCTTTCCTCGCCCCGCGCGTGGCTGGAGGAGACTTTCGAGTCGCCCCATGTGCGGGCGACGCTCGCCACCTGGGGCATGCATCTCGACTTTGCGCCCGACATCGCCGGCGGCGCCGTGTTCCCCTATCTGGAATCCATGGCCAACCAGAGCTTCGGCATGGTGCTGGGCAAGGGCGGCGCCGACACCATCATCCGTGCCTTGTCGGGCATGGTCGCGGGGGCCGGCGGCAAGATCTTCACCAACGCCGAGGTAGCCGAAATCACGGTTTCGGCCGGCAAGGCGACCGGTGTGCGGCTTGCTTCCGGCGAGACGCATACGTCCACCAAGGCGGTAATTGCCGGCGTCACGCCCAAGGCGCTGGCCGGCAAGCTGCTGCCCGGCGGCTCCGGCAACGCCGGCTTCGACATGGCGATGCAAAAATTCCGCCATGCGCCGGGCACGATGATGATCCACCTGGCCCTAGACGACCTGCCGGACTGGCGCGCCGGGGCAGAGCTTCGACAGTTCGCCTATGTGCATCTGGCGCCATCGCTCGAGCAGATGTCGCGCACCTATCAGCAGGCGATGGGGGGCATGTTGCCGAACGAACCGGTGCTGGTCGTCGGCCAGCCGACGGCGGTCGATCCTTCCCGGGCACCTGAAGGCAAACATGTTCTATGGGTGCAGGTGCGCATGCTGCCCGCCGAAATCGCGGGCGATGCCTCGGCCAAGATCGCACCAGCAGCGCATTGGGACCAGGTCAAGGAAACCTACGCCGACCGTGTGCTCGACATTATCGAGACCTACGCACCTGGGCTGCGTGCGAAGATCCTCGGCCGCGCCGTGTTTTCGCCGATCGACCTCGAGCGCGAGAACCCGAACCTCGTCGGCGGCGACCAGGTCTGCGGCAGCCATCATCTGGCGCAGAACTTCCTGTTTCGCCCGGCGCGCGGCTATGCCGGCTGGGACACGCCGATCAGCAATCTGCATCTCACCGGCGCCGCGACATGGCCCGGTGCCGGCACGGGTGCCGCCTCGGGCTTCATGCTCGCGCAACAGCTTGGCGGGAGGTAGGCCAGACGATTTCATGAAGGCGACGAGAGGCAAGCGCTGCTGCCGACGAAGCCCGAACCAATGACCGGACGAAGCCGCGCAAAAGACAAATAAACCAATAAGGGGAACGACCATGACAATCAACAGACGCGAATTACTGGGATACAGTGCCGCGGCACTTGGTGTGGCCGCTGTCGGCCTGCCCAAGATGGCCAATGCCGCCGCCGGCGAACTGACCATCGCCTATAATGTCAACCTGCCGTCCTGGGACCCGACCACCGGACCGTCGGCCGTCAACCCGACCATCCAGGGCCTCTACCAGTCGGTGTTCGACCAGTTCATCCCGCAGAAGCCGGACCTGTCCTTCGCGCCGGGCCTGCTCACCGAATGGGGCTGGAACGAGGACCGCACCAAGATCATGATGACGGTGCGCGAGGGTGTAACCTGGCATGACGGCTCGCCGTTCACGCCCGAGGACGTGGTCTGGTCGTTGCAGCGGGCGGGCGATGAAAAGACCGGCAACCCGATCCAGTTCGTGTGGAAGAACGTCAACAATTTCAAGATCGACGGCAACAAGATCACGGGCGATGTCGTGCAGTTCGACCCGGTCTATTTCAAATGGATGTCGTTCCTCACCGGCTACATCATGCCGAAGGCCTATTACGAGAAGGTCGGTGCCGAAGGTTTCGAGAAGGCTCCGATCGGAACCGGCCCCTATATGGTCGAGAAGTTCGAACGCAACGCCTTCCTGCGGCTGAAGGCCAATCCGAAATACTGGGGCGGCAAGCCGGCATTCGAGAACGTGACGATCAAATTCGTCACCGACGCGGCGAGCCGTGTCGCCGAGATCGAATCCGGCTCCTCGCAGGTGACGCTCGAGATCCCCTATGAGGAGTATGACCGGCTGATCGCCAAGGACGGGCTGGCCGGCTCGATCAAGAATGTTTCCGACATCGGCATGATCTTCTTCAACGACATCGAGGCGATGCTGGACAAGAACGTGCGCCAGGCAGCCGTCATGGCGGTCGACAAGGAGCTTCTGGTCAAGCGGCTGCTGCGCGGCTACGGCCAGCCGCTCGCCACGCTGGAAACGCCGGAATACGCGGCCTACGATGCCTCGATCAAGGTCGAGCACAATCCGGAAAAGGCCAAGGAGCTGCTGGCGGCTTCAGGCTATTCGCCGGAAAAGCCGGTCAAGTTCACCATCCAGACGACCAAGGGCTTCAAGCCCAAGGACTATGAGATGATCCAGGCGATCGTCGGCATGTGGCGCAAGGTCGGCATCGAGGCGACGATCGAGGTCTACGAGATCGCCAAGCACTACGAACTGCGCGCCGCCGACAAGCTCGCGCCGGCGGCCTTCTACAATTGGGGCAACGCCATTGGCGACCCGACCACGTCGACCGGCTTTGCCATGTATGGGCCGAGCCCGCATTCGGTCTGGGACAGCCAGGACCTGATCGACATGATCAACCCGCTGTGGGGAGAGAAGGACGAGACCAAGCGCATCGCCGGGTGGAAGGCGGTCGATAAATACATCGCCGAGCAGGCCTACGTGCTGCCGCTTATGCAGTATGCGCAACCGATCGTGCATGCGAAGGGCGTCAAGGTGGTGCAGCATATTTCCGGCGCGCTGCTGCCGGCCCTGATGACCCCGGCCTGATATCAGCCTGGGCTTACCGCGCGCCGTCCATAGCGACGGCGCGCATTTCTACACGCATATGAGCCTGCGGGCTCCTGCAAAGATTTACATGCTCCTGCAACGATTCCTGATCCGTCTGCTGACGATGCTGATCACGCTGTTCGGCGTGGCCGTCGTCGTATTCGTGGTCATCCGCGTCGCGCCCGGCGATCCGATCGCCATGATGCTGCCGCCCGGTGCCACCAATGATGACATCGCCCGTCTGCGTGCACTCTATGGGCTCGACAAGACGATCGTACAGCAGTTCTTCATCTGGCTGTCCGGCGTCGTCAAAGGCGATTTCGGCACCTCGATCTCGCTGCGGCAAGACGTGCTTGGCCTCGTCTTCAACCGGCTGCCGGCAACGCTGGAGCTTGCCATCGTCGCGCTCATCATGGCGGTGGCGATCGGCGGCACGACGGCGATCCTGGGCGCGCGCGAGCGCGGCACGGCGGTCGAGGCCGGCATCGACATCGCCAGCGGTGCCGCGCTTTCCATCCCCGATTTTCTCTGGGGCCTGGTGCTGATCCTGTTGTTCGGCGTGCTGGTGCCGATCTTCGACATTTCCGGCCGCGTGTCGCCGCAGCTCGACCTGCCCTTCGTCACCCAGTTCTACTTCTTCGAGAGCCTGCTTCGGCTGCGCTTCGACCTCACCTGGGACCTCTTGAAGCACATGCTGATGCCAGCCGTGGCGCTGGCGCTGCCGCTCGCGGCCATCATCGCACAGCTACTGAAGCAGTCGCTGAAGGAGGTGCTCGACCTCGACTATGTCGTGCTGGCGCGGGTCAAGGGGTTTTCGGAAACGCAGGTCATCTTGCGCGAGGCGCTGAAGAACGCCGCGCTGCCGACGCTGACGCTCATCGGCGTGCAGTTCACCTTCCTCATCGGCGGCACCGTCATCGTCGAGCGGCTGTTCTCCTATGAGGGCCTCGGCAACATGGCGATCGACGCCGTCATCAACCGCGACCTGCCGCTGATCCAGGGCATCGTGCTGGTCTTCGCGCTGCTGTTCGTGCTGATCAACCTCGCCGTCGACATGATGTATGCGCTGCTCAATCCGAGGCTGCGCCATGGATGAGGCACGCATCATCAGGCGCGGATCGAGCCCGAGGCTGTGGCTCGCCGGCGGCTGGCTGCTGCTGGCGCTGCTGGCCGCGATCTTCGCGCCGCTGGTCGCGCCGCAGGATCCGCTGGCGCAGGATTTGATGCTGGAACGTCTGCCGCCGTTCTGGCTCGATGGCGCCGAGCCGGGCTATTGGCTCGGCACCGACAGCCTCGGCCGCGACCTGCTCTCGCGCCTGATCTTCGGCGGCCGCATCGCCTTCATCGTTGCTTTCGCGGCGGCCATCGCCGCCTGCGTGGTGGGCTCCACATTAGGGCTGGTCGCGGGCTATTTCGGCGGCTGGGCGGACCGCATCATCTCGCGCATCGTCGACATCTGGATGGCCTTCCCGCCGGTGCTGTTCGCCATCCTCCTGGTCGCCGTGCTCGGCACCGGCTTGAGCTCCGTCATCCTCGCCATCGCCATCATCGACTGGACGCGTTTTTGCCGGGTCATCCGCGCCGAGGCGATGGGCCAGTCGCGCATGGACTATGTCGAGAATGCCCGTATCGCCGGCTATGGCCGCTTCGGCATCATGCTGCGCGAAGTGCTGCCCAATGTGGTGCCGTCGATCGTGGCGCTGCTGTCGCTGGAGATGGGCATCGCCGTCATCGTCGAGGCGATCCTGTCCTTCGTCAATCTGTCGATCTCGACCGACGATCCGACCTGGGGCGGCATCATCGCCGAGGGCCGGCTGTCGATCCATCAGGCATGGTGGGTGCTGGTCTTCCCGCTGATCACGCTGATCCTCACCGTGCTGTCATTCAGCCAGTTCGGCGAGGCGCTGAAGACGCGTTTCGATCCGGTGCTGCGATGAGCGCCTGTCTCGAGATAAACAATCTAAGCGCGGTGCTGGCCAACGGCCAGCGCGTGCTGCGCTCTGTTTCGCTCTCGGTACAACCCGGTGAAGTGCGCGCGCTTGTCGGCGAAAGCGGCGCCGGCAAGACGATGATCGGCAAGGCGGTGCTTGGTGTGTTGCCGTCGAGCGTGCGCATCGTCGAAGGCTACATGAGACTCGAGGGCGAAGACCTCGGCAAACTCCCGCCAAAAGCGCGGCGCACGCTGATCGGCGCGCGCACGGCGCTGATCCCGCAGGATCCGCTGACCGCACTCAACCCCTCGCGCCGCATCGGCCCCCAGATGACCGACCGTCTGGTGCGCATCCTCGGCTGGAGCGGAGACAAGGCCGATCGACGTATCCGCCAGTTGCTTGATGAGGTGCAGATCCGCGACCCGGACCGTGTGCTGAAAAGCTATCCGCACGAGCTCTCCGGCGGCATGCGCCAGCGCGTGCTGATTGCCGCCGCCTTTGCCGCCGAGCCCCGGCTGATCGTCGCCGACGAGCCGACCACGGCCCTCGACGTCACCGTGCAGAAGCAGATCCTGCGGCTCATCGTGGCGTTGCAGCGCGAGCACGGCACGGCGATCCTGTTCGTCACCCACGATCTCGGCGTCGTCGCCAAGATCAGCCAGAAAGTCTCGGTGCTCTATGCCGGCAAGGTGGTGGAAGAGGCAGAGACCGCGGCGCTTTTCGCGGCACCTCGGCATCCGTACACCCGAGCGCTGATGGCGGCGACGCCGCGCTATACCGATCCATATGCTTCGCTGAAGCCGGTGGACGAGGCGGTACTGGCCGGGCTCGCCGCAGAGATCGCTGCCGCCGACCAGGCCTGGAGGCGTCCGCATGGCTGAGCCGCTGTTTTCCGTGCGCGGGCTGAAGGTCGCCTTGCCCGACATGACGCGCAAGCCGCTCATCGGCCGCGCACCGCTGGCCGAGATTCTGAAAGGCCTGGATTTCGACCTGCCCAGCGGCTCGGTGACGGGCATCGTCGGCGAATCCGGTTCGGGAAAGTCGACGCTTGGCCGTGCGCTGGTGCGGCTGCTGGAGCCGAGCGCCGGCAGCATCCGTTTCGAAGGTCGTGACATCACCCATCTGCCGGAATCGGAGTTGCGGCCGTTGCGCCGCAACCTGCAGATGATCTTCCAGGATCCGATGTCGTCGCTCAACCCGCGCCGTACCATTGCCAGCATCATCGCCGCTCCGCTCAAGCAGAACGGGCTTGGCGACAATCTGAAATCCCGCGTCGCCGAGGCACTGCAGCGCGTCGGCCTGCCGCAGAGTTTTGCCAGCCGTTACCGGCACGAACTGTCGGGCGGCCAACGCCAGCGCGTCGGCATTGCCCGCGCGCTGGCGCTGTCGCCGAAATTCGTGCTGGCCGACGAGATCGTCTCCGGCCTCGACGTCTCGACGCAGGCGCAGATCCTGACCCTGCTGGAGAAGCTTGCCGCGGAGATGGGCCTGACGGTCGCCTTCATCAGCCACGATCTGTCGGTCATCCGGCGGCTGTGCCGGCAGGTGATCGTCATGCGCGAAGGCAGCATCGTGGAAGCGAGCGCCACGGACGCGCTGTTCGACATGCCGCGGCAGAGCTACACGCGCGACCTGCTCGCCGCCATTCCGCTGCCGGAAATCGATCCGGACTGGCTGAACATCCCAACGGCAAGGGTCCCGACATGAAAACAACCGCACGCCGAAAAACGGGCTTCGGACGTGCGATCGAAGGCTAACCAAGTCCCGCCAAACGGAGGAGAACAAACATGAAGACAACAATACGATTTGCGGTGCTCGCCGCCACTGTTCTGGGCAGCGCCGGCATGGCCTCGGCGAGCTCGATCCCCGGCATGCGCGGGCACGACCACACCGGCATCACGGTTCCCGACATGAAGCAGGCGGTCGACTTCTTCACCGAGGTCGTCGGCTGCAAGAAGGCGATGTCGTTCGGCCCGTTCGCCGACGACAAGGGCACCTTCATGCAGGACCTGCTCGGCGTCGATCCGAAGGCTGTCATCGAGCAGGTCACCATGGTGCGTTGCGGCTATGGATCGAACGTCGAGCTGTTCAAATATACCGCGCCCGACCAGAAGGATCTGACACCGAAGAACAGCGACATTGGCGGCTTCCACATCGCCTTCTATGTCGACGATGTCGCCGCGGCCAAGGCCTATCTCGATGGCAAGGGCGTCAAGACCAGGATGGGGCCGCTGCCGGTCAAGGAAGGACCCGCCGCCGGCCAGACCATCCTTTATTTCCAGGCGCCGTGGGGACTGCAACTCGAGGCGATCAGCTATCCCTCGGGCATGGCCTATGAGAAGGGTGCCGAGACCGTGCTGTGGAGCCCGAAGAATCCGGAGAAATGATCTCCCAGGGCGCGCTTGCAGGATGTCCCGGCAAGCGCGCCACCCACGCTCGCATAATCATTTCGATATAAAACTTTAAGCTTGAAATATCCTACCTCCGGCGCGATACTGAGGCATAGCAAGCGAAGAGGAGATCGCACGGATGAAGGTTGCGGTTCTCGGCGGCGGACCAGCCGGCCTCTACTTTGCCATTTCGATGAAGCTGAGGGACGCCGCGCACGACGTGACGGTTTTCGAGCGCAATCGCGCCGACGACACGTTCGGCTGGGGCGTGGTCCTGTCGGCCGAGACGCTCGACAATCTTGCTGAGAATGATCCGGTCAGCGCCGTCTGGATCAAGAAGCATTTTGCCTATTGGGACGACATCGCCGTCATCCATGACGGCGTGCGCACGGTCTCGTCGGGGCACGGCTTCTGCGGCATCGGCCGCAAGCGGCTGCTGGTCCTCTTGCAGCGCCGCGCGCGCGAACTCGGCGTCAAGCTGATGTTCGAAACCGACATCGCCGATCCCCGCCCCTATATGGAGACGCATGACCTGGTCGTCGCCGCCGACGGACTGAACTCAAGGGCGCGCAACACGTTCGTCGATATCTTCAAACCCGACATCGACACACGCAAATGCAAATTCGTCTGGCTCGGCACCAACCAGAAATTCGACGACGCCTTCACCTTCATCTTCGAGAAGACCGGGCATGGCTGGGTGTGGGCGCACGCCTACCAGTTCGACAGCGAGACCGCGACCTTCATCGTCGAATGCAGCGAACAGACCTGGGCCGCCTTCGGCTTCGGCGCGATGTCGCAGCAGGAGTCCATCGCGGTGTGCGAGCGCATCTTTGCCAAGCATCTTGGCGGCCACGCGCTGATGACCAACGCCAACCATATCCGTGGCTCGGCCTGGATCAACTTCCCGCGCGTGCTGTGCGAGCGCTGGTCCTACAAGAATCTGGCGCTGATGGGCGACGCGGCGGCCTCGGCGCATTTCTCGATCGGCTCCGGCACCAAACTGGCGCTGGAAAGCGCGGTGGCGCTGGCCGATTATGTCGAGACCGAACCGGACCTCGAGGCCGCCTTCCGTAAATATGAGGACGCCCGCCGCACCGAGGTGCTGAAGCTGCAGTCGGCGGCGCGCAATTCGCTGGAATGGTTCGAGGAGGTCGAGCGCTATCTCGGCCTCGATCCGGTGCAGTTCAACTATTCGCTTTTGACCCGCTCGCAACGCATCAGCCACGAGAATCTGCGGCTGCGCGATGCCGAATGGCTGGGCGGCGCCGAAGAATGGTTCCAGCGCCAGGCGGGTGCCGGTGGCAACAGGCTGCGCCGGGCGCCGATGTTCGCGCCGTTCAAGCTGCGCGACATGCGGCTGCTAAACCGCGTCGTTGTCTCGCCGATGGCGCAGTACAAGGCCGTCGACGGGTGCCCGACCGACTGGCATTTCACCCATTATGCCGAGCGCGCCAAGGGCGGCGCCGGGCTCATCTATATCGAGATGACTTGCGTCAGTCCGGAAGGGCGCATCACGCCCGGCTGCCCGGGCTTCTACGCGCCTGAACATGAGGCGGCTTGGAAACGGCTGGTCGGCTTCGTCCATACCGAGACCGAAGCGAAGATCTGCGCGCAGATCGGCCATTCCGGCGCCAAGGGTTCGACCCGGCTCGGCTGGGAAGGAACAGACGTACCGCTGGCATCAGGCAACTGGCCAGTCATGGCGGCATCCGCCGTGGCGTGGTCGCCGCAGAATCAGGTGCCGAAGGCGATGGACCGCGCCGACATGGACAGAGTGCGCGACGAGTTCGTGGCTTCGGCGCAGATGGCCGATCGCTGCGGCTTCGACATGTTGGAGATCCACGCCGCCCATGGCTATCTCCTGTCGTCCTTCATCACGCCGGTCACCAACCGCCGCACGGACGCCTATGGCGGTTCGCTGGAAAACCGTATGCGCTATCCCCTCGAGGTTTTCCACGCGGTGCGCGCCGCCTGGCCGGCGCACAAGCCGATCTCGATGCGTATTTCTGCCAATGACTGGGTCGGCATCGAAGGCGTGACACCCGCCGACGCGGTCGAGATCGCGCGGCTGTTGCATGAGGCCGGCGTCGACATTTGCGACGTCTCGGCAGGACAAACTTCGGTGCTGGCAAAGCCGGTCTATGGCCGCATGTTCCAGACGCCGTTTTCCGACCGCATCCGCAACGAAGTCGGCATGGCGACGATGGCGGTCGGCAACATCTATGAGCCGGACCATGTCAATTCGATCCTGATGGCCGGCCGCGCCGATCTGGTGGCGCTGGCACGGCCGCATCTCGCCGATCCCTACTGGACGCTGCATGCGGCGGTGTCGCTCGGCGACCGCGGCGTCAAATGGCCTGATCCCTATCTGCCCGGGCGCGACCAGATCTACCGGCTGGCCGAGCGCGATGCGGCGGCGGGGCTGAAAGTATGAGTATTTTTCGTTCGCCACGCTGCCCCTCATCCGCCTGCCGGCACCTTCCCGCAGCATGCAGGGGGGCGTCGCGCATGCATGGTCTTGCACTGCGCTGGTCGACCCCCACTCCGTCTCGGCTTCGCCGATCCACCTCTCCCCCGATCGACGGGGGAGAGGAACGGCGCGACCCCTCTGCCGCCGATGCTCGTCTCATGAGGCTCCCTTCCTTTCCCTCCGGAGGGGGGAAAGGTGGCGTTGCGAAGCAACGACGGATTGGGGGAACCACCTGGCAACCAAGCATCGGGCCAATCGCCAGTCCCAGAATGTCTGTGCATGTCATGGCTTCGATCTGGCGCAAGAGGCAGCGCCGACCTTCGAGGATTGCCACATGATCGCGGGCAAGCACGCACTGGTCACCGGCGGCGGCTCCGGCGTCGGCCGGGCAATCGCCCTGGCACTGGCCGGCGCCGGCGTTGACGTGACCATCTGCGGCCGGCGGGAAACGGAGCTCGCAAAGGTCGCGGGTCAAAGCGGCCGCATCTTCACCATTGCCGCCGATGTCACGAGCGAGACCGAAACGGCGGCGCTCTACGCGCAAGCGGAGGCCGCGCGCGGACCGTTCGACATCGTCGTCGCCAATGCCGGCATGGCCGGCAGCACGCCGGCGCATAAGACCCCGCTCGCCGACTGGCAGCGGACGCTCGACGTCAATCTGACCGGCGCCTTCCTGACGGTGAAACCGGCGCTGGCCGGCATGGCGGAGCGAAAGGCGGGCCGGATCGTCTTCATCGCCTCGACGGCGGGACTGAAGGGCTACGCTTACGTGGCGCCTTACGTGGCGGCCAAGCATGGTGTCGTCGGCCTGATGCGGGCGCTTGCCGCCGAGACGGCGAAGTCCGGCGTGACCGTCAATGCGGTGTGCCCCGGGTTTGTCGAGACGGAAATGCTGGACGAGTCCATCCAGCGGATCGTGGAAAAAACCGGCCGCTCTGCGGAGCAGGCGCGGGCGAGCCTTGCCTCGACCAATCCGCAAGGCCGTTTCGTCCAGCCGCAGGAGATTGCCGCCGCCGTGCTGTGGCTGTGCGGCGATGCGGCAGCGTCGATCACCGGACAGGCGATTTCGATCTCGGGAGGTGAAACATGGTAGCCGGCCCCCTGCCCCTGCCATCGGGACCCGGCAAGGACCGGCTGCGCCTGTGGATCAGGCTGCTGCGCGCGTCGCGCACGATCGAGGCCGAACTGCGCGAGCGCCTGAAGAAGGAATTCGACACGACGTTGCCGCGTTTCGACGTCATGGCAGCACTTTACCGCGCGCCGGAGGGCATGCTGATGAGCGACCTGTCGCGCTTCCTGCTGGTGTCCAACGGCAATGTCACCGGCATTGTCGACCGGCTGGTTTCGGAAGGACTGGTGGCGCGCGCGCGCCGCAATGGCGACCGCCGCACCTCGATGGTCCGGCTGACCGAGGAAGGTACGAAGTCCTTTGCCACCATCGCCGCCGCGCATGAGGGCTGGATCGGCGAATTGCTGGGCAAGGTCAGCGAGGAGGATGCGCGCCGGCTGACCGGCATGCTGACCTCGTTCCGCAGCAACTGGGAGGGACGCGAATGACCGCAATGGCCGGCCTCAAGCCAAAGCATTTCCTGTGGGAGGTCGAGGGCAGGATCGCCAAGGTCCGGCTCGACCGACCGGAGCGCAAGAACCCGCTGACCTTCGACAGCTATGCCGAGCTGCGCGACACGTTCCGCGATCTCGTCTATGCCGACGACGTCGACGCCGTGGTGTTCCTCTCCAATGGCGGCAATTTCTGCTCCGGCGGCGATGTTCACGACATCATCGGCCCACTGGTCAAGATGGACATGAAGCAGCTCTTGGCCTTCACCCGCATGACCGGCGATTTCGTCAAGGCGATGCTGAATTGCGGCAAGCCGATCATCGCCGCGGTTGACGGCGTGGCGGTCGGCGCCGGCGCCATCATCGCCATGAGTTCGGATATCCGCATCGCCACGCCGGAAGCCAAGACGGCGTTCCTGTTCACCCGCGTCGGCCTTGCCGGCTGCGACATGGGCGCCTGCGCGATCCTGCCGCGCATCATCGGCCAGGGCCGCGCCGCCGAACTGCTCTACACCGGCCGAACCATGACAGCGACGGAAGGCGAGCGCTGGGGGTTCTATAACAGGCTGGTAGCGGCAGACGTACTTGAGGCCGACGCGCTCGACATGGCCGCCCGCATCGTCTCCGGCCCGACCTTCGCCCACGGCATCACCAAGACGCAGCTCAACCAGGAATGGTCGATGGGCCTCGACCAGGCGATCGAGGCGGAAGCACAGGCGCAGGCGATCTGCATGCAGACGCGCGATTTCGAACGGGCGTATCGGGCTTTCGTGGCCAAGGAAAAGCCGGTGTTCGAGGGGAATTGAGGATGAGCGGACTATCGGAGACGTTGGCGGGACAGCGCCCCCCTCTGTCCTGCCGGACATCTCCCCCTCTAGGGGGGAGATCGGCTGTCGCGTACGCTTTCGCAAATCGCCAACGTCGCGGGAAGGGCGCCGGCGCCGGCACTGCCAATCTCCCCACTAGAGGGGGAGATGTCCGGCAGGACAGAGGGGGGCGCCGTAGAGCGCAAGGCTCGAAGTACTGCGGAGGCACAAATGCCTGACCGCTCCTTCCTCAACTGGCCCTTCTTCAAAAGCTGCCATCGCGAACTCGCCGGGCACCTGGACGCCTGGTGCGCGAAAAACCTGCCGGTTGACCACCACGACGTCGACGCCGCCTGCCGCGAGCTGGTCGCGAAACTGGGCAGGGACGGCTGGCTGAAGCCGACGGCGCTCGATACGGACAACCCCGCACCACTCGACGTGCGCGCCCTGTGCATCACGCGCGAGACGCTGGCCCGCCACGATGGCCTCGCCGACTTCGCTTTCGCCATGCAAGGTCTCGGCACCGGCGCGCTCAGCCTGTTCGGGACGCCGGACCAGCAGCAATGGCTTTCAAAGACACGGGACGGCAAGGCGATCTCAGCCTTCGCCCTATCGGAACCGCGTTCGGGATCTGATGTCGCCAACATGGAGATGACGGCGACCCGTGACGGCCATAGCTACGTTCTCACGGGCGAAAAAACCTGGATTTCGAATGGCGGCATTGCAGACATCTATGTCGTCTTCGCCCGCACCGGCGAGGCGCCGGGTGCCAAGGGGCTATCCGCTTTTCTCGTGCCTGGCGACGCCGAGGGGCTTGGCATTGCCGAGCGCCTTGAAGTGATCGCGCCGCATCCGCTGGCGCGGCTTTCGTTCGATCATGTCCGGTTGCCGGCCTCGGCGCTGATCGGCAAGCCGGGCGACGGTTTTCGCATCGCCATGTCGGTGCTCGACGTGTTCCGCTCGACCGTCGGCGCGGCGGCGCTCGGCTTTGCCCGACGCGCGCTCGATGAAAGCATCAAGCGGGTGGCCGAACGCAAATTGTTCGGCGCGCCGATGGCCGAGTTGCAGATGGTGCAGGGCCATGTCGCCGACATGGCGCTCGACGTCGATGCTGCGGCGCTTCTGGTCTATCGCGCCGCCTGGACCAAGGACATGGGCGCTGCGCGGGTGACGCGCGAGGCGGCGATGGCCAAGCTGTTCGCCACCGACAAGGCGCAGGAGGTGATCGACATAGCCGTGCAGTTGCATGGCGGCGATGGCGTCCGCAAGGGCCACATCGTCGAGAGCCTGTACCGCGAGATCCGCGCGCTGCGAATCTACGAGGGCGCATCGGACGTGCAGAAGGTTGTGATCGCGCGGCAAGTGATGGGCGCGGCCTGAACAGGTCGTGACCACGGACTGAAATGTTTTCGAGACGGATATTGCGGACCCGATATTGGACAGGCGGAGAGACGACATGCACGAGATCCTGCAGCCGGAAGGCTGGGCAAAACCGGTCGGCTACGCCAACGGCGTGGCGGCGCGCGGCAGGCTCGTCTTCGTCGGCGGACAGGTCGGCTGGAACGGGCAATGCCAGTTCGAGACGGACGATTTCGCCGGCCAGGTGCGGCAGACGCTTCAGAACATCGTCGCGGTGCTGGCCGAGGCCGGCGCGGAGCCACGGCACATCACCTCGATGACCTGGTATTTTACCGACAAGGCCGAATATCTCGGCAACCTCAAGGGGATCGGCGAGGCCTATCGCGAGGTGATCGGCCGGCATTTTCCAGCGATGGCCGCCATGCAGGTGGTGGCGCTGGTCGAGGACCGCGCCAAGGTGGAGATCCAGGCGACCGCCGTTATTCCGGAATAAACGCCCATCGCTTCGTCATCCTGGGGCGAAGCAAGGAGCGCAGCGACGCGGCGCAGACCCCAGGATCCATGCCGTGAAATCAAAGCGTTGCAGCGGTCCGGAATTCTGCTCCGCCGCACTCCGTGGCTAAGATCGCGGCATGGATCCCAGGGTCTCCGCGACGGAGCTTCACTCCTGCTCCGCCCAGGGATGACGACGTTGAAATCCTGGCTAGGCCACCGATCATCCCCTTGGCATCGCTGCTACCCGCGAAGGCCAGCCTGCCTCAGCAGCGGCAGCACGTGATCGCAGAAATAGGGCAGCTCCTGCGTGTAGTTGACGAAGGACAGGGCGATGCCTTGATAGCCGTGCTCCGCAATGGCGGCCATTTCGGCGACGATCGTCTGCGGCGTTCCAACCAGCGGATAGGTGCCGGCGCCGCCGGCGAAACGCTGCCGGTAGCGGTCATAGGCATGCGGGTCGTGCGACTGCGAGAATTCCTTCTTGCCGGCCATATGCGCATCGACCGCCTCGTGATCGGCCAGATCGACGGCATATCTATTGTAATAGGCCTGCGCCTCTTCCATGGTCGGACGGCAGACGACATGGGCCACGGTGTAGACGCCGACCTGCCGGCCAACCTTGTCGGCTCGCTCGCTGATGTCGGCGACATGCTTGCCGGCATCGCCCATCTCGGAAAAGGTCGTGAACAGGTAGTCGCAATGGGCCGCTGCGAAATCGCGGCCCGGACCGCCGAAGGCCGCGTTCATCGTCACCGGGCGCGGAACTTGCAGGCTGGCCGGCCGGCTTACTGCCTCCTTGAGGCGATAATAGGTGCCATCATAGTCGAGCGGCTCCGCCGACGCGTAAAGCTTTTCAAGGATCTCAATCCATTCGGCCGCCTGGTCATACCCCTTCTCGACCAGCGGTGTGCCGAACATGCCGAATTCCTTCGGGTTCCAGCCGCAGACGATGTTCAAGCCGGCGCGGCCCTGGCTGATATGATCGACCGTCGCCAGCGCCTTGGCGGCATAGAGCGGATGCACCAGCGGCACGTGCACGGTCATGAACAGGCCGATCCGGTCGGTGGCCATGCTGAGTGCCGCCGCCCAGGTGAAGGTCTCGAAGGACCGCTCGCGCACCTTGTTGCGGCCGCCAAAGCCACGCCAGCGCGCGATCGGCAACATGAACTCCAGCCCGGCGCGATCGGCGATCCGGGCGGCCGTTAGATTGTCCTGCCAGCTCGCCGTCCAGCGTTCCGGCACATCCGATATGGCAAGGCCGCCATCGGCGTTGGTCGAGAAAACGCCAAGCTTCAGTTTGTTGGAGCCGTGCAGCGGATGTGCTTTGTTCATGTCGCGACCTCCCGGCGAAGATCGCACGCTACGGCTCCGCGAAAATATTTCAAGCATGAAATAGCTTCGCCCTGCGCCTGTTTGCCGATATGAATTTGGCGGGATGAGAAAAGGACTAGGCATGAGCGAGTTCCGCCAGAATTGCATCGGCAAGGCCAACCTCGTCGGCTCCTTCGCTGCCATTCCTCACCCCGTCGCGGTTGAAGTGATGGCGCTGTCCGGCCTCGACTTCCTCTGCATCGACTGGGAGCATGCCCAGATTCCGCGCGACATCATCGAGACCATGGTGCGCGCCGCCGATGTCCACCGCGTGCCGGCGATGGTGCGCGTTCCCGGCCACGCGCCCGAAGCCATCCAGGCGGCGCTGGACAGCGGCGCGCAAGGCGTGCTGGTGCCACGCGTCTCGACATCCGCACAGGCGGCAATGGCCGTGAAAGCATCCCGCTATCCGCCACGGGGCGAGCGCGGCGTCGGACCCGGCCGCGCGGCCGGTTATGGCTATCGCATTCCCGAATATCTGGCCGGCGCCAATGACCGGATCGTCGTGGCGGTCCAGGTCGAGACTTCAGAGGGATTGGCCAACATCGAGGCGATCGCTGATGTCGACGGCGTCGACGTGATCTTCGTCGGGCCCGGCGATCTCTCCGTGTCGATCGATGCGATCGGACCGAAGGGCGCCGACAAGCTCACGGACGCGATCCGCAGGATCATCGGCGTGGCGATCGCGCACGACAAGACCTCCGGCATATTCTGCGGCAGCCCGCAGGCCATCGGCCAATGGGCGGCAATCGGCGTCAGCTTCTTCGTCCTCGCCAGCGACACGATGTACCTGGGTGCGGGCGCCGCGGCCAATTATGCCGCCGCCCGGGCCGAACTGGCGCGGAAGGACCCGCGCTAGCGCCCGGTTGCGCAAGCGATCAAGCCAGGAAACTTTTTAAGCTTAAAACTTTTGCCTTGAAAAGCGCCGCGCTTTGGATAAGCATTCAGGATGGATGGCGACTGTCGGCCTGGAGGGCTTTACGGGCAGTCATCATGGTGCTCCGGGTGGGAGGGGTTTCAGTCCTTGTCGTTTGTGCAGCCCCAATCATCGACCAGGGCGCGCTACGCTTTCGATGGTGCGCGCGCTCAGCTCCACGACCTGCGTACCGAGACCATCGCCAACCTTTCGCGCGTGAATGCGTATGCGACCGCGACAAAATCGCGGCTGCGCTCGAGCGCATGGCCGCCATCATGAATTGACGCCCCGCTGGGAGGCGGGACGGCAAGAACCGTGCGGGCCAGCCCGCCCGATCAACAACCAGAGGGAACACCCCAGAGGACCACCAATGAAGCTCAACCGTCGCAATCTCATCCTTGTCGCCGCGGCAATCGGCATCGCGGCCGGACCGGCAACCGCCTATGCCGCCGATGTGCTCAATGTCGGCGCCTACCCGACCAATCCGCCCTTTGAATACAAGAACGAGAGCGGCACGTTCGAGGGTTTCGAAGTCGACATCGTCAACGAGGCGGCCAAGCGCGCCGGCATGACCACCGACATCGCCGATCTCGGCTTTCAGGCACTGTTCGCCGCGACCACTTCGAAGCGCATCGACGTCGCCATCTCCTCGATCACGATCACGCCGGAGCGGCTGAAGTCGCAGTCGTTCACCCAGCCCTATTATGATTCCGACATGGGTATCGCGACCAAGACCGACAGCGCGGTCAACGCCGAGGCGGACCTCAAGGGCAAGATCGTCGGCGTGCTCTCGGGCTCGACCGGCGAGACCTGGGTCAAGGCGCATCAGGAAGCCGACGGCTTCAGCGATGTGAAGGGCTATGACACGCAGCAGAACCTTTTGCTCGACCTCAGCGCCGGCCGTGTCGACGCCGCCGTCAGCGACATTCCCGGCATGGAATATTCCTTCACCAAGATGAAGGACCTGAAGGTCAAGCAGCGCATCAAGACCGGCGAGCAGTACGGCCTGATGATGACCAAGGATCATCCGCTGCTCGGCAAACTCAACGACGCGCTGACGGCGATGAAGAAGGACGGCACGTTGGCCGCGATCCACAAGAAGTGGTTCGGCAGCGACGCCCCTGCCGATTCCTCGACCGTCAAGGAAATGCCTATGCCCAAGGCCTGAGCGGCGGCCAGACGGAATGCGTGCCGGCCCCAAAGGGGTCGGCACGTCCCGTTTTTCACGCATGACTTTCCCGGGACCAGCATCCGTTCGGCATAGCCGATCTCGATGTTCCGGGTCGGGCTCTGGCGTCAGATGACGCAACACCGTTCGGGAATGCCCTGATGTCGCTGATCGACACTTTCTTCAACGCCGACGTCATCGCGTCGAGCCTGCCGGCGTTGCTGCGCGGCTTCCTGAACACGCTGCTGCTCGGTCTGCTCAGCATCGGCATCGGCATTCCCATTGGCCTGGTGATCAGCCTGTTGCGGCTCTATGCGCCGAAGCCGCTGCGCTGGCTGGCGGTCGGTTACACCGACATCTTCCGCGCCTTGCCGGTCCTGGTCGTGCTGATCCTGATCTATTATGCGCTGCCTTTCCTCGGCATACGTCTATCGTCCTGGGCGTCGGCGGTGACCGCGTTCGCCATTATCATGTCGGCCTATTCGGCGGAGGTGTTCCGTTCCGGCATAGAGAGCATTCCGCGCGGCCAGTTCGAGGCGGCGCAGGCGCTTGGCCTGCCGTTCCTTTTGACCTTGCGCAAGGTGGTGCTGCCGCAGGCGGTGCGCGTCGTCATCCCGCCGATGACCAGCAACTGCGTCTCGATGTTCAAGGACACGTCGCTGGCCTCCACCGTGGCGCTGCCGGAATTGCTCAAGGAAGCGACCAATGCACAGTCGCTCTACGCCAATCCCTCGCCGCTGATCGGCGCGGCGCTGGTCTATCTCATCTTCCTTTGGCCGATGGTTCGTCTCGTCAGCCTGCTTGAAGCCCGCTTCAAGACCGAGAAGACCCGCTGACCACTCACCACCCCGCAAGCACTTCGCAGGAGATATCCTTGAGCAATCCCCAGGCCACCGGCGGCTTTCCCGTCGACACCATCCGCGCCATGTTTCCCGCCCTGCAGCGGGCTGGCGATTTCATCTTCATGGACAACGCCGCCGGGGCGCAGATTCCGCAGAGCGTGCTCGACGCGGTGACCAACCATCTGGTCTCGCACAATGTGCAGCGCGGCGGCCGCTATGGCCGCAGCGTCGCCGTCGACCAGTCGGTCGCCGATGCGCGGACAAGCGTCGCACTGTTGATCAATGCTTACAGCCCGGCGGAAATCTGCTTCGGCATGAACGCCACCTCCTTCATCCGCCTGGTCAGCCTCGGCATCGGCCAGATGCTTGGAGAACGCGACGAGATCGTCATCACCGACATGGACCACGACGCCAACATCGCCACCTGGCTGGCGCTGGAATCGGCCGGCGCCAAATTCAAGTGGTGGCGCATGCGTGAGGATGGCAATCTGCATGTCGACGATCTCAAGCCGCTGGTTTCGGACCGCACTCGGCTGGTCGCCTGCACGGTGACGGCGCACTCGATCGGTTCGATCGTCGATGTCGCGTCGGTGGCGCAAATCGCCCACGCCGCCGGCGCCGAAGTGTTCCTCGACTGCGTGCATTACGGGCCGCATGGGCTGATCGACGTGCAGGCCTGGGGCTGCGATTATCTCGTCTGCTCCGGCTACAAGAATTTCTCGCCGCATATGGGCTTCCTGTGGGGCCGCTTCGAGACGCTGAAGCGGCTGCCGACCTTCCGCGAGGATTTCATTCCGGACGAGCCGCCATACAAGGTCGAGGCGGGCACCTTCATCTACGAGAACGTGTCGGGCATGGATGCCGCCGTGCAGTATCTGGAACTGATCGGCCGCAATCTGGCGCCCTCCAACAACCGCTCGCGACGCGAAAACATCGTCGCCGGCATGGGCGCTATCCGCGATTATGAGCTGGTGCTGGCGCGCGAGATGATGGGCGTACTGAAGGATTGCGGCGCGACCATCTACGGGGTCGCCGACGAGGCGCGCATCAACGAGCGCGTGCCGACCTTCTGCTTCAATATCGGCAAGCTGTCGCCGCAGCGGATCGTCGAGGAAATGGCCGAGATGCAGATCGGCATCCGCGACGGCCACATGTACGCGCCGCGGCTGATGAAGCGCCTCGACCTGTCGATGGACAGCGGCGCCATCCGCGCCTCGCTGGTCCACTACAATACGGTCGAGGAGGTGCAAAAGTTCGGCGAGGCTTTGCGGGCTATTATCGCCAAGCTGTCGTAAGCCGTCCGGGCTCTTCGCAAGGGGGCCACTTCTGGGTAGTCATCCTCGGGCGAAGCAAGGAGCGAAGCGACGCGGCGCAGACCCGAGGATCGATGCCGCGACATGCGAGCGCCGCTTACGGTGCAGAATTCTGCCCCGCTGCATTCTTCGGCTGAGGTAACGGCATGGATCCTAGGGTCTGCGCGACGCTTCGCATCGCTCCGCCCTAGGATGACGACCTCCGGAAGCGACTTTAGGCCGCCTTCTTCTTCGCCAGCCTCGCCTTGATGCTCGCCACATCGGCGCGCGGCGTCGCGGCGAACAGCGTCCTGGTGTAGCTGTGCTTGGGGTCGGAGAAGACCTCGTCGCGCGAGCCATATTCGACCGCCTCGCCGAAATACATCACCATCACATCGTCGGCGATGTAGCGCACCACCGACAAATCGTGGCTGATGAAGACATAGGTCAGCTGGAATTCGTCCTGCAGGTCGGCGAGCAGGTTGAGCACCTGCGCCTGCACCGAGAGATCGAGCGCCGAAACCGGCTCGTCGAGCACCAGCAGGCTGGGGTTGAGCATCAGCGCACGGGCAATGGCGATGCGCTGGCGCTGGCCGCCCGAGAACATGTGCGGGTAGCGGTTATAGTGCTCGTGACCGAGGCCGACCTTCTTCAGCATCTTCATGGCGAGGTCACGCCGTTCGGCGGCTGGCTTGTCGGTGTTAATGAGCAGCGGCTCGCCCAGCACATCGCCGATCTTCTGGCGCGGATTGAGCGATCCGTAAGGGTTCTGGAAGACGATCTGCACCTTGCGGCGCATCTCCTTCGTCAATCCGCCTTTGGCGATATCGACCTTGTTGCCGTCGATGAACAACTCGCCCGACGTCGTGGGATCGATCAAGGTGATGATGCGGGCGAGCGTGGACTTGCCGCAGCCGCTTTCGCCGACGATGGCCAGCGTCTTGCCCTTGTCCACCGTGAAGGAGACGCCCTTGACGGCATGCACGGTGCGCGGCCCGGAGAACAGGCCGCCGCCGATATGGTAGTCGCGAACGATGTTCTTGCCTTCAAGGACGGTGGTGCTCATGCCGAGGCTCCCGAAGGGGCAGGCTCGAACAGCATGTCGGACACAGTCGGCAGCCGGTCGCCGACGGCGTTTTCCGGCAGCGCCGACAGAAGCGCGCGCGTGTAATTGCTTTTCGGCGATTCAAACAGCGACAGCACGTCGGCCTCTTCCATCTTGCGGCCCTTGTACTGGACGATGACGCGATCGGCGGTCTCGGCCACCACGCCCATATTGTGGGTGATCATGATCAGGCCCATGCCGTATTTGGCCTGCAGCGAGACCAGGAGATCGAGGATCTGCTTCTGGATGGTGACGTCGAGCGCGGTCGTCGGCTCGTCGGCGATCAAGAGCTTCGGATTGCAGGCGATGGCAATCGCGATCATGACGCGCTGGCACTGGCCGCCCGACATCTGGTGCGGAAAAGAGCTCAAGCGCTCCTCCGGGTCGGCGATGCCGACCAGCTTCATCAGTTCGATGGCGCGCGCGCGGCGCTGGGCGCGATCCATGCCCATGTGAAAGCGCAACACTTCCTCGATCTGGAAGCCGACGGTGAAGCATGGATTGAGGCTGGCGATCGGCTCCTGGAAGATCATCGAGATGTCCTTGCCGACGATCTTGCGGCGTTCGGACGGGCTGAGCTTCAACAGGTCGACACCATCGAAAGCCATGCGGTCGGCCTTGACCGTCGCGGTGTTGGGCAACAGCCCCATCACCGCCAGCATCGAGACCGACTTGCCGGAGCCGGACTCGCCGACGATCGCCAGCACCTCGCGCGACTCGACCGAAAGGTCGATGCCTTGCACGGCCATGAACGGTCCGGCGGCGGTGTCGAAGGAAACGGTGAGATTCCTGATCTCGAGCAGGGACATGCTCACGACCTCTTCAGCTTGGGGTCAAGCGCGTCGCGCAGGCCGTCGCCGATCAGGTTGATGGCAAAGACGGTGATGAGGATGGCAAGGCCCGGGAAGGTCACCACCCACCAGGCGCGCAGGATGAACTCGCGCGCTTCGGCAAGCATGGTGCCCCATTCCGGCGTCGGCGGCTGCGCCCCCATGCCAAGGAAGCCGAGGGCGGCCGCCTCGAGGATGGCGTTGGAGAAGGACAGCGTCGCCTGCACGATCAGCGGGGCGATGCAGTTGGGCAGGATGGTGACCAGCATCAGCCTGAGATGGCTGGCCCCGGCGACCTTGGCCGAGACTACATATTCGCGGGTCTTCTCCGCCATCACGGCGGCGCGGGTGAGCCGGGCGAAGTGCGGCTGCAGCACGAAGGCGATGGCGATCATGGCATTGACGAGGCCAGGGCCGAGCACCGCGACCAGCACCAAGGCCAGCAGCAGCGACGGGAAAGCCAGGATGATGTCCATGATGCGCATGATCAGCGTGTCGACCCAGCCACGGCAGTAGCCGGCGAGCAGGCCGAGGACGACGCCGGAGATCAGTGCCGTGGTGACGACGACGAAGCCGATGGCGAGCGAGAATCGCGAGCCGTAGATCAGGCGCGAAAGCATATCGCGGCCGACGGCGTCGGTGCCGAGCAGGAATTGCGCGTTGCCGCCCGCCTGCCAGGCCGGCGGCGTCAGGAAGAAGTCACGGAACTGGTCATCAGGCGGATGCGGGGCGAGCAACGGCGCGAAGATGGCGATCAGGATCAGCAGGGCGAAGACGAAGAGGCCGATCACCGCGCCCTTGTTGATCGAGAAATAGTGCCAGAATTCGGCGAACATCTGCAGCCGCGCATCCTGCGGCTTGACGACGGTTGCGGCTTCGATGGTGGCTGGGCCTTCATTGGTCATGTCAATTCGCCCGGATGCGCGGGTTGATGACGGCATAGAGCACGTCGACGATAAGGTTCACCGACATGACGATCAGCGCGATCAAAAGCAACCCGCCCTGCACGGTGAAATAGTCGCGCTTGGAAATGGCATCGATCATCCACTTGCCGATGCCCGGCCACGAAAAGATGCTCTCGGTCAGGATGGCGCCGGTCAACAGCGTGCCGACCTGCAGGCCGATCGTGGTGACGACCGGGATCAGCGCGTTGCGGAAGGCATGCAGGCCGATGACGCGCCGCGGCGCCAGGCCCTTGGCGCGCGCGGTGCGCACATAATCCTCGCCCAGCACTTCGAGCATGGCCGAGCGGGTCTGCCTGGCGATGACCGCCAGCGGAATGGTGCCGAGCACGATGGTGGGCAAGATGAGGTGCGACACCGCCGAGCGGAAGGCGCCCTTCTGGCCCGAGATGAGGGAATCGATGGTCATGAAGCCGGTCACCGGCTTGAAGAAATAGAGAAGGTCGATGCGGCCCGAGACCGGCGTCCAGTGCAGCGTGCCGGAAAACACGATGATCAGCAGCAGCCCCCACCAGAAAATTGGCATGGAATAGCCGGCGAGCGCGGTGCCCATGGTCAGCTGGTCGAACCAGGAGCCGCGGCGGATGGCAGCAAAAATGCCGAAGGCAACACCGAAGATGACGGCGAAGATCATGGCGAAGATGGCGAGTTCGACCGTGGCCGGGAACCGCACCAGGAAATCCTTGAGCACCGGCGTCTTGGTTGAAAACGAGGTGCCGAAATCGCCGCCGAGGATATTGGTCAGATAGGTCAGATACTGTTGCCAGATCGGCAGGTCGAACCCGAACTGGTGCATCAGCGCCGTATGACGTTCGGGCGACAGGCCACGTTCGCCCGCAAGCACCAGCACCGGATCACCGGGCAGGATGCGCACGAAGCCGAAAGCGAGGATGGTTATCCCGATGAAGGTCGGGATGATGAGGGCGAGCTTGCCGAGGATATAACGCAGCATGGCGGGCGAGGTGGGGGGGCGCCTTGTGGCGCCGCCCCGTTTCGCGAACCTTATTCGGCGATATCGACGCCGTCAAAGCGATGGATACCGAGCGGATCCATCGCAAAGCCGGAGACGGTTTTCTGCATCGGCATGAACACCTTGGAGTGGGCGAGCGTCGCCCACGGTGCCTGCTCCTTGAAGATGACCTGTGCCTGTTCGTAGAGCTTGGTGCGCTCGGCCTGGTCGGAAACCGTCTTGGCCTTGTTGATGAGCGCATCGAAGTCCTTGTTGCACCATTCCGCGCGGTTGTTCGAACCGACGGAAGCGCAGCTCAGGAGCACGCCGAGGAAGTTGTCCGGATCGCCATTATCGCCGGTCCAGCCGACGATGACGGCGCCGTCGTGATCGACCGCGGAAGCGCGCTTGAGGTATTCACCCCAATCGTAGCTGACGATGTTGACCGTGACGCCGACCTTTGCGAAGTCCGCCTGGATCAGTTCGGCGGTGCGGCGCGCGTTCGGCATGTACGGACGCGAGACGGGCATCGCCCAGACGTTCATCTTGAGGTCCTTGACGCCGGCCTCTTCAAGCATCTTCTTGGCCGCGTCCGGATCGTACGGGTCGTCCTTCACGTCCTTGTTGTAGGACCACATGGTCGGCGGGATCGGGTTGATCGCCACCTGGCCGGCGCCCTGGAACACCGCGTCGATGATGGCCTTCTTGTTGATGGCCATGTTGAGCGCCTTGCGGACACGCACGTCGTCGAACGGTTTCTGCTGGGTGTTGTACATCAGCGCGCCGACGTTGAGGCCTTCCTGCTCCGCGACCGTCAGGTTCGCATCAGCCTGCAGGCCGGCAATGTCGGCCGGTGCCGGGTAGGACATGATGTTGCATTCGCCGGCCTTCAGCTTCTGCGCGCGCACCGCCGGATCGGTGGTGATGGCGAAGACCAGATCGTCGATCTTCTGCTTGCCGCCCCAATAGTCCGGGTTGGCCTTGTAGCGGATGGCGGCATCGGTCTGGTAGTCGACGAAGATGAACGGCCCAGTGCCGACCGGCTTCTGGTTGAACAGTTCAGGCGTCTTGTCGGCCTGCAGCTTGTCGGCATATTCCTTCGAGACGATCGAGGCGAAATCCATGCCCAGGGTCGGAATGAAGGTGATTGCCGGTTCCTTGAGGGTGAACTTCACCGTCAGGTCGTCGACCTTCTCGACCTTGGTGATGTTGTCGCCGAACTGATCATTGTAATACTGGTAAGCGATGCCCGGTATGTACTGGAACCAGGGGCCATTCTTGTCGACCTGGCGCTCGAACGAGAACACCACGTCGTCGGCGTTCAGGTCGCGGGTCGGGGTGAAGTAGTCGGTGGGCGCGAACTTGACGCCCTTGCGCAGCTTGAAGGTATATTCCTTGCCGTCGTCGGAAATGGTCCAGCTGTCCGCCAGGCCGGGCGAAACCGAGGTCTTGCCGTGATCGAATTCGACAAGGCGATTGAACACGGTGCGCGAGGACGCGTCGAATGTCTGGCCAGCGGTATACGGCGCCGGGTCGAAACCCTCCGGCGACGCTTCAGCGCAATAGACCAGAGTTTTCGCGTTGGCCACGCCGCCCAGGACGCTTGCAGCCAGCAACGCGGCTGCAAAAGTCAATTTCTTCTTCATTGAGCACTCCCTGATGTTCTTCCAAGCCCCTCTATCAGGCTCGCGAAGCGCGCATATAAGCACCGTTTTTCCGGGTTTGGAACACCCCGTTTGCTTACCCCGCGGGAAGCAGGAAAAAAATCCGCAATTTCGCTAAATGGCAGAAAAAATTAGCACTTTTTTCTATTCACGATATTATTAACGACCGCATTTTTTTATTGATCAGACGTCCGGCGACAAGGGTGCCGCGCCCTGTATTCATCCGCCGCCGGTGCGGAAAGATGCCGTTCCAGCCGTGGCCGGCGGGAAAGGTTTTCGGCGGCAAATCTTTCGGCATCCTGCCGCTAGGGCAAGACTTGCACCGCCGCCGATAGAGGCAATACATAGATAGACAGCTGGCGGCAGCGGAGGGACGTCTCCATCAATCTGGAGGCGGCGCGGTAGGGCCCAGCGAGAACAGGCGACCAGGGTTGTCGAGGAGGAACGGGTGGCAAAAGCATCGAAGGCCCCGGTGAAAGCGTCCGTTAAGGCGAGGCCTAGACCAGCCGCAGGCGACGACGGGCAAGGCAAGGCCGCGGGCAAGGCCGCGACCGCGAAGGCGGCGGCCGGCAAGAAAGCACCCGCGGCAAAAACCGTGGCCACCGCCAGGACCGCCGCGAAGCCGGCGTCGAAGGCCGCGCCGACAAAGGCACCCGCGACCAAGCCCGGATCGGGCAAGGCCGGAACGGGCAAAACCGCGACGACGAAGAGTTCGCCACCGGCGAAGACTGCACCGGTCTCCAAGCCAGCGACAGCGGCCAGCCAACGGCTGCCGAAGGCGCTCACCGAACTCGCCGCCGGCCTGCCGCAAAAGCCATGGCTCAACAGCTATCCCAAGAACATGCCGGCCGAGATCGGCGCCCTTCCCTACGGTTCCATCGGCGACTTCCTCGTTGGCGCCTGCAAGCAGTTCGCGGGCCAGCCGGCTTTCACGTGCATGGGCAAGTCCATCACCTACGCGCAGCTCGAACAGTCTTCGGCGGCCTTCGGTGCCTACCTGCAGTCCACAGGATTGCAGAAGGGCGCGCGTGTCGCCCTGATGATGCCGAACGTGCTGCAATATCCCATAGCGATGATGGCGGTCGCCCGCGCCGGCTTTACGGTGGTGAACGTCAATCCCCTCTACACGCCGCGCGAACTGGAGCATCAGCTCAAGGATTCCGGGGCGCAGGCCATCGTCATCCTCGAAAACTTCGCCAACACCCTGCAGGCGGTCGTCGCCAGGACCTCGGTCAAGCACATCGTCGTCGCGGCCATGGGCGACCTGCTCGGCGGCCTGAAGGGCTCGATCGTCAATCTGGTCGTGCGCCGCGTCAAGAAGATGGTGCCGGCCTGGTCATTGCCTGGCCATGTCAAGTTCAACGCGGCCCTCAAGGCTGGCCGCGGCATGGCTTTCAAGCCGGCCACGGTGGCCGCCAGCGATGTCGCCTTCCTGCAATATACCGGCGGCACCACCGGAATCTCGAAAGGCGCGACCCTCTCGCACAGCAATGTGCTGGCCAATGTCGCGCAGAATGCGCTGTGGCTGCAGGACGCCTACACCGTCAAGCCAAAGCCGGCGCATCTCAACCTCGTCTGCGCACTGCCGCTCTACCATATCTTCGCGCTGACGGTGAATGCGCTGATGGGCATGCAGATGGGCGGCCAGAACATACTGATCCCCAATCCGCGCGACATTCCCGGCTTCGTCAAGGAAATGGGCAAGTATCCGATCCATATCTTTCCGGGCCTCAACACGCTGTTCAACGCGCTGCTCAACAATGAGGACTTCCGCAGGCTCGACTTCAAGCCGCTGCTCTTGACGCTGGGCGGCGGCATGGCGGTACAGAAGGGTGTCGCCGAGCGCTGGAAGGCGCTGACCGGTTGCCCCATCAGCGAAGGCTACGGTCTTTCGGAGACCTCGCCGGTGGCGACGGCCAACAAGTTCAGCTCCGGCGAGTTCACCGGCACGATCGGCCTGCCGCTGCCCTCGACCGAAATCGCCATTCGCGACGACGACGGCAACAACGTACCGCTCGGCGAGGTCGGTGAGATCTGCATCAGGGGACCGCAGGTGATGGCCGGTTACTGGAACCGGCCGGACGAGACCGCCAGGGCGATGACCAAGGACGGCTTCTTCAAGTCCGGCGACATGGGCTTCATGGACGATCGCGGCTTCACCAAGATCGTCGACCGCAAGAAGGACATGATCCTCGTCTCCGGCTTCAACGTCTATCCGACCGAACTCGAGGAAGTCGTGGCGGCGCATCCCGGCGTGCTCGAAGTGGCGGCGATCGGCGTGCCGGACGAGCATTCGGGCGAAGTGCCGAAACTGTTCGTCGTCAAGAAAGACCCAGCCCTGACCGCCGAGGCCATCACCGCCTTTTGCCGCGAGAACCTGACCGGCTACAAGCGGCCCAGATACATCGAGTTCAGGACCGAATTGCCGAAGACGCCGGTCGGCAAAATCCTGCGGCGGGCGCTGCGCGAATAGTGGGTCTCGCCAAGGACGATACGCCGGACCGGCGCCCGCGCCTCGACCCGGCGGAATTCATCAAGGCGAACATGCGCCTGACATCGGTGCCGGCGCTTCCCGAAATCTGGCTTTATACCGCCCACCCGAGCAGCGGGCTGAGGCGCCTTGTCGAAGGCGATGACGCCGATTCGCAGGAGCCGCAACCGCCCTATTGGGCCTATGCTTGGGCAGGCGGCGCCGTGCTGGCGCGCTATGTGCTGGACCATCCGGAGATCGTGGCGGGCCGCCGCGTGCTCGACCTTGGAGCAGGCTCCGGCATTGTCGGGATTGCCGCGGGAAAGGCCGGCGCGTGTGAGGTGATGGCCGCCGAGATCGACCGCAACGGTGTTGCCTCGCTGGCGCTGAATGCAGCGGCCAACGGCGTCACGATCACGATAATGGGGAACGACATCACCACCGGGCCACCGCCCGCCGTGGACCTGGTGCTGGCCGGAGACGTGTTCTACGGGCAAGGTGTCGCCTTGGGGATGATGCCGTTCCTCGACCGCTGCCTCGCCGCCGGCATCGAGGTGCTGGTCGGCGATCCGGGCCGGGCCTATCTGCCCCGCTCGCGGCTGCGGCTGCTTGCCGAATACAAGGTGCCGGATTTCGGCGAGGCGAAAGACGCCGCGCTCAAGCCGAGCGCTGTCTTTCGCCTCCAGCCCGAACAGTACGCCGCCCTGCCGATCAGACCGTCTCCTTGACCCGCGTCGAAAGGAAATCCGGCAGATCGGCAACCGAATCCAGGATGACATCGGCGATCTCGGCCAGCGATTCGCGCGTGCCGGTGCCGGAGAGCACGCCCACCGCCAGGCCGCAGCCGCCGGCACGCGCCATTTCGAGATCGTGCCTGTTGTCGCCGACCATGGCGATCTCAGACGGCTTGAGCCCCGTAAGATCGCAAAAGGCCTGGATGGTGTCGGGAGCGGGCTTGGGGTTGGCCACCGCGTCATAGCCATAGGCGGCTTCGAACAGTTGCGCGACACCCAGCGTGACAAGCGTCTTTTCCGCGCCGCTGGTCGAATCGTTGGTGGCGACGCCAAGCCGGTAGGATCGCCTGTGCAGCAGAGCCAGCGTGTCGGCGATGCCCGGCAGCGCCACCGCCATCGTCGAGCCCTGCACCGAGGTGATCTCGTTGAAACGGGCAACGGCCAGCATCTGGTCTTCATTGGACAGGCGCGGGAACCACAGTTCGACAACGTCGAGATTGGTGCCGGAGGCAAAGATGGAATCGGGCTTGAAGCGCCGGTTGGCGAAATCGAAGCCCGCGGCCGCGAGCAGCCTGTCGGCTTTCCAGCGGTCGCCGTCGGCCGCGTCCATGGCCATGAAGTCGGCGACGCCGAGCCAGGTCGCGTTGAAGTCGACAAGCGTTCCGTCCTTGTCGAACAATATCCCCTTGATGTCAGCCAAGCGCTTCACTCCGAACCACGCAATTGGTGGATGCGTTCCACAAGGCCCCTGGTCGAGGCGTCCCGGTTTGCGGCGCTTTCCTTGCCTTCCACGACAGGCAGGAGGCCGGTGGCCAATTCCTTGCCGAGTTCGACGCCCCACTGGTCGAAGGAGTTGATGTTGAACAGCGTGCCCTCGACGAAGACGCGGTGCTCGTAAAGCGCGATCAGCCGGCCGAAGGTGCGCGGGTCGAGCTTGCGGTAGAGAATGGTCACCGAGGGCCGGTTGCCGGAGAAGACACGATGCGGCGCGATACGGTCGACATCGGCCGGCTTCATGCCCTTGGCCAGCATCTGCGCGCGCGCCTCTTCCAGCGTACGGCCCTTCATCAGCGCTTCCGACTGCGCCAGGCAGTTGGCGAGCAGCAGGTCATGCTGATGCTTGAGATCAGGCTCGTGGCCGACGGCGGCGGCCAGGAACTCGACGGGGATCAAATCGGTGCCCTGGTGCAGCAGTTGGAAGAAGGCGTGCTGGCCGTTGGTGCCTGGCTCGCCCCAGACCAGCGGCCCGGTCGGCGTCGTCACCGGCGTCCCGTCAAGGGTAACGCTCTTGCCGTTCGATTCCATGTCGAGCTGCTGCAGATAGGCCGGCAGCCTGGACAGGCGCTGATCGTAGGGGATGACCGCGCGGGCCGGATAGCCGCAGACCACGCGGTGCCAGCAGCCGACCAGCCCGAGGAGCGCCGGCAGGTTTTTCTGGAGCGGCGCAGTGCGGAAGTGTTCGTCCATTTCGTGCGCGCCGTCGAGGAAAGCGCGAAAATTCCTTGGGCCGACGGCGATCATGACCGGCAGGCCGATCGCGCCCCACAGCGAATAGCGGCCGCCGACCCAGTCCCAGAAGCCGAAGACGCGATCCGGCTCGATGCCGAACTTGGCCACCAGGTCGAGCGCGGTCGAGACGGCGGCGAAATGCTTGCCCACGGCCTCCTTGCCGAGCGCCTTCTGCACCCAGTCGCGCGCCGTCTGCGCATTGGTCATCGTCTCGACCGTGGTGAAGGTCTTGGAGGCGATGATGAACAGCGTGGTTTCGGCGGACAGCCCCTTCAGCGTGTCGTGGATGTGAGCGCCGTCGATGTTGGAGACATAGTGGGCGCGCGGGCCGTCATGATAGGGGGCGAGCGCCAGTGTCGCCATGGCCGGACCAAGGTCGGAGCCGCCAATGCCGATGTTGACGATATCGGTGATCTTCTTGCCGGTGGCGCCTGTTGCCTTGCCGGAGCGTATGGCATCGGCGAAGGCGCCCATGGCATCGAGCACGGATATGACATCCGCCTTGACGTCCTGGCCGTCAACCGTGACGCCCTTGCCGCTCAGGTTGCGCAGCGCCGTGTGCAGAACGGCGCGGTCTTCGGTGATGTTGATCTTCTTGCCGGCGAACATGGCGGCGCGACGGCCTTCCAGATCGGCTGCGGCGGCGAGCTTCTCAAGGAAGTCCATGGTCGTCGCATCGACGGCGCATTTCGACCAGTCGAGCAGGAGGTCGCCGTCAGCGGCAGAGAATGTCTTGAAGCGCTGCGGATCGGCGGCAAAGGCCTGGCGCATGTCGCCCGGGGCCGCGGCGCGATGGTCGCGCAGGGCGGCAAGCTGTTTCTGGAAGGCTGACTGATCCACTGGCGGGGACTCCTGGCTTTTTCGACGCACCATATCAGACCGGATGTTTCCGGCGCGTGTCGTCGCGCCCCAACTATTGAGCCGAAATCCATCCGGTCAATACGCGGCGATGACGCAGCACATCACGATGCGATGACACAATGTATCGAGCAAGGAGGTGGGTATCGAGGAGCGAGGTGGTGTCGAGAGCGAGGGGCCGCGCCTTATTTCGAGCTTGAAGGATCACTGGCATAAATCCCAAAGATCAGAAAAATTGATTGGCGCAACCCCTTGTGCCACGGTTACGTTCGGCTGGTCCAGCCAAGCGAAAAAAGCTGGCCATCGAGGAACATCTTCCATGCCACAGAGAAACGACACGGCGATATGGTCCGGCCTGTTCCGGATTTCGGCCGAATCCGGCCAGACCCTGCAGGCGCAGATCCGCCAAGCCATCGTGGCCGCGATTCTCGACCGCCAGATCGCCGCTTCGATGCCGCTGCCTTCCTGCCGTATCCTGGCCGAAAAACTCGGCGTCGCACGCGGAACGGTGGTGCTGGCATTCCAGCAGCTCGTCGACCAGGGTTTCCTGGTGGCGCGCGAGCGGCGCGGCCATTTCGTCAATCCGGACGTGCTGGCGACACCCGCCAAGCCGCACCAGAAAGCACCCGACCAGGCCAACGAGATCGACTGGAAGGCGCGCCGGCAGATCGCGGCAAGCGACATGCCGCCGCCCGCCAAGCACGAGAACTGGATCAAGTCCTCCTACCCCTTCGTGTACGGCCAGTTCGACCCGGCGCTGTTCCCGACCGCCGAGTGGCGCGAGTGCAACCGCATGGCGCTGGCCGTGCTGGAGATCCGCAACTGGGCGTCCGACATGGTCGACCGCGACGATCCGCTGCTGATCGAGCAAATCCAGGCACGGCTGCTGCCCCGGCGCGGCATCTTCGCCAATCCCGACGAGATCATCGTCACGCTGGGCGCCCAGAACGCGCTCTATATGCTGGCCTCGCTGCTGATGACCAAGGGCTCGAAAGTGGCGATGGAGGATCCAGGCTATCCCGACGCACGCTCGATCTTCCGGCTCGCGGGCGCCGACATTGAGCCGGTGCCAGTGGACCAGTCCGGTATCGTAACCTCTTCTATTCCCAATGATTCCGGCTTCGTCTTCGTCACCCCCAGTCATCATTGCCCGACCATGGTGCCGTTGTCGGCGGAGCGGCGGCAGGATCTTCTGGCGCGCGCCAACCGGCACAACCAGATCATCATCGAAGACGGCTATGACAGCCAGCTTCTCGACGAGGCGCCGCAGCAGGCATTGAAGAGCCTCGACCGTTCCGGCCGCGTCGTCTATGTCGGCTCGATGTCGAAGACGCTGGCCCCGGGGCTGCGGCTTGGCTACATCGTGGCTTCCGCTGGACTGATCGCCGAACTCAGGGCGCTGCGCCGCTTCATGCTGCGCCATCCGCCGGCCAACAATCAGCGCGCCGTGGCGCTGTTCCTGTCGCTCGGCCATCACGAAGCGCTGGTGCGGCGGCTGTCGAGCGCCTTCGACGAGCGGCGCAAGCGGCTGGTCCATGCGATTTCGGCCTTCCTGCCGGAATGGCGCTCGACCGACTCGGCCGGCGGCACGTCGCTGTGGCTGGAAGGGCCCCGCGGCACCGATTCCCGCGGTTTGGCCGAAGCCGCGGCCTCGCGCAGCGTCATCATCGAGCCCGGCGACCGCTTCTTCGACCGCACCGAGAAGCCTTCGCGTTTCATGCGGTTGGGCATTTCCTCTATCGCTCTGCAGCACATCGAGCCCGGCATCCGGGAACTCGCCACCGCAGCCGGACGCAGGCCGGCCGCCGCCTGATCCATCAAGCCGATTTCGTGACCGGAGCCGCTTCTCAGCGGCTCCGGTTTGTTTTAGGTCTGGCACATGTAGCTGGGCCAGCTGGCTCATAGGATGGGCCAGTGCCGGCGGCATAGTCGGCGTCAGAGAAGAAGCAGGTTGATGGTGGACCAACCGCCACGAGCTCCTGCCGGTAGAGGTGGAGTGCTTCCATGCCAGTGGCTGTCGAAAAGCAGGACATGCCGGCGAACCGTCGTCCACAACGCTCCGGCGACCGCGAAACGGGACGTGCGGTGAAATCAGCCATTCCACCAAACGGGCCACTACACCAAGCCATGGAAGGCGGCAGTTACGGGCCATTGCGCGGAAACGACTGCGAGCGCATTCATGAGGGCGTGCTGACGCTTCTGGAAACGGTCGGCTTCGCCAACGCCATCCCGTCCTGCATAAAAGTCCTGACCAAGGCTGGCGCCATCCATGGCGACGATGGCCGCATCCGTTTCCCCCGTGCGCTCGTACTCGACACCATCAAGCGAGCCGCGCGGCATTTCACGCTGCATGGCCAGGACCCCAGGCACGACATGGTGATCCAGGGCAAGCGCGTCCATTACGGCACGGCGGGTATCGCCGTGCATCTGGTGGATCTCGAAAAACGCGAGTATCGCGAATCGAAGCTGCAGGACATCTATGACGCCGCCCGCATCGTCGATGGACTGAGCAACATCCATTTTTTCCAGCGGCCGATGGTGGCGCGCGACATCGCCGACCCGCTCGATATGGATTTCAACACGCTCTACGCCTGCGTGATGGGGACGTCGAAGCATGTCGGCACGTCCTTCACCGTGCGCGAGAATGTGAAGCCGGCGCTCGAAATGCTCTATGCCATCGCCGGTGGCGAGGAGAATTTCCGCGCCCGGCCATTCGTTTCCAACTCCAACTCCTTCGTCGTGCCACCGATGAAGTTCGCCGAGGATGCCTGCGGCGTGCTCGAGGCCTGTGTCGAAGGCGGCATCCCCATCCTGCTCCTCTCCACCGGCCAGTCCGGAACAACCGCTCCGGCGGCGATGGCCGGCGCGGTCGCGCAGGCAGTGGCCGAAGTGCTGGCTGGCCTGGTATATGTCAACGCACTCAAGCCGGGACATCCGGCGATCTTCGGCGCCTGGCCGTTCATGTCGGACCTGCGCACCAACACCATGGCCGGGGGCTCGGCCGAACAGGCGGTGGTAACGGCGGCCTGCGCGCAGATGGCGCAATTCTACGACCTGCCCGGCGGCTCGGCCGCCGGCATGACAGACTCGAAACTGCCCGATATCCAGTCCGGCTACGAGAAGGGCATCACCAATGTGATGGCCGGCCTCTCGGGCCTCAACCTCGTCTACGAATCGGCCGGCATGCATGCCTCGCTGCTCGGCTTCTGCCTGGAAAGCCTGATCATCGACAATGACATGCTTGGCCATTGCTTGCGCTGCGCACGCGGCATCGAAGTGACGGACGAAGCGCTGTCGATCGACACCATCGCCGATGTCTGCCTCAAGGGTCCGGGCCATTATCTTGACAACGAGCAAACGCTCAAGTCGGCCCGGGCAGAGCGTTTTTATCCCGCCTTCGGCGACCGTTCCTCACCGAAGGAATGGAACGAAAAAGGCCGCCCTGATATATTGGCCCGGGCGATCGACGAAAAGAAGCGCATCCTTGCGGAACGATTTCCGCGGCACGTGCCCAAGCTGGTCGACGACAGATTGCGCGCCCGCTTCGGCAACCTGATCCACCTGCCGCGAGCGAGCATGGGCGGCTAGCCAGAAGACCGACATACAGATAGCCACCGACAGAACCAACCATTGGGCAGAACGACAAATGAGCGTCTATCCTATCCAGCAAGCCGCAAATACCGAAGATGCAATCGATCGGCTGGTGGCCTCGCACCGGCCAGGCTACGGCCTGACGCGCCCATTCTACCACGACCAGGATATTTTCGAGCGGGACATGGAACGTCTGTTCCGCCGCCATTGGCACTGCCTGGCGCATGCCAGCGTCATTCCCAACCCCGGCGACTTCGAACTGTTCAAGCTCGGTGACGAGGCGGTCATCCTGTCGCGTGGCATGGATGGCACCGTGCATGCCATGCTCAATGTCTGCCGCCATCGCGGCGCCGAGGTCTGCACCAAAGAGAAGGGCAACGCGAAAGTGTTCGTCTGCCCGTACCATGCATGGACCTATTCCAATGACGGCTCGCTGCGCGCCGCCAGGCTGATGCCGAAGGATTTCGACCGCACCGCGCACGGGCTGAAGAAGCTCCATGTCCGCGTCGCGACCGGCCTTGTCTTCATCTCCTTCGCCGAGACGCCACTCGATTTCGATCCGATCGAGCAATCTTTGCGCACGAGTTGCGGACAATATGGGTGGGGCGATGCCAAGGTGGCGTATCGCCAAAGCTACCCGCTCGAGGCGAACTGGAAGCTCGCCGTCGAAAATTATGTCGAATGCTACCATTGCGGACCGGCGCATCCCGAATATTCGCAGACGCACGCGCTGGAAAAGCCCGCGGAGATGATCGAGCAGCTCAATGCCGCGATGGAACAGCGGACCTGCGCTCTCGGCATCGAGATCGGCAGCGGCGATCGCTGGCAGAATTCGGCCGCCGGCCAGGAGGCGATCCACACCTTCCGCTATGCGCTCTATGACGGCGTTTCGAGCGGCAGCCGGGACGGCTCCCCCGTCGCGCCACTGATGGGCCGCTTCACCGACTATGACGGCGGCGTCACCTCCATCCATCTTGGCGGCACGACTTTCCTCGTCTGCTACCCCGACCATGGGATGATCTACCGATTCATCCCGAAAACGGCTCAGACCTGCGAGATGGAACTGATCTGGCTGGTGCGCGGCGACGCTGTCGAAGGCCAGGACTACGATCTGGAGAAACTGACCTGGCTGTGGAAGGTCACCACGGACGAGGACAAGAAGATCATCGAGCATACGGCGCGCGGCGTACGCTCGCACTATTTCGTGCCCGGACCGATCGCGCCGATGGAGTACAACGAGCTGCGTTATATCGGCTGGTATCTCCAGGAGATAAGCCGGGCTTAGAGCGGTTTCAGCGTTTCACGAAAGCACTCAGCCAGCGCTCAGTCGGCGCCCAGCCCGAAGCGCTCAACCACCTCGGCGTTGATCAGCTTGGCGTGCAGTGCCATCAGCACGATCTGGGCATCGAGATCGTCGCCGGTTTCGAGAGCGGCCTCGATCCGGCGCTCCGCGTCGAGCCGCTGCTGTGGGCCTTGCGCACGCTCGAAGGTTTCCGGTCCGGCGATGCAGTAGCTGAACAGGTTCGCTACCCGCGGATAGGCCTGCGGCGGCGGCTCCTCGGGCCAGTGGTCCTTCATCAGATTGACGATGGTTAGTTTCACCCCTTCGGGCACGAGGGCGGGATGCAGGTCGGCGCCACGCAAGGCGGCATCGAGCTGCCGCAAATCACCCGAGCGGCCGAACATACCGAGAAAGCCGAGGGAAGAGCGTCGTCCCGCCATTGCTGGTCCAATCCGTTTTCCACCAGTTAGATGGTTCGGAAGCGGAATACAAAGGAGCCGGAAAATCTAAAGCGCGTCGCGTCGAAACGGATTCATGCGACGCGCCTTAGATCTTGTTTCGATGCATGTCGTTTTCCCGAACCGAAGACACTTCCGGGCGACATCCACTAGCCGCCCGCGGCGAGCAGCAACACGCCGGCAACAGCGCATCCCGCAAGCGTCGGCAGCACACCGGTTTTCCACTTCAGGATGGCGACCATGGCGGCCACTGAAAGCAGCGCGGCTCGCCAGTCGATCGACGAAAGCACCGGCACGTTCATGCCAAGGCCCGTCATGCGCACTTCGCGGAAGACGACGTGCAAGGCGAACCACAGAGCAAGGTTCATGACGACGCCGACCACGGCGGCGGTGATCGCTCCCAGTGCGGCCGACAGGGCCTTGTTGCCGCGCAGGGCCTCGATGTAGGGCGCGCCGAGGAATATCCAGAAGAAGCAGGGTGTGAACGTAACCCACAGCGTCAGCAGCGCTCCAAGCGATCCGCCAAGCAGTGCGTCCAGCGAGCCGGAGTGGCGAAACGCGGCGATGAAGCCGACGAATTGCAACACCAGGATGAGTGGACCCGGCGTGGTCTCGGCAAGGCCAAGGCCATCGACCATTTCACCAGGGGCGAGCCAGCCGAAGGACTGCACGGCTGCCTGCGCGACATAGGCAAGAACCGCGTAGGCGCCGCCGAAGGTGACCACCGCCATGAGGCTGAAGAAGCCGCCAATCTGCGTCCACACGCTGCTCCTTCCGGTGAGCGCCCACAGCAACAGAACTGGCCCGAGCCAAATCGGCAGCCAGATCGCGATGGTGCGCGGCGCATGCCATCGTGTCGGCCTGGTATGGGCCAGTTCGCCGCGTTCGAACATCAGGTCGACCGCGCCCCTGATATCGGGAGCGTCGTTCTTGCCGTGCGCCGCGCCGGAAAACAGGGCTGGCGCGACACGGTTTCCCACCCATCCCACCGATCCCGCAATCAGGACGATGAGCGGGAACGGGATGGCGAGCACATAGATGCCGAGAAAAGCGCAAAGCGCGATCGCCACCATCAACCGGTTCTTCAAGGCGCGGCGGCCGATGCGGATCACCGCCTCGACCACGACCGCGAGCACGGCGGCCTTGACCCCGAAGAACAGCGCCGCGACCAGCGGGACATCACCATAGAGCGCATAGAGAATGCTCAGGGTGAGCATGACGAGTGCGCCGGGCACCACGAACAGAACACCGGCGACAAGGCCGCCGATCGTCCTGTGCAGCAGCCAGCCGATATAGATGGCGAGTTGCTGGGCCTCGGGACCGGGCAGCAGCATGCAGTAGTTCAGCGCATGCAGGAAACGCTGTTCGCCGATCCAGCGCCGGTCCTCGACCAATTCCTTGTGCATGAGCGCGATCTGCCCGGCCGGCCCGCCGAAGCTCAGCAATCCGATCTTCGCCCAGAATTTCGTGGCTTCGCGGAAGCTCGGGACCGCCGGCGCCTCGACGAGGTCGGCATCATTGCCCGAAATGAGGCTGCTCATGACGGCTTTGCCCCGCCCGGCCAGTTGTGCGTCTCGTCAGTGGCGTCGCGACACCAGCGGAAGAACGCGTCATAGAGTATCGTGCCGGCCTCCAGCTGCTCCAGATCGTCGCGGAACATGCGTGACAGGCCAAGCGAGGCGGCCAGAAATCCGGCTGCCTGAGGAACCAGATCCAGGCGTGCGGTGTCGGCCGCGCGCACGATCGTGGCAAGCCGATCGAGTGCCTGGGATTCCAGCCCGAACTCCTCGATCATCGTGTCGAAGGTGCAGCGCTCGCCGCGATGACTCCAGAACACATTGTCGATGTCGAAAGGCACGGCCTGAAAGCGGTCTGCGACAGCCGGAACTTCAGCGGGTTCGACGAAGAGAAACACCGCGTCGGGATCGATGAAGCGCCGGATCAGCCATGGGCAAGCGATGCGATCGACCTTGGGGCGAGCCCGCGTCACCCAGACGGTGCGGCCCTTTTCATCGCGGGAAGGTATCTTGTCGGCGCGGACCAGAAGCCCGCCGGCATCCCGCCAGGCTTCGAAGCCGCCTTCGAGGGATTCGGCGGCAATGCCTTCATGCCGCAGCCACGCGGCAACCCCTTGCGAAAGCTTTTGCCCCTTCTGGCAAACGACGGCCACTTGGCTGCCGGCAAGGTCGTTTGCCCAAGCCGAGACCGTTTTGAAATTGCGCCGGTGAGAGGCCGGCAGCAGGCGCGGGTCGGCGTCGTAGTCTTCATCGATACGGACATCGACGATCACAGGCGCGCCCGGCAGACCAATCAGACGGGATAGTTGCTGTACGGTGATAGCGGTTGTTGACGGCATGGCGTCCACCTCCTGAAGAAGCCTGGACGCGAACATTGGGCTGACGCCTCACGGGGTCGTCGCGATACACCCCTTGCGATGATGGTGGAATTGTTGGGCTGGCTTGTCAAGGACGGAGCGTTTCCCGGCCCGTGGCCGCGAGACCGGCGGCCTGATCGATCAGGCGCCGGTCGTCGTCATCCATCATCAATGACCAGCCAGGAATAATCGATGACTATTCCCGGGAATAATCAATGATTGTCGCGAGGCACTCCCATCGTGTGGGCCACATCCTGATATTTCACTGCCGGCTTCAGCACCATGCCGGCCGAGAACTGGTCGACCATGCCGCGCTGGATCTCCTGCCAGGGCGTCTGGTGCTGGGGATAGTGATAGCCGCCATCCTTCTGCAGCTCGGCGCGCCGCCGTGTGATCTCGTCATCGCTGACGAGGATGTTCGCCGTGCCCTTCCGCAGGTCGATGCGGACGCGGTCGCCGGTCTTGAGCAGCGCCAGGCCACCGCCGACCGCGGCTTCCGGCGAGGCGTTCAGGATCGACGGTGAGCCCGACGTGCCGGATTGGCGGCCGTCGCCGATGCAGGCCAGCGCGTGGATACCCTTCTTGATGAGGTAGGCCGGCGGCTGCATGTTGACGACCTCGGCGCCGCCGGGATAGCCGACGGGACCGGCGCCGCGCATGAACAGGATGGTATGCTCGTCGATGCCTTGCGCCGGATCGTCAATGCGGGCGTGGTAGTCCTCGGGGCCGTCGAACACCATGGCGTTGCCTTCGAAGGCTTCCGGGTCGTTCGGGTTCGACAGATAGCGCTCGCGGAATTCCGGCGAAATGCCGCTCATCTTCATGATCGCCGAATCGAACAGGTTGCCCTTGAAGTTGATAAAGCCGGCATTGGCCTTCAGCGGCTCGGCCAACGTGCGGATGACGTCGGTATTCTCGTTGGCGACGCCCTCGCAATTGGCGCCGATCGACTTGCCATTGACGGTCAAGGCATCGGGATGCGGCAGCATTCCGGCCTTCATCAGTTCGGCGACCACGGCAGGCACGCCGCCGGCGTGGTGATAGTCTTCGCCCAGGTATTCACCTGACGGCTGCAAGTTGACGATGAGCGGCACTTTGAGGCCGATGGTCTGCCAGTCGTCATTGTCGAGCGGCACGCCGAGATGGCGGGCGATGGCGTTGAGATGGATCGGCGCGTTGGTCGAGCCGCCGATCGCCGAATTGACGACGATGGCGTTTTCGAAGGCCGCGCGGGTCATGATATCGGACGGTTTCAGGTCTTCGTGCACCATGTCGACGATGCGCTTGCCCGTTTCGTAGGCGATCTGGCCGCGCTCGCGGTAGGGCGCCGGAATGGCGGCCGAACCGGGCAGTTGCATGCCGAGCGCCTCGGCCAGCGAATTCATCGTGGTGGCCGTGCCCATCGTGTTGCAGTAGCCGGTGGACGGCGCCGAGGACGCGACGATGTCCATGAACTCGTCATAGCCGATCTCGCCGGCCGACAGGCGCTGACGCGATTCCCAGACGATGGTGCCCGAGCCGGTGCGCTTGCCCTTATGCCAGCCATTGAGCATCGGGCCGACCGACAGCGCGATGGCCGGGATGTTGACGGTCGCCGCCGCCATCAGCAAGGCAGGCGTGGTCTTGTCGCAGCCGATGGTGAGCACGACGCCGTCGAGCGGATAGCCGTAGAGCACCTCGACAAGGCTGAGATAGGCGAGGTTGCGGTCAAGGGCGGCGGTCGGCCGCTTGCCGGTCTCCTGGATCGGGTGACAGGGGAATTCGAAAGGAATGCCGCCCATCGAGACGATGCCTTCGCGCACGCGCTTGGCAAGTTCGATATGGTGCCGGTTGCAAGGCGAAAGGTCAGAGCCCGTCTGCGCGATGCCGATCAGCGGTTTGCCCGACATCAGCTCGGCGCGAGTCAGCCCGTAATTAAGGTAGCGCTCGAGATAAAGCGCCGTCATTCCCGGATTGTCGGGATTGTCGAACCACTCCTGCGAGCGGAACTTTTTCTTTTTCGTGGGGGCGCCGGCCATCATGGTCTCCGTATTTGTATGACAAATCGATATGACAACGCGCGGATGCAGGCAAGGGGCACGCGTGATCTGAATCCGGACTTTGGTGCGATAGACAGCTATCGAGCCGCACGCTACGACCAATCCGACATAGGCGATGCGGGAGGTTTAGATGGCTTTGGTGATCGAGGGCGAGGAACGTATCGCCGCACCCGTGCAGAAAGTGTGGGAAGCGCTGAACGACCCAACCGTCCTGAGGGGCGCCATTCCAGGCTGCCAGAGCCTGGAAATGAAATCGGCGACCGAGATGGCGGCAACGGTGGTGCTGAAGATCGGGCCGATCAAGGCCACCTTCAACGGCGAAGTGACGCTCAGGAATCTCAAGCCGCCGCATGCCTACACCATCCAGGGCGAAGGCAAGGGCGGCATCGCCGGCTTCGCCAAGGGCGGCGCCGACGTCACGCTCACCGCCGACGGGCCGGACGCCACGGTCCTCAAATATGCGGCCAAGGCAGAAGTCGGCGGCAAGATCGCGCAGCTTGGCAGCCGGCTGATCGAATCGACGTCGAAGAAACTGGCCGGACAGTTCTTTTCGGCTTTCGGCGAGAAAGTGGGCGGCTGACGCACTCCCCGTGAGGGTTCACTCAAAGACGATACTCGGCACGGCCGCTTCGGCCGCGCCGCGTTCCTCGTTGACCCTGTCCCAGACCTTGGAGGCGATATCGCGGTAGATTCTCGCCTCGGCGCCATCCGGCTTCGAGACGACCACCGGCGTGCCGGCGTCAGAGCTCTCGCGGATCCCCATTTCAAGCGGCACCTCGCCGAGGAAGGTGACGCCCAGCCTCTCCGCCTCGCGGCGCGCGCCGCCATGGCCGAAGATGTCGTAACGCTTGCCGGTATCCGGGGCGATGAAGTAGCTCATGTTCTCGACGATGCCGAGCAGCGGCACATCGACTTTCCTAAACATATTGAGACCCTTGCGGGCGTCGATCAGTGCCAGGTCCTGCGGCGTCGAGACGATGACGGCACCGGCCAACGGCACCTGCTGGGCCATGGTCAGTTGCGCATCGCCCGTGCCGGGCGGCATGTCGACGACGAGCACGTCCAGCCGTCCCCATTCAACCTCGCGCAGCATCTGCGTCAGCGCCGACATCACCATCGGCCCGCGCCAGATCATCGGCGTCTCCTCATCGACGAGGAAACCCATCGACATCACCTTGAGGCCGTAATTCTCCATCGGTTTCAGGATCTTGCCGTCGACCGTCTGCGGCCGGCCATGCATGTTGAGTAGCCTGGGCATCGACGGGCCATAGATGTCGGCATCCAGCACGCCAACCCGCAAGCCATTGGCGGCAAGGCCGAGCGCCAGGTTGACGGCCGTGGTCGACTTGCCGACGCCACCCTTGCCGGAAGCAACCGCTATGATCGCCTCGATGCCGGGCACGCCGCGCTTGCCCTGGCTCTGCGAAGCAGGAGCATGCGGAGCCGCCCGCGGCGCCGCAGCGACCGGGGCCGTCGGCGCCGGCCTGGGTGCGGGGCGCGACGGAACCGACCCCTCCATGCCGCCGCCTTTCTTTTCAGCCGTCAGCGCGACGACCGCACCGGCGACGCCGGGAATGGCCTTCACCACCCGCTCGGCGGCGGCGCGCAACGGCTCCATCTCCTGGGCGCGCGCGGCGGGAACGGTGATCGAGAAGAACACTTTCGAATCGGCGATGAAAATCTCCGAAACCATGCCGAGGTCGACGATGTTGCCGGTAAAGTCCGGCCCGTTCACCGTCTTCAGGCGCTCGGTGACGATTTCCTTGGTGATGGACATGGCTGTTGTTCCCTGGCGTTCGGCTGCAGCTCACATAGTGCAGATCGCGGACCGCTCCAAGCGCCAGGCATGATGGCGGTCGTCAAGCGGCCTGGGCGACCTATTTCCATGACCAGAGGGAATGACAACCAGGGAAGGAGACGATCATGCTTGCAAACAGCAACGCATCGGCAAACCTCGCCGTGAAGGATCTGGCAAAGGCCAAGGCCTTCTATGAGAGAACACTCGGCCTGGAACAAGTGCACGATGAGGGCGGCGAATTGATCGTCTACAAAAGCGGCGATACCACGATCAATGTCTATCGCTCCGAATTCGCAGGGACCAACAAGGCGACGGCGGTAACCTGGATGGTCGGCGACGCCATCGCCGATGTCGTCGACGCCCTCAAGTCGAAGGGTGTCGCCTTCGAGCATTACGAGATGCCCGGCCTAACGATGGAGGGTGACCTGCATGTCGGCGGCGGCATGAAAGTCGCATGGTTCAAGGATCCGGACGGCAACATCCTCAATCTCGTGGATCGGTAGATCCCGGCGATCGAGGCAGCGCTGCGCGATCGCTTTTTTATGCATGTCGTTGTCCCAAAACCGAAGTCACTTTCGGGCGACATGCATTGGAGGTTTGAGCGCGACACCATCTGGCGCGACGCCACCGCGCCGGATAGCTTCCGCCAATGATCGACAAGCTGGAATTCTTCATCGCGCTGGCCAAGGAAGAGCACTTCGGCCGGGCGGCCGAGGCGTGCGGGGTCACCCAGCCGACCCTGTCGGCCGGCATCAAGCAGCTCGAGGGCCAGCTCGGCGTCATGCTGGTCAATCGCGGGTCGCGGTTCCAGGGGCTGACGCCGGAGGGCAAGCAAGTGTTGGTCTGGGCGCGCCGCATCGTCGGCGACTCCAGGACCATGCGCGAGGAGATGCGCGCCGCCCGGTACGGCCTTTCCGGCCGCATCCGGATTGCCGCAATCCCGACGGCCTTGGCGATGGTCGCCAGATTAACGACGCCCTTTCGAGACAAGCACCCAGGCGTCACCTTTTCGGTGCTGTCGCGAACCTCGATCGAAGTGCTGTCGCTGCTCGGCAATTTCGATGTCGACGCGGGCATCACCTATCTCGACAACGAACCACTGGGACGGGTGACCAGCGTGCCCCTTTATGACGAGCGCTACCAATTGATCACCGCAATCGGCAATCCCTATTCCGACCGCGACAAAGTGACATGGTCCGAGATCAGCCAGTTGCCGCTGTGCCTTCTGACGCCGGACATGCAGAACCGCCGCATCATCGACCAGCACCTGGCGGAAGCCGGCGTGCAGGTGCGGCCGACGCTGGAATCGAATTCGATGATCGTGCTGTTCTCGCACATCCGGACCGGCAAATGGTCATCGATCATGCCACTCAACCTTGCGGAAACATTCGGTTTTTCCGAACCGATCCGGGCCATTCCGATCGTCGAGCCCGATGCCAGCCACACAGTCGGGCTGGTCGCCGCGCCGCGCGAGCCGCACACGCCGCTGGTGCAGGCGCTGCTGGACGAGGCGATGGCGCTGGCAGACGATTTCCGCGCCCACCGCTAGGCTAGACAATGCTGAGCGAAGCTCATCGATAGAAGATTTCTATCGAGCAACGAAACAGCTTTATTGATTTCGCGGGTTTCCTCTGATTTTGTAAAGACTTAGCGATAAAAGCTATCGACCAGGGAGGGCGCTGCATGACGATGCAGCCTGCAAGTACCGAGATCGCATCGCGCACGGCGGCGATTATCGAGGAGTTGAAGGACCTCGAGGGTCCGCTGCTGCCGATCCTCCACGGCATCCAGGAAGAATTCGGCCACGTCCCGCAGGATGCCGTCCCCATCATTGCCGACGGCCTGAACCTGTCCAGGGCCGAGGTGCATGGTGTCGTGACTTTCTATCATGATTTCCGTGCGCGCCCGGCCGGACGGCACGTGCTCAAGCTCTGCCAGGCGGAAGCCTGCCAGTCGATGGGTTCGGACGCGGTCGCCGCCAAGGTCAAGCAGTTGCTCGGCATCGACTTCCATGAGACCACGCGTGACGGATCGGTTACGCTGGAACCGGTCTATTGCCTCGGGCTGTGCGCCTGCTCGCCGTCTGCGATGCTGGATGGCGAGGTGATCGGTCGGTTGGATGACGACAGGATCGACGAGATCGTCGCCGAGGTGCGCTCATGACCCCCCGCATCTATATTCCCGGCGATTCCGGCGCACTGGCGCTGGGCGCGGAAAAGGTCGCGAAGGCCGTCGCCAAGGAACTCGCGGAGCGCGGCATCGAGGCCAAGATTGTGCGCAACGGCTCGCGCGGCGCCTATTTCCTCGAACCGATGGTCGAAGTGGCGACGGCCAATGGCCGTGTCGCCTACGGGCCGGTGAAACCGTCGGACGTGAAGAGCCTGTTCGACAGCGGTTTTCTCACCGGCGGCCATCATAAGCGCTGGCTCGGCGCACCGGACAAGATTCCGTTCCTGGCCAAACAAACTCGCTTGACGTTTGCACGTTGTGGCATCAACGACCCGCTGTCGCTCGATGCCTACAAATCGCTCGGCGGACTGAGCGGCCTGCGGAACGCGGTGGCCATGGCGCCCGCCGACGTCGTCAAGCAGGTCACCGACTCCGGCCTGCGCGGCCGCGGCGGCGCAGGCTTCCCGACCGGCATCAAATGGAAGACGGTGCTCGATACGACATCGGAGCGCAAATACATCGTCTGCAATGCCGACGAGGGCGACAGCGCCACCTTCGCCGACCGCATGATCATGGAGGGCGACCCCTTCGTGCTCATCGAAGGCATGACCATCGCCGGCATCGCCACCGGCGCGACCAAGGGTTTCGTCTATATCCGCTCGGAATATCCGCACGCGGTGGCTGTCATGAACAAGGCCGTCGAGATCGCCCGCAAGGCCGGTGTGCTCGGCGTCAATGTGCTGGGTTCGCCCAACGCCTTCGACATGGAAATCCGCGTCGGTGCCGGCGCCTATGTCTGCGGCGAGGAAACCTCGCTCTTGAACAGCCTGGAAGGCAAGCGCGGCGTGGTGCGCGCCAAGCCGCCGCTGCCCGCGATACAGGGTTTGTTCGGCAAGCCGACGGTGATCAACAACGTCATTTCGCTCGCTTCCGTACCCATCATCATGGACAAGGGCGCCACCTTCTACAAGGATTTCGGCATGGGCCGCTCGCGCGGCACGATCCCGATCCAGATCGCCGGCAACGTCAAGCAAGGCGGCCTGTTCGAAACCGCTTTCGGCCTGACGCTGGGCGAGATCGTCGACGAGATCGGCGGCGGCACGTCCACCGGGCGTCCGGTGAAGGCAGTGCAGGTCGGCGGCCCGCTCGGCGCCTACTTCCCGCGCGCACTGTTCGACACGCCGTTCGACTACGAGGAATTCGCCAAGCGCGATGGGCTGATCGGCCACGCCGGCATCACGGTTTTCGACGATACCGCCGACATGCTGAAGCAGGCACGCTTCGCCATGGAATTCTGCGCCATCGAAAGCTGCGGCAAGTGCACTCCTTGCCGCATCGGCTCGACGCGGGGCGTGGAAACCATCGACAGGCTCGCCGCCGGAATCGAGCCGGAAAAGAACCTGGCTTTGGTTACCGACCTCTGCAACACGATGAAGTTCGGTTCGCTCTGCGCGCTGGGCGGCTTCACGCCCTACCCGGTGATGAGCTCGATCACGCATTTCCCCGAGGATTTCAAGCCCGCGCCAGCGCGCGTGGCTGCTGAATAGGAGCTGGCAGATGAACATCAAGGCCGACTTCCCAACGCTGATCGAAGAGATTGACTACGGAACTCCGGAGTCGAAGGCGCAAAAACAGGTCACGCTGACCGTCGATGGCCGCAGCATCAGCGTGCCGGAAGGCACCTCGATCATGCGGGCGGCGATGGAAGGCGGGGTGGAGATCCCCAAACTCTGCGCCACAGACATGCTGGACTCGTTCGGTTCCTGCCGCGTCTGCCTCGTCGAGATCGACGGGCGCGGCGGTACGCCGGCTTCCTGCACGACGCCTGTCGGCGAAGGCATGGTGGTGCGCACGCAGTCGGACAGGCTCGACGCCATCCGCCGGGGCGTCATGGAACTCTACGTCTCCGACCATCCGACCGGCTGGCACGAGAAGGCCGGAACTGGCGCCAGCGAGTTCGATGTGGTGGCGAAGTCCGTCGGCCTGACCGAAAATCGCTACGGCGTTGAGGGCCGCAATCACGTCAAGGAGGAAAATGGCGTCGCGCCAGGGCATGGCTCGCTCGCGGTCGACTACATCGCCCGCGATGAGTCCAACCCCTATTTCACCTATGATCCGGCGCAGTGCATCGTCTGCTCGCGCTGCGTGCGCGCCTGCGAGGAGGTGCAAGGCACTTTCGCGCTGACCATCGAGGGCCGCGGCTTCGAATCGCGCATGGTCGCCGGCATGCACGAGGACTTCATTGCCTCCGAATGCGTGTCCTGCGGCGCCTGCGTGCAGGCCTGCCCGACCGATGCGCTGCGCGAGAAGACCGTGCTCGAAAAGGGCCTGCCGGAGCGCTCGGCCGTCACCACCTGCGCCTATTGCGGCGTCGGCTGCTCGTTCAAGGCCGAAGTGAAGGGCGACGAGGTCATCCGCATGATGCCCTACAAGGAGGGCATGGCCAACCACGGCCATTCCTGCGTGAAGGGCCGCTTCGCTTACGGTTATGCCACCCACAAGGACCGCATCCTGTCGCCGATGATCCGCGAAAAGGTCAGTGATCCCTGGCGCGAAGTGAGCTGGGAAGAGGCGATCGCCCATACGGCCAAGGAATTCCGCCGCATCCAATACCAGTACGGCCGCACCGCGATCGGCGGCATCACCTCCTCGCGCTGCACGAATGAGGAAACCTATCTCGTCCAGAAGCTGGTGCGGCAGGGCTTCCGCAACAACAATGTCGACACCTGCGCACGCGTCTGCCATTCGCCGACCGGCTATGGGCTCGGCCAGACCTACGGCACCTCGGCCGGCACGCAGGACTTCGATTCGGTCGAATTCACCGACGTCGCCGTCATCATCGGCGCCAATCCGGCTTCCGCGCACCCGGTGTTCGCCTCGCGGCTGAAGAAGCGGCTGCGCCAGGGCGCCAAGCTGATCGTGCTCGATCCGCGCCGCACCGAAATGGTCAAGTCGGCCCACGTCGAAGCCGACTACCATTTGCCGCTGAAGCCCGGCACCAATGTCGCCGTGCTGACCTCGCTGGCGCATGTCATCGTAACCGAGGGCCTTTTCGACGAAGCCTTCATCCGCGAGCGCTGCGACTGGGCGGAGTTCCAGGACTGGGCGTCCTTCGTCGCCCTGCCGGAAAACAGCCCCGAAATCGTCGGCAAGCTGTCCGGGGTCGATCCGGAGCTGATCCGCGGTGCCGCCCGTCTCTACGCCAAGGGCGGCAATGGCGCGATCTATTACGGCCTCGGCGTCACCGAGCACAGCCAGGGCTCGACCACGGTGATGGCGATCGCCAATCTCGCAATGGCCACCGGCAATATCGGCCGGCCTGGCGTCGGCGTGAACCCGTTGCGCGGCCAGAACAATGTGCAGGGCTCCTGCGACATGGGCTCGTTCCCGCATGAGTTGCCGGGCTACCGGCACATTTCGGGTGACGCGGTGCGCGACATCTACGAAAGCCTCTGGGGCGTGAAGCTCGACGACGAACCCGGCCTGCGCATTCCCAACATGCTGGATGCCGCCGTCGACGGCTCGTTCAAGGGCATCTACATCCAGGGCGAGGACATCCTGCAGTCCGATCCCGACACCAAGCATGTCGCCGCCGGCTTGGCCGCGATGGAATGTGTGGTGGTGCACGACCTCTTCCTCAACGAGACGGCGAACTACGCGCATGTCTTCCTGCCGGGCTCGACCTTCCTCGAGAAGGACGGCACCTTCACCAATGCCGAACGCCGCATCAATATGGTGCGCAAGGTGCTGGAACCGAAGGCGCGCTACGCCGATTGGGAGGCGACGCAGGAACTCGCCCGTGCGATCGGCCTCGACTGGAACTATACCCATCCGTCCGAAATCATGGACGAGATCGCCAAGACGACGCCAAGCTTCGCCAACGTCTCCTTCGACCTGCTCGACCGGGTCGGCTCCGTGCAATGGCCCTGCAACGACAAGGCGCCGCTTGGCACGCCGATCATGCATGTCGACGGCTTCGTGCGCGGCAAGGGCAAGTTCATCCGCACCGAATATGTGGCGACCGACGAAAGAACCGGACCGCGCTTCCCGCTGCTGCTGACCACCGGCCGTATCCTGTCGCAGTACAATGTCGGCGCGCAGACGCGACGCACCGAAAATGTCATGTGGCACTCCGAGGACCGGCTGGAAATCCATCCGCACGACGCAGAAAATCGCGGCCTGCGCGATGGCGACTGGGTGCGGCTGACCAGCCGTTCGGGCGAGACGACGCTGCGCGCGCTGATCACCGACCGGGTGTCGCCGGGCGTGGTCTACACCACCTTCCACCATCCCGACACGCAGGCCAACGTCATCACCACCGATTTCTCCGACTGGGCGACCAATTGTCCGGAATACAAGGTGACCGCGGTGCAGGTCGGCGCTTCCAACGGCCCGTCGGAATGGCAGCGCGACTATGACGAGCAGGCCAAGCAGAGCCGTCGCATCGCTCCGCTGCAGGCGGCGGAGTAGTCTTGGCCGCGCGCCGCAAAGCGACGACGCAGATATCGCGACTGGCGCACCGCGCCAGCGGCACGGCTGCGGCCAACCGCATGGTGCCGGAAGAGACGCCGGTGGCGTTCTCCTTCGCCGGCACCACGCATGCGGTGATGATGGCGAGCCCCGCCGATTTCGAGGACTTCGCGCTCGGCTTCTCGCTCACCGAAGGCATCATCGATGCGCCTGATGAGATCGAAGCCATCGAGGTCGAGGATCATGGCGCCGGCATCGACATCCAGATCCGGCTGAAGGACCAGGCCAATACGCGCTTCGAGGCGCGGCGGCGGCGGCTTGCCGGACCGGTGGGCTGCGGGCTGTGCGGCATCGAATCGATCGAGGAAGCGATGCGCTCGGTCGATCCGGTGGGTGCGTCGAAACTTACGCTTGAGGCCGACGATATCACCCGCTCGGTCAAGCTGCTGTCGAAGGTGCAGCCGCTGCATACCGAGACAGGCGCCGTGCATGCAGCCGGCTTCTACGTCCATGGCAAGGGCGTCGTCATGGCGCGCGAGGATGTCGGCCGCCACAATGCGCTGGACAAGCTGGCCGGCGCGCTGGCCAAGGCCAATATCGATGGCGCATCGGGCGCCGTCGTGGTGACCAGCCGTGTTTCGGTCGAGATGGTGCAAAAGACGGCGGCGATCGGTTCAGCCTTCATCATCGCCGTCTCGGCGCCGACGGCCCTTGCCATCCGCACCGCGGAAGAGGCCGGCATGACGTTGGTGGCGCTGGTGCGCGGCGACGATTTCGATGTTTTTACCCACCCCGACCGGGTGATTTCGGGAGTTGCCCAGCATGTCGCATGACGAAGAGCACATCATGAGCACGGGGGAAAAGCTGGTGCGCATGGCCAACCAGATCGCCGCCTTTTTCCACTCCAGGCCACGCGAGGAAGGCGTTGCCGGCGTCGCCGAGCATATCAACAAGTTCTGGGAGCCGAGAATGCGGCGCCAGTTCTTCGAGATGCTGGACAGCGGCGGTGAAGGCTTCGACGAACTGGTCGTGGTCGCTTCGGCCAGGATCAAACGGCCGATCACGCCGGCGGAGGCCGATCTCAAGCTCGGCCTCGCGGCCTCGCCTGGCGACGTCGCCGCGTCGCAAAAGTAACCGCGTCGGCCGCCGGCTACATTCATTTCCGCTAAAATATAAGCTGCCGCAACCGGCGCGGCTCTGCTATGGTTGGCGATCAGAATCGTCAGGCCGGGCGGACACCCTCGTGAGGCCGATCGAGACCCGATACGCCCTTAGCGGCGAGGTGCGGATCGCCTATCAGGTGGTCGGCCAGGGGTCGTTCGACCTCGTCTTCGTCCCCGGCTTCATCTCCAACCTCGACCTGCACTGGGAAGACGAGGGCTATACCAGGCTCCTGAGGCGGCTTTCGGCCTTCTCACGGCTGATCCTGTTCGACAAGCGCGGCACGGGTCTTTCCGACCGCGTCGATGTCCATCACCTGCCCAGCCTCGAGACCCGCATGGATGATGTGCGCGCGGTGATGGATGCGGTCGGCAGCGGCCGCGCGTCGATCCTTGGGGCTTCGGAAGGCGCGCCGCTGGCGATGCTGTTCGCCGCCACCTATCCAGAGCGGACGCGGGCACTGGCGCTCTATGGCGGCTACGCGCATTTCCACAAATGGGTGATGCCGCCGGAGCGTCTGGAAGCCTTCATCGCGACGGCCGAGACGGCCTGGGGCACAGGCGCCACCTTGCCCAATTTCGCACCGGGCAGGGTCGACGATACCCGCTTTTCAACCTGGTGGGCGCGCTTCGAGCGGCTGTCGGCGAGCCCTACCGCGGCGGCGACGCTGGCGCGGATGAACGCGGGGATCGATGTGCGCGGCATCCTGGCGGCAATCGGCGCGCCGACGCTGCTGATCCATCGCCGCAACGATGTGCGGGTCGACCCCGACGCCAGCCGCTTTCTGGCCAGGAAAATTCCCAACGCGCGGCTGGTCGAAATCCCTGGACGCGACCACCCGATCTGGACCGGTGATGTCGACCGGGTCGCCGACCTGATCGAGGAGTTCCTGACCGGCGAGCGCGCCGTGGTGGAAGCCGAACGCGTTCTGGCTGCGCTTCTCGTGACTCGGATCTACGACACGGCCCGCCTCGGAGACCGGATGTGGAGCGAACGCAGCCAGCATTTCCATGAGACATGGCGGACCCTTGTGACCCGCCATGGGGGCCGCTGCGCGGATATGCACTCCGAGATGATGATTTCACGCTTCGACGGCCCCGGGCGTGCCTTGCGTTGCGCGGCGGCGTTGCGGGACGCGGCGCAGCAAATCGGGGTAGCAAGCGCGCAAGGGGCGCATGTCGGCGAGATCGAGTCGCGCGGCCCTCCCGCAGGATTGACGGGCCGCGTGACGATGCAACTCGCCGCTCACGCCGGGCGCGGCGAGATATTGGCGTCGAGGCTGGTCGCCGATCTGGCCGTCGGCTCGGGGCTTCATTTCGTCGATCGCGGGCGTGTGGGCATCGACGAGCTGGACGAGCCGCTGGCGTTTGTGCTTGCGATGTCCGAACAGCACCTGGAGCCGGCCTGCCGGCCCAAGACCAAAGCGGCCGAACCGGCTTGCCTGACCGCGCGCGAGAGCGAAGTCGTGAATTTGATCGCCGACGGCAAGAGCAATGCGGCAATCGCCGCCGAACTCAGGCTGAGCGAGCACACGGTCAAGCGCCACGTCGCCAACATACTGCTGAAGCTCGACCTGCCGTCGCGAGCGGCCGCGGCGGCATTTTCCGCCAGGCAGACTGGCCCGGACGGGCCATGAGAGCCATGGCGCTTTCGGGCGAAGCAGGCACACTGCCATAGGCGCTATCAATTCCCCCATGCAGGCCAAGGCGGATATCGCCGGAAAGGCGCTGCGAACGGAGGATGAAATGCCCAAGTCAAAACTGAATGTCAGGTCACTCGTGATCGCGGCGGGCATTGGCGCGCTGTTCACGATCACTCCGGCGAAAGCCGAGGATGCGTCGGCGGCGACAGCCTACAAGGACATCGAGGCGACGCTCGGCTCGGTGCCGGATATGTTCAAGACACTGCCTGACGTCGCCATCGCCGGCGCCTGGGCCGAGATCAAGGGCGTCCAGCTCAATCCCAAGACCGCGCTCGACGGCAAGACCAAGGAGCTGATGGGGCTGGCGGTCGCGTCGCAGATCCCGTGCCAGTATTGCATCTATTTCCACACCGAGGCGGCCAAGCTCAACGGCGCATCGGACGAAGAGATCAAGGAGACGATCGCGATGGCCGCGATCGTGCGCCACTGGTCGACGATCCTCAACGGCAGCCAGGTCGATCTGGCCACCTTCAAGAAGCAGACCGACGGCGTGTTTGCGGCAGTTAAGGCCAAGTCACAGTGAAAGACACCGCCCGTCGGCGAGCGCCGGGCGACACCTCAAACGTCAAACGCCCGATCTTGAAGACGGGCATAGGGAGGATAAAATGCTGACCAAGACCCAAGCCGTGGATGGCGCGGCGATCAAGAAAGCGATCGAAGGCCGTGACGGCAAGATGCTGTCGAGCTTCTATGCCGATGATGCGCTGGTGCGGGTGATCGACCGCAACAATCCGCCGAGCAAGCCGCGCGAAATCCGCGGGCGCGCGGCGATCACGACGTTCTGGGACGACATCTGCAGCCGGGCGATGACCCACAAGGTCGACACCACCATCGCCCACGGCGACAGCCTGGCATTCACCCAGGCATGCGCCTACCCGGACGGCACCAAGGTGTTCTGCGCGGCGATGCTGGAGCTGAAGAACGGCCTGATCGCGCGCCAAACCGTCGTGCAGGCCTGGGACGAGTAGATCAACCCGCGGCCTGAGCCGCAAGTGATGGAGGAGAACCAACATGTTCAGCGCCAGATGGCAGATCGATGCCAAGTTCGGGCACAAGCAGACGGTGCTCGAGCTGATGCGGAAATGGGAACGCGAGATCGGCTCGCAGGTCGGCCTCACCGAGCTCAAATTCCAGATCATGACCGGATCGATCGGCGCCCGTGAAGCGACGGTCGAGTCGCATCACCAGGTCGAAAGCCTGGCCCAGTTGGAGGCGATGTTCGCCAAGATCGGCAAGATCGACGCGCACGCCAAATGGGGCAAGGAGATGGAGCCCTATGTCGTGTCGGGCACCAGCCTGTGGAACATCTATCGCATCGTGGAGTAGCGGCTGGAGTTCTTCTCCCGTTCACGGGAGGAGATGCCGCAGGCAGATGAGGGGCAGCGCCGGCATCGCAGAAGCTTGCGCTGCCCCTCATCCGGCGCCCGGCCCTTCGCTAATGGCTCCGGGCGTTCGTCGCTTCGATCGACAAATCGTTGTCGATTGATCGCCAGCGGCGACCGCTTCTCACCCATGCGCAACCATCACATGGCGCACGGCGGTATAATCCTCCAGCGCATAGAGCGACATGTCCTTGCCGTAGCCGGATTGTTTCAGGCCGCCATGCGGCATCTCGTTGGTCAGCATGAAATGGGTGTTGATCCAGGTGCAGCCATATTGCAGCCGCGAGGCGGTCGCCATGGCGCGCGAGACGTCCTTTGTCCACACGGATGACGCAAGGCCGTAATCGCTGTCGTTGGCCCAGTTCACCGCTTCGTCCACTTCCGTGAAACGGGTTATCGAGACAACGGGGCCGAACACTTCGCGGCGCACGATCTCATCCTCCTGCAGCGCGCCGGCGACGACGGTCGGCTGGTAGTAGAAGCCGGTGCCCTCGCCCGGCTTGCCGCCGGTGGTGATCTCGATGTGCTTCAGCTCCGAAGCACGTTCCACGAAGCTCGAGACGCGGTCGCGCTGGCGCCGCGAGATCAGCGGCCCGATTTCGTTCTCGGCGTCGTCTGATAGATTGTATTTGATGGTCGAGACGGCGGTGGAGAGATCGGCGACAAGCTTGTCGTAGATCTTCTTGCCGGCATAGATGCGGCAGGCGGCGGTGCAGTCCTGGCCGGCATTGTAGTAGCCGAAGGCGCGCAGGCCTTTGACGACGGCGCCAAGGTCGGCGTCGTCGAAAACGATGACCGGCGCTTTGCCGCCGAGTTCCAGATGCGTGCGCTTGACCGATTTGGCGGCGGCCTGCAGCACCTTCTTGCCTGTGGCGACGTCGCCGGTGATCGAGATCATGTTGACCTTGGGGTGGTTGATCAGCGTGTTGCCGACGCTGTCGCCGCGGCCAAGCACGACATTGACGACGCCCTCGGGCAGGACATCGGCCAGGATCGTCGCCAGCTTCAGCGCCGTCAACGGCGTCTGCTCCGACGGCTTGAAAACCACCGTGTTGCCGCCGGCGATTGCCGGCGCCAGCTTCCAGGCCATCATCATCAGCGGATAGTTCCAGGGCGCGATCGAGGCGACGATGCCGATCGGGTCGCGCCGGACCATCGAAGTGTGGCCGGGCAGGTATTCGCCCGCGACCACACCTGGCATAGAGCGCACCGCCCCGGCGAAGAAGCGGTAGCAGTCGACGATGGCCGGGATTTCGTCATTGAGCACCGCATTGATCGGCTTGCCGCAATTCAACGCCTCCAGCATCGCGAACTCCTGCGCCTCGGTCTCGATGCGGTCGGCGATCTTCAGGAGGTAGCCGGAGCGCTGTGCCGGCGTGGTGCGCGACCACAAGGCGAACGCCTTTTCGGCGGCGCTCACCGCCGCCTCGATCTGTGCCTGGCTGGCCTCGGGCAGATTGAGGATGGTCGCCCCGGTCTTCGGATTGAGGATCGGCTCCTCGGTCTCGGTGCCCTTCTCGAATTTCGAGCCGATCAGCATCTGGGTGTCCATGGTGTCTCCTTGGGCAGAAGCGAATGGGGTAATTAGTGAGTAGTGAGTAGTGAGTAGTTAAAGAGCGGACCAAATCTACTCACTGCTCACTACTCACTACTCACTACTTTCATTTGCCCGAACCGGCGATCTGGTCGCCGTCGCGGGTCAAGTAATAGGCAAACAGGATCGGCAGCAGCGTCACCAGCACGACCACCATGGCCACGACATTGGTGACCGGGCGCTGGCGCGGGCGGATCAGTTCCTCCAGCATCCAGATCGGCACGGTCTGCTGCTGGCCGGCGGTGAAGGTGGTGACGATGACCTCATCGAACGAGAGGGCGAAGGCCAGCATGCCGCCTGCGAGCAGTGCGGTGGCGATGTTGGGCAGCAGGACATGGCGAAAGGTCTGGAATCCATCGGCGCCGAGATCCATCGAGGCCTCGATCATCGAACCGGAGGTGCGGCGGAAACGAGCGACCGCGTTGTTGTAGACGACGACCACGCAGAAAGTGGCGTGGCCGAGCACGATCGTCCAGAACGAGAACGGGATTTCGGCCAGCGAAAAGGCCGAGCGCAGCGCGATGCCGGTGATGATCCCGGGCAGCGCGATGGGCAGGATGACCAGCAGCGAGATGGTCTCGCGGCCGAAGAATTTCGTCCGTGACACAGCTGCGGCGCAGAGCGTGCCGAGCAGCAGCGCGATCGCGGTCGAAATGGCGGCGACGCGCACCGACAGCGACAGCGCTTCCCAGACATCGGGCCGGTTCCAGGTGACGGCGAACCATTGCGTGGTCAGCCCCGGCGGTGGCCAGACGAAGCTCTTCTCTTCCGTCGTGAAAGCATAGACGAAGATCAGCAGGATCGGCAGATGCAGGAACAGCAACCCGCAGGCGGCGGCGATCTTCAGGCCGAGGGGAGCGGATTGACCACGGTCAGAGCGCATCGAAAGCCCCCATTCGCTTGGCGCCCCAGAGATAGAAGCCCATGATGACGATGGGCACCACGGTGAAGGCGGCGGCGAGCGGTATGTTGCCGGCGGTGCCTTGCTGCGAGTAGACGGCCTGGCCGATGAAGAGGCGCGAGGTGCCGATGATCTGCGGGATGATGTAGTCGCCCAATGTCAGCGAGAAGGTGAAGATCGAACCGGCGACGATGCCGGGCAGCGCCAGCGGGAACAAGACGTTGCGGAATGTCTGCCCCGGCGAAGCACCGAGATCGGACGAGGCCTCGACCAGATTGCCAGGCACCCGCTCGAGGGCTGCCTGAACGGGGAGGATCATGAACGGCAGCCAGACATAGACGAACACGATGAAAGTGCCGGTGAACGACACCGACAGCGAATTGCCGCCGACGACCGGCAGTGACAGCCAGGCGTCGAGCAGCCACAACAAATGCAGCTTGGCGAGCAGCCAGGTTAAAATACCTTCCTTGGCCAGGATCAGCTTCCAGGCATAGATCTTGACCAGGTAGCTCGACCACAGCGGCAGCATGACGCCGAGATAGAACAGCGCCTTCCAGCGGCCGCGCGCATAGCGCGCCGCATAGTAGGCGATCGGGAAAGCGACGATGGCGGAGGCAAGCGTGACCAATGCGGCCATCGTCACCGTGCGCAAGATGATGTCGAGATTGGCCGCCTGGAGCAGGTCGCCATAGGTCTTCAGCGTGAATTGGCGATTGATGAGGCCCGAGAATTCGTCGATCGAGAAAAAACTCTGGGCCAGCAGCGCGAACAGCGAGCCGATATAGACGATGCCGAGCCACAGCACCGGCGGCAGGAGCATCAACAGCAGCAACAGTTGGGGTCGGCGCCAGAAGAGATCGGACAGCGCCCCGCGCATTCCGCCGCTGCCGGGCAGGATGGCGGGCGCCGTGGCACGCGGCATGGTAGCGTCGAGGCTCATACCGGCTCGTCCATCAGGTGCAGATGCTCGCGGTTGAAGGTGAGCATGACCGCCTCACCTTCCGCCGGCAGGGGCGTTCCCGCAGGCACCACGGCGTGCAGTTTCAACCCGTCGGCATCGAGCGCCAGCCTTGTCGTGGCGCCGAGATAGTTGGTCGAGACGAGGCGCGCGGCGACGCCTTCGCCGCTCGCCGCGCGGCCGACACGAATGGATTCAGGGCGCAGGCTGCCCCAGCGGTGCTGGCCGGAATAACGCTGGACGAAATCCGGCGGCAGCACGTTGGAGGAGCCGACGAAATCGGCGACGAAACGCGTGCTCGGCCGCTGATAAATATCCTCGGGCGTGCCGATCTGCATGATCCTGCCATCGTTGAAGACGGCGACGCGATCGGCCATCGACAGCGCCTCGCCCTGATCGTGAGTGACGAAGACGAAGGTGATGCCGAGCGCCTTCTGCAGCGATTTCAGCTCTTCCTGCATGTTTTCGCGCAGCTTGAGGTCGAGCGCGCCGAGCGGCTCGTCGAGCAGCAGCACCTTGGGCTGGTTGACCAGGGCACGGGCGAGCGCGACACGCTGGCGCTGGCCCCCGGAAAGCTGGCCGGGCCGGCGCGCGCCATAGCCAGGCAGCCGCACCAGCGACAGCGCTTCTTCCGCCGCCTTGTGCCGCTCGGCCTTGCCGACACGCTTGACCATCAGCCCGTAGGCGACGTTGTCGAGCACGTTGAGATGCGGGAACAGCGCGTAGTCCTGGAACACGGTATTGACGTTGCGGCGGTAGGGCGGCACGCCCTCGGCCCGCTCGCCGAAGATCGAGATCGAACCCGCCGTCGGCTGCTCGAAGCCGGCGATGAGACGCAGGCACGTGGTCTTGCCCGAACCGGACGGCCCGAGCATGGCGAAGAATTCGCCGGGCGCGATGTCGAGATCGACAGCGTCGACAGCGCGAACGCTGCCGAAATGGCGCGAGGCTTTTTGAAAGGAAACGGCTGATGTCATGGGGTGTCCTGATCTTTCAGGCTCATCAAATTTTCAGGCGATCGCGCCGCCCCTCGTTCGCCTGCCGGCACCTTCTCCCCGTATAGTGACGAGGAGAAGGAAGCTGGTCGCGATATTGGCGCTTATTCTGCAACGTTGGTAGCTGGCGAAACCATTGATAACAGCGTCTTTCTCCCCGCCTCTATACGGGGAGAAATGTCCGGCAGGACAATGAGGGGCAGCGCCAAGCTCTCAGCAAAGCGCGATTACCGTCCGCCGATGACGCCGATATAGTCCGACACCCAGCGATAATAGGGCACGCACTGGTCGTTCTGGGTGGCGCATTTGGAAACCGGCGTCTTCCAGAACTTGATCTTGTCGAAATTGTCGTAGCCGTTGGTCTTGCAGCCTTCCTCGCCGAGCAGCTCGTTGCCCTTGCAGGCGGCCGGCACGACCGGCAGCGAGCCGAACCAGGCGGAGACATCGCCCTGCACCTTCGGCGCCAGCGAATGCTCGAGCCACATATAGGCGCAGTTCGGGTGTGCCGCGTCGGCCTCCATCATGGTGGTGTCGGCCCAGCCGGTGACACCTTCTTCCGGCACGGTCGAGGCGACCGGCTTCTTGGCGGCGACCAGCGTGTTGACCTGGTACGGCCACGAGCCTGATGCAACGACGCCTTCGTTCTGGAAATCGTCGACCTGGATGGCGGCGTCGTGCCAGTAGCGGCCAACCAGCGTGCGCTGGACGCGCAGCAATTCGAGCGCCGCCTTGTACTGGTCCTCGTTCAATTCGTAGGGATCCTTGATGCCGAGTTCCGGCTTGTGGAACATCAAATAATTGGCGGCATCCGCTATATGGATCGGTCCGTCATAGGCCTGGACGCGGCCTTTGTTGGACTTGCCATCCGGCAGCTTCATCTCCTCGAAGACGACGTTCCAGCTCTTCGGTGCTTCCTTGAAGACTTCGGTGTTGTACATCAGGATGTTGGGACCCCACTGATAGGGGACGCCGTAATGCACCTTGTCGACGGTGAACCAGGGCGCGTCCTTCAGCCGGTCGTCCACCGTCTTCCAACTCGGGATGAGATCGGTGTTGATCGGCTGCACGCGCTTGCCGGCGACGAGCCGCAGCGAGGCATCGCCCGAAGCCGTGACGAGGTCGAAGCCGCCCTCGTTCATCAGCGAGACCATTTCATCCGAGGTGTTGGCGGTCTTGACGTTGACCTTGCAACCGCTCTCCTTCTCGAAGGCGCTCACCCAGTCATAGCCCTTGTCGGTCTCGCCGCGCTCGATGTAGCCCGGCCAGGCGACGATGTTGACCTGACCTTCGCCCTTGCCGAGTTCCTTCACCTGGGCGATGGCCTGACCGGAGAAGGTCAGCGCGACCGTCAAGGCAGTGCACGACTTCAGGAATAAATGCATATCGATCTCCCATTTTGGCCCGTGATCCTGAAACCGCTCCGGTTGTCGCCAGATCACGCGCGGACTGAAAAACTTGTCAGCTCTTCCGTTGGACTTGACGCCACTCTAATGGCAGCTTTGGTCCCTCCAACGGAAGGTGCTTTGAAAATCCCGGTTTCGCAAATTCATTTATCAGAAGGCCGATATCGGTTTTTCCGATATACTCCCTCAGGCCAGCGCCGTCACCAGCCAGCAGGCGGCGTTGAAACGAGCCTGACCATCCTTTACGAAAGGGGCGAAGGCAGCAGGCAACACCGTGATAATTTTTTCGGCCGTCGCCTGGTCGACCTCGCGCAGCGCGGCGGCGAGCGGCCCTAGCCGGGTGGCATACATCATCAGATCCCCTTCGGCGATCTTACATGGTAAGTTCGCCTGTCTGACGTCGATTGACGACCAGCCGCTCGCTTCAAGTATCCGCTTCACCTTGGCGCCGTCGGCAAAGGCAAACTGCCCCGGCGCATCGGGGTCTGGCGCGGGTGCGGTCGGCAGGAAAGGCGCAGCCGCTCGCGCGGCGGTCGTCATGAAATCATTCTCCGCCGGACTGCGCCAGGCAACAAAGGCGAGTTTGCCACCGCGCCTCGCTGCCTGTCTTATGTTGGAGAACGCGGCCACGGGATCATCGAAGAACATGATACCAAAGCGCGAGACAACAGCGTCGAAGCGACCTGATTCGAACGCATACGTCTGGGCATCGCCCACTTCAAAACTTGCGTTTGCCACCTCTTCCGCCTGCGTGCGTTCTGTCGCCAGAGCGACAAGCGGCTGCGAAATGTCCAGCCCAACACAACGTCCGTTGTTGCCGACGCGGCGCGCCATCGCCAGAGTTGTCGCCCCGGCGCCGCAGCCGATGTCCAGGACGTTGCCCCCTTCCCGGGGATAGCCGGCATCGACTACCAGCCGCTCCAACGGCGCCAGAATCTCGTCAAGGATCGGCTGCATTTCGACCCAGGCCTTTCCGCTGGCGTCGTTCCAGAGCGCGGCTTGCCGTGTGTTTGGCTGTGCGGATCGCGACATAACGGACCTCACTTTTCTGTTGCTCTCACCAATCGTCGCCATCACTTTACGAGTTCAAGCCGACTTGAGGTCAAGCATGAAAGATATGGACATTGCCGAAGTGTCGCGCCGCACCGGCGTACCCGCATCGACACTTCGTTACTACGAGGAGAAGGGCCTAATTGCTTCGATCGGCCGTCGCGGCCTGCGCCGCTTGTTCGATCCGGCTGTCCTGGAACGGCTCGCCTTGATTGGGCTTGGACGCGCCGGCGGATTCGCACTGGACGAGATTTCCGCGATGCTGACGCCCGACGGCCTGCCGAAAATGGATCGGGCGCGCCTGGATGCGAAGGCCAACGAACTGGACCACACCATCCAGCGCCTGACCGCGATCCGGGAGGCTTTGCGTCACGCCGCCCGATGCCCCGCCGCTCGGCCGATGGAGTGTCCGACGTTTCGCCGCGCCGTCAGGCTTGCCGGCGCCGGCCGCTTCGAGGTTGCTCCGCTCGGGCCTTTCAAAGCGGAGCCGGTTCCCGCCACAAAGCGCAAGCGCAAGACTGGCGGCGTCGCCGGGAGCAGACCACACTAGCGGCGCACCGTCCGCTGCGACTGGGCAAGTCCCACAAAATCGCGCGCCGCGGCGGCCAAGCCAGATCCCCGCCGCCAGACCATGCCAACCTGCACCACCGGCAAGGAACCGGAAATGTCGCGCGATTCGATGCGGTCGCCCTCCAGCGACCAGGGTCGGTAGACGAGGTCAGGCAGCAGCGCCACGCCAGCCCCGGTGGCGACGAGGCTGCGCACGGCCTCCACGGAACGGGTGCGGAAGGCGACATGCGGCCTGGCGCCGATCGCCGTCAGCAGCTTGCCGGTGTTTTCCTCGATCTCGTCAACGGTCAGCATGATCAGCGGTTCGGAGGCGATATCGCCGATGCCGATAATGTCGGCGCCAGCCAGAGGATGGCCGAGCGGCAGCCACAGCCGGTAAGCCGAGACTTCGAGGATTTCCGATTGCAGTGCAGTGCGGTCGCGCAAATTGGAGGTGACCATGACGGCAATGTCCAGCTTGCCGCCGATCAGGAGATGTTCGAGGTAGTCGCCATTGTCCTCGATGGCCGAGACCTCGACGCCGGGATAGGCGCGGCGGTAGCGTGAAAGCAGGTCCGACAGCACATAGCCGGCGACCAGCGAGGTGACGCCCAGTTGCAGCCGCCCGCCCGCCACGGCCTGCTCGCCGGAAAAAGAACGGCGGGCGTCGGACACATCGGCGAGAATCTTTGTCGCGTGGCGCAGGAACTGGTGACCCTTGTGGGTGATGTTGAGGCCGCGCGGATGGCGCTCGAACAGTTCGACGCCAAGATCGCTTTCAAGTTCCTTGATCGCCTCGGTGACCGACGATTGCGAGATGGAGAGGTTTTGCGCCGCGCGCGATACCGTGCCTTGCTCGGCGACGGCGATGAAGAACTGCAACTGCCGGATGGTGAAGGCCATGGCCGGACTAAACACCGCCGCAACCGCGAAGAAAAGCCGATGGCGACGCTTATCCCATGGCTGGATGCGTGGCCCTGGCTCAGCCCGGCATCGGCCGGATGCGCCGCCAGCATGCCGGGCCGTAGCGCAAGGCAAGCATGAATGCCGTTTCCAGCGCCAGGACAATAGCGATGATGCGAAAGCCGACGGCGAGCGGGCTTTGGCCGCTGCCATGCAGCGCATAGCCTGTAAGCAGAAATCCGGCATTCCAGAGCGTGGCTCCGGCTACCGTCGCGACCACGAAAGGTAAGGCTGGCAGGCAGAGCGCGCCGGCCGCGATCGGCAAATAGTTGCGCACCGTCGGAATGAACTGCGCCAGCAGGGAAACCCTGACATGGTTGCGGCGATAGGCCTGGCCAAGCTTGCGGTAGGTCTCGGGGCGCAAGAAGACATATCTGCCGAACCGCTCGACCAGCCTGTCGGCGCGATCGATTCCGATCCGGCGGCCGACAGTGTACCAGACGAGACAGCCTGTCGTTGAGGCCAGCGTGGTCACGCCAAGCAGAATTGCCAGCGTCCCATCGTCAGGCGCCGCCGTCATGCCGAGGAACAGCAGCAGCACATGCGAGGGCGGGATCGGCAGAATCTTCTCGGTAAAGGCGAGGCAGAAGACGCCGAACAGGCCGAAGCCGAGAATGGCCGACAATGGTCCCGTCATGCGAAGCGCCAGTCGTAGGTTCCTGACGTGTTGAGCCTGGCGATGCGATAGACCGTCGCCGGCGGGAAGTTGCGAAAGGTATGGCCAACCCGCGTAACCCCGAGATCGAGCCTGTCGAGCAGCGACTGGTCGAATGGGCAGCGCCGTCCGAGCGTGAACTGGTAGAGCGCTCCGCCGGGGCGAAGGTTGCGAAAACACCTTCGAGAATGGCAAATGTCCTGCGCGGCGAAATCAGCCGGAAAGGCAAGCCGCTGACGGCGGTGCCAATCGCAGGCCGGGGGGAAGAGCGAGAGATGGCGCAGACCGACGGCGTCCATTTCGAAAATCCGGGCAGCAGGAAAGCGACGCATGAGCAGTGCGGCGAAATCCGGATCGGATTCGATCAGCGTCAAATCTTCCTCCTTCACCCCGCGCGACAGCAGCGCCCTCGTGAACGGCCCGGTTCCCGGACCGAGTTCCAGCACGGGGCCAGTCTCGGGTCCAATGTCACGGGTCATCAATGCCGCCAGGCTGGAGCTGGACGGCGTGACGGAACCGACCCTGAACGGCGCGACGGTCCACGCCATGAGAAAAGACAGAGCATCATTTGCGGGCATGGTAACCTCGATCCCGGACAACATCACGCCAACCAGTTTGGTGTGGCCACGTGGTTTCGTTTCAGCGCCATTTGGTTTCGAGCGTCAGGCCCGACCTGTTGCATATTCGGGCCTGACGCCTTCACGTCGGCGCGAGCGATTCGTGCCGACCCGGCGTTGTTTGCCGCGACTGGGTTGCATAGACATTGCGCAATCTCGCTGAGGCTAAGAAAGTGCCTGTCGACCGCAGTCCTTCGGCTTTGCCATGTTCACGCAATGTTGGCGCGGTAGCGCCCGGCGCAATGTTCTGAGGGATTGTCGATGCGTATCTTGCTGGTCGAAGACGAACCCGAGATGGTTTCGGCCCTGCGTGCCGCGCTGAAGCGCCACGATATGGTGGTCGATCACGCCGGCACATTGCTGGAGGCGGAGGGGTTCGTTGCCGTCGACAGCTACGACGCCATCCTGCTCGACCGCCAGTTGCCGGATGGCGACGGGCTGTCGCTGGTGCCGAGACTGCGTTCGGCCAGGAACACCTCGCCCGTGCTGGTGCTGACGGCGAGAGGCGACACGTCGGACAAGGTCGATGGGCTGGACATGGGCGCGGACGATTATCTGGCAAAGCCATTCGCGTTCGAGGAACTGCTTGCCCGGTTGCGCGCGCTGCTCAGGCGCCCGGCGCCGCTGCAGTCGCAGTTCATCCGCGCCGGCGATCTGGTGCTCGACGTCGGACATCGCGAAGCCTCTATCCGCGCCGAACCGCTCAGCCTGCCGCGCCGCGAACTCCTTGTGCTGGAGGCTCTGATGCGCCGCACCGGCCGCATGGTGCAGCGCGAGGCGCTGATGGAGGCGGTGTTCGGTCTCGACGACGAGATCCAGTCCAACGCGCTCGACACGCACGTCTCGCGCCTGCGCCGCAAGCTCGCCGATGCCAATGCCGGGGTGACGATCAACGGCATTCGCGGCGTCGGCTATCTCCTGCGCGAGACGACATGAGCGCCAAGCGATGAGCCTCAAGCGCCCGCATTCGCTGAAATGGAGCTTGGTGCTGCGCATCGCCTTGCTGCAATGCGCCATGCTGACCCTGATCATCGTCGGCATTCTCGGCGCCATGCTGGCCACCGGCCTTATCCCGCACGATTACGAGGACGGCACGATGGACGTGCTGGCGGATGCGGTGACACGCGATGCCGGCGGCAAGTTGGTTCTGCGCGAGACCTCGGACCTGACGAAGCTGCGGTCGGGTGTTCCCGACCTCTGGTTCATCATTCGAGACAAGCAGGGGCAAAAGCTGCAGGAGGGGACCGTGCCGCCCATCTTCCAGCCTTTCAGCGGACTGCTGGACACGATCAGCGACGCCCGTATCGGCCATGCAATCGGACAAGCCGCGCCGCCGGAGGGAAAGATCCGCTGGACCGACACGATGGCCGGCAACGTCCAGATTTTCAGCGGCACCAAGGGCGGGCTTTCGCTGCTGCGTCTGCTCGGCCAGGCGCCGCAATTCTTCCTGCAGGGCATATTGCCGCTCGCCGGGCTGATGGCGCTGGCCACGCTGTTCGCGACGCCATGGGTGGTGCGTGGCGCTCTGTCGGGCCTTGGCCATGCGGCGGCCGAGGCTGAGCGCATCGACATCGACCAGCGCGGCGTGCAGTTGCCGCTCAAGGACGTGCCGGCGGAAGTGACGCCGCTGGTCAAGGCCGTGAATGCCGCCCTTGCGCGCCTGGACAAGGGCTATGAGCGCCACAAGCGCTTCCTCACCGACGCCGCCCATGAACTCAGGACACCGGTCGCCATCCTCAATACGCGCCTCGCCTCGCTGCCGGCGACACCGGAGCGGGCACGGCTGCTGCAGGACGCGGCCAGGCTTTCGACGCTGACCGACCAGTTGCTCGACCTGCAGCGCCTCGACCGGCAGACGTCGCCGTTCGAAGCGGTCGATCTCGTGGCGACCGCGCGCGGCGTTATCGTCGACCTCGCGCCGATGGCGTTTTCTGCCGGTTACGAAATGTCGTTCGAGCCGGAACGGGACACGATTTTCGCCACCGGAGACCGCACCGCCATCGAGCGCGCGGTGACCAACATCGTCCAGAACGCCATCGAGCATGGCGGCCGCGCTGGCAAGATCACCGTCGGCGTCGCAACGCCCGCCATCATCGAGGTCCGGGACGAAGGCGACGGCGTCCCGCCGGGCGAGCGGGAGCGCATCTTCGAGCCCTTCTATCGGCTGCGCCCGCAGGATCATGGCGCCGGCCTCGGCCTCAATCTCGTGCAGGAAATCATGTATCTCCATGGCGGCCGCATCGATATCCTCGATGGCAAGCCCAGCGGCGCCTGCTTCAGGATGAGTTTTCGCGCTTTACCCGTTTAGCCTTGCCGCCAACCTCGCAAGGCCGCTGGTGCGTTTGACATTGCGATAAATCGTAACTAACTAAGTTACATGAAGCGCAATAGCCGACTGTCCTCCACTCTGCACATCCTCGTTCACATGGCCGAGAAGCCCGAGCAGGCTCTGACCTCCGAGCAGCTTGCCACCTTCATCCATACCAATCCGGTGGTGGTGCGCCGGACCATCGCAGGCTTGCGCGACGCCGGCATCGTCACCTCGTCACGCGGACATGGCGGCGGCTGGCTGCTCGGGCGCGCGCCCGAGAACATTTCACTGGCCGAGATCAGCCTTGCCCTGGGCGAGACGCTGCTGCCGTTCAGCACCGAGCCGGAAAGCCCGGGCTGTCTCGTCGAGCAAGCGGTGATCGCCGTGCTCGACGATTTTCGCATCGCGGCCGAGAAGCTGCTGGCGGAGAAGCTCAGCCGCATCACGCTGGCCGACCTGACAGCCGATTTTCGCCGTCGTTTCGACCTCGTTGGAGTTTCCAGCCATGCAGTATGATCTTGCCGTTATCGGCGGCAGCTTCGCCGGCCTGTCCGCCGCCATGCAGGCGGCGCGGGCGCGGCGCACCGTGCTGGTGATCGACGCCGGCCAGCCGCGCAACCGCTTTGCCGCGCATTCGCACGGCTTTCTCGGCCAGGACGGACGCACGCCTGGAGCGATCCTGGACGATGCAAGGCGGCAATTGCTTGCCTACCCGACGGCCAGGCTTGTGACCGCACGGGCGGACAAAGCCATTGCCAACAGCAGCAGCGATTTCGAAATCACCACCGATGGCGGCGAGACATTCGGCGCCGCACGACTGGTGCTGGCAACCGGCGTGCGCGACATCCTGCCGGAGGTTCCCGGGCTTGCCGAGCAATGGGGCAGAACCGTGCTGCATTGCCCCTATTGCCACGGCTACGAGGTTTCCACCGGGCCGCTCGGCGTGCTCGCGACCGGCCCGATGTCCATGCATCAGGCGCAACTGATTTCCGATTGGGGCGACGTCACGCTGTTCGGCAACGGACTGATCAAGCCCGATGCCGACGAGATGCATGCGCTTGAGAGCAGGAATGTAAGGTTCGAGCCCGCGACGGTCAACGAACTGAGCGATGATGGCTCCGGCGGCTTGGTTGTCCATCTCGTCGATGGCCGGCAGGCTGGCGTCAAGGCGATATTCACCGCGCCACGCAACACGATGGCGAGCCCGCTGGCCGAACAACTCGGCTGCGGCCTCAAGGACGGCCTGCTCGGCCCGATGATATCAGTCGATGACCGGCAGCAAACGACGGTTCCCGGCGTCTATGCCGCCGGTGACGCGGCACGTGCGATGCACAACATCGCCTTCGCCGTGTCGGGCGGCACCTTCGCGGGCGTGTGCGCCCACCAGTCGCTGGTCTTCGGCTAAATTCCGCCGGCCACGCTGAGGCGCGCCCCGGCTTGCGCCAGTGCCGCGGCAATGTCGTGCGGCGGCGCGCGGTCGGTGGCGAGTTCGGAAAAGCCGTCGAAGCCGCAGACCTGGACCAGGCCCTGGCGGCCGAACTTCGTGTGGTCAGTGACGACCAGCGAGCGCTGGCCCCGCGACAGCACCATGCGGGCGAATTCCGCCTCGTCCAGATCAAAGTCCATGACACCGGTCAGCGCATCCACGGCGCCGGTGGAGATGATGGCGTGGCTGACCGAGAAGCGGCTGACGAACTCGATGGCCGACGTCCCGAACGCGGCGCCTGAATCGCTGCGCAGCTCGCCGCCGGCCATATAGACCTTGTTGCCGTTAATGGTGGCCAGGGTGCGGGCGATGTCGGACGAATTGGTGACGACCGTCAGGCGCCGGTGGCCGAGCAGTTCGCGCGCCAGGAACGAGGTCGTGGTGCCGGTGTCGAGCATGATCGATTCGCCGTCGCGGATGGTGGCCGCGACCGCGCGGGCAATGCTTCGCTTGGCGTCGGCATGCTCGCGCATGCGCCGTTCGAACGGCGCTTCGCCGACCATCGACGGCAGGCCGACGGCGCCATGCATCTTCAGAACCGAGCCGTCGCCGGTGAGCGGCTTGACGTCGCGGCGTACGGTCTCGAGCGAAACGCCCAACCGGTCGGCCAGGCTGGCGATAGTGACGGTTCCCTCTTCCTGCAGCAGCCGCAAGATCTCGCCATGTCGTTTCGAGTGGTTCATATGGGCATCCCGAAAATGACCGATTCTAAGGCATTCCTAGCGCTTTTAAAGAAATTGCCCATGCTTTCGGACAAAACACCCAAAAAAAGTCACATCTTTTTATTGACAGAAGAGCAACCCCGGCGTGAAATCCATCTTCAACAGGGTTCGGAACTGCAGCGGGATGGTAATTGGCAGAGCTGCAATTCACTGACCCCAGGCAGCCTGTAACGTGTCTGGCGCAAGGAATTTTCAGATCCGCGGGGGCGGATGCCGGGCTCATAAACCTGGCCAAGGGGCTCGTCGGTGCGGTGCGGGATACCGATCCTGGCATCCCGCACCGACGAGATTGTTTGCGTTTCACCACGCCGCCGTTGCGCGGCCCATGGCGCCATACCGAAGCCCAGCAAACCAGGCCTGCCAACCAGGGATGATCCCGTGATTGCCGAAGACCGCATCCACGCCCTGCCGTGCTGGACGGGCGCCATCGAGATCGCGCCGCTGCCCGGCGGCCTGAGCAACGCCAATTATGTGGTCACCGATGCGGCCGGCAAACATGTGGTGCGTTTCGGCCAGGATTATCCGTTCCACCATGTCTTCCGCGAACGGGAGGTGATGACCGCGCGGGCGGCTCACGCGGCGGGCTTCGCACCGGCGGTCCGTTATGCCGAACCGGGGATCATGGTGACGGCGTTTCTTGGGGCCAGAACCTATCTGGCCGAGGACGTGCGCGCCAATCTCCGCCGCGTCGCGACGCTGATGCGCGGCTTTCACCGCGAGATGCCCAACCATATCTCCGGCGCCGGCTTCATGTTCTGGGTGTTCCACGTCATCCGCGACTATGCGCGCACGCTCGACGAGGGCAACAGCCGCAAGCGCGGTGACCTGCCGCGCTTTCTGGCGTTGGCCGACGAACTGGAGCGCGCCCAGAAATTGCTGCCGATCGTCTTTGGCCACAATGATCTTTTGCCGGCCAACATTCTGGACGACGGCGGCAGGCTTTGGCTGATCGATTTCGAATATGCCGGCTTCAATACGGCGATGTTCGACCTTGCCGGCGTCGCCTCGAACGCGGGCATGAGCGACGAGGAATCCTTCACCTTCCTGACCGCCTATTTCATGAAGGAACCGGACGAGGCGATCCGCCGCTCGCACGCCGCCATGCAATGTGCCTCGCTGCTGCGCGAGGCGATGTGGAGCATGGTGTCGGAGCTCTATCTCGACGCCCCCGGGATCGATTACGTCGCCTACACCGAGGAAAACCTGGCGCGGCTCGACGCGGCGCTGGAAAACTACCGGATAAAATACGGGATCCTGAAATCATGACCTTGCCTAGCCAGGCCGAGATCGTCGTCATCGGCGGCGGCATCATCGGCTGTTCGACGGCCTATCATCTGGCGCGTGACCACAAGGCCGACGTGGTGCTGCTCGAACAGGGCAAGCTGACCTCGGGCTCGACCTGGCATGCAGCCGGCCTGGTCGGCCAGCTGCGCTCGTCGGCCTCGATCACGCGGGTACTGAAATACTCGGTCGACCTCTACAAGGAGCTGGAAGCCGAAACCGGTCTTGCCACCGGCTGGAAGATGACGGGGTGCCTCAGGCTCGCCACCAGTGCCGACCGCTGGACCGAGTACAAACGGCTGGCGACGACGGCGAAAAGCTTCGGCATGGACATGCAGCTGCTGTCTCCGGCGGAGGTCAAGGCGATGTGGCCCTTGATGGAGACCGGCGATCTCGTCGGCGCCTCCTGGCTGCCGACCGACGGCCAGGCGAGCCCTTCCGACATCACGCAGTCGCTGGCCAAGGGCGCGCGCATGCACGGCGCCAATCTCTACGAAGACGTGCGCGTCACGGGTTTCGAGATGAAGGGCGACCGCATCACGGCGGTGAAGACCAATCAAGGCGACATCGCTTGCGACAAGGTGGTGAACTGCGCCGGGCAATGGGCGCGGCAAGTCGGCGCGATGGCCGGCATCAACGTGCCGCTGCAGCCGGTCAAGCACCAGTATATCATCACCGAGAAAATCGCGGGGCTGGCAACCGACGCGCCGACGCTGCGCGACCCCGATCGGCGCACCTATTTCAAGGAGGAGGTCGGCGGGCTGGTGATGGGCGGCTATGAGCCGAACCCGCAGGCCTGGACGACCAATCTTCCCGGGGGCGACGTGCCCAATGATTGGGAGTTCCGGCTGTTCGACGACGACTACGATCATTTCGAGCAGCACATGGCACAGGCGATCGCGCGGGTGCCGGCGCTGGAAACCGTTGGCGTCAAGCAGATGATCAACGGGTCGGAAAGCTTCACGCCGGACGGCAATTTCATCCTCGGTGTGGCGCCCGAATGCCCCAACATGTTCGTCGGCGCTGGCTTCAACGCCTTCGGCATCGCCTCGGGCGGCGGGGCCGGCTGGGTGCTGGCGCAATGGGTGGTCGACGGCGAGGCGCCACTCGACCTTTGGGTGGTCGACATCAGGCGTTTTTCCAACCTGCACCGCGACCGGCAATGGGTGAGCGAACGTACGCTGGAAGCCTATGGCAAGCATTACGCGATCGGCTTCCCGCATGAGGAATACACCAGCGGCCGGCCGCGCATCGTCTCCCCGCTCTACGACAGACTGAAAGACCATCGCGCCGTGTTCGGCTCCAAGCTCGGCTGGGAACGGCCGAACTGGTTCGCGCCGGAGGGCGTCGAGCCGAAGGACATCTATTCGATGGGCCGGCAGAACTGGTTCGCCGCCGTCGGCGACGAACATCGGCACGTGCGCGAGCATGTCGGTATCTTCGACCAGTCGTCCTTCGCCAAGTACGAGCTGAGCGGGCCCGACGCGGCGAGGGCCCTGGACTGGATCTGCGCCAACGATGTCGGCAAGCCGGTCGGCCGGCTGACCTACACGCAACTCCTCAACACGCGCGGCGGCATCGAGGCCGACCTAACCGTGTCGCGGCTGGCCGAGGAAAAATTCTATATCGTCACCGGCACCGGTTTCCGCACCCATGATGCCTCGTGGATCAGCGACCATATTGGCCACGGCCTCGATGCACAGCTCGCCGATGTCACCGAGGATTTCGGCACGCTGTCGCTCATGGGACCGCGCGCCCGCGACGTGCTTTCAGCGGTCACCGATGCGGATGTGTCGAATGCCGGCTTCCCGTTCGGCCATGTGCGCGAGATCACGATAGCCGGTCACACGGTCCGGGCGCTGCGCGTCACCTATGTCGGCGAACTGGGCTGGGAACTGCATGTGCCGATCGCCGCTACCGGCGAAGTCTTCGACGCGCTGATGGCGGCCGGCGGGAAGCACGAGATCCGGCCGGTCGGCTACCGCGCGCTGGAATCGCTGCGGCTGGAAAAGGGCTATCGCGCCTGGGGCTTCGACATCACGCCCAACGACACACCGCTGGAAGCTGGGCTCGGCTGGGCGGTCAAGCTGCGCAAGAACACCGACTTCGTCGGACGGCGCGCACTCGAGAAGATTGGCGGCGCCTCGCTGAAGAAGCGCTTTGCCGGCTTCACGGTCGACGATCCGGAAATCGTGCTCGTCGGACGCGAGACCATCCTGCGCGATAGCCAGCCGGTCGGCTATCTCACCAGCGGCGGCTATGGCTACACGGTGGGAAAGAACATCGGCTACGGTTATGTGCGCAACGCTGACGGAGCAAGCGATGATTTTCTCGCCTCGGGCAGCTATGAACTTGTGGTGGCGATGGAGCGGACGCCGGCTCAAATCCATCTTGAGCCGCTATACGACCCGGCAATGGAGCGCGTGAAGGCTTAACTCACGCGCAAGGCGAGGCCACGGCTGGGGACGGTATCGGCCTCGCCTGGCATTGAGACATATGGTCGTGTTTCCTCGACCCGCGTGACCAGGCCTTGTGCCTCAAGTTCGGCGATGCGCGCGGCAAAACCGTGATCCCACAACGTGTTCTTGATCGTCAGCACGATCACCCCACCCGGCCGGCAGATGCGGATCAGTTCGTCCAGTCCCTCGGCGCCGACATGGCCGGAGGTAAAGACGCCGGCCGAGATGATGCCGGCATAGGTGCTGTCGGCAAATGGCAAGGCGCCGCCGAGCGCCAGGCAATGCAGCGCCGAATAGACGCCCTTGCGCGCGGCCTGATCCAGCATGCCTTGCGAGATATCCAGCGCCTCGACCTGGGGATAGCCGGCAATATCAAGCCACTCGCCGATCAGCCCGGTGCCGGCCCCGGCGTCGAGCAGCGGGGCTGACCCGCGCGGCAGATGGCGGGCGAGCAAAGCAAGGCAGATGGTCGGGTGGCGGTAGCCGGCTGCCGACATGTCGGCGTCGTAGGTTTGCGACCAGCGGTCGTACAGTGCCGCCACCTCTTCCGGGCGCTTGGCCGCGTAGACCTCGCCGAGCGCGCCTTGATGTTTGCTGTCCGCCACGTGCCCACCATTCCTCGTCTCGCCGCGATGATAGCCAAACGGCGAAAATTGTGGAACCGTGCAGCCGAGAAATAACGCGTGGGGACGCAGGCATGGGGATAGACGAGGCGCGGGCAAAACTTGCCGTCATTCCGGTACTGGCCGGCTATACTGGGCCGCTGGAACGGCTCGGCGGCTTGACCAACCTCGTCTTCAAGGCCGGCGATTACTGCCTGCGTATTCCAGGCAAAGGCACCGAGGAATACATCAACCGCGCCAACGAGGCGATTGCCGCGCGTGAGGCGGCAATAGCCGGGGTCAGCCCCGAAGTGCTGCATGCCGACGCTGCCAGCGGCCTCATGGTGACGCGCTATATCGCCGGCGCCGAGACGATGTCGCCGGAGAAATTCAGGGAGCGGCAGGGCAGCCCGGCCCGAGCGGCCGAGGCCTTCCGCAAGCTGCACGCGTCCGGCGCGGTGTTCCCCTTCCGCTTCGAACTGTTTTCGATGATCGACGACTATCTCAAGGTGCTGTCGACCAGGGATGTCGCCCTGCCCGCCGGCTATCATGACGTGGTGCGCGAGGCCGAGAGCGTACGTTCGGCCTTGGCCGTCCGCCCCTTGCCCCTCGTCGCCTGCCATTGCGATCCGCTGTGCGAGAACTTCCTCGATACGGGCGAGCGGATGTGGATCGTCGACTGGGAATATTCGGGGATGAACGACCCGCTCTGGGACCTCGGCGACCTCAGCGTGGAAGGCAAGTTCGACGCCGCCCAGGACGAGGAGCTGATGCGCGCCTATTTCGGCGGCGAGGCGAGGCCGGCGGAGCGCGGCCGCATCGTCATCTACAAGGCGATGTGCGATCTGCTCTGGACGCTGTGGGGGCTGATTCAGCTTGCCAACGAAAATCCCGTCGACGATTTCCGCGCCTATGCCGACGGCCGCTTCGCCCGCTGCAAGGCGCTGATGGAGACAGAGGAATTTTCGCGGCACCTGGCGGCGGTACGCAAGGGCTAGGCACCAGAAATCTGGCCCCTAGTTCACACCTTTCGGCACGTTCTCCGGCGGCACCGTGGTGTCTACCACCTTCTGGCGGTGGAAGATGAACAGGCCGGCCAGGACGATGATGCCCGAGCCGATCAGGATGCGCGGACCGGGGACGTCGCCGAAGAACACCAGCCCGAACACCACCGCCCACAAGAGCAGCGTGTAGTGCAGCGGCGCCAGCGTCGAGGCCGGCGCCAGTTTCAGCGCCCTGGTGATCATCAGATGCGCCCCGCAGGAAACGATGCCGAGCAGCAGCATGGCGCCGAAATCAAGCGCAGACGGCGTCTTCCAGGCCCCGATGGTGAGGGCGCCGCCAATCGCCAGCGTGCCGATCGTCTGCCATGTCACCAGATTGGTGTCGCTGGTGCCGCGCAGGCGTCGGTTGAGGATGATGGCGAAGGCGAAGGCAAGGCTGCCGACAAGTGCGAAACTCGATGACAGCGAAAACGCGGCAGAGGACGGTTTCAGCATGATGACCACACCGCAGAAGCCGAGCAGGATCGCCACCCAGCGGCGCCAGCCGACCTTTTCGCCAAGCAGGAAATGTGACAGCGCCGCCACATAGATCGGCCCGGCCATGTAGAAGCTCATCACATCGGCAAGCGGCAGGTAGACGACGGCGGCGTAGAACAAGGCGGTGTCCAGTGTCGTCGCCACCACGCGCAGGATCTGCAACCCTGGCCGCTCCAGCTGGAACAGTCTGCCGGCGCCCTGGTTGGCGATCATCGGACCCAGCACGAAGAAAGCGCCGATCGAGCGGATGAGCACAACCTGGCCGACGGAGAAACTGGCCACCAGCCACTTGCCCATCGCATCATTGAGCGCAAACAGGAAGTCGCCGGCCAGCATCAGCAGGATGCCGGCCAGGAGGACATTCTTGATTGTGGAATTCCGCGCCACGGGTTGCGTCATGCCTGCCCCGATTCCTCCCTCGCCCGAGCCGCGTCGTAGACGGAAGCGCCGGCTTTGACGAGGAGAAATCGGGAAATAGGTAAGACCAGCTTCGGGAATCGGCTGCATCTAGGTGGATATGTGCCTGCGATTCACCTGCGACGGCCTGCCGGATATCGAAAGCCTGGTATCCTGCCTCGTCCGCTCCGCCACGACCTTGCCCCTGGCGATGACGCAGATGCGCTCGGCGCGCAGGCGCAGAGCCTCTATCGGATTGCCGGCATCGAGGATCACCAGGCTGGCGCGCTTGCCAACGCCGAGGCCGAGATGGTCGAGGCCCATAATCGCGGCATTGACGTTGGTGACCATGTCGAAGCAGCGCGCCATGTCGGCGGGGCTCGACATCTGAGCTACATGCAGGCCCATGAAGGCGACGTCGAGCATGTCGGCGGTGCCCAGCGAATACCAGGGATCGAGCACGCAATCCTGACCCCAGCCGACACGGATGCCCAGCGCCAGCATCTCCTTGACACGCGTCATGCCACGCGGCTTCGGGAATGTGTCGTGGCGGCCCTGCAGCATGATGTTGATCAGCGGATTGGGGATCGCGGAAACGCCGGCTTCGGCGATCAGCGGCAGAAGCTTCGAGACGTAGTAATTGTCCATCGAATGCATCGAGGTGAGGTGCGAACCGGCCACCCTGCCCTGCAGGCCGAGGCGCTGCGCTTCATAGGCGAGATGTTCGATGTGGCGCGACAGCGGGTCGTCGGTCTCGTCGCAATGCAGGTCGACCATGAGCCCGCGTTTTGCCGCGATCTCGCACAGTTCGGTAACCGAGCGTGTGCCGTCGGCCATGGTGCGCTCGAAATGCGGAATGCCGCCGACGATGTCGACGCCAATGTCCAGCGCGCGAATGGTGTTTTTTCGCGCGGTCGGCGAGCGATAGAAGCCGTCCTGAGGGAAGGCAACCAATTGCAGATCGATATAGGGGGCGACGATTTTCTTGACCTCCAGCAGCGCCTCGACGGCCAGCAGCCGGTCGTCGCAGACGTCGACATGGGTGCGGATGGCGAGCAGCCCCATCGACACCGCCCAGTCGCAATAGGCGAGCGCCCGGTCACGCACGGCCTCGTGCGTCAGGAGCGGCTTCAGTTCGCCCCATAGCGCTATGCCTTCGAGCAGCGTGCCCGACGCGTTGATACGCGGAAGGCCGTAGGAGAGCGTCGCGTCCATGTGGAAATGCGGATCGACGAAGGGCGGTGACACCAGATTGCCATGGGCGTCGACCTCGGTCCGCGCGGAACCGTCGAGCTTCGGCTCGATCGCGGCGATCGTCTCGCCGCTGATGCCGATGTCGGCGATGCCGCCATCCGGAAGCGTGCCGCCGCGCACAATAAGATCGAAATCCATCTGTCATCATCCTGCTTGAAGAATCACTGCCGCATCGTGTCTCAAAAGACACCCCGCCGCAGCGGTTTCTTTCCATGGCGGCGAAAGGTTCCCTCCGGCGGCATCTCCCTCTATAAGCCGCCTTCGCCATCCCGGCATCAAGGATCAGCCGTTGTTTCGCTTCTTCCGCTCGACGGAGAACCAGCGCCTCGTCGCAAGGCTGCTCCGGGAATCGTTCCGGCAACACAGGGCCGGCTACGCCGCCGCCATCCTGTCGATGCTCGTGGTGGCCGGCATGACGGCCGCCAGTGCCTGGATCCTGCGTGAAATCACCAATGAATTCGTCATCGATAAACGGGTCGACCGCGTCAATATGATCGCCGTGGCGGTCGCCGGGATCTTCATCGTCAAGGGCATCGCCAATTTCGTCCAGGCCTACTTCATGAGCCGCGTCGGCAACGCCATCATCGCCGAACGGCAGCGCAAGATCTATGACCGCATCCTGGCGCAAGGCATCGAATTCTACCATTCGACCTCGTCGTCCGACCTGATCACCCGCATGACCAACAATGCCCAGGCGGCGCGCAACGTGCTCGACCTCATCGTCACTTCCTACGTGCGCGATCTGGTGACGCTGGCTGCCCTGATTGGGGTCATGGTCTGGCAGCAGCCGGCGCTGTCGCTGATCTGCTTCGTCGTCGGTCCGTTGGCCATCTATGGCGTCAACCGCATCCTGAAGCGCGTGCGCAAGTTCGCCGCCATGGAGTTCCGCTCGGTCGGCCAGATCGTGCAGGTGATGCAGGAAACCGCGATCGGCGTGCGCGTGGTCAAATCCTTCAACCTCGAAGGCCTGATGCGCAAACGCATGTACAGGGCGGTGGCGGACGTCGAGGATCGGGCCAACAACATCGCCGCGCTGGAAGCGGTTACCAATCCGGTGATGGAAACGCTGGCCGGCCTGGCGATCGCCGGCGCGGTCATGGTCAGCGGCTTGCTGGTCCTGCAGGGCGGCCAGATGCCTGGCAACATCATGGCCTTCATCGCCGCGCTGCTGCTTGCCTATGAGCCGGCAAAGCGCCTGGCGCGGGTGCGCATATCGCTGGAAAGCGGCATTGTCGGCGTGCGCATGATGTTCGAGCTCGCCGACCAGCCGCTGACACTAACCGAGAAGCCGGACGCAAAGCCGCTTCGGGCCGGACCGGGCGAGATCCGATTCGACGCCGTCGGCTTCGCCTACCAGAATGGTCCGCCGGTGCTGGACCGGTTCGACCTGACCCTGGCGCCCGGCAAGATGACGGCGCTGGTCGGCCCCTCCGGCGGCGGCAAGTCGACGATCCTGAACCTGATCATGCGCATGTATGACCCGAAGAGCGGCAGGGTGCTGCTTGACGGCCAGGACATTTCCCATGCCACGCTCGCCTCACTGCGGGAAAAGATCGCCTATGTCAGCCAGGATACGTTCCTGTTTGCCGGCACGATCATGCACAACATCCGGCTTGGGCGCGAGGATGCGACCGACGACGAGGTGATCGCCGCGGCCAGGGCCGCCAACGCCCATGACTTCATCGTCGCGCAGGCGAAAGGCTACGAGACGGATGTCGGTGAGAATGGCGGCCTCTTGTCGGGCGGCCAGCGCCAGCGCATCTCGATCGCGCGCGCCATGCTGCGCAATGCCGAAATCCTGCTGCTGGACGAGGCAACCAGTGCGCTCGACGCCGAGTCGGAAGCGCTGTTCCGCGACGCGCTGCAACAGCTGACGGAAGGGCGCACCACAATCGTCATCGCACACCGCCTCTCGACCGTGCACCAGGCCGACACGATCGTGGTGCTGGAAGCCGGCAAGGTGGTGGAAAGCGGGCCGCACAAGATGCTGCTCGGGCAAGGCGGGCTTTACCAGAAGCTGTATGAATATCAGCTGATGCCTTAATGTGGAGCGGCGCAAGTCGAGGACAGGTAGTCCTGCGGAGTTTGTGCCGCAGCGCCTGCCTGACGAGCTTCGAACTTTACTCCGGCACGTGCCTCACCGCCCCCTTGTCGGCGCTGGTGGCGAAGGCGGCGTAGGCGCGCAGCGCCGTCGTCACCTTGCGCTTGCGCTTTTCCCGCGGCTTCCAGGCGTCCGCGCCCCTGGCCTCCATCGCCGCCCGGCGCGCATCGAGTTCCGCGTTATCGACGGCAAGGCGAATGGTGCGGTTCGGGATATCGATCTCGATCGTATCGCCCTCCTGCACCAGTCCGATCAGCCCGCCTTCCGCCGCTTCCGGCGAAGCATGACCGATGGACAGGCCCGAGGTGCCGCCGGAGAAGCGCCCATCGGTGACCAGCGCGCAGGCCTTGCCGAGGCCTTTCGACTTCAGATAACTGGTGGGATAGAGCATCTCCTGCATCCCGGGGCCGCCGCGCGGACCCTCATAGCGGATGACGACGACGTCACCAGCCTTGATCTCGTTGGCAAGGATCGCCTTGACCGAAGCATCCTGGCTTTCGAAGACGCGAGCCGGTCCGGTGAATTTCAGGATCGACTCGTCGACGCCGGCTGTCTTCACGATACAGCCATCGAGCGCCAGATTGCCTTTCAGGACGGCAAGCCCGCCGTCTTTCGAGAATGGCGTCTCGGCCGAGCGGATAACGCCCGTCTCACGGTTCGTGTCGAGCTCGTCCCAGCGGCGGTCCTGGCTGAAGGCGACCTGCGTCGGCACGCCGCCGGGCGCGGCGAGGAAGAAGTCGCGCACATTCTGGCTCGAGGTGCGCGAAATATCCCAATGGTCGAGCGCTTCGCCGAGGCTCGCCGCATGCACGGTCGGCAGGTCGCGATTGAGCAACCCGGCATTGTCGAGCTGGCCAAGGATGGCCATAATGCCGCCGGCGCGGTGGACGTCTTCCATGTGCACGTCGGACTTGGCCGGCGCCACCTTGCACAGGACCGGCACCCGCCGCGACAGCCGGTCGATGTCTTCCATGGTGAAATCGACCTCGCCCTCGTGCGCGGCGGCCAGAATGTGCAGCACGGTGTTGGTGGAGCCGCCCATGGCGATATCGAGCGTCATGGCGTTCTCGAAGGCGCCCTTCGAGGCAATGCTGCGCGGCAATGCACTCTCGTCATCCTGCTCGTAATAGCGCTGGGCGAGATCGACGATGAGATGGCCGGCCTCGACGAACAGGCGCTTGCGGTCGGCATGCGTGGCCAGCGTCGAACCGTTGCCGGGCAGCGACAGGCCCAGCGCCTCGGTCAGGCAGTTCATGGAATTGGCGGTGAACATGCCCGAACAGGAACCGCAGGTCGGGCAGGCCGAGCGCTCGATGACCTTGACGTCCTCGTCGGAGATCTTGTCGTCGGCGGCCGCAACCATGGCATCGACGAGGTCGAGCGCCTGCGTCTTGCCGGCCAGCACAACCTTGCCGGCTTCCATCGGGCCGCCGGAGACGAAGACGGTCGGGATGTTGAGGCGCAATGAGGCCATCAGCATGCCGGGCGTGATCTTGTCGCAATTGGAGATGCAGACCATGGCGTCGGCACAGTGCGCATTGACCATGTATTCGACGGAATCGGCGATCAGTTCGCGCGACGGCAGCGAATAGAGCATACCGTCATGGCCCATGGCGATGCCGTCGTCGACGGCGATGGTGTTGAATTCCTTGGCGACACCGCCGGCCTTCTCGATCTCGCGTGCCACCAGTTGGCCAAGGTCCTTCAGATGGACATGGCCCGGCACGAACTGGGTGAAGGAGTTGACCACCGCAATGATCGGCTTGCCGAAATCGCTGTCCTTCATGCCAGTGGCGCGCCACAGGCCGCGGGCGCCGGCCATGTTGCGGCCATGGGTGGTGGTGCGAGAGCGATAGGCGGGCATGAATTTTCCTTGGCTGTCTGGCTGCGCTCGATGCGGAGCGTGGCGGCGCTGAATTTTGATCGCAGGGTTTATAGACCGCCAAGTATGGTCTGGCCACATTTTTGCAATGCGCCAGGTTCTCCTGAAAAAACGAGCGTCTCAGAAAAATTCGATGTCTATGTCGGGTCGGGCGTATCAGGGCCGTCCTTGGGCAGACGGCAAGAAATGGCACCATTCTCGGAGTCAGCCGTTTCATTGTAACAGCAGGAAGCAACCTAGGAGCACGACATGCAAAAGATCACCACCTGCCTGTGGTTCGACGGCCGGGCAGAAGAGGCGATGAATTTCTACGTCTCCATCTTCAAGAATTCGAAGGTTACGAGCGTTCTGCGTTGGCCCGAGGGTCACGCAGATGCGGGCAAAGTGCTGATGACCACGTTCGAGCTCGACGGCGTGCCGTTCCAGGCGCTTAATGGCGGACCGCAATTCAAGTTTAACGAGGCGATGTCACAGTCGATCGACTGCAAGACGCAGGAAGAGGTCGATTACTTCTGGGAGAAGCTTATCGAAGGTGGCGGCGAACCTTCGCAATGCAGCTGGCTAAAGGACAAATTCGGTGTGTCTTGGCAGGTCGTGCCGGAGCAGCTGCCGCGCCTGCTTCTGGATCCGGACAGGGCCAAGGCCGGCCGGGTGATGTCGGCAATGATGCAGATGAGCAAGATCGATATCGCTGAGATCGAAGCGGCGGCCAAGGGGTGATCATAAGAGTAGAGTAGTGAGTAGTTGCTAGTGAGTAGTGCGATGGGAGAACGAGGCGTACCTACTCACTACTCACTACTCACTACTCACTACTCACTACTCACTACTCACTACTCACTACTCACTAGAATCACGCCGCCTTGTCTCGCACCTGATAATCCTTGATCGTGGCGAAGCGGATCGCCTTCCAGCGTTCGGCTTCGTAGTTCAGCGAGAAGGCGTGCTGGGCGAGGAAGACCGGGTCGTTGTCGAGGTCGCGGGCGATGTCGCCGCGATGCGCCTCGATGAAGCGAAGCACCTCGCCCTTGTCGTCGGCCGATATCCAGCGGCAGATGGAAAAGCGCGACATCTCGAATTCGACCGGCAGCGTATATTCGAAGTTCAGCCGCTCTTTGAGCACATCGAGCTGGAGGGCGCCGACGACACCGACGATGGCCGGCGAGCCGTCTTCCGGCGAGAACAGCTGGACGACGCCCTCCTCTGCCATCTGGTGCAGCGCTTCCTTGAGCTTTTTCGCCTTCATCGCGTCGCCGAGACGGACGCGACGCAGGATTTCCGGGGCGAAGTTGGGCACGCCGCGAAACAGGATTTCCTCGCCTTCGGTCAACGTGTCGCCGATGCGCAGCGTGCCGTGGTTGGGAATGCCGACGACATCGCCGGCAAACGCCTCGTCGGCGGTGACGCGGGTGCGGGCAAAGAAGAATTGCGGCGCCGAGAGTGACATCGGCTTGCCGGTGCGCACCAGCTTGGCCTTCATGCCGCGCTCGAGCTTGCCCGAGCAGACGCGCACGAAGGCGATGCGGTCGCGGTGATTGGGATCCATGTTGGCCTGGATCTTGAAGACGAAGGAAGTCATTTTCTCCTCCGTCGCCTCGATAGTGCGGGTATCGGCCTCCTGCGCGCGGGGCGGCGGGCCAAAGGCGCCAAGCGCCTCGATCAGATCGCGCACGCCATAATTGCGCAGCGCCGAGCCGAAATAGACCGGCGTCAGATGGCCCTCGCGAAAGGCCTCGATGTCGAGCGGACGGCAGGCTTCTCGCGCGAGCTCGAGTTCCTCGATGAAGGCCTCGCGCTCGTTTTCCGGCAGAAGGCCGGCAACGCGGTTGGAATCGGGACCGTTGACGGGGGTGCGTTCCTTCTCGTCATCGCCCTTGCGCACGGCGTTCAGCGCCAGGTGATAGGTACCGGAGAAGGTCTTGCCACGGCCGATCGGCCAGGTGATGGGCGCGGTGTCCAGCGCCAGCTTCTGCTCGATTTCGTCCAAAATCTCGAACGGATCGCGGCTTTCACGGTCCATCTTGTTGACGAAGGTGATGATGGGGATGTCGCGCAGCCGGCAGACCTCGAACAATTTCAGCGTGCGCGGCTCGATGCCCTTGGCGGCGTCGATGACCATGACGGCCGAGTCGACCGCCGACAGCGTGCGATAGGTATCGTCGGCGAAATCCTCGTGGCCCGGCGTGTCGAGCAGGTTGAAGACGTTGTCCTCATATTCGAAGGTCATCACCGAGGTGACGACCGAAATGCCGCGCTCGCGCTCGATCTTCATCCAGTCGGACCGGGTCTGGATACGGTCCTTCTTGGCCTTGACCTCGCCGGCAAGCTGGATGGCGCCGCCGAACAAAAGCAGCTTTTCGGTCAGCGTCGTCTTGCCGGCGTCGGGATGGGCGATGATCGCGAAAGTGCGGCGGCGCGATACCGCCTGTTCGATGTCTTCAGCCAATTTTTCGGATCCTGTCTGTGGCGCGGGCTTCTAGCAGCGCTTTCCCGGCCTGTCGACGGTTTTAGCCTGACCGGCCCTGTCCGCACTTGAGCTCCGGCAGCGGCAATGGCATCAGGGATGCCAGTTCGACGGAGATCAAGCATGAGCGAAACCAAGCAAATCATCGTCATCGGCGCCGGCATCATCGGTGCCTCCATCGCATGGCATCTGACCAAGGCCGGGGCGCGGGTGACGGTGATTGCCGACAGCAAAATCGGTGGTGTCGCAACGCCGAACTCGTTTGCCTGGATCAACGCAAGCTGGGGTAACCCGGAGCCGTATTTCCGGCTGCGCACCCGCGCCATGGCTGAGTGGGCTCGCCTAGCGCGGGACCTGCCCGGCCTGCCGCTCAATTGGTGCGGCGGTCTGTGCTGGGATCTGCCGGCGGCCGACATGGAGACCTATGCAGCGGAGCATTCTGAGTGGGGCTACGGAATCGAGCGCGTCGACCGCGGCGAGGTGGCGCTCATCGAACCCAATCTCACCGAGCTTCCCGATTTCGCCCTGCATGTCGCAGAAGAGGGTGTCGCCGAGCCTGTCGCGGCCACCAAGGCACTGCTGGCCGATGCCGAACGGCGCGGCGCGCGAATCCTCTTCAGCACGGTGACGGCGCTTGTCCAAAGCGTCGGCAAGGTCACCGGCGTGGACACATCGCATGGACTGTTTGCCGCCGACGAGGTGGTGATCGCGGCCGGCGTGGGTTCGCCAGACATTGCCGCGACCGCCGGCATCAACCTGCCGATCGAGACACCGCCCGGGTTGATCGTCCACTCGCGGCCTTACAAGAAACTGCTCAACGGGCTGGTGCTGGCCGAGCGCCTGCACATGCGTCAGACCGCCGAGGGTCGAATCATCGCCGGCTCGGATTTCGGCGGCGCCGATCCCGGCATGGACGCCGAAGCCACGGCGCGTGAATTGTTCGCGGCCATGAAGGCCATGCTGCGCGACAGCGACGGGCTGGAGCTGGATTTCCACACCGTTGGCTACCGGCCGACACCGATCGACGGCTTTCCGATCATCGGCCGCGCCAAAGGCAAGGAGGGTGTCTATATCGCGGTCATGCATTCCGGCATCACTCTGGCGCCAGCCATCGGTCTGTTCGCCACGCGCGAAATTCTTGATGGCAAGCGCGACACGCTGCTGGCGCCCTATGGATTGGATCGCTTCGCTCAATAGCCGGGCGGACGGCGAAAGCCGCTGGTCAAGGGCATCATCGCCCTGGCGATGCCGAGCAGCCGCGCCTCCGACCAGCGTTTGCCGACCATTGCAAGCCGATCATCACGCTGCACGCCATGATTGAGGTCGTCACTCTACGGCGCCCCCTTTGTCCTGCCGGACATCTCCCCCACGGGTGGGGAGATTGGCAGTTTTCGGCGCTTCGCTCTGTCCTGCAACGCTGGGGATTGGCGAAAGCCATTGAGGCATCCGATCTCCCCCTTGTCGGGGAGATGTCCGGCAGGACAGAGGGGGGCGCTGTCCCGCGACGTTACTCAATGCGACGAAAGCCTATCCAACCAGCGCCAGTTTTGCCGCGACCGGAGCGAATGGATGTATGTCGATGCCATCCCTGGTCATGGTGACGAAGCTCGATGGCGGAATCGCCTGCCAGTCGCCGCCCTCGCGATCGAAGGGTTCGGAGACGATGCAGCGGCCGGCCCCTTTGCGGAAAATGGACGTGTAAAGCGTCGGAGCCTGGCCATCGGTGGCATAGCGCACCGCATACAATGCCTGTCCGTCGCAGAAGGCGGCGGTCAGTTTCAGCGCCGGCTCGAGACCGGCACGACGCGAGGCTTCCAGCACCCGGCTGGTGGCGCGCGAGACGGCGCCTTGCGGGTCGGCCGAAAGACCCTCGTCGATCATGAGCAGAAAAAAGAGTTCGGAATCGGTGGTGCCTTCGCGCTGGTCGAAAACGGCGTCGGACAGCGAGTTCTCCAGCGCGCGGCGGATTTTTTCGAAACCGCCGATCTGGCCGTTGTGCATGAACGACCAGCCTTCTGAGATGAACGGATGGCAGTTCATGCGGCTGGTGGCGCTGCCGGTCGAGGCCCTGACATGGGCGAGGAACAGGCTGGACTTGATCTGCCGGCACAGGCTTTTCAGATTGGGATCGGACCAGGCCGGCAGGATATCGCGGTAGAGGCCGGGTTCTGGCCTCTCGCCATACCAGGCAAGGCCGAAGCCGTCGCCATTGGTGGGCGACTTCGCTTCCTGGGCGCAATGGCTCTGGGCGATGAGCGAGTGACAGGGCGCCGTGAGGATGTCTTCGAGAAAGACCGCTTCACCGAGATAGGCCGCCCACCGGCACATCGCTTCTGTCTTCCTCTAGGCGCGATCCGGAAGAGCAGCGGGCTCGTTGATCGCGTGCGTGCCTCTGTTGTGCGTCCGCTCGTAGAGCTCGCGAATGATTCGGCTGGCGGTAGTCTCGAAGAGAAATGGCAAGAAAGCGTGAACAAAAGCTGCTCCCGCCGCCATCAGCAGGCGCGAGGAAAACCAGGCGGCGAAGGCCATATGGCTGAAATAGGTTTCGCCGACCTTGGCCGGATGAAAGGTGAAAATCCTTGCGACCGACATGCTGTTTCCCCTTCAGCGCTTTTCGTTTCGATATGAATATCCTGACACGCCTCACCGGTTCATTGGTCCCAAAATATCCTTGTATTTTGCTATTCCATGGGACAAATATCCCATATGAGCTTTGGCATCGACGAAATTGATCGAAAACTGCTCGCCGAATTGCAACGTGACGGCACGCTGTCGGTCGACCAGCTGTCGGAGCGGGTGGCCTTGTCGCGCAATGCCTGCTGGCGTCGCGTCAAGCGGCTGGAGGAAGATGGCATCATCACCGGCCGCGTGGCGCTGGTCGATGCCGAGAAGCTCGGGCTGGGCCTTTCGGTGTTCATCCTGATCCGCACATCCAATCACGACCCCGACTGGCTGCAGAAATTCCGGGCGGCGGTGACCGGTCTTTCCGAGATCATCGGGGTCTACCGGATGTCCGGTGATCTCGACTATGTGCTGCGCGCCCGCGTCGCCGACGTGAAAGCCTATGACCGGCTCTACCAGCGGCTCATCGCCAAGGTGGCTTTATCCGATGTCTCCGCCTCCTTCGTCATGGAGGAGATCAAGGAGACGACGGTGGTTCCTATGGAACTCCGCTAGGCCACAGTGATGCCTGAAAGAAAGCCGTTGATAGCGCCGCGGTCGAGTTGACCGAATCGACATTCGCGCCGATAGGATCGATTTTATGCGCGCAGCCCTTCAAACACCTTCCGTCATCGGTCCCACCGTCGGCTTCGTCAGGTTGCCGCATGGCGAGGGACTTCCGCTTCCCGCCTATGAAAGCGCCGGCGCCGCCGGCATGGATTTGCGCGCGGCGGTGCCTGAAGACCGGCCGCTTCTGATCCTGCCGGGCAAGCGCGCCTTGGTAGCGACGGGGCTGATCCTGGAAATTCCCGAAGGCATGGAAGGCCAGGTGCGGCCCCGCTCGGGCCTTGCCTTCAAACACGGCCTTACCGTCCTCAATTCACCGGGCACGGTCGACAGCGATTATCGCGGCGAGGTGAAGGTGCTGCTGGTCAATCTCGGCGACGAGGATTTCGCGGTGACGCGCGGGATGCGCATTGCCCAGATCGTTTTCGCCGCGGTGACGCAGGTGGCGGTTGAAGAGCGTTCGCTGGCCGGCGGCACGGCGCGTGGCTCGGGCGGATTCGGATCGACCGGCACCGCCTGATGCCTGGCTGTGTTTCGGCACAGTGAACCGTTTTGCCGGGTAGACTGATCCAACATGACTGAAACACGCCCCCTGCCAAAGCTCGTCATCTTCGACTGCGACGGGATCCTGGTCGATACCGAGAACCTCGCCAACCGGCGCCTGGCCGAATGGCTGAGCGACGCCGGTTTTCCAACGACCTTCGAATATTGCCGCAAGAACTTCTCCGGCCGCAGCATGGTCTCGGTGCAGAAGGAGATCGAAGAGACGACCAGCGTCAGGCTCGGCGCCGATTTCGTCGAGCGCTGGAATGCCGGCCTGCCAGATCTGTTCGCTCACGGTGTCGAGGCGATCCCTTATGTCCGGGAGTTCATCGAGGCGGTCCGCGCGGCCGGCATCGCTTATTGCGTCGCCACCTCGGCCAGGATCTCCAAGATGCACATAACGCTTGGCCAGACCGGTCTGTTGCCGCTGTTCGAACATGCCATGTTCAGCGCCACCATGGTGTCGCGCGGCAAGCCGTTCCCCGACCTGTTCCTGCATGCGGCCAAAACGATGGGCTTCCCGCCCGCCGACTGCATCGTCATCGAAGACAGCGTCGCCGGCACGCAGGCTGGCATCGCCGCCGGCATGCGGGTGTTCTCCTATCATGGCGACCCCTATTCCGACCTCGACGGCTTGATCCAGGCCGGCGGCATCCTGTTCGACGACATGCGCGAACTCGCCGGGCTGGTGCCGATCCACTGATCCGCTGCACTGGACGCCACGAAGCGCGGTGCTACCTTCCGCGCGCCCGACAATGGGGCGCCGCCATGCCAACGTACCTGCTTCGCTTCATCCTCACCTGGGGTGCTGCTGCGGCTTTGGGGATGGCGGCCTCTGCACAAGCCGTCAGTTTCCCTGACCTCGGCAGCGCGCTGCCCGTCACAAGGATGCCACCTCCGTGCCTGTCGAGATGCGCCACATCGACGCTTTCGAGAAATTGGCAGCAGAGAACGAGAAACGCTTCTGAACCAACCGCATTCGTTTGCCCGGCCGCAAACAGCGCGGTAGCATCCGCCCCAATACTCGTTATGGGGGAGCATTCATGGACAAGGGCAAGATTTTTCGCGACCTGCATGCCTCGACCTTCGTCATGCCCAATCCCTGGGATCCGGGCACGACGAAGCTGCTCGGATCCTTCGGCTTCAAGGCACTGGCCACCACCAGCGCCGGCTTTGCCTTTTCGCGCGGCCTGCCGGATGGAGCCGTGACCTTCGACCAGATGATCCATCATTGCCGCGAGGTGACGGGCGCGACCGACCTGCCGGTCTCGGCCGATCTCGAGAAGGGCAAGGGGGACAGCGCCGAGCAGGCCGCCGAAACCATTTTCGCGGCGGAAGCGGCCGGGCTTGCCGGCTGCTCGATCGAGGATCACACCGGCGATCCTGAAAAGCCCATCTACGAGTTTTCGCACGCGGTGGAGCGCGTCGCCGCAGCGGTGGAGGCGGCGCGGGCGCTGAAGCGCGACTTTGTCTTCACGGCGCGGGCCGAGAATTTCCTCTGGGGCAAGTCCGATCTCGACGACACGATCAAGCGGCTGCAGGCGTTCGAAAAAGCCGGCGCCGACGTGCTCTATGCACCTGGTATCGGCGATGTCGAGATGGTGCGGACCTTGTGTTCGTCGGTCGGCAAGCCGGTCAATGTCATGGCGAGGCCCGGCTTCACCATCGCCGACCTCGCCATGGCCGGTGCCAAGCGGATTTCGCTTGGGCCATGGCTGACCAATTTCGCCTACGGCATGCTGGAGACGGCGGCGCGCGAGATCCAGCAGGACGGCACGTTCGGCTTCACCCGCGCCGCCATGCCGTTCGGCAAGCTGCAGGCGCTGTTCGGCAAATCCCAGGGCTAGGATGGGTTCGGCCGCATGAACCTTACCGTTGTCGACATGCATACGGGTGGCGAGCCGCTACGGATCGTCACGGGCGGTTATCCCGCTATCCCCAAGGGCACCATTCTTGAGAAGCGCGCCTATGTGCGGGACAATCTCGACCATTTGCGCAAGTTGCTGATCTTCGAGCCGCGCGGCCACTATGACATGTATGGCGCTTTGCTGGTCGAGCCCGATTTGCCCGGCGCCGACCTCGCGGTGCTGTTCATGCACAATGAGGGCTATTCGACCATGTGCGGCCACGCCATCGTCGCGCTCGGCCGCTACGCCGTCGATCAGGGGCTGGTGGCGAAGCAGGAGCCGTTCACCACCGTGAACATCGAGGCGCCGTGCGGCCTGGTCGTCGCCTCGGTCGCGGTCAACGATGGCAAGGCCGGCGCGGTGTCGTTCGAGAGCGTGCCGGCGTTCCTGTTCGCCGGCGATCGACAGATCGAGCTGACAGGCTATGGCAAGGTCGGTTTCGATATCGCCTATGGCGGCGCCTTTTACGCGCTGGCCGACTGTCATCAATTCGGCTTGGAGTTCGGCCGCGACCGCGTGCGCGATTTCGTCGACGCGGCAACCACGCTGACGAACCGGCTGAAGGCCGAGTTTCCGCTGTCGCATCCCGATCATGATGACCTCGCCTTCCTCTATGGCACCATCCTGACCGATGGAAAGGACGCCTTTTCCGGAGAGGCCACCAGGAATGTCTGCGTCTTCGCCGAGGCGGAGGTCGACCGCTCGCCGACCGGTTCCGGCGTCACCGCCCGGCTGGCGGCCATGCATGCCAAGGGCGAGATCGCCGTCGGGCAGACGCGAACGTTCGAGAGCATCGCCGGCTCACGCTTTTCCGGTGCGGTGGCGCGAACAGCGCAGGCCGGCCCGCATGAAGCGATCGTCGCCCGCGTCGGCGGCCGTGCCTATTATTCCGGACGAGCCGAATTCATTGTCGAGCCGGACGACGAGTTGGGGCGGGGATTTCTACTACGCTGAAGAGGTCTAGCGCCGCGACGCGCGTGCGACTTCCCGCGCCGAGATCGCCTTGTGCAGATGCACCATCATGGCGGCGGCGAAGAGCGGCGTCAGCAGGTTGAGCAGCGGCACGGCGAGGAAGGCCCCGACAACCAGCCCGGAGAGAAACACCGTGCCGGCATACTGCCTGCGCAGGGCCCGGGCCTCTTCTTCCCCGCGAAAGCGCATGGCGGCGAATTCGAAGAATTCGCGTCCGAGCAGGTAGCCGTTGACGATGAAGAAGGCAGCGATGTTGATGCCCGGCACCAGCAGGAGCATCAGCGCCACGACGTTGCCCAGGATGACGACGCCGAAGAATTTTATCGCCAGCACCAGCGAGCGCAATACCGGCATGGCGCGTCCGGCCGGGTCGCCGGGATAATCGGTGCGCTCGACCACTTCGGCGACATCGTCGAGGAACAGGCCGGCGATCACCGCCGTGACCGGTGCGATCAGAAGCGCCATGCCGAACGCCAGCGCGATGGCCGCGACGATGCCGCCCAACCAGCCGGCCCAGGACGGCATGCCGGGCAACAATGTTTGCAGCCACGGCAGGGCAAGCCATTCGACAAGGCTGGTCAAGCCGAACCACAGGGCGACCAACGCCAGCAGGGTCAGGCCGAGCGTCTTGATGAACACGGCGCGAAACGGAGGCGAGAGCAGCTCAAGGGCCGCGGTGCGGGCAGCGTCGAAAATCACCGTGCTTCACCCCCAGGTCAGCGGACACAGCCACAAGGCAGGACGCCTCCGAGATAGGCGGTGCGGCCCGCGAGCACAAGCGCGGGCCGTTGCTTGCCTTCGTATGTTCCCCAGATCTGCCTATCGGGCTAAGCCCGGCTTACGAACCGGTATGGTCATGGCCGCCACGCCGGCGACGACAAACCCCATGCCGAGCCAGGCCGTGGGCCCCAGGCTTTCGCCGAGGAAGACGGCGCCGATGCCGACGCCGATCGGCACCCGCAGATAGGCCTGAGACGTGGTGCCGACCGAACCCAGCGTGTGGATCAGGCGGAAATAGATGACGAAAGCCAGTGCCGTCGAAAACACGGACAGGCCGAGCAGGGCAAGGATGGAAGCCGTCGAAGGCGCCAGCGTCCATGGCTGGTCGACCGCCAGGCTGAGCGGTACCAGCATGACAGCGCCGGACAGCATCGAACCGGCGGCGGGAAGCATCGGATCGAGGCCCTTGAAGCCTCGGCCGAAAATGGCGGCCCCGGCATAGCAGATCGTCGCCGCGACGATGGCGATCTGTGCCCAGAGCTGGTGGCCGATGCCGCCAAGAGCCTGCGTGCCGACGATGAGGCAGATGCCGGCGATGCCGGCGCCAACGCCGACCAGCTTGCGCGCGGTCACCGGCTCATGACGGGTGATGAGCGCCGTCAGCAGGAAGGTGAAGATCGGCGAGGTGGCGTTGAGGATAGTGGCAAGGCCGGCGTCGACCGAACGCTCGGCCGCGGCGATCAGCGTGAACGGGACGACGCTGTTGAGGCAGGCCTGGAAGGCGAAGCGACGCCAGCTTGCCGCATCGCCCGGCATGGCAAGCCCGCGCCAGCGGATGACGGCGAACAGGATGGCGCCGGCGATCAGGGTGCGGGCCGCGATGAAGGTGATGGGCGGGATGGTCTCTACGCCGATCTTGATGAAGGTATAGGAGGCTCCCCAAAGCACCGCCAGCACGCCGAGCAATGCCAGGTCGATGGTCGTGTCGTTTTTGGCAGGCATGGGCTCGCGCCTTCGGACCGTGATCGAACAGGCGCAGATGTAGGCGACATAGCGACGAAATGTTTCGGCCACGGTCGAATTGTCGTAGCGCCTGGCTGGCGCGGCAAGGACAGAAAATCGGTTGCCAGTTTTCAGGGTCATGCTGTAGACCCGCGCGGGCATGGCAAGAAGCCGGCCCGGGTTTTTGGCGGAGACATTGATGCCGGATTATGACGTGCTTTGCATCGGCAATGCGATTGTCGACATCATCGCCCAGTGCGAGGAGGAATTCCTCGAAACCAACGGCATCATCAAGGGCGCGATGAATCTCATCGACACGCAGCGCGCCGAATTGCTCTACAGCCGCATGGGCCCGGCTATCGAGGCCTCCGGCGGCAGCGCCGGCAACACGGCGGCCGGTGTCGCCTCGTTTGGCGGACGCGCCGCCTTCTTCGGCAAGGTCTCCAGCGATGCGCTGGGCGAAATCTACGCGCACGACATCCACGCGCAGGGTGTCGCCTTCGACACCAAGCCGCTCCAGGGCGAGCCGCCGACGGCGCGTTCGATGATCTTCGTCACGCCCGATGGCGAGCGCTCGATGAACACCTATCTCGGCGCCTGCGTCGAACTCGGCCCGGAAGATGTCGAAGCCGACAAGGCGTCCGGCGCCAAGGTGACCTATTTCGAGGGTTATCTGTGGGACCCGCCGCGCGCCAAGGAAGCGATCCGGCAGACGGCGAAACTGGCGCACGCTGCCGGTCGCGAAGTATCTATGACCTTATCGGATTCGTTCTGCGTCGACCGTTACCGCGACGAGTTCCTAGACCTGATGCGTTCGGGCACGGTCGATATCGTTTTTGCCAACAGCCACGAGATCAAGTCGCTTTACCAGACGTCATCGTTCGAGGAAGCGCTGGCGCGGATCCGCAAGGATTGCAAGATCGCGGCGGTTACCCGCTCCGAAAAGGGCTCGGTTATCGTGCGTGGCGACGAGACCGTGGTCATCCAGGCGACCGCCATCAAGGAACTGGTCGACACGACGGGCGCCGGCGATCTCTACGCCGCCGGTTTCCTGCATGGCTACACACAGGGACGCGACCTCCAGACCTGCGGCGATCTTGGCTCACTGGCGGCCGGATTGGTGATCCAGCAGATCGGCCCCAGGCCAAGGCAGAATCTGCGCAAAGAGGCCGAGCGGGCGGGGTTGCTGTAACAACGCCCTTTCTCTTAGCCCGCTGTTGGGGAAAGGAGGCAAGCGCGGACCGCTTCTCATCGTCGCGCAGTTGTCACATACCGCCCCTACACGCAAATGCGAGCGTGCCGTGACTGACATTTCGACATGCTAATCGGGGTGTGAAGCAATGCAGGACAGCAACCTGTCGGGTCGCTGCATCTGTTGCCGTCGCACTTTCCACTTTCCGCCGTAACCGTTCAACAACCGGCCGCGGCCAAGGGAGGAGAGCGCGCGGCCAGAAAACAGATGCATGACAAGATTTCAGACCAAGACGACATTCCAGACCAAGACGACCGGCATCACGCAGGACGATTTCGCCGACATGGTGGCGGAAAGGGTCGAGCGTGCGCTTGCCCACTATGACGAAGCCATCAACGGCCCCACAATGGTCTCGGTCGGCAAGATCGCCGGCTCGATAGCGTCCGCCGTCACCTTGCTGTCGCCCAAGCACCAGCGCGCCATCGACGCCATCCATGCCGACCTTCCGGGCCTGGCCCAGAAATTCGTGCGGGCGCTGGCGGCGGAAGCCGCACGCCGCGGCGAAGCCGGCGCCATGACCGCCACGACGCTGTCGGCAGAGGCTGAAACAGTTGCCGCGCTTCCCCAGTCCGACGACCTCGAATCGATGCTGATCGAGGACTGGGCCGGACGCGTCGCCGGCTCGACCTATCTGGAAGAGAACCTGCGCATCGCCCGCTCCACCCTGCACCGCTGGCAAAGGCGCGGCGACGCCATCGCTCTGCGCAAGGGTGGCCGCAAGCACGTCTTCCCGCTGGCGCAGTTCGTCGATGGCAGGCCGGTCGCGGGCATAAGCGACGTGCTGGAGCTGATCGGCAATCCGAGACTCGCATGGCTGTGGCTGACCCGTCCAGCGGCACAGCTCGACGGCCGCATTCCGATCGACCTGCTGCGGCAGGACCAGGCGGAGGAAGTCGTGGAGGCGGCGCGGGCGTTCGCGCCGGGGTGAAGTCGGCGCGGTCATCCCTTTCGTTCCGCGAGCAGGCCGAGATAGTGCTGCAGCACCGCCGCCCCGGCAAGCGACGTGACATCGGCGTGGTCATAGGCGGGCGCCACCTCGACAACGTCGGCGCCGACAATGAGTGCCCGTGCCGGGAGATAGGCCGGTCGAGGCAATCGATGTCGAAGGTCAGACGCGAGCCCGATCTTCCACGACCCGGCGCTTGCCGTCCGTGAGGCCGTCAATGGCGGCGGCGTGGCGCTGGCCGACAACATCATGGTCAAGGACCTGCTGGCCAGCGGCCAGCTGGTCGCGCCCTTCACGATCCGCCACGCAATTCCACAGAGCTACTGCCTGTGGCAGAAGCCGGGCAACCGCATTTCAATCAGCGTCAGGCTGTTCCGGGATTGGCTGCTGTCGGAGATCGCCAGCCACAAGCAGGTGATGCGGCTGGCGTGAGGCGTCCAACACGGGGGAAGCCCCTCAAGCCCCCGCCGTATAGGCGGCGATCGCCGCCATGTTGACGATATCGCTGTCCTTGGCATTCAGCGACACGATCTGCACCGGCTTGTTCAGGCCGACCAGCAGCGGGCCGATGACGGTCGAGCCGCCCAGTTCCTGCAGCATCTTGGTCGAGATGGAGGCCGAGTGGAAAGCCGGCATGATCAGGACGTTGGCCGGACCGGTCAGCCTTATGAACGGGTATTGCGCCATGGCGCGGGCGTTGAGCGCGACGTCGGCGGCCATTTCGCCATCGTATTCGAAATCGACGCGGCGCTTGTCGAGGATGCGCACGGCTTCCTGGACGCGCTCGGAACGTTCGCCCTGTGGATGGCCGAAAGTGGAATAGGCAAGCATGGCGAGCCTTGGCTCGTAGCCCATGCGGCGCGCGAAGCCCGCCGCTTCCTCGGCGATGTCGGCGATCTGCTCGGCGTTGGGCATGTCGTGCACGGCGGTGTCGGCGACGAGCACCGTCTTGCCGCGCGCGAGCACGATCGAGACGCCGATGACGCGGTGACCGGGCTTGGCGTCGATGACGCGCCTGATGTCGTCGAGCGCGGTCGAATAGTTGCGGGTCACGCCGGTGACGATGCCGTCGGCGTCGCCCAGCGCCACCATGCAGGCGGCGAAATGGTTGCGGTCGTTGTTGATCAGCCGCTGGCAGTCGCGGAACAGGAAGCCTTTGCGCTGCATGCGCTCGTAGAGATAGTCGGTGTAGATCGAATTGCGGCGCGACAGGCGCGCATTGATGATCTCGATGCCTTGCTTGTTCAGGTCGATGCCAGCGTGCCTGGCGTTCTCCTTGATGACGTCGTCGCGACCGAGCAGGATGGCGGTGCCGAGCCGCTGATTCACGTAGGAGACGGCGGCGCGCATCACCTGCTCCTCCTCGCCCTCGGCGAAGACGATGCGCTTGGGCTGGCGGCGCACGCGGTCGTAGATGCGCTGCAGCGTCGAGGCGATCGGGTCGCGGCGGGCGGAAAGCTCCTGCGCGTAACGGTCGAGATCGAGGATCGGCTTGCGGGCGACGCCAGAATCCATTGCAGCCTTGGCCACGGCGATCGGGATGGCCGAGATCAGGCGTGGGTCGAACGGCACCGGGATGATGTAGTTGGGGCCGAATTTCGGCCGGTTGCCCTGATAGGCCGCGGCGACGTCGTCGGGCACGTCCTGGCGCGCCAGTTCGGCCAGCGCGCGGGCGGCGGCGATCTTCATGTCGTCATTGATGGTCGTGGCCCTGACATCCAGCGCACCGCGGAAGATGTAGGGAAAGCCGAGCACGTTGTTGACCTGGTTGGCGTAATCCGACCGCCCGGTGGCCATGATGGCGTCGGTGCGGATCTCGGCCACTTCCTCCGGGGTGATCTCGGGATCGGGGTTAGCCATGGCGAAGATGATCGGGTTCTTGGCCATCGACTGCACCATGGCGGTGGTCAGCGCCCCCTTGGCCGAAAGGCCGAGGAAGACGTCGGCGCCGTCCAGCGCTTCGGCCAGGGAACGCGCCTCCGTCTTGACCGCATGCGCCGATTTCCACTGATTCATGCCCTCGGTGCGGCCCTGGAAGACAACCCCCTTGGTGTCGCAAAGGACGATGTTTTCTGGCGAAAAACCCATCGCCTTCATCAGCTCGATACAGGCGATGCCGGCCGCGCCCGCACCGTTGCAGACCAGCTTCGTGGTCTTCATGTCGCGGCCGGTTATTTCCAGCGCGTTGATCAGACCGGCGGCCGAGATGATGGCGGTGCCGTGCTGGTCGTCATGGAAGACCGGAATGTCCATCAGTTCGCGCAGGCGCTGTTCGATGATGAAGCACTCCGGCGCCTTGATGTCCTCCAGGTTGATGCCGCCGAAGGACGGACCGAGGAAGCGCACGCAGTTGATGAACTCGTCGGCATCCTCGGTGTCGACCTCGAGGTCGATGGAATCGACATCGGCGAAGCGCTTGAACAGCACCGCCTTGCCTTCCATCACCGGCTTGGAGGCCAGCGCGCCGAGATTGCCGAGGCCAAGAATGGCGGTGCCGTTTGAGATGACGGCGACCATGTTGCCGCGCGTCGTGTAATCGAAGGCCCTGGATGGGTCCTCGGCGATGGCGCGCACGGGCACTGCCACGCCTGGCGAATAGGCGAGGCTGAGATCGCGCTGCGTCGTCATCGGCTTGGTGGCGACGATCTCCAGCTTGCCGGGCCGGCCCATGGCGTGGAATTCGAGCGCTTCCTGCGCGCTGACGGACGGACCGTTGTTCTCGGTTTTCCTGGCCATGATGCTTTTGATTTCCTCGCCGGTGCGGCACCTCCTTGAAGCGGGTACCTGTGTGCTTGCGAATTAAGACCACGGGCCGCCGCGTGTAAACCACGAAGCTGGGCAAAGCTGCTTCAAAGCGGAAACGGCCGGTCAGAAGCCGTTTGGCCGCCTCCTTAATGCCGTGATTTCATTCGCGTGCCGGCGCACCGCCGCCCAGCGCCGCAGCAGCCCAATTTCGGGAAACGGCCATTGCGTCAGCGGCGGTTGGCTGCTTCCCATCCTCTTCAACAGGTCGGACAGGAACACTGTGAGTTCCTGCCGTTGAGCCCGCACCTTGGCCAGCGTGCGGTTGCGAATCTCATCGCGGGGAATGGCGCGGTCGCGCAACGTCTCGACCGCGCGCCGGAGCGCCGCCGGATCGGGCTCGGCGATGATGCAATAGTCCGGATCGAAAAAGACGTCCCGGCCGCCAAGACTGGGCGTGCTCACCACCGGCAACCCCGCCATCAGATATTCCATGCTGGAGCGCATCGCTCCTTCCGCCGCCGACAGACAGAGACCAACCGCGGCCTGGTTGTAGACGCGGTTGATCTCCTGCGGCGGCAGCCAGCCAGTCAGGCCATCGATGATCGGGTTGGCGATGCGATGCAGCGGCGATTGCGCCTGCAAGCGCCGGATGAAGGCACGGTTGCCGACCCGCGGCAGCTCGCCGATCGAAAAGGTGATGTGGGCGAGCCTTTCGATATCGAAGGCGAGGTGGTGGCGCTTGGTGTGCGAGATGCGAGCATTATAGACCGCGTCGAACTCGACGGGGACATCCGGCAAGGGCCGAAAGATGTCCTCGCTGACCATCAGATTGTGGTTGGAGAAGATCGCGGTTCCTCCGACAGTGGTGACCAGGCGGCGTTCTTCCTCGGTGTTGCAGAGAAAAATCAACTCATGAGCTGGAAACCGCTCGCGGTGCCAGGCGAGGTCCCTGGCGAGCTTTGGGATGAGACGCGGCCGCTCGAGTGTCCAGTTAGGCATCATCAGAAAGGAGGCGCGACGCGAAGCGAAGCGCCGGGCGATCGCCACGATCGAGCTGAGCGGCCGTGCCCCGCCGATCGGCGTGTAGATCACCAGCGGATCATGACTGAGGACATGGACAGCTACCCGGATGCTTCCGTCGAGACCCGAGAAAGGGCCGGTAGTCGGAAGGATGAAAGGAAGCCGATTGGCCGCCAGCTGCTTCAGATTGCCTACACTTTGGCCGGCCTGCCGAGCAGCATTGAGCCAGAAGCGTTCGAGCGCCGAGTCGATCGGTCCCACCATCTCCTCGAACGTTTCGTGCCCGTCTTTGTCCATGACGCCCCCGCCATTATTGTCCAAGATGACAGATATTCGCGATCGCCGCGTCGGGCAATGCAGCTGAACAGCCGTTCCATGAAGACGGCTCGCGGTCTTCCCCTGCTTTTCGATGGCCTGGCATTAAACCCCGCCATCACATCTGCTAGCGTGCCGCGCCATGAACATGCACAGCCCGAACGAGCCCGACGCCGCCCCCGAGGCGATGACGCCGCCGCAGCCCGGCGTTGCCGCCGTCACACCGATGATGGAGCAGTTCATCGAGATCAAGGCGGCTAACCCGGATTCGTTGCTGTTCTACCGCATGGGCGATTTCTACGAGCTGTTCTTCGACGATGCCGAGAAGGCGAGCCGGGCGCTGGGCATCGTGCTCACCAAACGCGGCAAGCATCAGGGCCACGACATTCCAATGTGCGGCGTGCCGGTGCATGCGGCCGACGACTATTTGCAGAAGCTGATCGGCCAGGGCTTCCGCGTTGCCGTCTGCGAGCAGATCGAGGATCCGGCCGAGGCCAAGAAGCGCGGCTCCAAATCGGTCGTGCGCCGCGACGTGGTGCGGCTGGTGACGCCGGGAACCATCACCGAGGACAAACTGCTGGCGCCGTCGGAATCGAGTTATCTGATGGCGTTGGGTCGGGTGAAGGGCGGCAGCGAGCACAGCTTTGCAATTGCCTGGATCGACATCTCGACTGGTGCTTTCCGCGTCGCCGAGACCACCGCCGACCGGCTGCTGGCCGACATCTTCCGTGTCGATCCGCGCGAACTCATCGTCGCCGAGCCGGTGTTTCATGATCCCGACCTGAAGCCGGTGTTCGACGTGCTCGGCCGTGTCGCCAGCCCACAGCCGCCGAGCCTGTTCGATTCGGCCTCGGCCACGGGGCGGATTGCGCGTTTCTTCGAGGTGGCGATACCGGACAGTTTCGGCACGTTTTCGCGCGCCGAATTGTCGGCGATCTCGGGCGCCATCGCCTACGTCGAGAAAACGCAAAAGGCCGAGCGGCCGCCGCTGTCGCGGCCCGAGCGCGAGGAGCAGGGCTCGACCCTGTTCATCGATCCGGCGACGCGCGGCAATCTCGAACTGCTGCGTACGCTGTCCGGCAGCCGCGAGGGTTCGCTGTTCAAGGCGATCGACCGCACGGTGACCGGCGGCGGCGCAAGGTTGCTCGCCGACCGGCTGATGGCGCCGCTGACCGACCCGGCGGCCATCGGCGCGCGGCTGGACTCCGTCTCGTTCTTCCGCTCCGAGGTCAGGCTTTGCCAGGCGGTGCGGATGAGCCTGAAGAGCGTCGCCGACATGCCGCGCGCCCTGTCCAGGCTGGCGCTCAACCGGGGCGGGCCACGCGATCTCGGCGCGCTTCGCGCTGGTTTCGAGGCGGCCGGTGCCATCGCCGGAACCTTTGCCGCGATCGCCCTGCCCCAGGAGTTGGCCGGCGCGATGGCCGCGATCAAGGCGCTGCCCAAGGCGCTTGCCCAACATCTCACCCAGGCGCTCGGCGACGAGCTGCCGCTGCTCAAACGCGACGGCGGCTTCGTTCGCGGCGGCTACCACCCGGACCTCGACGAGATGCGGGCGTTGCGCGACGAGTCGCGAAAAGTGATTGCCGGACTGGAGCGCTCGCTGATCGAGGAAACCGGCATCCGCTCCCTGAAGATCCGGCACAACAATGTGCTGGGTTACTACATCGAGGTGACGGCCAATCATCACGCCGTCATGACTGGCAGCGATGGCGCCAAGGCGCGCTTTATTCACCGCCAGACCATGGCCAACGCCATGCGTTTCACCACGACCGAGCTCGCCGAACTCGAGACCAAGATCGCCAATGCCGCCGACCGGGCACTGAGCATCGAACTGGCCGCCTTCGATGCGCTGACGGCGGAGGCGGTCGGCGCGGCCGAGGCGATCCGCGCCGGCGCCGACGCGCTCGCCGTGCTCGACGTGTCGGCAGCGCTTGCGCTTCTGTCGGAAAGCGAGGCCTGGTGCCGGCCGGTGGTGGATTCCAGCCTTGCCTTCGAGATTTCAGGCGGGCGGCATCCGGTGGTCGAACAGGCGCTGCGCCGTTCGGGCGAAGGCCCATTCGTCGCCAACGATTGCGACCTCTCGCCGGAGGGCAATGCCAAGAACGGCGCGATCTGGCTGCTGACCGGCCCCAACATGGGTGGCAAGTCGACGTTCCTGCGGCAGAACGCGCTGATCGCCATCCTGGCCCAGACCGGCTCCTTCGTGCCGGCGACATCGGCCCATATCGGCGTCGTCGACCGGCTGTTCTCACGCGTCGGCGCCTCGGACGACCTGGCGCGCGGCCGCTCGACCTTCATGGTCGAGATGGTGGAGACGGCGGCGATCCTCAACCAGGCCGGCGAACGGGCGCTGGTGATCCTCGACGAGATCGGCCGCGGCACCGCCACCTTCGACGGGCTGTCGATTGCCTGGGCGGCGGTGGAGTATCTGCACGAGAAGAACCGCTGCCGGGCGATCTTCGCCACCCACTTCCACGAAATGACGTCGCTCGCCGGCAAGCTGGCGCGGCTTTCCAACGTCACCATGCGGGTCAAGGAGTGGGAAGGCGACGTCGTTTTCCTGCACGAGGTCGGCAAGGGTGCCGCCGACCGCTCCTACGGCGTCCAGGTAGCCCGCCTTGCGGGCCTGCCGGAAGCGGTGGTCGACCGCGCCAAGGCGGTGCTGCACCAATTGGAGGAAGGCGAGGTCTCCGGCAAGACCAACCGGCTGGTCGATGACCTGCCGCTGTTTTCGGTGGCGATGAAGCGGGAAGCGCCAAAGCTGGTGAAGAGCGACGCTGTGGGCGCGGCACTCGGTGAGATCAATCCCGACGAGATGACCCCCAAGGAAGCGCTGGAGGCGCTTTACCGGCTGAAGGGGCTGGCGGAGAAATAGTCAGATCATTTCCAGTCCGCGCTTGCGCGTCGGTGGGGGGAATGCACAGTCGAGATCGGCGAGGTCATCGGCCGTAAGCTTTATGTCCAGCGCGGCAAAATTCTGGCGGACGTGCTCCTGGCTGCTGGCCTTGGGAATGGCGATAACGCCGTCCTGATGCATCACCCAGGCCAAGGCGATTTGCGCAGGGGTCGCATTGTGACGGGTGGCGATGGCCTCCAACCTGGCATTGCGCGCCAACGCGCCCTGCTCGACCGGCGAATAGGCCATCAGCGGAATGCCGCGCTGGCGGCTCCATGGTGCAAGGTCGAATTCGGGGCCGCGCCGCGACAGATTGTAGAGCACCTGATTGGTCTGGACATTGCCGCCCGAGCGCAAACCGGTGAGCTCTTCCATTTCATCGGTATCGAAATTGCTGACGCCCCAGTGGCGGATCTTGCCGGCCTTCTTCAACGCCTCGAAGGCCTCGACCGTCTCGCCCAAAGGCACGCTGCCCGGCCAGTGCAGGAGGTAGAGATCGATGCGGTCGGTGCGCAGCCGCTTCAGGCTTTTCTCGCAAGCCGCCGGCACGCCGGTGCGCGAAGCATTGGACGGCAGCACCTTGGAGACGAGAAAGAGTTCTTCGCGCCGGCCGGCGATGGCTTCGGCCACCACCTCCTCGGCGCCGCCGCTGGCATACATTTCGGCGGTGTCGATCAGCGTCATGCCGAGGTCCAGCCCAAGCTTCAAGGCATTGACCTCCCCGGCTCGACGGCGGGCATCCTCGCCCATTTTCCAGGTGCCCTGTCCCAGCACCTGTACGGCTTCGCCCGAAGGCAGCTTGGTGGTTCTTGTCGTCGTGGGCATGGGGGCTCCTGGGTAAGCGATCGAGGCGCATGGCATCACAAGCATACGAAGAAATCCAGGATGGAGCTCGGGTTCTCCGGTCGCCGCCGTTGATGCCTTACTTCAGCGGATGGGCGGCGAGCCAGTCCTGCATCTGCTTGATTTCGGCTTCCTGCGCGGCGATGACGCCTTCGGCGAGTTTGCGGATTTCCGGATCCTTGCCGTTGGCCAGCTCGACCTTGGCCATGTCGATCGCCCCCTGATGATGCGGGATCATGCCGCGGACGAAATCGACATCGGCGTTGCCGGTATATTGCGAGGCCATCATGTCGGTATGCATCTTGTCCATCGCCGCCTTGTAGCCCGCCGTGGAAGGGCTTTCCGCCCCCATGGCCATGGCACCCTTGTCGTGCTTCATCTCCTCGCTCTGCGCCGGCACGCTTTCGAGGAAAACGGCAAGCAGCATTCCGGCGGCCATCAGCAGCAGCACGAGTTTTTTAGCCAAGGTCATTCATGGTCTCCTGTCGGTTGGGTTTCGTATCTGGGGGTTAATCTCAGAGTTTCAACGTTCTCAGGCGCAGTGCGTTTGCGATCACCGAGACCGAGGACAGGCTCATCGCCGCCGCCGCCAGCATCGGCGACAGTAGCGTGCCGGTGAGCGGATAAAGCACGCCGGCCGCGACCGGCACACCAAGCACATTGTAGAGGAAGGCGAAGAACAGGTTCTGCCGGATATTACCGATGGTCGCCTGGGCCAGGGTTCGGGCGCGGACGATGCCGTTGAGGTCGCCCTTGACCAAGGTGATGCCGGCGCTTTCGACCGCGACATCGGCGCCCGTTCCCATGGCGATGCCGACATCGGCGGCGGCAAGCGCGGGCGCATCGTTGACGCCGTCGCCGGCCATGGCGACGGCGGCACCCTTGCCGCGCAGTTCCTCGACCAGCGCTGCCTTCTGTTCCGGCAACAGACCTGCCCGAACCTCGTCTATGCCGAGATGTCCAGCGATCGCCCTGGCCGTGCGCTCATTGTCGCCGGTCGCCATGATGATCCGCAGCCCGCTGCCATGCAGCGCCTTGATCGCCTCGGCCGTGGTCGCCTTGACCGGATCGGCGACGGCGACGATGCCGGCCAGCTTGCCGTCGACAGCGACGAACATCACCGTCTTGCCATCGCCCTGCAAGGCTTCCACGCTGGCCAGGACCCCGGAAACGTCGATGGCGAGATCGGCCATCATCGCGGTATTGCCGAGCGCGACCTTCTTGTCCGACACCGTGCCGGAAACGCCTTTGCCGGTAACCGCCTCGAAGCTGCCGGCCTCGGCGATCTTCACGCCGCGCTGGCCGGCTCCGTCGACGATGGCCTCGGCCAGCGGATGCTCCGACCCTTTTTCCAGGCTCGCGGCGCATCTCAGCAATTCGTCCTCGGAAAAGCCGCTGGCAGCCACGACATCAGTCAATTTCGGCCGGCCCTCGGTCAGCGTGCCGGTCTTGTCGACGATCAGCGTGTCGACGGAGGCGAAGCGCTCGAGCGCGGCGGCTTCCTTGATCAGCACGCCGGCATGCGCGCCGCGCCCGGTCGCGGTCATGATGGACATCGGTGTGGCGAGACCCAGCGCACAGGGACAGGCGATGATCAGCACCGAAACCGCCGAGACGATGGCGAAGATCAGGCTGGGCTCGGGGCCGAAGATCGCCCAGGCGACGAATGCGGCGATCGCGACCAGGACGACGGTCGGGACAAAGTAGAAGGAAACGCGGTCGGCCAGGCCTTGGATCGGGGCGCGCGAGCGCTGTGCCTTGGCGACGAGTTCGACGATGCGCGACAGCGTCGTCTCGGCGCCGATCCGTTCGGCGCGCATGATCAGCGAGCCATTCTTGTTGAGCGTGCCGCCGGTCAAGGCGTCGCCTTCGGCCTTCTCGACTGGCAAGGGCTCGCCCGTAATCATCGATTCATCGATGGAGGAGCGGCCTTCGAGCACCGTGCCGTCGACCGGGACGGCATCGCCGGGACGGATGCGCAGGCGATCGCCGGTCTTGACCTCGTCCAGCCCGACATCGATCTCGGCGCCGTCCTCGGCGACCCGCCGCGCGGTCTTCGGCGCGAGGTCGAGCAAAGCTCGGATCGCCGATCCGGTCTTCTCGCGGGCGCGCAGTTCCAGCACCTGGCCGAGGAAGACCAGCGCGACGATGACGGCGGCCGCCTCGAAATAGACCGGCACCGCACCGCCATGGCCGCGAAACTGATGCGGAAAGATGTCCGGGAAGAGCGTGGCGACGACGCTGTAGAGATAGGCGGCGCCGACACCCAGCGAAATCAGCGTCCACATGTTGGGGCTGCGGTTGAGCATCGAGTCCCAGCCGCGATGGAAAAACGGGAAAGCGGCCCACAGCACCACCGGGCTCGCCAGCACCAGTTCGATCCAGACCTTCGCGCGATCCTCGACCAGGCCCTCAAGCGGCAGGCCTACCATCGGCGCCATGGCTACGATCAGCAGCGGGACCGACAGCACCGCGCTCACCCAGAGGCGTCTGGTGAAGTCGACCAGTTCGGGATTTGGCCCTTCATCGCCCGTCGGCACGCCCATGGGCTCGAGCGCCATGCCGCAGATCGGGCAGGAGCCGGGCTTGTCGCGGAGAATCTGCGGATGCATGGGGCAAGTGTATTGCGTGCCCTTGGGCATCGGCGCCGGCGCCGGCGTGTCGCCGAGATAAGTTTGCGGCGCCGCCTCGAACTTCGCCTTGCAGCCGGCCGAACAGAAATAGAAGCCCTGGCCTTCATGGCGGGCGAAATACCTGGCGTCGGCGCGGTCGACGATCATGCTGCAGACAGGGTCGACGGCGGTCAGGTAGCTTTCCGGCTCGGCCTGGAACCTCGAACGGCATCGCTCGCTGCAGAAATGATAGAGGCGGCCGCCATGCTCGGATGTCGGCTTGCCGGCGGCCGGCTCCACCGTCATGCCGCAGACCGGATCGCGCAGAACCGCATCCGAATCTCCGCCCGTGCCCTTTGCCGCGCAGCAGCCGCCATGAGCGCCATGCGTGTGATGATCGTGATCTGAATGCGTCATTTCTAATGCCTCGATGCACCTGCTTCGAGGCAGAGGTAGTGCTTCCAGTAACTGGAAGGTCAAGGGCTGTTTTGAATTCGGTTCTCCGAACCCAGCGGATTGACCAAATGGCGAAAACTGTACACAACCGCGCGCCCACACTAAAAAGCGCGCCGCTTCTAATATATCGTTCGCCGCCCATCCCGCTGGACCTTTGTCGACAATGAAGTGCCTGGTCATAAACCTAGATCGGTCCCCGGACCGACTTGCACACATAAGTGCAGAGTTCGCCCGGATCGGCGTCGCGTTCCAACGCGTTGCGGCGGTCGATGCACGTAGCCACCCTGAACTCGGGCAGCAACCGCAACATCCGATTTATGCGTCCCGGCGTTTGTTGGCCAGCGAGGTCGCCTGCCTGCACAGCCATCGCGTCTGCTGGACGATGCTGGCGCAGGACGAGGCTCGCTACGGCGCCGTTTTCGAGGATGACGTGGTTTTTTCAGCAAAGGCCAGTCCGTTGCTTGCTGACGACGGATGGATTCCGCCCGATGCCGACATTGTCAAATTGGAAACGTACTTCAAGAAGACCCTCATCCACCGGCGAAGGATCGCCGCCGGTCATGGTTTTTCCGCGTTCAGGCTTTACAAGAACCATCCGGGGACCGGGGGTTACATTATCTCCAGACAGGCCGCGCGCGATCTCCTCGAAGCGACTGAAACGATCAATATCACCGCCGACGATCTACTTTTCACCCCGGCGTTCGGGGTCTCATCCAGCAAGACGATCTACCAGCTCGTCCCTGCGCTGTGTGTGCAGGACCAGTTCGTCAGAGACCGACTCCCAAGCCTGCTTGGCCAAGAGCGGGATGCCGCAAGAACCGGTAATGAGCTTGCCGCGAAACGCAGAAGCCCGACGGCTGAAAGAATAATGAGGGAAGGCGGACGGATAGCGCGGTGGGTTCTCGGCTTCTGCAGAGGTCGGCGACACATCGTTGTCCCCTTCGAGACGACTGGGAAGCCGCCTAATCTTGCCTGACGGCCGGCAAGTCCATATCCGGCGCCGCAGGAATGCGCTTGAGCTCCGCCGGAAGGCAAGCCCGACCGACATCTATGGCAGGAAGCTCCAAAGCCTGCCAAGATAAATATAGAGCTCCGCGTTGCTTCCACCTTGCCGTGTGGCGAGCGGACATAGAAATTGAATCCTGCTTTATCCAAAATATCGATAGTGATTCCAGCCAGGAGATGGTAAACATCCGTGTTTCCCTGTTTATTTACAAAAAACCAAGTCCTTCTCATAAATAAAAACTCTGGTCCGCATGTGCTATAGAGCGCCATAAGAAAAAAGTTTGGTTAAAGAAATGAAGTGTCTGGTCATCAACCTCGATAGATCCCCCGACCGGCTTGCCCATATGACGGCGGAGTTTGCGCGCATCGGCCTCGGATTCGAGCGGGTTGCCGCAATCGATGCAAGGGACCGGCCAGACCTCGCGCTGCAGCGCCAGCATGCACGATATGCGGTGCGACGTCTGTCCGGCAGCGAGATCGCGTGCTTGCACAGCCATCGCGCCTGCTGGGCCATCATCGCGCAAGATGAAGCGCCCTACGGCGCCGTCTTCGAGGACGACATGGTGTTTTCCGCGAAAGCCGGTACGTTGCTTGCCGATACGAGCTGGATTCCCGCCGACGCAGATGTCGTCAAGCTCGAGACATTCTTCCACACTACCGTGATCCAGCGGGAGAGGTTTCCCGTCGGCGGCGGGTTTTCCCTGTTCAGGCTCCGCAAGAACCATATAGGGACGGGCGGATACCTGCTCTCCCGGCAGATGGCACGCGCCCTTCTCGAGACAACTGCCGATGTCAATGTGGCGGTGGACAATCTCATCTTCGATCCCACATTCGCGATCTCGACCGGCAAGACGATCTACCAGCTTGTTCCGGCGCTCTGTGCGCAGGACCAGTTCGTGGGCAACAGGTTGCCGAGCCTGCTCGAACAGGGTAGGGAGGCCGAGTGGGTCGCAAGCGGGCTCGCCAATGGACACAGGATACGGGCACTCGCGCGTATCCGCAGGGAGGCCAGCCGGGCAGCGCGGCAGATCACCGATCTGTGCAGGCTACGGCGGCAGATTGTCGTCCCGCTCGCTCCAGTCGAGGCAAACGACTAGAGCGTTTGCGGGATTGACAGCAGGCCCATACCCAGCGCCGCGAAAACACGCTATAGACGCCGCCCAAAAGGCAAGGCCGACCGGTATCTATGGCAAAAATCTCCCTGAAGCTCGATGAACTGATCGACGGCGAAGCCTTGCGCCGCGAGATGACCGCGCTGACCACGGCCAGCGCCGGCGACGGTTCTAGCAAGGCCATCCGCACGGCCGTCCTTCAGCTTCTCAAGGGGCGTCTCGCCGAGGGCCGCAAGACAGCCGAGGCCATGCTGAGGCAAGATGGCGGCGGCAATGCCTGCGCCGAACGGCTGTCGCACCTGATGGACGAGCTGATCCGCTCGCTCTACGATTTTGCCGCAACCCATGTCTACCGGGTGAAGAACCGATCCTCGGCCGAACGCATGGCGGTCGTTGCCGTCGGCGGCTATGGCCGCGGCACGCTGGCGCCGGGATCCGACATCGACCTTCTGTTCCTGCTGCCTTACAAGCAGACGCCGTGGGGCGAACAGACGGTCGAATATATGCTCTACATGCTGTGGGACATGGGGCTGAAGGTCGGCCATGCCACCCGCAACATCGATGAGTGCCTCAGGCTGTCGCGCACCGACATCACCATCCGCACCTCGATCCTGGAAGCCCGTTTCCTGTGGGGCGAACGCAAGCTCTATGACGAGTTGATGCTGCGCTTCGATCATGAGGTGGTGCGCACGACCGGCCCGGAATATGTGCAGGCCAAGCTTGCCGAACGCGACGAGCGCCATGCCAAGGCCGGCGAAAGCCGCTATCTGGTCGAGCCCAACGTCAAGGACGGCAAGGGCGGCCTGCGCGACCTGCAGACGCTGTTCTGGATCGGCAAGTATTTTTACCGGGTGCGCACCGGCGAGGAACTGGTCGAAAAAGGCGTCTTCACCGAAGCCGAGTACCGCGAGTTCCAGAAGGCCGAGGATTTCCTGTGGGCGGTGCGCTGCCACATGCACTTCCTCACCGGCAAGGCCGAGGAGCGGCTGCATTTCGACATTCAGCGCGAGATCGCCGAACGGCTCGGCTATACGACCCATCCCGGCCTGTCGGCGGTCGAACGCTTCATGAAGCACTATTTCCTCGTCGCCAAGGATGTCGGCGACCTGACCCGCATCTTCTGCGCCGCGCTGGAGGAGGAGCAGGCCAAGCATGTTCCCGGCTTCAACCGCATCTTCCTCACCTTCCAGCGCCGCAAGCGCAAGCTTGCCGGCACGTCGGACTTCATCGTCGACAACCATCGCATCAACATCGCCGACGACGGCGTCTTCGAGCGCGACCCGGTCAATCTTCTCAGGCTGTTCTGGTTTGCAGACAAGCACGGGCTGGAATTCCATCCCGATGCGCTGAAACTGCTCACCCGTTCGCTCGGCCTGGTCAATAAGTCGCTCAGGCGCGACGAGGAAGCCAACCGGCTGTTCCTCGACATATTGACCTCGGACCGCAACGCCGAGCTCAACCTGCGGCGGATGAACGAGGCGGGATTGCTGGGCCGGCTGATCCCGGATTTCGGCAAGATCGTCGCCATGATGCAGTTCTCGATGTACCACCACTACACGGTCGACGAGCACCTGATCCGCTGCATCGGCGTGCTGGCCGAGATCGAGCGCGGCGACGGCGAGAAGGTGCATCCGCTGTCGCATGCGCTGATGCCCGGGCTGAAGAAAAGCCGCGAGGCGCTCTATGTCGCCGTCCTGCTGCACGACATCGCCAAGGGCAGACCAGAGGACCATTCCGAGGCTGGCGCCAGGATCGCAAGGCGGATCTGCCCGCATATGGGGCTTTCGCCGGCCGATACGGAAGCCGTCGCCTGGCTGGTCGAGAACCACCTCGTCATGTCGATGACGGCGCAGACCCGGGACCTCAACGACCGCAAGACGATCGAGGACTTCGCCTCGATCGTGCAATCGGTCGAGCGGTTGAAGATGCTGTTGATCCTCACCGTTTGCGACATCAGGGGCGTCGGACCGGGCGTGTGGAACGGCTGGAAGGGCCAGTTGCTGCGTACGCTCTACTACGAAACCGAACTGCTGCTGACCGGCGGCTTTTCGGAAGTCTCGCGCGCCCAACGCACGGCGGCGGCGCGCGAACGCCTGGCCGAGGCGCTCGCCGACTGGCCCGACAAGGCGCGCAAGCGCTATGTCGGGCTGCATTATGAAAACTACCTGCTGACCGTGGACCTGCCGGACCAGCTTCGCCACGCCGAGTTCATCCGTGAGGCGGACGCGGCGGGCAACAAGCTCGCCACCATGGTCAAGACCCACCAATTCGAGGCGGTGACCGAAATCACCGTGCTGGCGCAGGACCACCCCCGTCTTCTCTCGGTCATCGCCGGGGCATGCGCCGGCGCCGGCGGCAACATCGTCGACGCGCAGATCTTCACCACGTCGGACGGCCGCGCGCTGGACACGATCCTGATCTCGAGGGAATTCGACCGCGACGAGGACGAACGCCGGCGGGCCGAGCGTGTCGGCCGGCTGATTGAGGACGTGCTGTCGGGCAAGAGCTGGCTGCCGGAGATGATCGAGAAACGCACCAAGCCAAGGCGCGGATCCAAGGTCTTCAAGATTCCGCCACGCGCCGAAATCCGCAACGCATTGTCGAACCGGTTTTCGGTGATCGAGGTCGAGGGGCTCGACCGCCCCGGCCTGCTGTCGGAAATCACCGGAACACTGTCCGACCTGTCGCTCGACATCGCATCGGCGCATATCACCACCTTCGGCGAGAAGGTCATCGACACTTTCTATGTCACCGACCTGACCGGCCAGAAGATCGACAACCCGGCCCGCATCGCCACCATCCGCAACCGGCTGATAGCGACGCTCGAAGGTGTAGCGCTCGAACGCGGCGGCAAGGCCAAGGCAGCCGCCGAGTGACGGCCATCATCCCCTTCTTCCAATCCCACAGGCAGTTTGCGAACGCATGAGTCTCGTCAAGAAATTCGCTACCGTCGCGTCCGGCACGCTGATGAGCCGTGCGCTCGGTTTCGGCCGCGAGATGCTGATGGCGGCCGCACTCGGCACCGGACCGGTCGCGGACGCCTTCAATGCCGCCTTCCAGTTCCCCAACACCTTTCGCCGGCTGTTCGCCGAGGGCGCGTTCAATGCCGCCTTCGTGCCGCTGTTCGCCAAGGAGATCGAGACACACGGCACCGATGGCGCCAAGCGTTTTTCCGAAGAGGTGTTCGGGGTGCTGTTCACCGCGCTCCTGGCGCTGACCATCGCCATGGAACTGGCGATGCCGCTGATCGTGCGCTACCTGGTGGCGCCGGGCTTTGCCGACACGCCGGGCAAGTTCGAGACGACCGTCACGCTTGCGACGATTATGTTCCCTTATCTGATCTGCATGTCGCTCGCCGCCATGATGGCGGGCATGCTGAACTCCTTGCGGCGCTATTTCGCCGCGGCAATCGCGCCGGCGTTCCTCAACATCATCCTCATCAGCGTGCTTGGCTATGCCTGGTATCACGGACTGGATGCACACGCTGTCGGCTTCGGCCTGTCCTGGGGCGTGCTGGCGGCCGGCGTCGTGCAACTCGCCATCGTCTGGGTGGCGGTGCGCAATGCGGGCATCTCGATCGGCTTCCGCCGGCCTCGGATGACGCCGAACGTGAAGCGGCTCCTGATCCTGGCGCTGCCGGCGGCGATCACCGGTGGCATCACCCAGATCAACCAGCTGATCGGAACGGCCATCGCCTCGGCGCAGGACAGTGCCGTGTCCTCGCTGGCTTATGCCGACCGCGTCTACCAGTTGCCGCTCGGTGTCGTCGGCGTCGCGGTGGCGATCGTGCTGTTGCCCGAACTGTCGCGGGCGCTGAAGTCAGGCAATCTGATCGAGGCAGCCAATCTGCAGAACCGCTCCGTCGAATTCACCCTGTTCATGACCTTGCCGGCGGCGGCGGCGCTCTGGGTGATGGCGGAGCCGATCGTGCGGCTGGTCTATGAGCGCGGCGCGTTCGCCGCCAACCATTCGACACCTGTCGTGGCGGCGATCCTGGCGATCTTCGGTCTCGGCCTGCCGGCCTTCGTGCTGATCAAGGCCTTCACCCCAGGCTATTTCGCCCGCGAGGATACGCGCACGCCGATGATCTTCGCCGCAATCTCAGTGGCGGTGAACGTCGCCACCGCGCTGACGCTGTTCCCGAGGATGGGTGCACCCGGCATCGCCGTGGCCTCCGCCGTCGCCGGCTGGGTCAACGCGCTGATGCTGCTTGCCGTGCTGATCCGGCGCGGCCATTGGGGCCGCGACGTGCCGCTGTTGAGGCGCATCCCACGGCTGGTGCTGTCGGCGGTGGTCATGGGTGTCGCACTCTATTTCGCCGAACATTGGTTGGCCACAAGGATCGGCCCCGGCTCGCCGCTGGTCGTCAAGGCGACGACGGTGCTGGCGCTGGTGGCCGGCGGGGCGCTGCTCTATTTCGCCACCGCTTTCGCCACCGGCGGCGCCGATTTCAGCATGATCCGGCGCAATGTGGGGCGCCGGAGGACAGAAGCCGGCCCGTCCGTGGCAAAATCAGAACTCGACGAATAGATCGGCCGAGCATCCCGCCTGGCCGGTCTTGATCCCGCCCGCGCTCTCGTCCATAAGCGCGCCGTCGCAGACTTTCGCCGCGCGCGGTTTCCAGCCACACGATTGGCTCCGAAAAGTCCGCAACTTTTCGGAATCACGCTTATACGGCCCTCCACAAGCCATGAGGAAAACCATGTCCGCCTTCAAGCCACTCGTCTTCTCCGGTGTTCAGCCGACCGGCAATCTGCATCTCGGCAACTATCTCGGCGCCATCAAGAAATTCGTCGCCCTGCAGGATACGTCCGACTGCATCTATTGCGTCGTCGACCTGCATTCGCTGACCGCCCAGCTTGTCCATGACGACCTTGCCGACCAGACGCGGTCGATCACCGCGGCGTTCCTCGCCTCCGGCATCGACCCGAAGAAGCACATCGTCTTCAACCAGTCGCGGGTGATGCAGCACGCGGAGCTCGCCTGGATCTTCAATTGCGTGGCGCGCATAGGCTGGATGAACAAGATGACGCAGTTCAAGGACAAGGCCGGCAAGGACCGCGAGAACGCCTCGCTGGGCTTGCTTGCCTATCCCTCGCTGATGGCGGCCGACATCCTGCTTTATCGCGCCACCCACGTGCCGGTGGGCGAGGACCAGAAGCAGCACCTGGAACTGACACGCGACATCGCGCAGAAATTCAACAACGATTTCTCCGACCGCATCGCCGGTCTTGGGGTCGGCGTCGAGATGAGGATAGGCGAGGAGACGGTGAACGGCTATTTCCCGCTGACCGAGCCGGTCATCGGCGGGCCGGCAGCGCGCATCATGTCGCTGCGTGACGGCTCCAAGAAGATGTCGAAGTCGGACCCGTCGGACCTGTCGCGCATCAACTTGACCGACGATGCCGACGCCATCTCGAAGAAGATCCGCAAGGCCAAGACCGACCCGGAGGCCTTGCCGAGCGAGGTCGACGGGCTGGAAAGCCGGCCCGAGGCGGAGAACCTGGTCGGCATCTATGCCGGTCTCGCCGAGATGTCGAAAGCCGATGTGCTTAAGGAATTCGGCGGCCAGCAGTTCTCTGTGTTCAAGCCGGCGCTGGCCGATCTCGCGGTGGAGAGGCTGGCGCCGATCGCCACCGAGATGCGCCGCATCCAGGGCGACCGCGCCTATGTCGACGCCGTGCTGCGGGATGGCGGCGAACGCGCCGGCGTGCTCGCCGAAACGACGATGAAGACGGTGCGCGACATTATCGGGCTGCTGCAGGGCTGATCGCGGCGCACAACACTGGCACAAGGCCGGCGGCTTGCCGCCGGTCAGCGGCGGTGGCAGATTGCGCCCGAAAAGACACCGAGTAGATAGACATGGTCTCCAAACGCCTCAGCCGCGAAGCCGGTCACCGCAGGAAATTCCTGACGATCATCGACGACACGCCGGAATGCGAGCGCGCCGTCGCCTACGCCTCCAAGCGGGCGCAGAGCACCAGCGGCACGCTGGTGCTGCTCTATGTCATCGTACCGGACGACTTCCAGCACTGGCTGGGGGTCGAGAAGATCATGCGCGAGGAGGCGAACGCCACGGCGCGCGCGGCGCTGGACGGCTACGCCAACAAGGTGCGGCAGAAGCTCGGCATCGAACCGGAGATGGTGGTGCGCGAAGGCAAGCCGACGGAAGAGATCCACAAGCTGATCGAGGAAGACCAGGACATCGCCATCCTCGTGCTGGCGGCCGGCGCCGGCAAGGAAGGTCCGGGACCGCTGGTCGGTGCCGTGGCAGGCAAAGGTGCTGCCTTTCCGATCCCGGTGACCGTGGTGCCGCAGAATTTGTCGGATGAGGAGATCGACAGCCTCGCCTGAAGTGTATCGACATTCGGGTGATGCCGGCCTGCAAATGGCGGCTTCCTGCGCTTCCGGTGCTCACGTGCTTAAGTACGCTCCGCTCCGGTTCTCGGAAACCATCATTTTCGATTCGGCCTGACCCGAATCTCGACACACTTCACAGTGCTTGGCATGAGTCGCAAAAACATTCCGGCGATGCGTTTCGCTTGAATGTCCAGCCGATAGAGCCTATTTAGAACTATTCCAAACTAGTTGCCCAAAACGGGCATGGAGACGGCCATGTTCATCCAGACCGAGTCGACGCCCAATCCGGCGACGCTGAAATTCCTGCCCGGCAAGGAAGTGCTCCTAGAAGGCACCGCCGATTTCCGCGATGCCGACAGTGCGGCCATTGCCTCGCCGCTGGCTGGGCGGCTGTTCGAAATTCCCGGCGTCACCGGCGTGTTCTTCGGCTACGATTTCATCACCGTGTCCAAGGACGGCCCGGACTGGCAGCACCTGAAGCCGGCGATCCTCGGTGCGATCATGGAGCATTTCATGTCCGGTGCGCCTGTCATGGCCAAGGCCGGCCCCGCCGCCGAGACCAGCCAGACCGGTGAATTCTATGACAAGGCCGACGAGGAACTCGTCATCACCATCAAGGAGCTGCTCGACACGCGGGTGCGCCCAGCGGTGGCGCAGGACGGCGGCGACATCACCTTCCGCGGCTTCGAGAACGGCACCGTGTTCCTGCACATGAAAGGCGCCTGCGCCGGCTGCCCGTCTTCGACGGCGACGCTGAAGCACGGCATCCAGAACCTGCTTCGCCATTTCGTGCCGGAAGTGCAGCAGGTCGAGCAGGTCTCTTAGACGGCAATTTCCTACCCACGGACAACAAAAAACCGGGCCGAATTGCCCGGTTTTCTGTTTGGGACGTCCGTTGTTGCCTAGACGGTCCGCGTATGAAAGGCGACTTCCAGTTTAACCACGATCTGCCGGAAAAGCGGACAGGCTTTCCGGGATCATGGTCTAAAGAACGATGACCTTGGCGCCGACCTCGGCGCGATTGTAGAGGTCGATGACGTCCTGGTTCATCAGCCGGATGCAACCCGACGACATGGCCTTGCCGATCGAGTTCCATTCCGGGCTGCCGTGAAGGCGGTAGCCCATGTCACCGCCCTTGTTGAACAGGTACATGGCGCGCGCGCCGAGCGGGTTCTTCAGGCCCGGCTCCATGCCGCCGGCGAACTTGGCGAGTTCGGGCTGGCGCTTGATCATCTGCGAAGGCGGCGTCCAGGTCGGCCATTCGCGCTTGATGGCGATATGGGCGGTGCCGTGCCATTCGAAGCCCTCGCGGCCGACGCCGATACCGTAGCGGATTGCCCGGCCATCGCCCTCGATGAAGTACAGGAACTTGTTCTGCGTATCGACGATGATGGTGCCGGGCTTTTCCTTGGAGTCGTAACTCACTTCCTGGCGATGGTACTTCGAGGGCACCTTCTCGATCGGGATACGTGGCAGCTGGTAACCGGCATCGGTCACCGCGCCATAGTCGTTGGAGAACATCTGCCCGCCGATGGTGCTGCAACCGGCAATAGCAGTGGACAGCGCCAATGCGGCGATTATTGCAAGCGACTTCATGCGCATGTGGTGATCCGGTGCCCCGCCCAAACTAGAGCGGCACGAGTCGGCCGCTTTCTCGCCATCATTCATGCTGGCATTTGCTTTGCTTGCCAAGCACACGATGCCTATATGCGGGGACTTACGTGCTGGTATGCGTATCACTATGGCATTTCGGCAACATACTTCACCGGATTGTGAAGGAAATTCAATGGGCCTGAATCGCAGGCCCGCGAAACTCGAGGATCCGTCATGAATGTCGGCGACGCCGCTCACCGCTCAGGCCTGCCGGCCAAGACCATCCGCTACTATGAGGAGATCGGCCTGATCGCGCCCGCGCGCGCCGCCAATGGCTATCGCGATTATTCGGGCGACGATATCCACCGGCTGGCCTTCCTGCGCCGCGCGCGCAATCTCGGCTTTTCGATAGACGATTGTCGCCAGCTGATGGCGCTCTACAAGGATCGCGGCCGCGCCAGCCACGACGTGCGCGCAATCGCCGCCGCCCACGTCACCGCCATCGAGGAGAAGGTGCGCGAACTGCAATCGATGCGCTCGACGCTGCAGAAGCTCGTTCACGCCTGCCATGGCGACGAGCGGCCGGACTGCCCGATTTTGGATGACATGGCGGGGGCGGCGTTGGCCGGCGGCAAACCCAACCGCGGAAGCGATAGACCACCTGTTGAAGAGGGTGGCCTGGGCGAAGGCGGCGTTAGCCGCCTTGCCACGCGCTCGTGAAGCCGCCAGCATGGGTTCGTGTGGTATATTACGCGCTCTGATATCAGCGTAGGGTAAAAGTACTGCCGCTGGTCGCCGGCCGGTGACCCCAACGACCGGAGAGAGCGCATGACCCGCGACCAGATGCTCGCCCACCTTCGCGCCGCCGATGCGGTCGCCCGCGAGGCTGCCGCGCACGGCCACCATCCGTTCGGCGCGGTGCTGGTCGGCCCCGACGACGCAATCCTCATGCGCCAAGGCAATATCGACACCCTGCATCACGCCGAGACCGAACTTGCGCGGCGCGCGGCGGCAGCCTATCCGCCGGAGTTTCTCTGGACATGCACGCTGGTCTCGACGGGCGAGCCCTGCGCGATGTGCACCGGAACGCTCTACTGGGCGAATATCGGCCAGCTGGTCTATGGCTTCGAGGAGACCGAGCTTCTCGCGCTGACAGGCGACCATCCCGAAAATCCGACGATGAGCCTGTCCGCGCGAATTGTGCTCGGCTCTGGACAGAAGAAGATCGATGTCCACGGCCCCTTCCCCGAAATTGAGGATGAACTTGTATCGGTGCACCGGGGGTTCTGGCAGCGGTAATGGTTCTCCACGTCCCGCGAAAGGTCAGAAAGAGCGGACCGAACACAGGCGCAATGTGGGCCACTGCTACATGGACTCGAGCGGAAACGCCGCCCTTCGTTCGAATGACGCCAACCGGTCAACCCTGCGATATCCTGGTCAAAGCTGACGGCGAACTCCCAAATCCCCAAATTTGCCGCCGCCAGTCAGGCTCGGCGGTTTTGCCCGTATTGATGTCCCCCCAAACCGCCGAGCCGCCCCGGTCAGCCGGCAAACTCCCTCCAGGTCTGTCAAATACATAATCGCCGTTAAAAACCGGGTTCAAACCGTGAACAAACTCTGGCATGGTGCCTGCCATGCCGATCATCTCCCCGATTCTCCTGAACCCTCTGATCGACGGTCGCCAGTCCGAGCGCGCCATGCTGGTGCGGCGAGGCGTGCAGCGGTTGCTGATGCAGATGGGCGCGCATGTGCTGCCTGAACTGTCGCTGGCCACCGGCCGGCGCGCCGATCTCGTGGCGCTGACGCGGCAGGGCGATATCTGGATTATCGAGATCAAATCCTCGATCGAGGATTTTCGCGTCGACCGCAAATGGCCCGATTACCGGCTGCATTCCGACCGCTTTTTTTTCGCCACACATCCCGGCGTGCCGGCCGAAATCTTTCCCGAGGAATGCGGCTTCATTCTCTCCGACGGCTATGGCGCCGAGATCTTGCGTGATGCGCCCGAGCACCGCATGGCGGCGGCGACGCGCAAGGCGCTGATGCTGCGCATCGCGCGCGCCGGCGCGGCGCGGCTGCTGGCGGCGGAACTGGCGGGTGTCGCGGTGCCGGTGCTGGAGGGGGAGAGCGAGTAATCGCAGCCCTGAAATTGACGCCCGCCAGATGCTCCAGCCCGGAACGGCTACTCCGTCTCTTCCTCGCCACCCACAGCCGGGGCCATCAGCAGCACCGCGGCGCCAAGCAGCGCGGCGATGAAGGAACCGGCAAGGATGCCGACCTTGACCGCGTCCTGCAGCGCCACGTCGTTGGCGAAGGCGAGCAGGCCGATGAACAGGCTCATGGTGAAGCCGATGCCGCACAGGAGCGAAATGCCGATCATGTGCGGCCAGCCGGCGTTGGCCGGCAGGTCGGCGAGGCCGAAGCGGATGGCGAGCGCGGAGGAGCCGAAGACGCCGACCAGCTTGCCGACGACGAGACCGGCTGCGACGCCCAGCGTGAGCGGCTCGATCAGGGCGCTAAAACTCAGGCCGGTGAGCGAAACGCCGGCATTGGCAAAGCCGAAGATAGGGATGACGATAAACGCCACCAGCTTGTGCAGGCCGTGCTCGAGCCGGTGCAGCGGCGATTGGTCAAGGTCGTGGCCGATGCCGGCCGAGCGTTCGAGCGGAATGGTCAGCGCAAGTGCCACGCCGGCCAGCGTGGCATGGACGCCGGACTTCAGCACCAGTACCCACAGGATGGCGCCAAGCACGAGATAGGGCACAAGGTTCATCACCCGCATACGGTTGAGCAGGACGAGCACGGCAATCACGGCGAAGGCCGCGCCGAGATAGGCCAGCGACAGGCCGCTGGTGTAGAATATGGCGATGATGATGACGGCGCCGAGGTCGTCGATGATGGCAAGCGCGGTCAGGAAGACCTTCAGCGAGGCCGGCACGCGGCTGCCGAGCAGCGACAGGACGCCGAGCGCGAAGGCGATGTCGGTGGCGGTCGGGATCGCCCAGCCGGACAGTGCGGCCGAATTGTTGCTGTTGACGGCGACATAAACCAGCGCCGGCACCACCATGCCGCCGGCCGCCGCGATGCCGGGCAGCACCCGGCGCGGCCAGGTCGAGAGCTGGCCGTCCAGCATCTCGCGCTTGATCTCCAGCCCGACGAGCAGGAAGAAAACCGCCATCAGCCCATCATTGACCCAGTGCGAGACGCTGAGCGGGCCGAGATAGGCGTGGAGAACCGAGAAGTAGGTCCCGGCGAGCGGCGAGTTGGCGACGATCAGGGCAAGGGCGGCGGCCACCATCAGGATGATGCCGCCGGCCGCCTCGCTGTCCAGGAACTCGCGGAAGACGGAAACCGGCCGTCGCTTCAAATCCTGCATGTCGCCTCCGTCATGCCGCCTGCCGGCGTGCGTCATTTGCAATGATGCGCAAAGTCCGGCCGCCGGGCAAGCATGGAACCCTTTTCAGCGCCTCGGAGACTGTTTCGAAGTTCGCTCTGACGAGTCATGCGGCGGTGGTTTCGAGAACCGCGGCGGAGCGGACATTCGCGTCCGTGGGCAACGGAAGCGCAGAAGACGCCGCCAGATGGCCGCCAGAGCAGAATTTCCAAACAGTCTCTCAGCGGGGCGCGCGCTTGGCCAGGATCCGCTGCAGCGTGCGGCGATGCATGTTGAGCCGGCGTGCGGTCTCGGAGACGTTGCGCTCGCACATTTCGTAGACGCGCTGGATGTGCTCCCAGCGCACGCGGTCGGCCGACATCGGGTTTTCCGGCGGCGCGGCGCGCTCGCCGGTGGTGCGGGTCAACGCCGCAAAGACATCGTCGGCGTCGGCGGGCTTCGACAGATAGTCGACGGCGCCGAGCTTCACCGCCGTCACCGCGGTGGCGATGTTGCCGTAACCGGTCAGGATGATGGTGCGGGAGTCCTCACGCTTCTCGCGGATGGCGGCGACGACATCGAGGCCGTTGCCGTCGCCCAGCCGCATGTCGACCACCGCATAGGCGGGCGGATTGGCGCGCGCCTTGCCCACGGCCTCCTCGACGCTCTCCGCCGTCTCGACCACGAAACCCCTGGTTTCCATGGCACGGGCCAGACGGGTCAGGAACGGCTTGTCGTCATCGACGATCAGAAGCGAGGTGTCCTCGCCTTCAACCATAGGCCCACTGTTCTCATCGCCTGTCATCGTCTCGAAAATTCCTGCTGCCTTATTTTTACGCAGATATAGTTTTGCGGGGCCGTTGTCCAATTTACGCAGTGTCAAACATGGTGGCTGGGGCCGATTCCGGGTTCAGGAAGACGCTTCTCGGCCACGAAATCCGCACCACGGCCCCTTCGCCGAGGCCGCTCGAATTGCGAAAGTCGAGCGTGGCGCCCGAACGTTCGAGCAATGTCTTGGCGATAAACAGGCCGAGCCCGAGGCCGCCTCCGGCTTCCGTGCCCTGGCGTGTCGACATGTAGGGTTCACCGATGCGGTCGATGATCTCGGGCGGGAAACCCGGGCCGTCATCGGTGATCGAGAAGGAGACCGTCGCCTCGTCCCAGCTCCAGCGCACGGTGACGCTCTTGCGGGCGAAATCGACCGCGTTCTCGACCAGATTGCCGAGACCATAGATGACGCCGGGATTGCGGCGCCCGACCGGCTCCGGCCCGGTCCGCTCGCCAGGGCGAAGCTTGATCGAGATGCCGAAGTCGCGATGTGGCGCCGTCACCTCCTCGACCAGCGAGGTCAGTGGCAGGCGGGACAGATGTGCCTCGCCCTCCGACGACAGGCTGGTCAGGCGCTTGAGGATTTCACGGCAACGCTCGCTCTGAGAGCGCAGCAGCTTCACGTCTTCCCCGTATTTCGGATCGCTGCCGAGCGCCTTTTCCATCTCCTTGGCGACGAGCGTGATGGTGGCGAGCGGGGTGCCGAGTTCGTGCGCCGCCGCCGCCGCCAGCCCGTCGAGTGCGGAAAGGTGCTGTTCGCGCTGCAGCACCAGTTCCGTGGCGGCGAGCGCGTTGGCCAATAGCCGCGCTTCGGCGGCCACCCGGAAGGCGTACATGGCGGTGAAGGCAATGGAGGACAGCACCGCCATCCACATGCCGGCGACATAGATGAAGGGCATCACCAGGGGCGCGCCTTCGTACCAGGGCAGCGGGAGATGGCGAAAGACCAGCAAGGTCGCCGCGATCATCACCAGCCCGCCGAGGATGGCGGTGAGGCGAAGGGGCAGCGACGTCGCCGAAATGACGACGGGTACGGTCATCAGCAGCGAGAACGGATTGGTCAGGCCGCCGGTCATGTAGAGCAGGCCGGCAAGCTGCAGGCTGTCGAAGACCAGGATGCCGAAGGCGGCGAACGGGGTGAGCCGGTGCGCGGCCGGAAAGCGAAAGGCCAGAAACAGGTTCATCCAGGCCGAACAGGCGATGAGGGCAAAACACAGACTGACCGGCAGCGGAAACTTCAGGCCGTAGGCGACGACGAGCACGGTCACGCTCTGGCCGACAATGGCCAGCCAGCGCAGCCGGATCAGCGTGTTGAGGCGCAGTCGCTGGCTTTGCTGGAAGTCGGGCGTGTTCAGGATGTTGATCATGGCCATGGATTACAGCCGCAAACCAGCAAAGGCTAGGTCCCGCGCGGCTTGGCGCGGGCGGTGGCGGCGGCGAGCAATGGGTTTTCCGGCCAGACATGCTTGGGATAGCGGCCGCGCATGTCGGCGCGCACATCGGTCCAGGAGCCGCGCCAGAAGCCAGGCAGGTCTCGCGTCGTCTGGATCGGCCGGTGCGCCGGCGACAACAGTTCAAGCGTCAAGGGGACGGTGCCGTTGGCGATCGACGGATGGCGGTCGAGGCCGAACAATTCTTGCACGCGCACCGCCAGAACCGGCCATTCGCCGTCATAGCGGATCGGCACATGGCTGCCCGACGGGGCATCGAAATGAGTCGGCGCCAGTGCTTCGATCTTGCGTTGCAGGTCATGCGGCACGAGCGACGCCAGCCCGGCCGCGACAGTTCCGGGATCGATGGCGGCCAGGGAGGCCGCACCGGACAGAAAAGGCAGCAGCCAGTCGTCGAGGCGCGCGATGAGCGCTTCATCCGACATGTCGGGCCAGGGCTCGCCCAAGCCCTTGTGCAGCCAGGACAGCCGGTGGCGCAGCGTCTGCGCCTCCTTGCTCCAGGTCAGAAGGGAAAGCCCATGCTCGCGCAGGGCCTCGATGATGGCGCGGTCGGCATCGGCGCCGGCCGGCGGCGGCAACATGCGTTCGGCGAGCGTGATGGCGCCAAGGCGCACGGTTTCGCGCACCCGCACGGCGCGCCTGTCGCGATCGAAACTCGTCTGCCGGCGCGTTTCGATCCTGCCGCCAAGTGCTGCCCGGATGTCCTCCTCACTGCTTGCCGCAGCCGCCGTAATGCGGGCATTCTGCGCTTTGCCCTGCAGGTCCGCGACGACCAGAAACGGCTCGCCCGCCAGCGGGTCGCCGGCGTCGAGCATGGCGCCGGAACCGTTGGCCAGCACGAAACGGCCGCGCTCGCCGCGCGCCTTGGCGACGCGATCCGGCCAGGCGTGGATGAGCAGGGTTCCGGCTGGAACAGCTCCGCTGGTCTTCGCACCGCCTACATGCCTGGCCAGGCGCTCGGCAAGCTGGCGCGCCGACGTGGCACGCGGCGATCTTTCCGTGCGAAAGCGCATCAGTCGCCGTTCGAGGTCGGCACCGTCACCGCCAAGGCCACGCTCGGTCAGCAGCACGGCAAGCATGGCCGCCTCACCACCATGACCGCTGCTGGCCGCCTCGGCGACCATATGCGCCAGCCGGACCGGCAGAGCGAGCTTGCGCATCGCAGCGCCGGCGTCCGTCAGCCGCCCTGCTTCATCGATGGCCCCAAGCGCCCGCAACAGCGCCCGTGCTTCATTGAGCGCGGGAGCCGGCGGCGGATCGAGGAAAGCAAGACTGACTGGATCAGCGACACCGAAGGCGGCGCAGTCGAGCAGCAGACCCGACAGGTCCGCCTCGAGGATTTCCGGGGGTGTGAAGGCGGGAAGTGCCGCCGTCTGCTCGGCACGCCATAGCCGGATAGCGACGCCCGCCTGCGTGCGGCCGGCGCGGCCGGCGCGCTGATCGGCGGAGGCCTTGCTGACGCGCACGGTTTCCAATCTGGTCAGTCCGCTGACCGGCTCATAGCGCGGCAGCCGCGACAGGCCGGAATCGATGACGACGCGCACGCCGTCGATGGTGATGGAGGTCTCGGCGATGGAGGTCGCCAGCACCACCTTGCGGCGGCCTGGCGGCGCCGGCTTGATCGCCGCGTCCTGCGCCTTGCCGTCGAGCTGGCCATAGAGCGGCACGATATCGGTGTCGGCGCCGACCTTGCCGGCCAGCCGCTCGGCGGTGCGCTCGATCTCGCGCTGGCCGGGCAGGAAAGCAAGCAAACTGCCGCTCTCGTCGGCAAGGGCGGCGCGGATCGCCTTGGCCATGGCGTCCTCGATCGGCACACCGGCCGGCCGCTCGTCGTATCTGACATCGACGGGGAAGGCGCGGCCCTCGCTTTCGATCACCGGCGCGCCCGACAGGAGTTTCGCGACCCGTCCGCCGTCGAGCGTTGCCGACATCACCAGCAGACGCAGATCCGGCCGCAGCGCGCCTTGCACATCGAGGGCAAGAGCGAGACCGAAATCGCCGTCGAGCGAGCGCTCGTGGAATTCGTCGAAGATGACCGCCGAAACGCCGGGCAGTTCAGGGTCGTCGAGAATCATGCGCGCCAGCACGCCCTCGGTGACGACCAGGATTTTCGTCCGCGCCGAGGTGCGGTTTTCCATGCGCATGGCGTAGCCGATGGTGGCGCCGGGCTCTTCCCCCAGCAACTCGGCCATGCGGCGCGCGGCGGCGCGGGCGGCGAGCCGTCGCGGTTCGAGCAAGACGATCTTGCTCGTGCCCAGCCAGGGCGCATCGAGCAGCGCCAACGGCACTAGCGTGGTCTTGCCGGCACCGGGTGGCGCGACCAGCACGGCGCTGTTGCCAGAGCCGAGCGCCTCGCTCAGCGCCGGCAGCACGGCGGATACCGGAAGTTCCGGCAAGGGTTTGGTCGTCATTACGCCCGCATATCAGCGGTCGCAGGCGCCGTGCAACTTTATCGCACCAGGGCCCGGTTAGAGCCGTGTGCGGGAAAACGGATTCCAGCGCACCGTGCCCAGCCGCACTTCCTCGCGCACCATGGTCAGCAGGCCCGATCCGCCGACGACGGCGAGGCCGACAAGCGACAGCCAGTCCGGATATTCCCGGAAGAACAGCGCGCCGAGGATGACCGCCCAGACGATCTGCGAATAATGCGTCGGCGCAATCCGGTTGGCCGGAGCGTATTTGGCGGCCAGCAACTGCAGCAATTGTCCACAGGCGGTGAAGGCGCCCGCCATCACCAGCCATGCCAGCTGTTTTCCATCCGGGACGGTGAAGGAGGTCGCGGCGGCACCGATGCCGTTGAACAGCAGCCCATAGCCGATCAGCACGCCGAGCATGGTCGTGCGTTTTTCCTGCTGCGCCAGCGACCGCATCAGGATGACGTTGGTGGCGGCGAGGAAAGCGATGGTGAAAGCGGCAAGGTGACCAAGGTGCAGCTCGCGAAAGCCCGGCCTGACAACCAGCATGACGCCGGCAAAGCCGGCGACCACCGCCAGCCAGCGCCAGGGCCCGACCTTTTCCTTGAGGATCACCGTGGATAGAATGGTGACGCAGAGCGGCGCCAGAAAGATGAGCGCATAGGTCTCGGCCAGCGGAATGGTGGTGAAAGCATAGACGCTGAGCACGCCCGACGCGATGCCGGCCCAGGCCCGCGCCTGCACCGCCCAGGGACGTTTGGCACGCCAGAAATCACGCCAGCGCTCGTTGGCCGGCCGGCTGAAGAAGAGGAAGCAGCCAGCAAACAAAGTCGAGAAGAAGCCGATCTCGAACACCGTGAATTGGCCGCCCAGGCTCTTGATAACGGCATCGCTGCCCGAATAGCTTGCATAGGCGATCAGGGCGAGCAGGATTCCGTTCGGCACGTTTTTCATTTCCGGGAGAGAAAGTTGAAAATACTGGCGCTCGGTGCCCATCCAGACGACATCGAGATCTTCATGTTCGGTACGATGGCCGCCTATGCCGCGCAAGGCGCAGAACTCACTTTTGCCGTGGCTACCGATGGTGCCAGGGGCGGCAACAGCGATCCCGCTGTTCTGGCTCGTGTCCGGCGCGAGGAGGCAATGGCCGCGGCCGCGCTGCTCGGGGCGGCAGCCCGCTTCCTCGACTTTCCCGATGGCGGGCTGGTGGCCGACGCCGCGCTGATCGATGCACTGAAAACACTGATCAGCGAGATCGGGCCGGACCTGGCGATCACGCACGCGCCGAACGACTATCATGCCGACCACCGCGCGCTGTCGGACGGCGTGCGCATCGCTGCTTCGTTCGGGGTTCCGGTGCTGCATGCCGATACGATGGGCGGCACCGGATTCTCGCCGACGCACTATGTCGATATTTCCGCCCATGCCGACATCAAGGCCAAAGCGATCCGCATGCACCAGTCGCAGGACCCGGACCGCTTCGTCGACATTGCACTGACGCAGAACCTTTTTCGCTCGGGCCAGTGCAACGGCGCGCAAGGTTCGCTGGCCGAAGCCTTCCGCTTCGAGCCGACGTTTCCCTTCGGCGACATCCGCGCGCTGCTGCCGCCGGCGCCACCGATCCGGACGGTGATGGTGAGCACCAAGCAGGTCGACTGAACCCGCGGACGATCGGCCAGGGGTATCCCGTTCCGCGCTCGTCCGCCTGATGCCCGGCGCTTTTCCCAACATTTTCAGAGACCGGCTTCTGCATGTTGCGGCGCAGCAACGAATTCGCTTGCGTTGTTTAGTAAAAATTGCATCACTAAACAAATTACTAAACATCCGCGATGCGACGACGCCGCCATGTTTGGGCCTCTGAGGAGAGAGGTTGAGGGATCTTGAGACCGTCATCCGGACGTGTTTCGCAAATGGGAGGAAGGCATGAAATCGAGCTTGAAACTGGCGTTGGGACTGACCTCGGCGATCGCAGCGTCGACAGCCGTCTCGAGCGCCGCGCACGCTGAAGACCTGACGCTATGCTGGGCCGCCTGGGACCCGGCCAACGCGCTGGTCGAACTGTCCAAGGATTTCACCAAGGAAACCGGCATCGGCATGAAATTCGAGTTCGTGCCGTGGACCAACTACGCCGATCGTTTCCTCAATGAGTTGAACTCGCATGGCAAGCTCTGCGACCTGATCATCGGCGACAGCCAATGGATCGGCGGCGCGGCCGAGAATGGCCATTACGTCAAGCTGAACGACTTCTTCGACAAGGAGAAGATCAGCATGGACGACTTCGTGCCGGCGACCGTCGTCGGCTATTCGGAATGGCCGAAGAACACGCCCAACTACTGGGCGCTGCCGGCCATGGGCGACGTCGTCGGCTGGACCTACCGCAAGGACTGGTTCTCCAAGCCCGAACTGCAGAAGGAATTCAAGGAGAAGTATGGCTGGGACCTCGGCCCGCCGGCCACTTTCGACCAGTTGAAGCAGATCGCCGAATTCTTCCAGAAGCGGCAGGTCGACGGCAAGACGGTCTATGGCGCCTCGATCTACACCGAGCGCGGCTCGGAAGGCATCACAATGGGCGCCATGGACGTGCTCTACAGCTACGGCTTCCAATATGAGAATCCGAAGAAGCCCTACGAGATGGAAGGCTTCGTCAATTCGCCCGACGCGGTCAAGGGCCTGGAATTCTACAAGGCGCTCTACGATTGCTGCACCCCTCCGGGCGCCTCGAACAGCTACATGGGTGAAGGCGTCGATGCCTTCAAATCCGGCCAGGTGGCGATGCACATGAACTTCGCCTTCACATGGCCGGGCCTGCAGAAGGACGAGAATGTCGGCGGCGACAAGATCGGCTATTTCGTCAATCCCAACGGTCCCGGCGGCGCCCAGTTCGCCCAGCTCGGCGGCCAGGGTATTTCGGTGGTCTCCTATTCCGACAAGCAGGAATCGGCGCTGAAATACATCAAGTGGTTCGCCAACAAGGACGTCCAGGCCAAATGGTGGTCGCTCGGCGGTTATTCCTGCCTCAACGCGGTGGTCAAGGACCCGAAATTCCCGGCCAGCCAGCCCTATGCGCAAACCTTCCTCGACTCGATGGCGATCGTGAAGGACTTCTGGGCCGAGCCGAGCTACGCACCACTGCTGCAAGCCTCGCAGAAGCGCTTCCATGACTATGTCGTCGCCGGCCAGGGTTCGGCCAAGGATGCTCTCGACGGCCTAGTCAAGGATTGGACGCAGGTCTTCCAGGACGACGGCAAGATGTAGCCGCGACAACCGCAAGGCTCCTCCCGAGCCATGACCCCGCGTCCCGTGCCGCCCTTGGCACGGGACGCGGTTCAGATAAATTCCATGACAGAGACGAACGAAGTGACCGAAGCAGGACTGACCATGCTCAATCGGACCGCGGAGACCTTTGCCCGGGCGACCCCGGAACCGTTGGCCCGCAAGGTCCGGGGCATCAGCGACAAGGGCCTCGCCTGGCTGTTCATCTCACCGACGATCCTGTTGCTGCTCGCCATCAACATCTTCCCGCTGTTCTGGGCGATTTACCTGTCGTTCACCAATTTTCGTGCCAACCGCCCGAACGAGGTGGTGAAGAACCTCGGCTTCGCCAATTACCAGCGCATCCTTGGCGACCAGGACATCTGGATCGCCATGCAGACGACGGCGCATTTCGTGTTCTGGACCATCCTCTTGCAGACGCTGATCGGCTTCACGCTGGCCTGGCTGATCGACCGCAAGTTTCGCGGCCACGCTTTCTGGACGACGCTGATCCTGGTGCCGATGATGCTGTCGCCGGCGGTGGTCGGTAATTTCTGGCGCTTCCTCTACGAGCCGCAGATCGGCCTGTTTTCCTATGTCATCTCGTTCGTGTCGGGCATTCCGCCGACAAGCATCCAGATGCTTTCCAACGTCTCGCTGGCGCCGTGGTCGATCATCATCGTCGATACCTGGATGTGGACGCCCTACGTGATGCTGATCTGCCTCGCGGGCCTGCGCTCGATCCCCGAATATATTTATGAAGCGGCCGAGGTCGACCGCGCCTCCAACTGGCGGCAGTTCTGGTCGATCACGCTGCCGATGGCGCTGCCCTTCATCATGCTGGCGGTGCTGTTTCGCGGCATCGAGAACTTCAAGATGTTCGACATGGTCAACCTGCTCACCGGCGGCGGGCCGGGCTCGACCACCGAAGTCGCCTCGATCACGCTGAAACGGCAGGCCTTCGAGAGCTGGCGTACCGGCTATTCCTCTGCCTTCGCCATCATCCTGTTCGTCGCGGTGTTCGGTCTCGCCAACATCTACGTCAAGGCGCTCAACAAGGTGAAGCAGAGATGAGCCTGACCACAGCCCATTCGGTTGTCGCGCCCTCGTCGAATTCGAAGCGCATCGCCGGCGCCATCATCATCGCCTACGCGTTGATCTCGATCGTGCCGCTCTTGTGGATCTTCGCCACCAGCTTCAAGACGCCGCCGGATTCGATCGCCTATCCGCCCAAGATCGTGTTCCAGCCGAGCATCGAGGGCTACTGCAACCTGTTCACGACGCGCACCAGGCAGACGCCTGAATATATCAACTCGCTCGGACCGGCGACGGGCTTCTGCGACGAGACCGTGCGCAAGCGCAACATGGTGATCGCCGGACCATCCAACTTCCTGCCGCGCTTCGTCAATTCGCTGATCATCGCCTTCGGCTCGACCTTCTGCGCCGTCTTTCTCGGCACATTGTCGGCCTACGGCTTCTCGCGCTTCAAGGTGCCGCTCGCCGACGACCTTCTGTTCTTCATCCTGTCGACACGCTTCATGCCGCCGATCGCGGTCGCCATTCCCATCTACCTGATGTACCGCGAGCTTGGCCTGTCGGACACCGCCCTCGGCATGATCCTGCTCTACACGGCGGTCAACGTGTCGCTCGCGGTGTGGCTGCTCAAGGGCTTCATCGACGAAATCCCGCGCGAATATGAGGAAGCGGCGATGATCGACGGTTACACGCGGCTGCAGGCCTTCTGGCGCACCGTGCTGCCGCAGGCGACCACCGGCATTGCCGCCACGGCGATCTTCTGCCTGATCTTCGCCTGGAACGAATATGCCTTCGCCGCACTGCTGACTTCCGGCACGGCACAAACAGCGCCGCCCTTCATCCCGACCATCATAGGCGAAGGCGGCCAGGACTGGCCGGCCGTGGCGGCCGGCACGACGATCTTCCTGGTTCCAATCCTGGTCTTCACCATCCTGCTCCGCAAGCAATTGCTGCGCGGCATCACCTTCGGTGCGGTGCGCAAATGATTAGTGTGGAAGGGCGCGACCTTGATTCAGCCAGGCTCCCTTCCTCTCCCTCCGGAGGGGGGAGAGGTGGCGCAGCGGAGCAGCGACGGAGTGGGGGAACCACCTGGCAACCATCTCTCCCTTTGAACGGGGAAAAGGGAGGACGCTACGCATGAGGCGCTCCGCCATCTCCAGGAAATCGCGTTGGCCCCGCTGGGCCAGGCGCGGGTTGATGGAAAACATTGCCACGGCGCTGATCGCCATCGGCTTCCTGATGCTGTTCCAGCCCTTCGCGCTGTCGCTCTATACCTATTCCTTCATCACCATGCTCGCCGGCACGGTGATGTTCATCATCGTCTCGAAGTTCCCGGAATAATCATGGCCGAAATTCGCGTCCAACATCTGAGAAAGGCCTTCGGCGATTTCGTCGCCGTCCAGGGTTCCAACTTCGTCGTCGAGGACGGCGAGTTCTTCGTCATGCTGGGGCCATCGGGCTGCGGCAAGACGACGACACTGAGAATGATCGCCGGGCTCGAACTGCCGACCGGCGGCCAGATCCTGCTCGGCGGCGACGACGTCACCATGCTCAGGGCCCGCGAGCGCGACATCGCATTCGTCTTCCAGCTGTTCGCGCTCTATCCGCACATGAATGTGCGCAAGAACATCGGTTTTCCGCTCTTGGCGCAAGGCATGCCCTCGGCCGAGATCCGCACCCGCGTCGAGGAGACGGCGAAGCTTCTGCGCATCGACCATCTGCTCAACAAATCCGTATCCGGTCTTGCCGGCGGCGACCGCCAGCGCGTCGCGCTCGGCCGCGCCATCGTGAGGCGGCCGAAATGCTTCCTGATGGACGAGCCACTCGGCACGCTCGACACTGAATTCCGTGACCTAATGGTCCATGAGCTGCGCGAACTGCACAACCGCATCCACGCGACGACCGTGTACGTCACGCATGACCAAATGGAAGCCATGTCGATGGCCGACAAGATCGCTGTGATGAACCATGGCGTCATCGAGCAGTTCGGCAGCCCCCGCGAAATCTACGACCGCCCCGCTACCATGTTCGTGGCCGACTTCATCGGCTCGCCGCCGATGAATTTTTTGAAGTTTGGCGGCGGACTCACAAAAGGCGCGAAGGAGGTGGTCGTCCAGGGGGCGACAGTGGCAGTGCCAGAGGTGCGCGAGGACGTAGCGCCTGCCGACATGGCTCTCGGCATTCGCCCCGAACATATCCGCTTCGACGATGCATCCAAGCTGCGCGGCGCCATATACGGCACCGAATATCTCGGCACCACCCAGATCGTCGCGGTGGAAACGGCGGACGGCATCATCAAGGCGCGGGTGCCGGCCGAAATCCGGCTCAATGCTGGCGACCATGTCGGCCTGACTCTGAACGGCGCGCGGCTGTCGCTGTTCGAACAAGGCTCCGGGCGCGCGGTGAGAACGGCGATCCACGACACAGCGTCGTTGGGGAGAGCGCAGCATGGCTGACGTGCACATCAAAGGCGTGACCAAAAGCTTCGGCGACCATGTCGCCGTCAGCGGGCTCGACCTGCATATATCGGACGGCGAATTCGTCGTGCTCTTGGGGCCGACCGGCGCCGGCAAGACGACCACACTGCGGCTGATTGCAGGGCTGGAACGGCCGGATGCAGGCACGATCGAGATCGGCGGCCACAATGCCACGACCCTGTCACCGGCCGAGCGCGACACCGCCTTCGTCTTCCAGCAATATTCGCTCTATCCGCATCTGTCGGTGTTCGACAACCTCGCCTTCCCACTGCGCTCGCCGGCGCGGAAAATACCGGAAGACCAAATCCGCCGCCGGGTCGAGGAGGTCGCGAAGATGGTGCGCATCCATCACAAGCTTGCCAACCGTTCGACCAAATTGTCGGGTGGCGAAATGCAGCGTGTCGCCATCGGCCGCGCGCTGGTGCGCAAGCCTTCCATCTACCTGATGGACGAGCCGCTGTCGTCGCTCGACGCCAAGCTGCGCGCGGATCTCAGGCTCGAATTGAAGCGCATCCAGTCCGAGCTCGGTGCCACCATGCTCTACGTCACGCACGACCAGATCGAGGCGATGACCATGGCCGATCGGATCGGCATCCTCGCCGACGGCGTGCTGGTGCAGATCGGTTCACCACGAACCATTTATTCGGAACCGGCAAATCTGCATGTCGCTGCAAGGCTCGGCCAGCCGGCGATCAATCTTTTGCCGACTGGGCTGCTTCCCGATGGCGGCGCGCCGGCCGGCACCAGGACAATCGGCGCGCGCACCGAGCACCTGGCGATCGAGAAGGCCGTGAATGGCCATGCTGATGGCGTCGTCGACTGGGTCGAGCATCTCGGCGACCAGAACCATCTGCACGTGACGGTGGGGCCGAAGAAGCTGGTGACGCTGACCGATCCCGACACCGATCTGGCGCAAGGCGACAAGGTGGTGATCCGCTACCGCTCGCCGCTCTATTTCGGCGCCGACGGACAACGACTGATGTGAGCGGTTTCGGCGCCCCCCGCCAAGGCGACGCCGGCTTCTGATTGAAGATTGCGAATACGGGACGAATTCGATGAAGAACTTTTTCAACCGCAGGGAAACGATCGTCACCGAGGCCCTGGACGGCCTGTTGCGCACCATTGGCTCAGGCGACCTCGCGCGCCTCGACGGGTATCCCGAGATCAAGGTCGTGCTGCGCGCCGATTGGGACAAGTCCAAGGTTGCCGTCGTCTCCGGCGGCGGGGCCGGGCACGAGCCGTCGCATGCCGGCTTCGTCGGCAAGGGCATGCTGACGGCGGCGGTTTCGGGCGAGATCTTCGCCTCGCCGAGCGTCGAAGCGGTGCTGGCGGCCATTCGCGCGGTCACCGGACCGGCCGGTTGCCTGCTGATCGTCAAGAACTACACCGGCGACCGGCTCAATTTCGGCCTCGCTGCCGAGAAGGCGCGCGCCGAAGGTTTTGCCGTCGAGATGGTGATCGTCGCCGACGACATCGCGCTGCCCGACATCACCCAGCCGCGCGGCGTTGCCGGCACATTATTCGTGCACAAGATATCAGGCCACCTGTCGGAAGCCGGCAAGGACCTGGTATCCGTCGCGGCGGCCGCGCGTGCGGCGGCAAAGGATATCATCTCGCTCGGAATGTCGTTGTCGTCCTGCTCCATTCCCGGCCAGCCGCACGAGGACAGGTTTGGCGAAAACGATGGCGAGCTCGGCCTCGGCATCCACGGTGAGCCGGGCGTCGAGCGCATCGCGGTGCAGAGTGCCGACAAGCTGGTGGCTGTCATGGCGGAGCGCCTCGCGGGGCGGCTCGACACGAAGGCCGATCATGCCTTGCTGATCAACAATCTCGGCTCCGTGCCGCCGCTCGAAATGTCGCTGGTTGCCAATGCGGTGCTTGCCTCACCGCTGGCAAAGACAGTGAAGTTCACAATCGGTCCCGGATCGTTGATGACGGCACTCAACATGAACGGGTTCTCGCTGTCGCTGATCCGGCTCGATGCGGCACGCGAGGCCGCCTTGCTGGCGCCGGTCGGCCCGCACGCCTGGATGCCCGCCAAGCCGCTCGTTGCGCCCGCTGTCGTACCGATGGCGAAAGCAGCCGGACAAAGCGTGGCACACAGGGCCAGCCGGGATGCCGGCACCAGGCGCCTGATCGTCACGGTCTGCGAGAAGCTGATTTCGCTCGAAGCGGCATTGAACGGACTGGACGCCAAGGCGGGCGACGGCGACACCGGCTCGACGGTGGCGGCCGGCGCACGAAGCGTTCTTGATCGGCTCGACACGCTGCCGCTTGCCGACCCCGCGGCGACCCTAGGTGCAGTGGGCGACATATTGAGCGCATCGATGGGCGGCTCCAGCGGGGTGCTGCTGTCGATCTTTTTCACGGCGGCCGGACGGGCCCTGGACGCTGGCGCCAGTGTGCCCAAGGCCCTGCTCGCCGGGCTTGAACGCATGACCTTCTACGGTGGCGCCAAACCCGGCGATCGCACCATGGTCGATGCGCTGGAGCCGGCCTTGAAGGCCCTCGACGGCAACGGCCTTGGCGACGCGGCGACAGCAGCCCGGCGCGGTGCGGAGGCCACCGCGGCCATGGAGAAGGCAAAAGCCGGGCGGTCCGCCTATGTCGGTGCCGGATTGCAGGGCGTGGTCGATCCGGGTGCTCATGCCGTGGCAGAGGTGTTCGCGGCCGCCGCCACACTGCTTGTCACGGCCTGACGCATGCACCAGTTGTCGAACGACCGTTCTTTCGCTACTGCCGGCAAGGTGCAAACCGGGAATTCGGGCGACATGACGGCGCTGGACCTTTCGAGGCTTATCACGGCCGCCGCGGATGCGATTGCCGCGCACGCCGAGGAATTGACCGCGCTCGACCAGGCGATCGGCGACGGCGACCACGGGCTGAACATGAAGCGCGGCTTCGACGCCGTACGGGCCGAGGCCGACGTGTTCGCCGCGAAGCCGCTGCCGGACGCCCTGAAGGCAATTGGCACCAAGCTGGTGATGACGGTGGGCGGCGCTTCCGGCCCGCTGTTCGGCACGCTGTTCATGGCGCTCGGCAAGGAGATTTCGGCGGAACCCGACCGCGCCAATCTGTCGGTTGCCTTCGGCAAGGCGATCGAAGCGGTGGCCGCGCGCGGCAAGTCGCAGGTAGGACAAAAAACCATGCTCGATGTGCTGCGGCCGGTGCATGATGCCTTGGCCGGGGGAAGGACGGCGGCTGAAATAGCCAACGTCGCCGACGCCGCGGCCGAAGCCACCGTGCCGATGAAGGCACTGCGCGGCCGCGCCTCGTTCCTCGGAGACCGCTCGATCGGCCATATGGATGCCGGCGCGCGCTCGACCGCGCTGCTGGTGCGCACGCTGGCGCAAATCATCGGGGGCAAGGCATGAGCAATGTCGGGATCGTGATCGTATCGCATTCGCCGCTGGTCGCCGAGGGCACGGCCGACATGGTACGCCAAATGGTCGGCGACGAGGTGCCGCTTGCGTGGTGCGGCGGAAACGGCCATGGCGGGCTCGGCACCAATGTCGAGGCGATCATGGGCGCCATCGACAAGGCCTGGTCGGACGCCGGCGTCGCCATTCTTGTCGATCTCGGCGGCGCCGAGACCAATTCGGAAATGGCGGTGGAATTGATCGGCGAGCCGCGTGCGCACAAAATCATCGTCTGCAACGCGCCGATCGTCGAGGGCGCGGTGATGGCGGCGACCGAAGCATCCGGCGGCGCCTCGCTCCGGGAAGTGGTGGCGACGGCGCACGAATTGTCGCCATCGTGAGCGAACGGGATTTTTGAAGATATGTCCGCAACCGCCGAAGCGACCGTCCTGATCACCCACGATGTGGGCCTGCATGCGCGTCCTTCGGTGAAGTTCACCAAGCTGGCCAAGAGCTTTGCCGCCGAGGTGGAGATTGCACTCGCCGCCAACGGCCCATGGTTCGATGCAAAAAGCATCGTCAAAGTGATGGCGGCCAAGGCGCCGAAGGGCACGGTGCTGCACATCAGGGCCAACGGCGATGGCGCCGATGATGCTATCCGGGCGCTGGTCGAACTGGTGCAGCGCGATTTCGACGAGGACGCCGGCCATGTCCGCTCGGCTTGAGGCCGATCCGCGCCTGCGCTCACCCGCTGGGAACGCGTGCCATGCGTATTGAGGGTGTTCCTGCCTCGGCCGGCTATGCCGAGGGACCTCTGTTCGACCTCGGCCAGCCCGCGGGCATTTACGTTAGCAAGGCAAGCTCCGTCGAGGAGAGGACGTCCCTGCAGGCCGCGATCGGCAAGGCGGTGAACCGGCTCGTGGCCATGGTCGGAACCGCCGAGAAAGATGCGGCCGACATACTCGAATTCCACATCGCCATGCTGGAAGACGACGCGCTGAGCGGGCCGGCCTTCGCATCGATCGCTTCCGGAACACCCGCCGACACGGCCTGGCGGCAGGCACTCGATGCCGAGATCGCCGGCTACGAGGCTTCGGACCAGGATTATTTCCGCGCCCGCGCCACGGACCTTCGGGATATCAGGGACCAGGTTCTGCGTGCCCTGACCGAGGACAGTGACCAAGCCGCGCCGTCCGGCGCCATCCTCTACGGCGAGGACATCGCGCCGACGCGCTTTCTCGAAACCGACTGGAGCCATGGCGGCGGCATCGCTCTGAAGGCAGGCAGCACCGCCAGCCATGTCGCCATGCTGGCGCGCTCGCGTGGCGTGCCGATGGTCGTGGGCCTGCGCGAGCCGCTCACCGCCGTTGCCGACATGGCACTGCTCGACGCGGAGCACGGCAATATCGTCCTGGCGCCCTCGCCGGCCGAGATCGGCTCGTTCCGGCAGTCATCCTCTTCCTTCACCGCCGGCCAGGGTAAGGCACGGACTTTTCTGGCGCGGCCGGCCCTGACAAAAACCGGCACGGCGGTGCGCGTACGGGTCAACATCGCCGATCCTAGGGATGTCGATGCCATCGACATCGCGACCTGCGACGGTGTCGGCCTGATGCGCACCGAATTCCTGTTCGGCAAAACGCTGCCGGATGAGGAGACGCAGTATCGTGCCTATCGCAAGGTGCTGGAATGGGCCGGCGAAAAGCCGGTGACGATCCGTACCGTCGATGCCGGCGGCGACAAGCCGGTGCCAGGCTTCACCGTCGAGGAAGGCAATCCATTCCTTGGCCTGCGCGGCATCAGGCTGTCGCTGGCCAGGCCCGATATATTCCGGATTCAAATCAGGGCATTGCTGCGCGCCGCGCCACACGGCAATCTCAAAATCATGTTTCCGATGATCGCCACATCAGCAGAGTATGAGAGCGCCGCCGCCCTGTTCGCCGAGGAGCGGGTAGCCCTTGCCGCGCGCGGCATCGCGCACAAGATGCCGCCGCTCGGCATCATGGTCGAAGTGCCTTCGGTGGCCATCGCGCCGGAGGCGTTTACCGGCGTCGCCTTCCTGTCGATCGGTTCCAACGATCTGACGCAATATGTGATGGCGGCCGCCCGCGACAATGCCGCTGTGGCACACCTGAATTCAGTCCGCCATCCTGCGGTGTTGAGGCTGATCGCCTCGGTCGCGGCCTTTGGACGGGAGACCGGGATCGCCGTCAGCCTGTGCGGCGATGCCGGCGGCGACCCCGCCTCGATTCCCTCTCTGCTGGAAGCCGGTCTGCGCGATCTTTCCGTGGCGCCGGCGCAACTCGCCATGGCCAAGGCGGCCATAGCCGACGTTCCGGTCTAGGCATGGCCGACATCAAACCCGAACCCGGTTCCGAAGAAGCGATCCGCGCCTACAAGACGATCCTGTCGCAGGTTATCGACCAGCGGCCGTCCGGCATGCGCCAGCGGCTCGCCGATGCGCTTGGCAAGCACCGCAGCTTCGTCACGCAGATTTCGAGCCCGAGCTACTCGATTCCCATTCCGTCGAAACATCTGCCGGCCATCTTTTCCGTCTGCCATTTCAGCCAGGCCGAGCGGGACCAGTTTCTTGCCGCCTATCACCAGGCACATCCCGGGAAGATCTCGGTCGCCTCGGGCGCGCGCAAGACAAGGCACGTTTCGCTCATCGTGCCGGATTTCGGCGACGACAAGCAGAATGCGGCGCTCGACCGAGCGATCAACGAATTCATCCAGAAGGTCACCAGCATCACCGGCAAGAGCGGCTGAACGACCCTTGATGCAGGCTATTTCGGGAGGAGACGGCCGTGAAGAAATTCATGAACTCGGTGGACACGGTACTGACCGAGAGCCTCGACGGTTTCGCGGCCGCCCATGCCGACATCCTTGTGCTTGGCGAGGAGCACAAATTCATCCGCCGCAAGATGCTCAAGCCGGGCAAGGTGGCGCTGATCTCCGGCGGCGGCTCCGGCCACGAGCCGCTGCATGGCGGCTTTGTCGGCCGTGGCATGCTGGACGCCGCCTGTCCTGGCCAGGTGTTCACCTCGCCGACACCGGATCAGATGCTGGCGGCCGCGCAAGCCGTCGACACCGGCGCCGGCTGCCTGTTCATCGTCAAGAACTACGAAGGCGACGTGATGAACTTCGAGATGGCTGCGGAGATGTCCGATGGCGTGCTGCAGGTCGTCACCAATGACGACGTCGCCGTCGAGAATTCGTCCTACACAACCGGGCGGCGCGGCGTGGCGGGCACGCTGGTGGTGGAAAAGATCGTTGGCGCCGCCGCCGAGCACGGGGTGGCGTTGCCTGCGTTGAAGACGCTGGGTGACCGCGTCAACGACGCCACCCGCTCGATGGGCGTGGCATTGACCAGCGGCACCGTGCCGGCTGCCGGCAAACCGACCTTCGACATCGGCGAAGGCGAGATGGAATTCGGCGTCGGCATCCATGGCGAGCCCGGCCGCCGGCGCGACAGGCTGAAAAGCGCCGATGCAATTGTCGAAGAAATCTGCGCTGCGATCCTGGGCGATCTCGACGACAGGGCGAAAGGACCCGCGCTGCTGTTCGTCAACGGCTTCGGCGGCACGCCGCTGATGGAGCTCTATCTGATGTACAACAGCGCCCGCCGGATTTTCGAGCAACATGGCGTGACGGTTACCCGGTCGCTGGTCGGCACCTATGTCACCTCGCTCGACATGGCCGGCTGCTCGATCACGCTGAGCCTGCTCGACGACGAACTGACGGAATGGTGGGACGCACCTGTCCACACCGCCGCGCTGCGCTGGGGCGTGTAAGGCTGGCTTCAGCCGTGCTTTTCTGCGACCATTCCGGACAATCCACATAACGATGGATTTGTCCGGATCGATGCTGCCGTCTCTTACTCCAGCTGAAGAAAAACTGCTGCTGCGCTTCGCCGATCCGGAGGCTGTGGCGGTCGGGGAGAATTTATCGGCGAAGGCGCTGTCTGCCCTGCTCGACAATGTCGAATTCCACGGCGTCCTCCCGATCATGCTGCGCAAGCTCGGGGAGCGTGGCGATGCGCACCTGCCGTCGGATACTGGTTTGCGAGACAAACTCGACGACCTGCGCCAGAGGGCGACGATCGCCACCGGCCAGTCGATGCTGCTTCAGTACCATGGCGACCGCATCATGAAGGGAATGGCGGCGGAAGGCATTCCGGCGCGGATCGTCAAGGGGCCGGTCTTCGCACGAAAACTCTACCGCAATGTATCCGACCGGCCTTTCACCGACATCGACATCCTGGTCGAGCCCGCCGACCTTGCGCGGGCAAACCGGGTGATTGCGGCATGCGGCTTCGAGCTTGCCAGCAACGAGGCCGAATCTTACCGGCTGCAGGAATTCAAATGGCTGGAAAAGGAGAATTCCAGCCTGCTGGTCGAGTTGCATGGCGACCTTGTGCACGACACCGGCATGCGGCGGCGCCTGTCGCTGGGTTTTCGCGAGCTTGGCATCATCGATGGCGGCGCGACGGATACGCCGGCCGCCCTTCTGACGATCGCCATCGTGCATGCCGCCGGCGGCCACAAATTCCACCGTCTGCAGCTTTGCGTCGACGTGCTGCAAGGTGTGAGGGCGCTGCAATCCCCGGTTTCGGAAACCCGCCTGCTTGACGCCGCGCGCATGACCGGCATCGAACTCGAACTTGCGATCGTGCTCAACGTAACCGGGCGGCTGTTCGACGAACCGCATGCGCTGGCACTCGCCGGGCGAATAAAGCCCGACCTGTCGATCCGACTGGCCAAGAAGCTGATCACGACCAACACGCTGCTCAGGGTCAATTCCCGGGAGAAGATCGGCTCGCGGCTACGCCGCGATGCCTTTCGCTGGATCCAGCGGCTGGCCAAGGCCAGGCCATACGCCGCTTGAGCGGACCGTCAGTCCAGTGATGCCAACGTAGCGCTTATCAGCGCCGCCGCATCGGCCGGACGCACGCCTACTTCCAGGGTAAAGGTCGGCACCGACGACACCAGTCCACGGATCGCCGCCAACCTGCGCTTCTGCAGCGGCAGCAGACCGGTCGCGCCGGTGCGGACATTGTCCATCGCCAGCGCCACCATCGCGTCGGTCCGGGCCATGGGCGCGAGCCGGGTCTCTTCGTCGCCGGATCGCGCAAGATGCAGGAGCGCTGCGACCGGACGGGCGGTCGGACTTTCGATTTTTACGATCCCACTCAGCTTTTCCAGCGAAACAGCCTGTTCGCCATTGCGGTCCCATGACAGACCGAGGCATGGCGCCACAAGCGGGATCATCCGCGCGGTCTTCTCATGGATCTTGACATGGCGCGGCAAACCCCAGGCGGCAGGCGTGGGGGAAGCGAGATTCAGGATCATGGCGTCGTCGGAGCACAGGCCGAATCCTTGCGTTGCCAAGGCCAGCGATGTGGTGGTCTTGCCGGTGCCGCTCGGGGCATGGACCAGCACGACGGCGTCGCGGCCCGGCAGCGTCAGCCCGGCCGTGTGCAGCATATGCTGGCCGCCTGCGTCGAGTGCTGCGTCCAACACCAGCATCGATGGCGTCCAGGCGGCCTTCGCACCGGGGCGAACCCGGAGTTCGGCCCAACCCTCCTCGTCATTGACGACAACGGCTTGGCGTTCGGGAAAGACGAGATGGACCGTGCCGCCATCCGCGATCATCCGGCAGTAGCCGTCCTCCGATATCTCGCCCTCGAAGACGAGCGATCCGCCGGGCGCTTCGTCCAGAACGTCCGCCTCTGTGATCTCGAGACGAAAATCCGGCTCGACGGGACCTGTGACACGCAAGGTGCCCAGCATCCCGTCGAAATCCTGCCAGAGCCCGGGGCGCTCGGCCGATATGCCGAGGATCTGGCCATTGAGGTCATAGAATACTGAAGGTCTGGTCAAGCGGAGCGCACCTTCGTGGCGGCGGTGGCGGGGTGACGGTAGATCTCGACCATGCCGGGAAGGCTGTCACTGACCACCGGCTTGCCGTCCAGGCACACCCAGCAATGCGCCGCCAGCCGCGACGCTTGCAGCGACTTCGGATCGACGCCGAAACGCAGTTGCGGATCGAAACCGGCAAGGCGCAGGAAGCGATGGCCGAGCAAGCCCTCCCGCAAGCATCTGCGGTCACGCATCAGCCAGGGATGACGCACGGCACGGTTGACGCGGGCGACAATGTAGGGGGCGGGCAGGCCGCGATAGGGCGCCGGCGAGGCGAGCGGCGCCCATTTCAGCACGTCCTCGAAGCTGCGATTGGCAATGAGAATTGGCATCAGCCGCGCGCTTGCCCAGAGATGACAGCGGAACAAGGCGCGCAGGAGAGGACCGTCCACCATCAAGCGGTGCCTTCAGCCATCAAGCCTGGAGCAGCGAGAATGCCTTCCGAGACCAGATCGCTGGCCAGCGCCGCCATGTCCTCGTCAAGCGTGCCCTTGTCGATTTCGAACTCCTCGCAAAGTAGGCCGACGATCTGGCCGAGGCTGCGCGCGCCATCCACCTTGTCGAGAAAGGCTTCGGTCGTCCCGTTGCAGGTATAAAGCTGGCCGCTGCGCGCCAAAAGCACAACCGCGCCGTCGCCGACATGCTGAACCGAGGCATCGTCCGCCAGTCGCAGAACCGTTCCAGAGGCAATTTCCATAACGAACCCCAAAAGCCATGCAAAACCCGGAAATGAGATAGCGCGGTGGTGGGGCGCTGTCTATTGGCCGGCCGGGATGGCTCCCGTGGCTCTATGCTTGCAGCACGCTCTTGTCAGGCCGCAACATCCATCCAGCGTCGAAAATCGTCCCTGAAAATAGTCGTCGGAATGGCGCGCCAGGCAAGCATGCTGACCGGCAGGCCCGTTGCTTTTCTTTCCTCCAGTAAGGTAAGAACTCCCCGGGTCTTGGGGAGATAGCGTATGCGTTACAATTGGGAGCGGGCTCCGACGACTTTCGAACGTCATCGAAAAGCTCTGGCGACAGCCATTTTGATCTTCGGCGGCGTCGGCCTCATGCTGGTGGCCTTGCCGATCTAGCGCCGTCGACATTCGCCCAACGAATCCGGCTTGTTAGACGGCAATCGACAGATTGTTCAGCGAGGTTGTCCGGTCACCGCTATCAAGCGGCGATCGCACCCTTAAAACCCCGGCTGAAGCGCTGCACAGCCCGACGATTACCGCCGGCTTGCCTGCCGGTGTGTATTCACAGGATTCCGACAGGCTGTAGGAGATCGGACGGTTCCTCGAGCCTGGTCCCGATCGACCATTGATGGCGCATGCGCTCACATCCTCCCGCTCGATATCGTCGGACAGCGGGCATCCCGGTCAGGACAAGACCGGTTCAAACGAAAATCAGGGAAGACAGCGCCGGAAAAAACAGCATAGGCTGTTTGCAAAGACGGCAAATGGTTTCCGGGAGGGTACGGATGGCTTTACGCTATCACGAGATCTATGACGGCTGGAAACGCGACCCGGAAAAATTCTGGGCCGACGCGGCCGGCGCCATCGACTGGTATTCGCCCTGGAACAGGGTGTTCGATGCCACCGCCGGCGTCTACGGCCGCTGGTTCACCGGCGCGACCTGCAACACCTGCTACAATGCCCTTGACCGGCATGTCGCCGGCGGGCGGGCCGACCAGATCGCGCTGATATACGACAGCGCCATCACCGGCACGGTGAAAAAGTTCACCTATGCCGAACTGAAGCGCGAGGTGGTGGCGCTGACCTCGGTGTTAAAGAACCGCGGCGTCGGCAAGGGTGACCGCGTCATCATCTACATGCCGATGGTGGCGGAAGCGGCCATCGCCATGCTCGCCTGCGCCCGCATCGGCGCAGTGCATTCGGTCGTGTTCGGCGGCTTTGCCTCGCATGAGCTCGCCACCCGCATCGACGACGCCAGGCCGAAGCTGATCATCTCGGCGTCCTGCGGCCTGGAACCCGGCCGCGTCGTCGCCTACAAGCCGCTGCTCGACAAGGCGATAGAGATATCCCGCCACAAGCCGGACGCCTGCCTGATCCTGCAGCGCGACCAGTTGCGCTGCGAGCTCAGGGAAAACTACGACATCGACTATGCGGACGCGGTCGCGCGGGAGCGGGCGGCCGGCGCCAATGTCGACTGCGTGCCGGTGCTGGCCACCGACCCACTCTACATCATCTACACGTCAGGCACGACGGGCCAGCCCAAGGGCATCGTGCGGGACAATGGCGGCCACATGGTCGCGCTGAAATGGACGATGGAAAACGAGTTCGGCGTGAAGCCCGGAGAAGTGTTCTGGGCGGCGTCCGATGTCGGCTGGGTGGTCGGCCATTCCTACATCGTCTACGGCCCGCTTCTGCATGGCTGCACCAGCATCCTGTTCGAAGGCAAGCCGATCGGCACGCCCGACGCCGGCACCTACTGGCGCGTCATCGCGGAACATGGCGTGGTCGCGTTGTTCACCGCGCCGACCGCCTTCCGCGCCATCAAGGGGCAGGATCCCAAAGGCGAGTTCGTGCCGAAATACGATCTGTCGAAATTCCGCACCCTGTTCCTGGCCGGCGAACGCGCCGACCCTGAAACCATCAAATGGGCGGAGCAGAAGCTGAACGTGCCGGTGGTCGATCATTGGTGGCAGACCGAGACCGGATCGCCGATGACGATCAACCCCGCTGGGCTCGGCCTGTTGCCGGTGAAGTACGGCTCGCCCGGGGTACCGATGCCCGGCTACGATATCCGCGTGCTCGACGATGCCGGCCATGAGGTGCCGCGCGGCACGCTCGGCAATGTCGTGGTCAAGCTGCCGCTGCCCGCGGGCTGCCTGCCGACCCTGTGGAACGCCGATGCCCGCTTCCGCCAGGCCTATCTCGATGAGTTCCCCGGCTTCTACAAGACGGCCGATGCCGGCATGATCGACGAGGACGGGTATCTCTACGTGATGGCCCGCACCGACGATATCATCAACGTTGCCGGCCACCGATTGTCGACGGGCGCCATGGAAGAGGTGCTGGCCGCCCATCCCGATGTCGCCGAATGCGCCGTCGTCGGCATCGCCGATGCGATGAAGGGCCAGATTCCGCTCGGCTTCGTGGTGCTGAACGCCGGTGTCGCGCGCGACGGCGCCGCCATCGAGAAGGAGGTCGTCGCGCTGGTGCGCGAGCGCATCGGCCCGGTGGCCGCCTTCAAGACCGTGGTGACGATCAAGCGCCTGCCCAAGACGCGCTCGGGCAAGATCCTGCGCGGCACCATGCAGAAGATCGCCGACAAGGAAGCGTGGATGATGCCTGCAACCATCGACGACCCCGCCATCCTCGATGAGATCACCGCTGCCCTGACGGAGCGCGGAATCGGCGTCTAAGGAGCACTGCCGGGACCTGACTGGAGCTACCGTTGCGCGATGTTGCGACGCGGCGAACTTTGTGATGACCGCTGGGCGCAATCGTAGATTGTGCGATGCAACATTCCGCCCTACAGTTCCCGCGGGGGGCCATTCGATTGGATCGCATGGCTCAGAAAAAAATAACCTTTGGCGGTATCGACATCCTGCGGTTTCTCGCCGCCGTGCTGGTCATGGTCTATCACTACGGCTTCTGGGTCTGGGCCTATCCCGACGGCATCTCGGCGCAAGCGACTGGTGGCGTTCCGGCGCAGCCTGGGATCGGCGCCTGGGTCGGGTCCGGCTGGGTCGGCGTCGAGATCTTCTTCGTCATCAGCGGTTTCGTCATTGCCTTCAGCGCCGAGAATTCGACGCCGCTGCGGTTTTTCGAGGCAAGGGTCAAAAGGCTGGCGCCGGCGGTCTGGATTTGTGCCCCGATCACTACGGCGCTGTTGCTGCTGATCGGCTTGAGCTGGCCGACCGATGCGGTGGTTCGGCTCGTGCGCACCGGCCTGTTCGCGCCTTATGGTCCCTGGGTGGACAGCGTCTACTGGACGCTCGGCATCGAAATCGCCTTCTACGCCATCGTCTGGATCCTGCTGCGGCTCGGCCGTTTCCATCTGATGGAAAGGGTTGCGATCGTCATCGGCATGATCAGCACGCTGTTCTGGTGCCTTTATTATCCGCTCGGCTGGTCCGCCTTCGCCGAGACGCGGTGGCTGCAGCTCGTGCTGGTGCATCATGGCTCATTCTTCGCGGTCGGCGTGCTCATCTGGCTGATGCGGTTCAAGGCGGTGACGGCGTCTCGCCTTGGCTTCTGCCTGCTGTTCCTCGGCAGTGGGGTGCTGCAGATCGCCAGCTCCGTCGACGTCCATAGCATCAAAGTCGGAGCCGTGATGCCGTACGGGCCGCCAATCTTGATCTTCCTCGCTGCCATCGCGCTGACGGCGTGGTCGCTCACGCTTGATCTCAGATGGAGCGGCTGGCGCCGGATCGGCCTGATGACCTATCCGCTCTATCTGATCCACGACGTCATCGGCGCGGCGATGCTCGGCGCCATGGTGCGCTCCGGGCTGCCTTATCTCCTGTCGATGGCAATGGTCGGCGCGACCATGATCGCGGCAAGCTGGCTGGTGGCAACCGAGGCCGAACCGCGCATCCGGCTGCTGCTCGACCACACGCTTTTCCGTTACCGGCTGAAGGCGGCATAGCCTCGAGCTATACGCCGCTCCGCCTCATGTCCGGCCGCATGAACGGCGGCCGGACGGTGCCGAAACCTTGTGCGATTTCGGAATGAGAACCGCTGCGCGGGTTCAAGACATGATGGCAACGGCCTTATCTCAGACCGCCGCCTTCGAACGCACTTCCGACTTGTCGAGATAATAGCTCGAGTACTTGTCGAAGAATTTCTCCGACGCGCCGAACGACCCGTATTTGGCGAGCTTCTTCAGGTCGACCTTGTTCAGCACCGCGCCGACGATCTTGTTGGCGACATAGGGCTCGGATTCCAGCATCGAGCGCACCATGGCGCGCGGCGTGCGGCCCCATTCGGTGACGAGCACGAAGCCGTCGACCAGCGGCGCGAAGGCCTTGGCGTCGACCACCGGGCCAAGCGGCGGCAGATCGACGACGATGTATTCGAAGGTCTCCTTGGCGTTTTCGATGAAACGACGCATGCCGGCCGAGGAGAGAAGCTCGCTGGTGTGCGAGAAATGGCCGCGCAGCACAGCCGGGATGATCGCCAGCTTGGTCTGCCTGTCGATCTTGCCGACGGACTGCCAGGTCTGGCCGCTCACCACCGCTTCCATCAAGCCTTGCTCGGCTTCCATGCCGAGGCTGCGGCTAAGGCCCGGATTGCGCAGATCGCCATCGATGAGCAGCGTCCTGGAGCCATTGGCGGCGAGCAGCCCGGCGAGATTGGCCGCGACCGTCGACTTGCCTTCGCCGGGCAGGACCGAGATCACGCCGATGACGCGGCTGCCTTGCCCTTCCATCACCACATCGAAGGCGATCTTGGCGCTGCGCAGCGTTTCGGAGAACATCGATGCCGGAGCGTCGATGCTCACCCGCATCCGTGCGCGCCTTTCGATCGCGGCCGGCGATCTGGCGACCTTGAGATCGGGTTCGGCTGGCTTGTCTTCCTTGCTCGGTTTGCTGCCGATGGTCGGCAGGTAACCGAGGAATTTGAGGCCGACGCGGTCGCGGACCTCCTCGCCGGTCCTGAAGAACCGCTCGTTGAACTCGTTGAGGCCGCCGAAGCCGGCGCCCATCAGAACCCCGAGCACCAGCGAAAGGCCGAGCACGATGACTGTGCGCGGGCTTGAGGCGGCAAGCGGCGTCGACGCATCCGAGATGATGCGGATCTTGCCGACCGGGAAGGATTGCTGCTGCGCGGCTTCCTCGTAGCGTCCGAGGAACGTCTGGTAGAGCGTGGAGAGTGCCGTCGCCTTCTGGTCGAGATCACGCAATTGGACCTGCGACTGGTTGTCGATCGAACTCTTGCCCTGCGCGGCGGCGACATTGGCCCTGAGCGCGGTCTCGCGCGCCAACGCCACCTCATACTCGTTGCGGTAGCTTTCGGTGAGCTGCTTCAGTTCGCCGAAGATCTGCGTCGAGATGTCGGCCTTCTCCTTGGCGAGCGCCACCGCCTGCGGATGCTGCGGGCCGAAATTCGCCTCGACATCCTGCTGCCGTTTGGCGACCGTGAGGTAGCGGGTCTTCAGCGCCGCAATGACCGAGCTGGCTGGCTGGTCGCTGGATATGGCGGCATCCTTGAAAGCGTTGTCCGAGCCGCTGTCGACGATCGACTTGTATTGCTGGTAACGGGCGCTGGCACGCGCCGTGTCGGCCTGCGCCACGATGAGCTGGGCGTTCAGGTCGGCGAGCTGCTTGTCGCTCATCAGCTGGCCGTCGCTGTTGGCGGACAGGCCGTGTTCGGCCCTGAATTTCTCGACCGCCAGCGATGCCTGCTGCGAGCTCTCGCGCAGCTCCGTCAATCGGCCCTGCAGCCAGACCGCCGCGCGCTCGGTGGCGTCGAAGCTGGCGTCGAGCTGGTCGGCGAGATAAGCGTCGGCATAGGCCTTGGTAATGGCCTTCGCCAATGCCGGATCCGTCGCCTGGTAGCCAAGCGCGATAACGTAGCTTCGCCCGACGCGATCCGCCCGGATCTCGTTCTGCAGTTTGAGGATGGCGTAGTCGCGGCGCGACGTGGCGATCAGCGCATCGCGCGCGGCGGGGTCGAGCTTGGTGATGTCGCCGACACCCGGCATGACCGGGCTGCTCGGACGAACATACTGGATCAGACCGCGGATCAGGCCAACGCCCTGGGCAAGGGCCGACTGGGGCGGGTTCATGAACGTGTCGTTCTGGTCGAGCTTGAGCTTGTCGACGACCACGGCGGCAAGCCGCGTCGAGGTCAGGATCTCGATCTGGCTCAGAATCGCGGAATCGGTCTGCATCGTCGTCGATGCCGCCGAGATGTCGTCGACGATCTTGTTCAGACCTTCATCGATCAACACGCTGGAAACCGACACGAATTTTGGCGGCGTGGTCTGCAGATAGAGCATGCCCAGGAAAAGGCCGATGATGGCGCACACGCCAACCACCTTGGCCTGCCGTGCGGCCATGCCAAGCAGCCGCTCGATGTCGATGAAGTCGTCGCCGTCTCCTGCTTCCGAATTCGGCAATGGCATCCTCTTGTCGAGAGGAAAATTGGCATAATTCATCTTCGGTCCAATTCTGGCTTGTCTCGCTCGCAGGCCCCGGAGAGATCGGGAGCATTGGCAGGCGCGACACACGCTTGGTGCCGGACAGCGCGGAGCCGGCCGGCCCCTGAGCCGTCAGCCACCCGACAATACTCCCGAAAGATGGGCATTATGCGGCTTCTTCCTGGCGTTCATGCGTCCGGACGAACTCCCGGAGCATCTCGAAAACCGGACCCTTCATGTCGTCGCGCGCCAGCGCGAAGGCGATATTGGCCTGGATGAACCCTTCCTTGGACCCGCAGTCGAACATGCGCCCCTTGAAAGGCTGGGCAAAGAATGGCTGCTCCTGCGACAGGCGAACCATGGCGTCGGTCAGCTGGATCTCGTTGCCGGCGCCGCGCTGCTGGTTGCCCAGAAGCTGGAATATCTCGGGCTGCAGGATATAACGGCCATTGATGTAGAAATTCGACGGTGCGTTGGCCGGCGCCGGCTTTTCGATCATGGCCGTCACCTCGAAACCGCCGCCAATGTCGGCGCCACGGCCGACAATGCCATATTTGTTGGTCTCGGTGGGATCGCAACGCTCGACGGCGATGACGTTGCCGCCGGTCTGTGCATAGAGGTCGGTGATCTCGGCCAGGCATCCGCGCCCGCCGAAGGAGACCATGTCAGGCAAAAGCAGGGCAAAGGGCTCGTTGCCGATGACCTCGCGGGCGCACCAGACGGCATGGCCGAGGCCTTGCGGCGACTGCTGGCGGATGAAGGAGGTGGCGCCGGCCACCGGCAGCATGCTTTCGAGCGTCTCCAGCTGAGTCTTCTTGCCAGTTTGCTCCAGGGTTCCGATCAATTCCGGATGCAGGTCGAAATAGTCCTCTATGACCGCCTTGTTGCGGCCGGTGACGAAGACGATGTGCTCGATGCCGGCCTCGAAGGCCTCGTCCACCGCATATTGCACGACGGGCCTGTCGACGACGGGAAGCATTTCCTTCGGCATCGACTTGGTCGCCGGCAGGAACCGCGTTCCAAGCCCCGCCACCGGTATCACGGCCTTCCTGATTTTCTTCATCGCAAATTCCTTCTGAGGAGATCGACTACAGTCCATTCACAGGCCACGAAAAATCCCTCCATGTGCCTGCATCTTCACCTCCCCGCCCCGACGGCAAACTGTGCCGCTACTCTTCGCAACCGCACGGCGATCGGCATGCCCATATGCCTGACCGCCGCCGGGTCGCTGAGCGCCGTCCGAATCGCCTTGAGCGGGGACCGCGCCTTGATGTGCTGGACCATCGCCAGGAACGAGGCCGCCTTGCGCAGGCTGCGGCCGCGCCGGGCGAATGCCGCCTGCGCGGCCGCGTCCATCGAATGGGTTTGAGCGAAAATCTCGTCGGCCTTGCGCATCGCCTCGACGTGATGAGGCTCGAGCACGCGCGAGATGGAGCCGCTGCGGATATGATAGGCATAGCCGATTTCAGGCTCGACCACGCATCTGCCGCCCATGGCGAGGGCTTCGGCAAACAGGATGTAGTCCTCGCCGATCCTCAGCTTCTCGTCATAGCGAAGCCGGTTTTCGTCAAGGAACCGGCGCAGGAAGATCGGCTTGAGATAGCCGAGATTGAACTTCGATTCGAAGACGACGTTGCCGGCGATGTAGGTCGCCAGCGAAATCTCGCGCAGGCCTTCCAGATACTGGCGCGGGAACATCGCGTCCTCGACCACGCCGTCCTCACGGACGACCTGGAGATTGTCGACGGCAATCTCGGCGCCCGCCTTTTCGGCGCGGCCGATCATGGCGGCGACGCGTCCGGGAAAGACGGCGTCGTCGGCATCGAGAACCGCTATCCACCTGCCGCGGGCGGCGTCGAGCCCGGCATTCCTGGCCCCTCCGGGGCCCCTGTTCTTTTCCAGCGCCACGACACGCACGACATGCTCGGGATAGGCCCTCGCCACATCAAGCGTGGCATCACGCGACTTGTCGTCGACGACGATGATCTCGAGGCTGACGCCCTTCTGGGCGATGGCGCTGGCGACCGCCCTATCAAGGGTTGCCTCGGCATTGTAGGCGGCGATCACAAAGGAAACATCGGGCACGGACGAAATGTCAGGCTGCACGCTTGCCTCCTTCCCCTGGTGAAGGCTGGCCATAGAGGCGCAGTTCGCGGATACCGACAAGACCGCTGACAACGCCGACATGCATGATGCCGCGCAAGACACTGCGGTTCCTGCGGACCGGACTGGCTGCAACCGGAAGTGCCGCGGCGAAGCAAAAAGCGGCCTTTGCCGCGGCAAGGCCGGCCTGCTTTACTCGCGCGATGCCGCTGGCGCCGCGGCCCAGGAGATGGCCGTGCGTCTGGCCAACCCGGAAGCGGCGGCGGCTGAGCCAGTCGAATGCGGCCCTGGCCCTCGGCACCGCCTCGTCGACCCATGCCTCCGGCGCAAAGGCGATCCGGCCGCCTGCCTTGTGCATCTGGTCGAAGAATTCGGTGTCCTCGCCGCCGGTCTGGCCGCGCGCCAGGCTGAAGCGGCGGCCGCGCAAGCTGTCGGATGCCATGCGCAGCAGGACGTTGCAGGTGTAGCCGGTGCGGATTTCGCCGTGCACGCGGACCGGCAAGGTGGAATGGAAATCGCCGCGGCGCATCCATTCCGGCGCATCCGGACGATAGAGCGCGCGCACCGGGCCGAGAACCGCGGCGGCGCCGCTTTTATCGGCCGTTGCCACCAGTTCGGCGAGCCAGTGGGCCGTAGCGGTCTCATCGTCGTCGATGAAGGCCAGGAAATCAGCCTCGCTGGCCTCGAGACAAGCGTTGCGAGCGATCGAGATGTTGCGGGCCGGGCAATGCCGGTAGCGGACCGGCAACTTCAATTCCTGCGACAGCACCGTCACCAGGTCCCTGGCGCTCGGCGTGTCGTCATTGTCGGCGACGATGACGCCGACCTCGAAGCCGTCAGGCATGGCCAGGGCGGCGAGCGAGCGCAGCGTGTCGGCCAGTTCCGGCCGCCGGAATGTGCACACGCCGATGTCGATGCTGCGATGCTTGACCTCAACCGCCATCACGCCGCCCTCCGCCGCGTGCCGAGGCCGAGAAGCTGCAGCCAGAAGCCGACGGACCAGCCGAAATGCATGACCATCGCCGAGACGCCGGCAAGCGCGATATCGGCATTGCGCTGGCTGATCGCCGCCACCAGGCCGTAGCCTAGGCACACCGCCACCCACAGCAATAGCGGCAGCGCCGCGATCCAGTGCACGAAGGAGAAGGCCGCCAGCAGAACCACCGGGAAGACCGCCAGCGGCACCATCTGCCTGACCTTCGGGATCACACGATGTTTCAGCACGTTCTTGGCGCGGCCGCGGCCATAGCCGAGATACTGGACATAAAGGCCGCGCAGCGAGGTCCGCGGATAATAGACCATCTGCGTCCTGCCGCTCATCCAGATCCTGTAGCCGGCCCGCCTCAGCCGATAGTCCAGTTCCGCATCCTCATTGTGGCTGAACGTCTCGTCATAGCCGCCGACGGCCTGGAAGGCCGATATCCGCATCAGTGCGTGATGGCCGTGGTCGACCCACTCCCCGGCGGAGAGATGGCGATGCTTGGAGCCGCCGGTGCCGAGCTTGGAGTTCTGCGCCGCCGCCGCCGCTTTCTGCACCGTGCCGCTGCCGCTGGTCAGCATCGACACCACGACCGAATCCGCCCCGGTCGCCAACGCCTCCTCGACCAGTCGGTCGCAATAGTCGTCGGGATAGCCGCCATGGGCGTCGATGCGGATCAGATAGTGCGCACCCTCGCCGAATTTGGCCACCGCCAGGTTGATCGCGGCGCTCTGGATGCGCTTTTCGTTGTGAAGCAGGATGATGCGAGGGTCGTTCCTCTGGCGCTCGCCGACAATGGCCAGCGTGCCGTCGGTGCTGCCACCATCAGCAACGACGATCCGCGCGCCAAGCCGTTCCGCCGCCGGGCAAAGCTGGTCGAGCAGCGCACCGATATGAGTCGCCTCGTCGAGACACGGGATCACGATCAGGGTGGAGGCAAGCGCTTGCGTCATCGGGCGATCTCCATCCTATGCCAGGGCCTCGGTCGCGAGCGGCCCGCGCACAGTGGTCAGGCGGCGCAGTTTTTCGACTAGCGCGCCGCAGTCGCTGCGATCGTAGCTCCACATCCTCGGATTGTGGGCCAGCACGCGCGCCTTCAGCCTGCCGAAGCGGTGCTGTTCCATCCCGCCAAGCGCGGTTTCGAGCGCTTCGGGCGTGGCCTGCGGCAGCAAAACGCCGATATCGCGCTGCCGCAGGAACCGCCCGGTCTCGGTGTTGTCCATCGAGATCGGCACCGCGCCGAAGCGGCAGCCTTCATAAAGGCGGTTGGGCAGCAGCCATTCGGAGTTCTGTCCCTCCTCGAAGAAATCGATCGCCCAGGAGAAATGGACGTCGTGATAGATCGCCGCCATGTCCTCCGGGTTGCGATACGGCCCGCGAAACGACATGTAAGGTTCGGCATCGACGAAGGCATGAAAATCCGGGAACTCGGAAAGTGCCGGACGGCCGCGCAAGACGATTTCGAACCGGCCTTCCATGTGACGCGTGAAACCGGCCAGCAGTTCGAGCGAACGGCGGCACCGGAGCGCCCCGAACCAGCCGATCCGCCACGGCGGGGCGAGAGGTCCTTCCACCGCCTCGCGCTCGGCCGGCAGAATCGCCGCCGCCTCGAAATATTTGTTCTCGACCAGTTCAACCGGCGCCGCGACCTGGCGGAAAGGCGTGAAATAATTGGCGATGAAGGCGGGCGAACTGGTCACCAGCAGCCGCACATCCCGCGCCAGATGACGCTCGGTGGCGCGCAGCGCCTTACCCAGGACATCGTCGCGAAGCACCAGGCGGTGAATGTCGAGACATTCATAGACGATCGGGACAGCGGCGCCGAAAGCCGACCGGGCGCGGCGGGCCAGCGCCAGCATCTCCAGGTTACGCGCGATGATGATGTCGGGCTTCGGCACGTCCCTGAGCTTCGAACCTATCGAAACCGCTGTTTTTGCCACCGCCACCAGGCGCTGGGCGAATCGCCCGTCGCGCGTCGCGCCAAGGTCGATTGGCCGCAAGCCTTCGATGTCGGCAATCGGAGTGGCGGCGCGGCGGAAGCCCGCCAGGGTAACCCGGGCGCCACCTGTCCTGAGCATCGTGATCCGCCGGCGAACCGCCGGGTCGGAAACATCATGTACCAGGTACAAGACATGCAGCATGAAAACTCGACCGCTGTTTGACCCACCCAGGGGAAGCCTAGTACAGCTCTTGCTGCATCGCAACATTTTTGGCGCACCGTTCCACGTTTTCTGTTGCACTGCAAAATTATTGCCGTAGTTTGTGGTCGGCGGCGGTTGTGGATTTCGGGGCTCCGAAATCCGCGCAAAGATCAGGAATCCTGAATTTGGAAGCCAATCCATTCGATCCGCCGGAAGGCTCACTGCGCAAATCGGTCGGCCGCGGTGCCGTCGTGACCGCAATGGCGCAATCGGTGCGGGTCGCTACGCAGATCATTTCCGTCATCGTGCTGTCGCGACTCCTGTCGCCGCAGGATTTCGGCGTCGTGGCCATGTGCGCTCCTGTGCTCGCCTTCATCGCCCTGTTCCAGGATTTCGGCCTGACCCAGGCGACCATCCAGAAATCGGGCATCCGGCATGAGGAGGTGAACTACCTCTTCTGGATCAATGTCGCCGTCAGCGCGGTCCTCGCCTGCGTGCTCGCGGGCGCGGCACCCCTGGTCGCCGCGTTCTATGGCGAGCCGCGCGTCGCCGGTCTGGTGGCGGCACTGGGATTGCAGATCCTTGCTTATGGCCTGGGAGCCCAGCATCTGGCGCTGCTGACGCGTCGCATGCAGTTCGGCCGCCTGGCAATCATCGACGTCGCCGGGGCCGTCGCGGGTCTGGCCGTCTCGATCGCCTGGACTTTCATCGACCGTTCCTACTGGGCGCTGTTTGCAGGCACGCTGACCGGCGCGGTGCTGCCGACGCTGTGCTACTGGGCCAGTTCGCGCTGGCGCCCAGGCATGCCGCGCAAGGTCGTCGGGATCAGCGAGCTGATCAATTTCGGTGCCGGGATCACCGGTTTCAATTTCGCCAATTTCTTCGCCCGCAATCTCGACAACGTGTTGATCGGCAAATACTGGGGCGAGGCCCAGCTCGGACTCTACGACCGCGCCTACAAGCTGCTCCTGTTCCCGCTCAGCCAGATCACCAATCCGCTGTCGAAGGTGATGGTGCCGGCGCTGTCGCGACTGAAGGACGAGCCGGACCGCTATCGCAGCGCCTATTTGCGCGTGATGCCGCTGATCCTTCTGGTGGCGCTGCCCGGCGTCGCTTTCGCCACCGCGATGTCGGATGTGCTGATCCCCTTCGTGCTCGGCGAGCAGTGGCGCGCCAGCGCCTCGATCTTCCTGGCGCTCGGCTTTGCCGGCCTGCTGCAGCCGCTCAACAATCCGGCTGGTTGGCTTTTCGTCAGCCAGGGCCGGTCCGGCGACTTCATGCGCTGGGGCATCATCACGGCGGTGACCTCGGTGCTTGCCTTCGCGCTCGGCCTGCCCTACGGCGCGCTCGGCGTGGCGGTCGCCTATGCGGTCAGCGAGTATCTGCGCACGCCCTTCCTATGGCTCTATGTCGGCAAGAGCGGACCGCTGCGAGCCAGCCATGTGCTGCGCACGGCAGCGCCGTTCGTGATTGGCGCGCATCTGGCGCTTGGGGCGGTCTGGCTGGTCAAGCCGATGCTGCCGCAGCAGCATGTCGTCGCCTTGGCAAGCGGCGTCATCCTGGCCTACGCGATCACCATCGTCGTCGCGCTGACCTTCGCCGCCGGGCGCGAAGCCTTGCGGGAGGCCTTGAAAATGCTGCCGGCAAGGGCGCCGGCGGCGACGCCGCGCGAGGCGCAATAATTTCGGCGCCTTTGTCGTCTATTCCATATCCCACCCGAGCATCAGGCCTGATCCATGCACTACCGATCGATCTCCGACATGAACGACGCCATCGTGAGCAACCTTCACCGGCTGCCACGCGACATCGACTTGGTGGTCGGCGTGCCCAGAAGCGGCGTGCTGGCGGCGACGCTGGTCAGCCTTGCGGCCAACATTCCGATGACCGACCTGGACTCCTTCCTCGAAGGCAGGGTCTACACGTCAGGCATCACCAAGCGCCGCGCGGCCCTGGACCGCAAGGTTTCGGACATGCGCAAGGTGCTGGTGATCGACGACAGCATCGCCGGCGGTAATGCGATGCGCGACGCCCGTGCCCGCATCAAGAGCGGCGGTATCGAGGCTGACTACACCTTTGCCGCCGTCTTCGGCCTGGAGCCGGAGCATCAGGAGACCGATCTGGTGTTCGAGGTCGTGCCGCATCCGCGCATGTTCCAGTGGAACTTCATGCATCACAAATTCCTGGCGCAATGCTGTGTCGACATTGACGGGGTGCTGTGTCTCGATCCGACCGAGGCCGAGAACGACGACGGGCCTGCCTATGAAAAATTCCTCAGCGAAGCGCGGCCGCTTCATGCCGTGACCCACAAGATCGGCTGGCTGGTCACCAGCCGGCTCGAGAAATACCGTGCGTTGACGGAGGCGTGGCTGGCCAAGCACGAGATCAAGTACGACAAGCTGATCATGCTCGATCTGCCGAGCAAGGCGGAGCGCCAGCGGCTTGGCGCGCATGGCAGTTTCAAGGCCGATTTCTATCGCAAATCCGACGCCATCCTGTTCATCGAAAGCGAACATGCCCAGGCGCTGAGGATTGCCAAACTGTCGGGGAAACCGGTCCTGTGCGTCGAGACGCACATGGTCAGTTTTCCCGATGCGCTGTCACTGCCAGCACTTGGCCAGGCCGCGCGAAACCTGCCGGCGAGGCTGCGCCAGGTCAACTCGCAGGAGGGCCGCAAGAGCGCCGCCAAGACCATTGCCCGCGCCCTGCTCGGTGCACGCGGCTATGAAACGCTGAAGAACAGGGTCAAGCGCCCAGCCTGATGCAGAACCGATCGGGTCGCTGCTTGGCTACGCGGCCTGGCGTGCGCGCTGCTGCACCGCCCTGTCCAGTATCGAGAAGAAGGTGCCGAACTGACGGTCGGGGTCGAGTTCCGGCCGGCCAGCGAAGCCGCGCGCGAGTGCCGAGACCCGCTGATATTCCTTGTTGTCGTTCCACAAGAGCCTGACGGCCGCGACCCAGTCGGCGAGCGGGGCATCATAGTCGAGCACCGTGCCGCCAGGGCCGACCGCTTCCGGCAGGCCACCGCGGCGCGAACCGACGACCGGAATGCCGCTGCAATGGGCCTCCGAGGCAACCCGCCCCCAGGCCTCTTCCCATTTGCTGGGCGCCAGCAGGATCCGTGTGCGGCCATAGACCGTCTTCATGTCACTGGTGCGGTTCTCCAGCGTGACATTGCCGAGCGGCGTGATCGTCTTCTCGATGCGTGCCCGGTGATCGTCCGCCAGCTTCCAGCTTTCGACGAACAGAAACGGGATTTCGGGGCACGCGGCGGCGATCCGCACCGCAAGCTCGAAGCCCTTTTCCTCATAAGGGTTGATCAGGGTGACGAACTGGCCTGAAGTCGGCGTGCTGTAGTGGGCCGGATTGATGGTCGGAGGGATCACCGCCGCCTCGATGCCGAACTCCCTGGCGTAGGTACGCGCGGTGAATTCGGAATTGGCGATGTAGAGCGCCGAGCGCAGGTCGCGCAGGTCGCCCCCAAGCTCGTGAAACTCGACGTTGCGGAGGTAGACGACCAGCGGCACGCCCTTGGCCTGCAACGCCTTGCCGAGTGGAACCGACTTGTGACACTGGACCACCGCCACATCCGGCTTGACCCTGTTGACGGCGAAGGCCGCCGCCTCCCAGGGAAACCACGCCCGGATCACCGGGTAGCCGGGAAAACTGTCGACGACCGCCGGCTGGCGCAAAAGCTTCATCTTGGCACGCGCCTTGAAGCCGAAGACACCATCGCCAAACAGCGCGGCGAGCACCGCGGCCTCATGCCCATGCTCGATCAACTGCTCGGCCAGATGATGGGTGCTCGACTGGACGCCGCCGCTGAACTCCGGTGGGTAGCCATTGCCGCCTGCAAAGAGAACTTTCATGGTCCTGGCTCCTCGTCTATCGCGTTTCAATGCCCCGGCCGATGAACGGCAGCGTCAAATGCCGCCTCACGCAGTCTTTGGCGGATCAAGCGTCGCGAACGGATTTGTGCATGACTGCCATCCGGTGAACCGGATGGGATCACTAGGCGAACTGCGCGAGGCGTAGTCCGTCAACATGTGAAATTCGGCCACGACCCAGCGGTCGAAATGCCGGAGGTCGCGCTGCTTCCGCTTGGGCAACAACTTGCGTGCCTGGCCGAGCTTCGCCGTCTCGAGCAAAGTGACGGCGTCGCCCAGTTTTTCGCTGGGAAACAGCCACGGATTGCGGTTGCGGAACTCCAGCACGAACTGCTGCAGGTGCTCGATGCGCATGTTCAACCCGCCGAGGTATTTTTCGAGCGTAACGCGAACCAGGTCCTCGTCCGAAAACGAAGACACCGCCGCGAAGGCCACGCCAGTCGATGCAACTCCACCAGCCATGATGGCCAAGACCGAGCGCCGTGAGATTTCCATCATCGGTTACCTCCTTCCCTTCCCGTCACGCCATCCGGCTCGCCGCGCGCAGGGACAAAGCTGCCGCGGTCAGGCTCGGGTTGGCGCAGGAGCAGCTTGGATAGGTGCTGGTGCCGACGACGACCAAGTTTCTCAACCGGTGATGGATCATGTTGCTGTCGATCACCGAATCAGCCGGGCCGGTGCCCATCCGCAATGTGCCCTGGACGTGCGATTCCGTTGGCCGGATGCCGCGGTCGAAGAGCCGTTCGACAGGCAACGGGGCAAGCAGTCCGGGCAATTTGTCCAGCGCCCGGGCCATGCCTTTGACGGCATAGTCCGACGGCGCCTTGAAGGAGACGAAGGCGTTGTCATCCTCGTCGAGGGTGACGAAATTCTCGTGATCGAGCAGGTTCTCGGTGACCACGACCAGCGGCAGCGCCTGGCGCAGCCGGCCCTTCTCTGCGCGCATCCCGTGCTGCCAGCGGTTCTCGAAATAGACGAGGGCCGCCGCGTGCTCGGACCGGTGCGGACCGTCATAGAGGCCGAAATTCAGGCCGGTGGTGATGGTGCTGCCGTCGAAATTGTCGACGCCGTCGAGATAGACCTCGAAATTCCAGCCATAGGATTCATGCAGGCCGCGCCCGACGAATTCATCGCCCAGGCCCGAGCGCAGCATGATCGCCGCGCTCTGGATGGCATTGGCGCCGAGAACGAAGAGGTCGCCGCTGACCTGATATTCCCTGCCCTCATGCACGAAGGCGACCGAACGGACCGTGCCGCCGACATGGTCGAGCCGCCGCACTTCGGAGCCGAGGCAGACCGAAACGTCGGGATGCTCGAAGACATGCATAAGGCCGTTATTGGCGGTGAACTTGGCATCGACCGGGCACAGCCAGCAGCGCAGATTGGCGCAGCAGGAGCTGCGTTGCGCGGTCGGCACGCGCGCCCGTGCGGTCGGCATGACGAAATGCTGGTCGGGCTGGGCCGCCTTCATCATCCTGTCCGGCGTCGACATGCGATGCGGTGGCTGCGGAAAGGGCTTCGAGCGCGGCAGCATCGCCGCCATGTCGGGATCGCCGGAGATCGACATGATGTCTTCGGCGTCGCAATAGAACGGCTCGACATCGTCGTAGCTGATCGGCCAGTCATTGCCGACGCCGTAGGTGCTTTTCAGCCTGAAATCATTGGGGTGGAATCTTGGCGTTTGCGCGAACCAGCAATTGGTCCCGCCACCCAGCCCGATCGTGTAATTCCACGGCTTGTCGGAATTGGTGCTGTAGGTCGTCTCGTCGTCTATGTCGGTGTTGACGTTCTGGTCAAGCTGCCATTCATGCGTGTTGTGGCGACCCCACTCCAGAACCAGGATGCGCGCCTTACGCCGCCTGGCGAATTCATGCAGGAAGAACGCCGAACCGAAGCCGGAACCGATCGCGACAACATCGAAATGATCTTTGGTGACTTGCTCGGGCTTTACGTCCAGCACCATCAGCTACAATTCCTTCTACGCCGGGCGTTTGGCCCGATCCTGCTTTCGGCTCTCCGCGCCCGATCTCATGCCGCCATTCTGCCGATCGAGTGATATTCGATGCCGTGGCGCGCCACGACCTTGGGATCGTAAAGGTTGCGGCCATCGAAGATGACCGGCGTGGTCAGCGCATCCTTCAGCGCATCGAAGGAGGGTGCGCGAAAACTTTTCCATTCGGTGGCGATCAGCAGCGCATCGGCGCCGCGCAGGGCCGCCTCCTTGGTGCCGCACAACAGCAGGTCGTCGCGCAGCCCGTAGATGGCCTGGCATTCCTGCATGGCCTCGGGGTCATAGGCCTGCACGGCCGCGCCGGCGTTCCAGAGCGCCTCCATCAGCACGCGCGCGGGCGCCTCGCGCATGTCGTCGGTGTTGGGCTTGAAGGCCAGGCCCCACAGCGCGAAGGTCTTGCCCTTGAGGTTACCCTTGAAATAGCGGTGCACCTTGTCGAACAGAACGGATTTCTGGTCATTGTTGCGCTCCTCGACGGCGCGCAGCAGCTTGGCGTCGTACTTGACGCCCTCGGCGGTCTTGATCAGGGCACGGACGTCCTTGGGAAAGCACGAGCCGCCATAGCCGAGACCCGGATAGATGAAGTGATAGCCGATGCGCGGGTCGCTGCCGATGCCCTGGCGCACTTCCTCGATGTCGGCGCCGAGTTGCTCGGCGAGGTTGGCCATCTCGTTCATGAAGCTGATCTTGGTCGCCAGCATGCAATTGGCGGCGTATTTCGTGAATTCGGCGCTGCGCACGTCCATCACGATCATCTTCTCGTGGTTGCGGTTGAAGGGCGCGTAGAGTTCGCGCATCACCGCCTCGGTTTCCTCGCTCGACGTGCCGACGATGATGCGGTCGGGCTTCATGCAGTCGGCGACCGCGGAGCCCTCCTTGAGGAATTCGGGATTGGAGGCGACGTCGAAGCTCAGATCCTCGCGGCCCCGCTTCTTCAGCGTCTCGGCGATCCTGGCCTTCACCTTTTCGCAGGTGCCGACCGGCACGGTCGACTTGCCGACGACGATCTTGGCGGTATCCATCTCGCGGCCGATGGTCTCGGCGACCGCCAGCACATATTTGAGGTCGGCCGAACCATCTTCGCCCGGCGGCGTGCCGACCGCGATCATCTGGATTTCGCCGTGCCTGACGGCTGCCGCCGCATCGGTGGTGAACTTGATGCGGCCGGCGGCGTGATTCTCCCTGACGATGGTTTCAAGACCCGGCTCGAAGATCGGAACGAGGCCCTGATTGAGCCGCTCCACCTTGTTTGCGTCGATATCGACGCAAACAACCTGGTGGCCAACCTCGGCAAGCACCGCCGCCTGCACCAAGCCGACATAGCCAATTCCAAACACCGTCAAGTTCATTCGGTTTCATTCCCATCCAGGGCAGCGGACCGCTTCTCGGCCCTGCCGGTTCAATTCGTCTTTCCCAGCTCTTTTACACTACACACCAGCGATTCCGGAAATTGGCAGGGCTGACCCAGCGCGGTGAACGCGACCCGTTCGACCTGCAGCGAAAGCTTGCGGCCCGGGTCCGCAAACGCTCCCATCCAGCCCTTCATGGTGTCGCTACCCCAAAGGCTGAAGAAGATCTTCTGCGCATGGCTGGGCAGCTTCGCGGGATCGGTGATGGTGTTCACCAGCTGGCCGTTGAGATACCAGCGCAGGCTATCCTTCTCCCAGACGAAGGCATAGTCGTTGAAGGCACTGTCGGTGCCGCCCGGCACGTCGACCAGCTTCTCGTTCTTGCCCTTGCCGGCGATATAGGCATTGACCTGCACCTTGGAGGTGTCCTTGGTCAGGATCTCGAAGTCGATCTCGTCCCAGGGCTGCTTGTCGGATGGGCCGATATAGGAGAAGAACGCCGCGTTGAGGCCAGGGCCTGTGTCAGTCTTCATCCGCGCCTCATAGGTACCATAGCCGAAACGCTGCTTGGTCTGGATCTCGCCGCAGGCAAACTCGCGATCCTTGGTCTTCTGCTTCGCGAATCCGAGCGAAAGAACGCCATCGGAAAGCTTGACCAAGCCTTTCGACCAGGTGCAATTCTGATGGCTGCCGTTCGTCCAGCCGTCTGAAACGTACCAGCGCTCGCGGTCGAAATTCTTGAAATCGTCGACGAAAGAGGGCGCGGACTGGATATCCTGCGCATGAGACGGGGTTGCCGGCAGGCTGCCAAGAGCGACCAGCAGCAAAGCGAAAGCCAGACCAGACCGCCGCCAGGAAAGCAGGGCTGAAGGGGCGTCGATTGCTGTCGTGGACATGGTCTTTGGATCCGAATTCATGACTAACTCACCTTTGCGCTGTGTCCCCAACCCAAAGTCGACGTTCGAACCGCTTCCAAACGGGCCAACCTTGACCTTTTCAATCACCCTCCCGACGTCCAGCCCTGCATCACCTTCGCCGTAACGGTCCCCCGCCGCCGCCTTCAATTTCGGCCGGCTCCCGCCTGCCTGACCGGTTCGACCGTCGCCGCCGGATCGGTGGTCGTATTCTCGTCGAAGACCACGTCCAGCGAATGACGGAGCTCGCGCATCCTGCCGCCCTGGCGCGACAGCGCAGCGATGCGGCGCTCGCTGTTCAGGATCGACTGCGTCAACGCGCTGACTTCGGACGAGCGGCGATCGGAGGCGGAGCCGTTTTCCATGGCTTCGACCAGAAAGGCCGCGTTGGTCGCTTCCTTGCGGTAGCGGCTCTCCAAGCCGGTTTTCTCCGCCTCGATCTCGGCGGCGATCTGCTCGAACAGCTTCGCCAGCCGGTCCAGGCGCGCAACGTCGGTCTGCCTGTCGCGGGCCGGATCCCTTGATCTGAAGCCGAATATCGAGGCCATGAACTTAAATTCCCGTCATCGCCGGCTTCCTGGACCGGCTTTCAGGCCAGGCCACTGGCCGATCCCCGCAACCGGGGCTGAAAACTCGTAACCGCGTCGCCCAACTCCTCTGACGAAGAGAGACTTCGCACCAGTCCGATCGGGGGCCAGTTCGGCTGGTCGTTTAATTTGTTGCACCGCAACATAGACTGCCATCCCCAGAGCCGCGAGGCAACCACCCAATTCATAAACTCATAAATCCGATGGAAATGGTTGCGTGGCGGCCTCGCGGTCGGCAGGTAACACCGCGCCTTACCGTCCTTTGCCGGTACTGGTTCCAGCCATCAGGAAACGGAGCGGCGGCACGTGCTTGTTCCTGGAGACCAGGCCAACACTGCGAAACAGCGCCTCGATCTTGTCGGACGCCACGCCCTGGACGATGGGGACGAGGTTGGATTGGCTTGCGAAGGCGTAGGCCGCGGCAGAAGCCAGGCCCCGCTCGGCCTTCACGTCGAGGAAATTGCGCAGCCGGTATTTGTCGCGCACATGCCGCTCGTGCCGCCGTAGCACTGCTTTCGACCCTTCCGGCAGGCTGTCGATCGCCAGCAGCGCCAGATCGGCATCGGCCAGCCGCTTCAGATCCTGCGTCTTGTGGCGGCCGCTGAGTGAATCGGCGCGGACGATGGCGCCGTAGCCGCAGGAACGGATGACCTTGAACCGTGCCCCGTGGGCGACCGCTCGCGCGTAAAGCTCGTAGTCCTCGCCTAGCCGCAGGCTCTCGTCGTAGCGCAACCCGTGGCGGTCGAGAAAGGCACGGCTGATCACCGGCTTCAAGAAGCCGAGTTCGCCTCTTTGGACGCGGCGCCTGGAGATGTTGCCTTCCACGAATCCTTCGAAATCGAGGAATTCCGGATCGGCGGCAAAATCCGGGGCGACGATTTTGGTTGCATCGCCAGCCGCGTCATCCCTGATGAGCATGATGTTGTCGGCGGCGAAATCCCAATCGGCGCCGACAAACAGGTTGCGAAACCGGCCCTCGAGGAAGAAATCGTCGGCGTCCAGAATGCTGATGAACGGGGCTCGTGAACCGGCGATCGCCGCATTGCGGGCAAAAGAAGGGCCGCGATTGACGTCGAGGCGCATCACCGCAAGCCGGCCGCTGCCATCGTCGGCGGAGCGTGCGACCTCGGCCGTATTGTCCGTGGAGCCATCGTCGACGACGACGACCTCCCCGACTTCCGGTTCGCGCAACGCGGACGCGATGGCGACGGCGATGGTTCGCGCCGCGTTTTTGGCCGCGATGATCACGCAGACTTGGGATTTCGTCATCGACATGGAATTGCCTCTTGCACAGGTTCCGATCTGCCCTCGCCCTGTACGCGTTCGATATTCGCCGCCTTCACGGGCCGGCCGGCCGTTCGAAGATGCGGCGGCTGATGTCCGCCGACGCCGCCCAACCGGCCTCGGAAAGGTAACGGACCGGAGCCCGGCCGCACAATTCCCACAACACCGTGCGTCGCTGCGGCCAGCGCAGCGACGACAGCCATGGCGCGATGACCATGTTGAGCAGGTCTTCATTGCCGATGCGCGACAGGATCGGCTTGGCCCGCTCCGACAGAAGCGTACCGGTGCCGCCGAGCAGCACATCGGCGGAACGCAGGCCGAGCAGCAGCGTGTCCTCCAGCCCCTGGCTCACCGCCGCATCGAGCACACGCTGCTGATCGGCGTGGCCGAGACGGCTGGCGCTGGCCCTGATATCGCAGACGTAGCCGGCGCAAGGCTCCCGGTTGAACAGTGCCTTGGCGACGCTGATGCAGGCCAGCATCAGCGTGTCGGCAGCCGACGTGAACGGGACTTCGGCGCCGGTGATCTCGACCAGCCGCTTTCGCCGCAGGAACCCGTCAGCATCGCGCGGACTGGGCGAGCCGGGCTGCTGAAGCCGGTAATGAAGGTCGACAGTGGATGATTTCGACCCATTGCCACGGATCATGTGCTGTTCGCCGAGGAAGCGGACCCACCAGACCGAACGCGACTTGCCCGATACTTCGTAGCCAATCGAGCGTAACGCTTCGCGTGCCTTCAAGAACCCGGCAGGCGAAACCAGAATATCGATATCGCCCGAGGGTTTCATGAAATGATCGTCGTAAAGCAGATGCTGCTGGAACGGCCCTTTCAGGAACACGAAATCAATCCGCCTGTCGAGCAGCGCCTCGTGAATGGCGATCGAATCCATCAGGCAGGCGGCGTTCATCGACACCGTCCTCCTGCGATAGGTTTTGAGCCACTGGAACAGTTCGGCCGGCCTCTCATGCGCCGGCGTACGCGACAGCGCCTTCAAGACGAAGGTACCGACCTTGTTCAACCTGGCGATATCAGTGACGACAGCGTCGGAAAGGCCCGGCGTCCACGTTTCACCGGCCGAGGCGGCCGGCCCCGCGAAATATAACCGTAAGCAGGCCCGCACATAAGCGATCTCGTCGGCGCAGTCGGTGGCGCGCAGTCTTTCATAGGAGCTTTCCGGCAAGGCCATTGAGCGCACAGTCTCCAAAAAGCGGTTTGCGCGAAGCGTATGCTGCAGCTGCTAAGCAAAGCATCGTCAAAAACGACGGCGCCGTAAAGCCTTTCCTTTCGCAGTGCGAAATTTTGCAACCATAGCGTTTGCCAGCTTCGCGGAAGGGGATGAGATGTATGGAGAAATTCCCACCCTAGCGCAGCGCTTCAGCCGGGCCATCGATGGGATCAGCTGAAAGTTGAGTATCTTTCGGCGTTGTCCAATGGCAATGGCCAAGCATGGCTTCCTCTTGTTCATGCAAAATCAATGGTTTACGGAATCTCGTGTGACGAGGGGCAATCACACCCGGCTTCATCTCGAAAGAGGTGGATTTCTTACACGCGGGGTGACGTCCGCAACCCATAATTGATTAACGACCGGTAAATCAGGCTTGACTCATAAATGTTGCTGTGCAGCTATTGCGATGCAGCATGAAAGTGCTGACGGCAATCGACAGGCCGTTTCCAGTCCTTATGGAGAGTAAAATGGAACAGAATGTTGAAAAGCATGAGTACGAAACGCCAAACCTGACAGTACATGGTTCAATCGAAACCATTACCCAAGGCGGTGGTGGCAGCACGGCAATCGACGCGTCGTTTCCCGCGCACACCCCGATTGGCGACCTGACGTTCTCCTGAGACCAGCCTGATTCTGGAGGAATGACGTTGGGCCTCCGGGATCGAAGACAATGAAATGGAGCCGGGGATGAAAATCCCCGACTTTCCTTTGAACCTGATGACGCGTAGACCGTGTGTTGCAAACGAGGTTTTAGGATGAACTGGAACCCATCCGAGCACGATTGCGTAAAGGCCACCAAGGACGCCGTTGCTTGCGAATTCGGCGATGGCCTCGCGCTTCTCAACCTGAAGTCCAATATCTATTACAGCCTCAACGGTGTCGGCGCCTTCATCTGGGAATTGATCCAGGAACCCAAGCCGATCGCGGACATCCGCAGCGCCGTCCTCGCTCGCTACAATGTCGACGCCGAACGCTGCAAGGCCGACGTCGACGCATTGCTGAAAGGCCTGGCGGAAAACGGGCTTGCGAGGCTTGAGCATGAGGCACTCGTCTAGGCAGGCGTCGCAGAAGGCCATGGCTGCGCGGCAAAGACCTGTGACGCAGAGAAATCCCCGGCCGATGAAGCAGCGGCCTGGCAGGCGCAGCCTGGCCAGGATCTTGTCCTTGAGCGGCTCGGAAGCGCTTTTCCTGTGCCGCTGCCTGCTGGTGGTCACGACCGTCCGGCTCGGGCTGACATTGTTCTCCTACAACCGGGTGCGTGGGATGGTGACGCGGCTCAACGCGCACCAGTGTGCCAGCATGGGCGAGTTGCGGCTCGTCGCCTGGGGGGTTGCCGCCGCAGCACGGTTCGTTCCGGGCGCCACCTGCCTGACCCAGGCGCTGTCGGGCCAATACCTCCTCGCGCGCCAGGGCAATGCGTCGAACATCCGCATCGGCATCGAGCGCGGCACGGGCGAGCAATTGAAGGCGCATGCCTGGCTGGTCAGCGATGACCACATCGTGCTTGGCGGATCCGTCGATGGTTTCGCCCACCTGATCGACCACGGCAGCCGATGAGCGGCGTAGCCGGAATCCTGCTGCGACAAGGCCCCGCGCCGGCTGAAGCGGCGAGCGACATCCAGCAGATGCTGGCGCGCATACGCCATCGTGGTCCCGACGGAACCTCGTGGTGGCAGGACAGCGGCGTCGCGCTTGGCCATGCCTGGCTCAACACCACCGACGAAGCCGGCCCCGGCCCGCTGACCATGGCCGGCGGCAAGCTGGCCATCACCGCCGATTGCCGGCTCGATAACCGCGACGAGCTGCTCGCAAGGCTCGGCATCAGGGACAACTCGGTCGCCGATGCGGCGTTGCTGATGCGGGCCTATCTGCGCTGGGGTGAAACGTGCCCCGTGCATCTGCAAGGCGACTTCGCCTTTGCCATCTGGGATGCCGAGCGGCAGCTTTTGTTTTGCGCGCGAGACCATTTCGGGGTCAAGCCTTTCTATTACCACGCAGCGGAACGCCGCTTTGCCTTTGCCTCCGAGATCGGGCCAATGCTCGGCCTCGACGGGGTAGGTGCGCGCCTCAGCGAGCACCGGATTTCGGGCTTCCTGGCCGGGCTGCCCGATGACCCGCAGTCCACGCCCTACAGCGACATCTTCGCCCTGCCGGCGCGTCACAGCCTCACCGTCACCGCGCAACGTCTGGTGCTGCGCCGGTACTGGCAGATCGAACCATCGCAGCGAGCACCGCGGCCTGATGCCGCGGAGGAATTCGCCCATCTGTTCGCGCAATCGGTCCGCAACCGCATGCGAGGAAGTCCGTCGATCGGCGCGATGCTGAGCGGCGGCCTCGATTCATCCTCGATCACCTGCGTGGCGGGAGTGCAAAATGCGGCCGAGCGCAAGCCGAGGCTACCGACCTTCTCGCTCGTGTTCGAAAAGGGTTCCTCGATGGACGAGCGCCCGTTCATCGATGCCGTGCTCGATCAGCAGAAGGCCGATCCGACGTTCATCCCAGTCGGCAATTATGCGCCCTTCGCTGAATTCGAACGGGTGCTGGAGGAACAGGAAGGCACGTTCCTGGCGCCGGGCCTGACGCTGACCCGCGGTATCTACCGGACGGCCGGCGCCAAGGGCATCAAAGTGCTCCTCGACGGCCATGGCGGCGACGAAGTTGTTTCACAGGGGCATGGCCATCTGCACGAGCTTGCCAATGGCGGCAGGTGGCTGGATCTTTGGCGCGAGGTCCGCAGCGCCTCCAACACCTATGGCGACAGCACGCTCGGCCTCTATTTCCAGTTCCTGACCATTTACGGGCCGGCCTGGCGCATCGCCAGGCTGAGACAGCTGGGGAACCGAGCCCTGAACAGGATGCGCAGGCCTGCCCGATCGAAGCGTGGCCGCAGCTGGCGCGACCTGATCAATCCGGACCTTGCCAGGCGAACCGAGCTCATCGACCGGTTCCATCGGGCTGGCTACATGCCGCCCGGCGTCCAAGCCAGCGACGCGCTCAGCCACCGCTGGATCCTGTCCAACGGCTATGTTCCGCACTCTTTCGAAGTTTTGGACAAGGCCGCCGCCAATTTCGGCGTCGAGCCGCGGTATCCCTTCTGGGACAAGCCGCTGGTGGAATTCTGCCTGGGGCTGCCGGGCGAGGAGAAGCTCCGTCATGGGTTTGGCCGCTACGTGCTGCGCCGGGCCATGGAAGGCATCCTGCCGGCGGCGGTACAGTGGCGGCGCGACAAGATCGATTTCACCGCCAATCTGGTCAACGGCATGGTGCGCAACCATCGCGACCTGCTGGAGCAGTTGCTGGTCGGCGATGCGGGTCGCATCGCACCCTATGTCAACCTGCCGGAAGTAAACGCCGCCTATGCGCGGCTGCTGCGCCAGCCGGACCAGGCGGCACCGCTCGATGTCCAGTATGTCTGGCGCTCGGCGTCGCTGTCGCTGTGGCTGCGGCAGGTCCAGCATGGCGGGAGCCCCGCATGATGTCTCGCCATGAGCCGTTCGCCGGCGATCTCGACCGTCTTCCCAACCGCGACAGGACAGCGGGAGAACGAAGTTACTACCGCGCCTACGGCCTGCTCATCGCGTCCGACGTGTGGCTGCCCGAACTGGAGCCGGCGGACCCGGCAACGGCCGACATCGAGATCGTCATCGGCCCGATCGATATGCCCAAGCCTTCGGCGAAGGCAGCGACCGTCTTCCGTTTCGAGCCTGGCCGGCAGTATCTGGCCTGGGAGGCCGTCGGCGCATTCCTGATCAGCGACGCCCGCCGCATCGATGTCCAGCCGGCGCCCGGCGTCGACGACGCCTTGCTTGCCTTCCCGTTGCTGGGGCCAGTGCTGGCGCTGCTGCTGCACCAGCGCGGCCTGCTGGTGCTGCATGCCAGCGCCATCGCGGTGGCCGGCAGGGGCGCCATCTTCATGGGCGACAAGGGCGCCGGCAAGTCGACGACGGCAAGCGCGCTGATCCGGGCCGGACACGACCTGCTCACCGACGACGTCGTGGCGCTCGATCTCACCAACCCGGACGAACCGATGATCGTTCCGGGATTTCCGCAGATCAAGCTTGCCGCCGATGCCGCGGCGGCAATCTCGCTTGGGCAAGCGCAAGTGCGACCGCAAGTGCATCCGGCAATCGAGAAGATGCAGCATCGCCTGCACGGCGCCTTCTCCGGCAACAAGGTGCCGGCGGTCAGGATTTACATCCTCGAGCGCGGCGAAGGGGCGGGGATCACCCTCCTGCCTCAAATCGCCGCCTTGCCAGCCATCATCAAATTCTCCTACGTGACGCGGTTTGGCCGCGCGGCGCTCTCCGGTGATTTCGCGGCGATGCATCTTCGCCATTGTTCAGCGATCGCTAACCATGTCGGCGTGTGCCGGCTGGACGTTCCGACGGGCATCGACAGGATCGGCGAGGCTGTGGCGCTGATCGAAAAGGAATTGGCTGGCGATGCCTAGGTCATCGGTCTTCAGCCTGTCGCTGTTTCGCGATGTCGCGGCATTCGGCGCGGTCATTGCCCGGATCGGTGGACGACGAACCTGGACGGCGCTGCTGTTCCTGATCCTCGGCAGCCTGACGGAAGGCGTTTCCATCCTGCTGCTGGTGCCGCTGCTGCACCTGGTCGGCCGTGCCGACCAGGATTTCGCGGTAAGGCTGCCCAATATCGAGTTTGTGCGCTGGCTGGTGCCCGGCGGAACGCTGCAGCTGACGACGGTGCTTTGCGCGCTGGTCGGGCTTGTTGCCGTGCAGGCAGCCTTCAACCGCTTCAAGTCGGTGTACATGGCAAGGCTGCTCTTCGATTTCATCAACCGCTTGCGCATGAACCTGTTCGAGAGCATCGGCAAGGCGCGCTGGGGCGTGTTCACGCGCATGCGCGGCTCCGATCTCGACCATGCCCTGACCGGCGACATAGACCGCGTCCAGGGGGCGGCTTTTGCCCTGCTGATGCTGGTGCAGATCGCCGTGCTGCTGGCGGGCTATCTGGTGATTTCCATGTTCATTTCGCCGGTCATGACGGCGTTTGCCGTCGTCATCGGCATCGTCATGTTCATAGCGCTGCAGCCATTTCGCTCGCGAGCCACCGCCTTCGGCCGGATCCTGACGACCAATCGCCAGGACCAGTACCGCACGGTCTCGGAATTTCTCGGCGGCATCAAGGTGGCCAAGAGCCTGAACGTCGAGGCCAGCTATTTCGCGCAGCTGCAGGTCACGCTCGAAAAGATGAAGGCCGACAATATCGCCTATGTCCGCAACTCTTCGATCGGCACCGCCGTATTCCAGGTGGCGAGCGTCGTAGGCTTGAGCGTCTTCATCTATGTGGCGTTGGTCCGCTTCCACCTGTCGCTGGCCGAGATCGTCGTGCTGCTCCTGGTCTTCATGCGCATCGCGCCGCGCTTCATGGACATGCAGACGCAGGCCCAGCAGGTGCTGATCAACCTGCCCGCCTATACGGCAATGCGCAACCTGCAGGCGCGTTTCGACGCCGAACGGGAGCCTGGCCACGTCGAATCCACGGATGCCCGCAAGCTGACCCTCGATACGGGGCTGCACATTCGCGACGTCTCCTTTGTCTATGACGACGGCGCCGGCAAGGCAGTGGTGAGCGACATCACCTTCGGCCTTCCGGCCGGCAAGGTCACGGCGCTCATCGGCCCGTCCGGGTCAGGCAAGAGCACGATCGCCGACATGCTGCTCGGGCTGCTCGAGCCGACCACCGGCAAGATCCTCGTCGACGGCGTCGAGCTCGATGCCGGCAATCGCCGCCGCTGGCGCGATCAGGTGGCCTATGTGCCGCAGGACGTGTTCCTGCTGCATGACACGATCGCAGCGAACCTGCGCCTTGCCGCGCCCCAGGCCAGCGAGGACGACTTGTGGAAGGCACTGCGCGCCGCTCACGCCGGCGACTTCGTGGACCGACTGGACCTGAGGCTGAATACCGTGGTCGGCGACCGCGGCGTGCGCCTCTCGGGTGGCGAGCGCCAGCGCATCGCGCTGGCACGCGCGTTGCTGCGCAAGCCGTCACTGCTCATCCTGGACGAGGCGACAAGCGCGCTCGACTGGCAGAACCAGTCGCTTATCGCCCGGTCGATCGACGGCCTGCGCGGCGCAATGACGATCCTGACCATCGCGCACCGGCCGTCGATGATCGCCTTCGCCGACTGGGTGGTGGCGATGGAGGATGGTCGTGTGGTGGAGGTCGGGCAATATCAGCGGTTGAAGGCGAAGCCGGGGAGCCGGTTGTCCCGGATGCTGTCGGGAGAACAGTCGGAAACCGAACCCGCCGATGTGGCCTGAGGACGATGATGTCCCGTGGATCTAATGCAGCCCCCGCCGGACGCTGCCCAGCTTCTCGCCCTCGGGCACTTCGGTGGAGTTCTGCTTTCTCTCGGCTTCGCGCAGCCTGTCGGCCGGCGTTGGCGCGCTCCTGGCGATCATGGCATAGACGACCGCGAAATAACCGGCCTGGATGACCACCGCGCAGATGATGACACGCAGCAGTGTCGTGCCAAGCGAAGCTCCACCCAGCCAGGACCAGGCGACGACGATCGCGAGCGCGAACAGCATCCCAACGATGAATTTTGGAAGCGACATACCCAACAGCCCATAAACCGGCTCGGGTATATCCAACGATAGCCCCACCCGAGCGCCGTCCCTTGTGATGCGGGCTTGTTAAACCACCCGCTCTCGACCGGTTGCTTCCGGCCTTTCAACCTGTCGCCACCGTGACAGGTATAATTTGCAATTCTATTAAGGCGAGCAGAAGGCGGCAAGGGCAACCGCACATATTTTTGATTGTGCTTACGCGTTCGACTCTGCCATGCTGCAACGCACCCGGCCGCATTTCACTCAACCTGCAGCCATTGTAGATCTGGAGTACAACCCATAATATTAGATGGTATTTTAGGTGAATAGTCCAGAATATAGCATCGTCAGTAAGGACTCGTATGCTACGGATCCCGACACTGGGAACGAGCCGCCCACAAAACGCCCCAAAAACGCCCGGATTTTTTTATGCTTGCCCATTTATTGTCACAAATGTGCTAAACATTTCGAAATTTGTGCAGCGCGAGCTTATTATTTAGTCAATTCATGACGCGACTATTTCAGCGGCGCGGGAAATTGTGTGTTGCGCTGCAGCATTTTTTTGGTATCGTGCGGTAAACCATTCGTTCAACGCATGGAGTTTCCGTATGAGGGATATTGCCAAGTCGGCCACGGCGGGGTTTTCGCAGGCCGACACCGACTTTCCGCCGCCGATCGGCGGCCTCATCAAGCGGAGTTTCGACATCGTCGGTTCGCTGGCTGGACTGATCGCGCTCAGCCCGCTGTTCATCATGATAGCGCTGCTCGTCAAATTCTCCGATGGCGGATCGGTTTTCTATGGTCACCGTCGAATCGGGCGCGGCGGACGGCTCTTCTCCTGCCTCAAGTTCCGCACCATGGTTCCGGACGGCGACAAGGTGCTGGCAGCCTATCTCGCGACCAATCCAGAGGCCAATGCGGAATGGATAGCGACCCGCAAGCTGAAGAACGATCCACGCGTCACCCGCGTCGGAACGGTGCTGCGCAAGCTGAGCCTCGATGAATTGCCGCAGATCATCAACATCCTCCAGGGCGACATGAGCCTTGTCGGGCCTCGCCCGGTGGTCCGGGACGAACTGGAAATCTATGGCAGCGCGGCTGTCTATTATCTGAAGTCCCGGCCCGGCCTGACCGGCCTGTGGCAGGTCAGCGGCCGCAACGACGTTTCCTATGACAGCCGCGTCGCGTTCGACCGCCACTATGTCGAGAACTGGTCGCTGTTCGAGGACGTTCGCATCATCATCAGAACAGTGCCGGCCGTCTGGATGTCGCGCGGCTCGTACTGATCGGCGGCCGGCAGGATCAAGGCATCCGGCGGCAAGCTCATCGGGCGATGGGGCTAAAACGGATCGGAACGCTCAGTTGAAGATAGACATTTTCGAAGCCTTTGGCAGCGGCCCGTTTTCCGGCCGCTCGCGGCTCCTGGCGACCTGCCTTGCGATGTCGCTTGCTTTTCCCCAGATGGCCGCCGCCGACGATTACCGTCTGGGCTCCCAGGACAAGCTCACCATCCGCATCGCCGAATGGCAGACCGTCGAAAGCACGTTCCGCGACTGGTCGTCGGTCAATGGCCAATATACGATCGGCCCGGCAGGCACGCTGTCGGTGCCTTTCGTCGGCGAGTTGCCGGCGGCCGGCAAGACCACGGCGGAGGTCGCCGCGGCGATCGGCGAGGCGCTGCAGCACAAGCTCGCTTTATCGGACAAGCCTGAAGCCTCGGTCGAAATGGCACAGTTCCGCCCCTTCTACATTTCGGGCGAGGTGCAGAATCCCGGGCAATTTCCCTTTGTGCCCGATCTTACGGTGCTGAAAGCGATCAGCGTCGCCGGAGGCATCAGGCGCAACGCCGACTACGGTCCCCAGCTCGGCAAGGACCTGGTCACCGCCAAGGGCAATTTCGATATCTCCGACGACCAGCGCGTTCGGCTGATCGTCAAGCGCGCCCGCATCGACGCCGATATGGCCGGCAAGACGAGTTTTGAGGCACCCAAGGAGGTCGAAGGCGATCCGCGGCTGCCGACCATCGTCGCCGACGAGATGACAATCCTTACCGCCGACCAGAAGGCGCTGAAGCTCAAGCTCGAGGCGCTCGACGATCTCAAGGGTGTGCTGCAGGCCGAGATCGAATCGCTGCAGAAGAAGATCGTCAACCAGCAGAAGCAGGTCGACCTGGCCCAGCAACAACTGGCCAGCATCGGTCCGCTGGCCCAGAAGGGACTGGTGGCCAATGCCAGGCTTCTGGATTCGCAGCAGTCCGTTGCCGACCTGCAGGGCAAGATCCTGGACTACGAGACAGCCATCCTGACCGCCAAGCAGGCGATCAGCAAGGCGACGCAGGACGCCATCGACGCTCAGAACACTTTGAGTTCGAGCCTCGCCGCCGATCGCCAGCAGACCGAAGCCGACCTGAACGAGGCCGCGCTGAAGGTGAATATGCAAAAAGGCCTGATAGCCCAGGCCACGGATCCGGCGACGACGGCCGCCATCACCAACGACCAGCAACCTACCTTGCTCTATTCGCTGGTGCGCAATGTCGACGGCAAGACCAGCGAAATCGCCGCCAAGGAAGACACACCGGTACTGCCTGGCGATGTGATCAAGATCAAGCTGGCGCCGCTGGCCAGCCAGTAGAAACGCGGAAGATCGCGGGCTCGCCGCGTTCTATCCACAGCGCAAGACTTTGAGCCTCCGCCAAGCCTGCTTGGCGGAGGTTTTTGCTGATATATTTTCAGCACCGGAAAACCAGAATGGCTGTTGACGCAATCCCGAACGGAACCGCTACGCGGTTTTCCTGCGATGGCTTTAGCGGACTCTCATCATTACTCGGCTGCCGCGGGACGGTGAGGCCAGGCTGCCTGTCCGGCCTTGGCATCCGCCGGCTCGAAAGCCGGCGACCATCGCGTGCGGGTGACCGGCAGCCTCGCCAGCTTGAAGAAGCTGAAATACATCAGGAATGAACCCATGATGTAGGGGTTGAGTATCTCGACCTCGACGAAGGAGCGGATGAGCAGCAGCACCATCACGCCGATCAGAACCACCGATTCGGCCTGCCATGTCTTGAAGACCACCGCCGCGATGTGGCCGAGGAGCGTGCGCAGCATGATCAGCGATATCAGCACCGCCCCGGTGAAGCCGAGTTCGACAAGGGCTTCGACATAGGTGTTGTGGAAATGGAAGCCGGTGCGGGTGCTGATGTAGAATTCGTTCCACAGCCGCTCCGCCTCGGCAAAGCCCTGCACCCAATAGGCGGCATAGCCGACGCCAAGGATCGGCGATCGCATCGCGGCGTTCCAGCCCTGCTCCCACAGATAAGTCCGCCCGGTGAGCGTCGAATCCTTGCCGAAGATGCCAAGCACGAAGTCCATGAGCCCGAGATTGAGGGCGACGATGGCCACCACGACGATCATGCCGGCGCCGACCAGGAAGATCACCCGGCGGTAGCGTCGCGACAAAAGCTTGCTCATCGCAAGAAGCGCCACCAGCGCCAGAACCGCCGGTATCGAGGCCATCGAGGTGGCGGAATGCGAGACGACCAGCACATAGGCCGACAACAGCACGACCGGCACGGTCAGCATGAAACTCAGCCGGCCACGCCGAAGGAAAGCAAGGAACACGACCGAGAAATAGATGCCGAGCGAGCCGACGAAGCCGATCTGGTTCTTGGAGGCGAAGGCGCCGACGAAATTATAGGTGCCGTCGAGGACGTCCTCGGAATAGGCGCCGACTTTCAGCGAATAGAGCAGGACGAAGAATATGCCGACCAGGGCGCCTATTGTCAGGGTGCGCACGCTGACGGTGCGTGCGGCGACATAGGCGCAGGCGATATGGGACAAGTACTGGACCGCCGTTCTGGCGGTGACGCCGGGCGCCTGCGACCAGAATATGGAAAAGCAGACATAGGCCGCGAAGAGCAGCGGCAGCCAGGCGCTGGACAGTTGCCGCAGGAAACGCCGGTAGTCGACCAGGATAAGCGGAAGCCAGACGGCATAATAGGCCAGGATCAGCACCTGGCCGAAAATGACGGAATAGGAGAACGCCCAGATCGAAACGGCAACGGCAAAGCTGCCATAGACCGAATTCTTCTCGGAATCGACGAGCAGGGATTTGGGAATTTTCATCTCACGGTCCCGTCGACACGACCCAGGACCGGCAGGCCGCAAACCAGCCGGCATATCCGCAAACAGGGTCGTACAAGAAACGGCGCCTCCATTGTGCAGTGCAATATAACCTATCGCACCCCGTGCTCAATGGCAAATCCGGTCACCTTGTCTTACAGCGCGGCGATCGCCGAGAGATCTCGGCCGTGGACGGGCCAATCGGTCATGTGCTCCGACTGCCCATCAGGAACGAGGCGCGTCCCTTGAGGTTTCCTTAGTCCATGCGCATGCCTATATCGGCCTCGCCGTGGTGGGTATGGTGGAAGCGCTGCGCGACCAACTCGAATGAACGGCGCCATAATCCGGCCGATTGGCCCAGACGATCCGGCCGCATGCCGGCTTGAACTCGGTCGGCGGTCACCTCACAGTCCCAGGACCGGCCAGCACGCGGGGCGCCTTCAGCCAACATGAACAGGGGGAACACATGCCAATGAATTTCGCGGGGCGCTTCTCAGGCCGGTCGGCGGTCATCACCGGGGGCGCCTCGGGCATCGGACTGGCGGTCGCGCAGAGGATCGTCGACGAAGGCGGGCGCGTCTGCGTCTGGGATCGCGATCCCGCACAGATCGAACAGGCGAAAGCCATTGTTCCCGGCCTGCGTGGAGTGACGTTGGACGTTGCGGATGCGGCAAGTGTGGAGGTCGCCGCACGATCGACGATCGACGCCTTCGGCGCGGTCGACATACTGGTCACCAGTGCGGCCATCACCGGCCCCAACATGACCACCTGGTCCTATTCGGTCGAGGACTGGCGTGGGGTCATCGACATCAACATCAACGGCGTCTTCTACTGCAACAAGGCGCTGGTGCCACACATGCTCGAGCGCAACTATGGCCGCATCGTCAACATTGCCTCGATCGCCGGCAAGGAAGGCAATCCCAACGCTTCCGCCTACAGCACCTCGAAGGCGGCGGTGATCGGCCTGACCAAGTCGCTCGGCAAGGAACTCGCCAAAACCAAGGTGACGGTCAACTGCGTGACGCCAGCCGCCGTGCGCACCGCGATCTTCAAGCAGATGAAGCAGGAGCACATCGATTTCATGCTCTCCAAGATACCGATGGCGCGGTTCGGCGAGGTCGAGGAAGTGGCGGCGCTGATCTCATGGATCGCTTCGGAGGAATGCTCGTTCACCACGGCCGCTGTGTTCGACGTCTCGGGCGGCCGCGCCACCTACTGATGCACTACAAATCCGCGTGAGCGGGCAACGAATATGCCCTCGCCGGCGTATAGTCGGTGATGGAAGGTGTAGAAACGGCAGACATTTCAGACAGTTCCCCGGGGCTGACCTTCCGCTGCGACCTCTGCGTCCAGGGCGAGGAATTCCCCCACTTCTGGGAACATACGGTCGGCAGCGGCCACGCGACGCTCGCCCTGCGCGCGGACTGGCAGGCGCAGATGCGCCGGGCGCATGACGAACTCGGCTTTCGCCATGTCCGTTTTCATGGGCTGCTCGATGACGACATGGGCACGCTCATCGACCAGGACGACCAGCCGCTCTATTCGTTCTTCAATGCCGATCAGATCTTCGATTTCCTGCTGTCGATCGGCATGCGCCCCTTCGTCGAGCTGAGTTTCACGCCGACAATGCTGTCGTCGTCCGGAAAGATCGTCTTCCGCTATCGCGCCAATGTCAGCGCGCCGAAGGACTACGACCAGTGGTCGACGCTGATTTCGAAGCTCGTCGCTCACTGGGTTGATCGCTACGGCCTCGACGAGGTGCGGCAATGGTTCTTCGAGGTCTGGAATGAACCCAATCTCGAGGCGTTCGGCAGCGGCAAACAGGAGGACTATTTCAAGCTGTATGCCTACACGGCTAGAGCTATCAAATCCGTCGACACGCAGTTGAAGGTCGGCGGACCAGCCACAGCCGACAATGCCTGGGTCGATGAGTTCATCGCATACTGTGGCCAGAACGGCCTTCCCGCGGACTTCGTCAGCACGCACCATTATCCGACCGATGCCTTCGGCCAGCCTGGCGACGACACCGAAGCCCAGCTCTCGAAAAGCATGCGAAGCGTCCTGCGCGAGGAGGCGCGCACCGCGCGACGGCAGGCAGGCGACCGTCCGCTCTACTACACCGAATGGTGCACATCGTCGAACCCGCGCGATCCCATGCACGACGAGCCCTATGCCGCCGCCTTCATCGTCAAGACGGTCATGGAGGCGAGAGGGCTGGTTCAGGGCTACAGCTACTGGACCTTTTCGGATATTTTCGAAGAGAATTATTTTCCATCCCTGCCCTTTCATGGTGGTTTCGGCCTGATGAACCTTCACGGCGTAGCCAAACCGGCTTACCGTGCCTTCGAAATGCTGCATGGCCTTGGAACCGAAATCCTCTCGACTCAAGGCAATCATCCCACCGTCGACAGTTGGTGTGTGCGCGACGGAAATTCGTTGACCGTGCTGATTTCCAACTTCGCCTTGCCGCGGCATCCGGTCGCGAACGAGACCGTGCAGATTCAACTTGAGAATGCACGGCGGCCCGACATGGTAACCATCCGACGCGTCGATGCGGTAAATGCCAACCCCAAGGCGCTATGGGTGACAATGGGAAGTCCCGATTACCTGAGCCGAGCAATGGTAGAGCATTTGCATGCGGCCTCGGCGATGCCGAAACAGCCGCAAGCGATCGCCTTCAACGGTCATACCCTTCTGTTCGATGTCACCGTACCTGCGCAGGGCGTTGCTGCCATCAGGCTGGAGTTTTTATCGATTGCTTAGAGCAGATCCCGCCGCGCTGGCCGATGACGAACTGCTGGACCGCTGTCAACGCGCCGCGTTCGGCTATTTCCTGGAGAACGTGAACCCCGACAACGGGCTGGTCGCCGACACGTCGCGGCCCAATTCGCCGTGCAGCATCGCCGTCGTCGGTTTTGCCCTGTCCTGCTATCCGATCGGCGTCGAACGTGGCTGGATAACGCGTGATGCGGCTGCCTGCCTGACCCTTGCGGCGCTACGCTTTTTCCAGACCAGCACGCAAGGCAGCGGTCACGACGTCACCGGCCACAAGGGTTTTTACTACCACTTTCTCGACATGCGGAGCGGCTTGCGCGTTTGGCGCTGCGAACTGTCGATGGTGGATACCGCCCTGCTGATCGCCGGCATGCTGGTGGCGAGCGCCTATTTTTCCGGCGACAATGACGACGAAGCCGAAATCCGCCATCTGGCCGAGGCGCTCTACAGGCGCGTCGACTGGCGATGGGCGCAAGGCAGCAGCCCGACGCTCCGCCAGGGCTGGAAGCCGAGGAGCGGCTTTCTGCATTATGGCTGGGAAGGCTATAACGAGGCGACGATCCTCTATGTGCTATCGATGGCTTCTCCGGACCGCCCGACCTCGGACGACAGCTACGAGGCCTGGACGGCGACCTATCAATGGGAAAACATCTACGGTCACGACGTGCTCTATGGCGGGCCGCTGTTCATGCACCAGTTCTCGCATGCCTGGATCGATTTCGCCGGCATCCGCGACGCTTTCATGCGGGAGAAGAATTCGGACTATTTCGAAAACAGCCGCCGCTCGACATACCTTCACCGCGACTACGCCCGGCACAACCCTTACGGCTTTGACGGCTATGGCGAGAATTTGTGGGGTCTTTCGGCCGGAGACGGACCGGGCGGCTTCCGCGCCAGCGTGGAGCGGCGGACCCACCGGTTTTCCGGCTATGCCGCGCGCGGCGCGCCTTTCGGACCGGATGACGGGACAATCGCACCATGGTCCTATCCGGCGTCGCTGCCTTTCGCGCCGGACATTTGCCTGGCGGCGCTGCGTCACCTCGTCGATCGTTACCCGGAGGTGCTCGAGAATTTCCGGCTGCCGAGCGGTTTCAATCCGACATTGGCCAACCGGCGCAAATTCGGCCGCAACGGCTGGGTGTCGGAAGGCCATTACGGGCTCGACCAGGGCATCGCGGTGATGATGATCGAAAACCACCGTTCCGGACTGATCTGGAAGCTGATGCGTTCCAATCCCCATATCCGTCGCGGCCTGGGCAAGGCGGGTTTCACCGGCGGATGGCTGTCGCGGCCGGTACCCGGAGGGCGCGATGTCGCGTGAACCGACGAGAGCCGCCGTCTTCCCTGTCGACAGCAATGACGTCGAACTGATCAGGGGCGCGCATCCCGCGCACTGGAAGAACCCGACCCCGAACGGCCCCTACAATCTCGTCGTCATCGGCGCCGGGCCGGCCGGGCTGACCGCCGCGCGTGACGCCGCGAGCCTTGGCGCGAAGGTCGCGCTGATCGAACGCGGGCTGATCGGTGGTGCCTGTGTCAATGTCGGCGGCATCCCGTCGAAGTCGATCATCCGCACGGCCAGGCTCTATGCCGATATGCGCGATGCCGAGAGCTTTGGCGGCGACCCGCCAGACCACCTTCGTGTCGACTTTCAACGGGCGATGACACGGATGCGGCAGATACGGCAGCGGATCAGCCGTGCCAATTCGTCCGTTTCCGTCGCAGCCGAGGGCATCGACCTCTATTTCGGCGAAGCGCGCTTCGCCGGACCGGACACCGTTGTGGTCGCGGACAGGACCCTGCATTTCAAGAAGGCATTGGTCGCGACGGGCGCGCATGCAAGCGGGCCCGCGATTCCGGGGCTTGCCGAGGCCGGTTATCTCGACAACGAGACCATGTACGACCTTACGCAATGCCCGCCTCGGCTCCTCGTCATCGGCGGCGGGCCGCTCGGCTGCGAGACGGCGCAGGCTTTCTGCCTGCTCGGCGCCAAGGTCATCCTGGCGCAGAGCGATCCGATGTTCCTGCCCGGCGAGGAGCGCGACGCCGCGCAGATCCTTTCGGATGCGCTGGCGCGCGAGGGGATCGAGGTGCGGCTGAACACCGAAGTGGTGGCGGTGCGGATGGAGGGCGAGAAGAAGGCCGCCGACCTGATGCGGGATGGCGACACGACGACGATTACGGTCGATGAGATCATCACTGGCGTCGGCCGTTCACCTAACGTCGATGGCCTGGGCCTCGATGAAGCCGGCGTGGCCTATGACGCCAGCGGCATCAAGGTCGACGATTATCTGCGATCCACCAACCCAAATGTCTACGCGGCGGGCGACGTCTGCCTCGAATACAAGTTCACCCACACCGCCGAGGCAACAGCGCGCATCGTCGTGCGCAATGCCCTGTTTCGCGGCCGCGAAAGGCTCAGCGAACTCGTTATCCCCTGGTGCACCTATACCGATCCGGAGATCGCCCATGTCGGTCTCTATCCCCTGGAGGCGCGGCGCAACGGCATTCCGGTCAAGACCTATACGGTCCTGATGCACGATGTCGCCCGCGCCGTGATGGACGGCGAAGAGGAAGGGTTCGTCAAGATCCACGTCAGGGAGGGATCCGACCGCATCCTGGGAGCGACGGTCGTCGCCAGCCATGCCGGCGAGATGATCAATGCCGTGACCCTCGCTATCCGTTCGGGCATGGGATTGCATGCGTTGGCCGATGTCATCCATCCCTTCCCGACACAGGCGCAAGGCATCAAGATGGCGGGCGACGCTTACCGACGGACACGGTTCACTTCATTGCGCAGGCGCCTGGCGGCCCGCTGGCTGGCCTGGTCCAGGCGATAAGCCTTTGCGCTCGGTCCCAGCCGGATCCGCATTGCGACCGATCCGCAAGGCAAGCGCGCCGGGCATCAGACTGTGATCCAACGCTTGACGAAAGCACGGTTCGGCTAAACAAGTCGAAGCTGATTTCTGTGGCTGCGGGGGCCTCGTTAATGTCGTCCGAGAAAGAGCTTGCGCAACTCCTGGCGCGAAGCGTCGGGCGTCCGTCTTGAGCGCGCGGCCCGATGCCGACATGCCGGCGCGCGGCAGCGGGCGACGCGTGCTGATCGTGTGCCATGAGCCGGCGTTTCCGCCGACTTCCGGCGCGGATCTGCGCAACTATCGCAATGCCGTGGCGGCGGCCGCGTTCGGACCGGTCTGCCTGGCCTCGGTGCGGCCCAGGGCCATCGCCATGACGGCGCCCAATCCGCTGATCCGCACCGAGGCGCTGTCGATCGAGGGAGAGCCCCGGACGGCTTCCATCGGATGGTGGCGTATAAGGGAGGAGCATCGCATTTCGCGCGCGGCCCTGGCGCGGCTGGAAGCACTGATCCTCGAATTCCGCCCTGACACCGTGGTGGTCGAGAGCATCGGCCTGTTCAAGCTGCTGCGGCCTTTGCGATCGCTGGCAAAGCAGCTCATCCTCGACATGCACAATGTCGAGTCCGACTTGTCCGCGCAGATGAAACGCGCCGAAGCAACCGCATCGCGCCTTTCCGTTGCCGCATCGGTGCCTGGCATCAGGCATCTCGAAAGAAAGGCGCTCGCCCTTGTCGACAGGGTCTGGGTCTGCTCGAACGAGGATCGCGAGAAGCTGATGCGCTTTGGCGGGCGCGCGATGCCCATCGATGTCGTTCCCAATGGGATTCCCAACGTCGAGGCGATTCCCAATGTGCTGCCCCCGGAACCGTCGGCCAATAGCGGCTTTCCGGTGATCCTTTTCATCGGTCATCTCGGCTATCCTCCAAACGTCGACGCCGCCGTGCGATTGGCCCGGACCATATTGCCCCGCATCCGCCAGGCCTTGCCCGACGCGAAGCTGGTTCTCGCCGGACGCGGCCCGGAACCGGCCGTGCTGGCCCTGCGCGGGTTGCCCGATGTCGAGCTCGTTGAATATCCCGAAAGCGTGGGGCCGCTCCTGTCCAGCGCGCATCTCAGCATCATCCCGCTCAGGGCGGGCGGGGGCACGCGCATCAAGATTCTGGAGGCGATGGCCTGGGGGGTGCCGGTGATCGCGACACCGCTCGCGGCCGAGGGCCTGGGCCTGGTCGAGAACGACGAGGTGCTGCTGTCGGCCAGCGACGAAGGCCTGGCCGCCATGGCCATCCAACTTTCACTCGACGCCGGGCGCCGGGCAAGGCAGCGCGTGCGCGCCCACCAGGCCGCATGGGCAAGGTTTGGCCCGCAGGCGATCCGCGATGCCGTCCGTGCCGGGCTTGCCCTGGATAATGACGGCGATGACGACCAGCCGTCTCGGATCGCCCCATGAGCCGCCGATTATCCCGCCGATCCTGCACCGGGCGTGGAAGACGGACAGCATTCCCGAACGCTTCCAGGCCTATGCCGAGAGATGGAAGGGCCTTGGGGCCGCAATGTCCTACCGGTCCGTTCGCACACGCCACGCGGAGCCCGGTTGCCAGGGTCAGTCGTGCAGATCCCGCGCAATCGGCGGACCGACCGAAAATCCGGAGAACGTGACTTCGAAACCTTCACGCTGCGGCGAACAGCACATCAACCCGACATCGACCATCTTCGAGGTCGGGAAATAGGCGAGCCGCACCGGCTTCCAATGGCCGTCGGAAGCGTCCAAATACTGGACGCGGACCGCCTCGCCGTGGCGGGTCAGGCGGATCCTGACGCCGTCAGGGCCGGCGGCAATGGCCACCAACGACCAGTCCGAGGTGTCGTTGGTGACGACGACGGAGAAATAGGCAAGGCCATCGGTGTATTCGATGCCGGCCTTGATCCAGTGCGTTTCGCTCAGCCGGACCATCAGCCCGGCCTGGTCGTAAAGCACCTCGTAGTCGCCCTTGACGGTCACTTCGGCGGTGAAATCGCCCTCGACCCGCCGATACAGGAAATGGCCGTTGTCGCGCCAGAAGCCATAGAAGGTCTCACGCCAGAAATCGGTCTCCTTGCCGGTGCGCACGCGCACGCCATCACCTTCGATGGCATGGTGCGGCGGCGGGTTGAGCCAGGTCAGGTCCTGCAATGTCATCCCTTTGCACCGGTCCGTTTCCAGAGGAAGTGACGGTCCGCCGGCGGTCGGCCGGCGCGCCAGGTTATCCCGCGAACGTATAGGCGGTCTTTACCGTGGTGTAGAACTCCATGGCATAGCGGCCCTGTTCGCGCGGACCGAAGCTCGAGCCCTTGCGACCACCGAAAGGAACGTGGAAATCGACGCCCGCCGTCGGCAGGTTGACCATCACCATGCCGGCTTCGGAGTTGCGCTTGAAATGGGTGGCGTGCTTGAGGCTCGTGGTGCAGATGCCCGAGGTCAGGCCGAACGGCGTGTCGTTGGCAACGGCAAGCGCCTCGTCATAATCCTGGACGCGGATGACACTGGCGACGGGGCCGAAAATCTCCTCGCGCGAACTGCGCATGGCGTTGGTGGCCTCGGTCAGCAGCGCAGGCTTGAGATAGAAACCCGGCGTCTTGCGGTCGAGCCGTTCGCCGCCGAAAGCGAGCGTGGCGCCTTCGCGGACGCCGATGGCGATATAGTCCTCGTCCTGCTTGAGCTGGGTCGCGTCGACGACCGGGCCGATCTGGGTCTGCGCGTCGAGCGCGTCGCCGATCACCAGCTTTTCCATGCGCTCCTTGAGCGCGTCGACGAAACGGTCGTGGATGCCTTCGGTGACGATCAAACGCGACGAGGCCGTGCAGCGCTGGCCGGTCGAGAAGAAGGCGCCGTTCAGCGCGCAATCGACAGCCACCGCGAGATCGGCATCGTCGAGCACGACCAGCGGATTCTTGCCGCCCATTTCAAGCTGGAACTTGCGCATGTGCTCGACGCTTGCCGCCGCGACGCGCTTGCCGGTTCCCACCGAGCCGGTGAAGGAGATGGCGTTGACGTCGGGGCTGTCGAGCATCGCCTGGCCGACCACCGAGCCCTTGCCCATGACGAGGTTGAGCACGCCCTTGGGCAGGCCGGCGCGATGCAGGATGTCGACGATGGACCAGGCGCTTTCGGGAACGAGCTCGGCCGGTTTGAAGACGATGGTATTGCCGTGGGCCAGCGCCGGAGCGATCTTCCAGGCGGGAATGGCAATAGGGAAATTCCACGGTGTGATGATGCCGACCACGCCGACCGCTTCGCGCGTGATCTCGACGCCGACGCCCGGCCGCACGCTTGGCACCACCTCTCCCGACAGGCGCAATGTTTCGCCGGCAAAGAAATCGAATATCTGGGCGGCGCGGATCGTCTCGCCAATGCCCTCGGCCAGCGTCTTGCCTTCCTCACGCGCCAGATTGCGGCCGAGTTCGTCCTTGCGCGCCATGATCTCGTCGGCCGTCTTTTTCAGCACCGCATGGCGCGCCAGCGGACCGGAGCGGGACCACGCTGGAAACGCCGCCTTGGCCGCCGCTATCGCCTGGCCCGCCTGTTCGACCCCCGCCGAAGCATATTCGCCGACGACGTCGCCGGTATCCGAGGGGTTGATGTTGCGGGAGCCGGCATCGCCGACCCATTCACCATCGATGAGGTTTTTTCGAAACGCTGTCATGTCCTTGCCTTCCTGGCTGTTGGCCGCGCGGCGGCATCTGTCTGAAGTGGTATTTGCCAGACAATTGCCTTGCGGGAAAGCACGCACTGGGCCTGGAGACCGCGACAAAAATCCCCGGGCCTGCACTCACGCCTTCGCGGCAGCGGCGACGGAGCCGCGTCGCCAAGCAATCCGGCTAACATGGGCGGGCAGCGCTCCGGGTCAAGGCCGGATCGCCTGTACAGGCATGTCCACAATCTTGATTTGCCTGGTGTGGCGTGTCATGCGTCGTCAAGATGGCAGCAATCGAAACGACGATCCAGCGCGCCGGCGCCACCGGCAACGTCAAGGCTACCCGCGAAGACTGGCTGAAGCTGGCGCTTGAAACCCTGATCTCGGACGGCGTCGAACGCGTCCGTGTGCTGACGCTTGGCCAGCAACTCGATGTCTCGCGCTCGAGCTTTTACTGGTATTTCAAGAGCCGGCAGGATCTGCTCGACCAATTGTTGGACCACTGGCGGCAGACCAATACCCGATTCATCGTCGAGCGTGCCACACGCCCTTCCACGACTGTCATTCGCGGGGTGATGAGCATTTTCGAATGCTGGGTGGACGAAAAGCTGTTCGATCCCCGGCTGGATTTCGCCATCCGGGCATGGGCTCGCCGCTCCCCCACCATCCGGCGTGCGCTCGACGAGGCCGACGAAGAACGCGTCACTGCCATCCGCGGCATGTTCTTGCGTCATGGCTATGAGGAGGAAGACGCGTTCGTTCGCGCTCGCGTGCTCTATTTCATGCAGATCGGCTACTATTCGCTCGAACTCAATGAGCCGATGAGCAGTCGCCTGCCGCATGTTGCCGCGTATCTGCGCAGCTTCACCGGCCAGGAGCCTTCGGCTGCGGATGTCGAGGATTTTTCGCGCTACGTCGCGAAAGCGGTCTCCGGCGGCCAATAGCCGAAGACTCCGAACTCGTGATCCCAATAGCGCTTCGCCATGGAACGAAGAACCGGCGGCGATAGGATGGTAGGTTCCGGCTAAAGCGTAAACGACCAGAACAGGCAGGCTAGCGTGGCGGCGGCAAAGATCACGAAGAACAGGCTGCGCAGCAGCACGTTGCGGCGTAACTCGTTCATGACGAAGTGGCAACCGACGACCGCCACGGCAAACAGGAACCGCCAGTTCAACAACGCCAGAAGAGCGCTGCCCTGACCGAAAGCCCATCGGGCGAGCAGGCCGCCGACGATGGTGGCGAACAGCACAATGACAGTCCAGAAGATCGCATCGGCGGCATGGAGGAGGACGATACTGGCCGCGCGGATCGGCAGGATCATCATCAACAGCGCGCTGAAGAAGAAAATTGCCGCAAGCGGAATGAACGTTCCGGCGTCGGCGATGCCGTCGAGACGCTTGACGCCGATCGCCCCATAGGGATAGCCGTGACGGGCCACCGCAAGGCTCAGCGCCATGAGCAAGGCGGTCAAGACGGAGACGAGTGCGAAGGTCGTGAGGGCTTTGCTCATGGTGTTCCTGTCCCGAACGAATCAGACAGGAACCGGTGTAACCGATGGTCGTAAATTGCGCGTAAGCTTTCACCCGCCGCCGGCATCCGGAAGGGGATAACCGTCAGGGCAAAGCCACTCGGCGACGACCAGGTCGACCGCAGCCCGCGCCGCCCGCCTCCGGCAGATCAGCTCCAGGCGTGCAGCGGCGGATTCTCGCCGTTGAGGAAATATTTGCCGAGGATCGAATATTTCCAGCGCACCGGATCGTGCAGCGTGTGCGTGCGGGCGTTGCGCCAATGGCGATCGAGATTGTGCTCGGCCAGCGTCGAGCGCGTGCCGGCCAGTTCGAACAGCTTGTTCGTTGCCGCGATGGCGATTTCGGTCGACAGGATTTTTGCTTCCGCGGTGACGATCTGGGCATGCGCGACCGTTTCGGCTGTCGGCTCGGCCACCGCCTTGTCGATGGCATGGCCGGCCTTTTCGAGCAGCGCCTGCGCCGCGTGCAGGCGCAGCGTGAGGTCGCCGACAGCCTGGATGGTGTAGGGATCGTCCCAGGCATTGTCGAAGCCGCTGTCGATCCAGGCGCGGCTCCTGGTCCTGACAAAGTGAACCGTCTCGTCGATCGCCGCCTGGGCGATCCCGGTGTCCACCGCCACCTGGATTATCTGGAAGATGGCGCCGTCGGCGGTCGGCTTGTCGTAGCCCTTGTAGCCCGGCACCAGATACGTCTTCGGCACCTTGACGTTGTCGATGATGACGGTGCCGGAGAGCGTCGTGCGCTGGCCGAAGCTCGACCAGTCGTCGATAACGGTCAGGCCGGGCGCACCACGGTCGGCGATGGCATACCAGGCGCGACCTTCGTCATCGAGCGCCACGATCGGCACCAGATGGGCAAGCAGCGCGCCGGACGAATAGAATTTGCGGCCGTTGACGACGACATGGTCGCCGGCGTCGGTGAAGCGGGTCTCGAAATCGGCGGCGCGCTTCGAACCGAACTCGGAAAAGGCGTTGCCGAACCGGGTGCCCTTCAGCGCCTCGGTGAACAGCAGCTTCTGCTGTTCCACATCCGACACGGTGCGGATGGCCGCGATGACGCCGAGATGGTTCTGCGCGACCTGGCCGATTGAGGAATCGGCCGCCGAGATGATCTCGATCACCTTGACCAGCGTCGCATAGGACAGTTCCGGCCCGCCGAATTCCTTCGGCACATTGATCGACCACAGGCCGCTTTGGGAGAAGGCGTCGAGCTCGGCAACCGGCCAGATACGCTCGCGGTCGCGCGTGGACGCCCCCTTGACGAATTCGGCGGCGAGCGCATGGGCGATGGCGATCGCCTCCGCATCGTCCCTGATGATGTGTGCTGGTGCCGAGGGCCTTGCGACCGGCGGTACGGCGGCGGAAGCATGGTCTGTCTTGACGGTCGAGACGGTCATTTCATTGCTCCTTCAAATTTCGGTTCAGGCAACGGCGTGGAGACGGGATGGCTTGGCGGCGGGCGACGGCTGCTGGCCGAGATAGAGCGCCCTGATATCCTCGCGCTGGCGAAGATCGGCGGCCGCGCCGGACAGGACCGAGACGCCGTTTTCGAGCACAGTGGCGTGGTCGGCATAGCCAAGCGCGACCGCCGAGTTCTGCTCGGCGACCAGGATCGACAGACCGGTCTCGCGGTTGAGTTTTTTCAGCGTCTGAAAGATGTCTTGCACGATGAGCGGGGCAAGCCCCATCGAGGGCTCGTCGAGAACCAGCAGGCGCGGCCGCGACATCAGCGCGCGGCCGATGGCAGTCATCTGCTGTTCGCCACCGGAGGTGAGGCCGGACAATGTCCGGCGCTTTTCCCTGAGACGCGGAAAATAGGAATAAACCCGTTCGAGATCCGCGTTGATTTCGGCTCGGCGGCCGCTGCGGCCGATGCCGCCGGCGACCAGGTTTTCCTCGACGGTGAGGCTCTTGAAACAGTGACGGCCCTCCAGCACCTGGACCAGCCCGGCGCGTACGAGATCGCCCGGCTTGCGGCGCGAGACATCCGAGCCATCATAGCGGATGGAGCCGGCGTTGACCTGGCCGCGCTCTGCCGGCAGCAGGTTGGAGACGGCCTTCAACGTCGTGGTCTTGCCGGCGCCGTTGGCACCGAGCAGCGCCAGAATCCCACCCCGCCTGATCTCGAAGCTGACGCCATGCAGCGCCGTGATGGCGTTGATATAGGTGGCGTGGACCGCGTCCACGGCCAGGATGATGTCGTCGTTCGGCATGGCTGTTTCGGTGCTTTGCGGATGGGCCGGGCGCCGCGGATGGTGTCCACGGCACCCGGCCCGGAGATCAGTTGGTGGTCACGGCGTTGGCATCGTCGGCGGTGCGCAGCTTGATGCCCTTCTCGGCGGCATAGGCTTCGGCCGACTTCTCGATGATCGGCCGCAGCAGCGCCCAATCCGGCGCGATCCAGTCGGAAACGACGTTCCACTTCTTGCCGTCCCACTGCTGGAAGGTCACGTAGCCCTCGCCCTCGTGGTTGTCCCAGCTGACATTGATCGAGTGGAACAGGGCCTTGGCGCCGAGCGTCTCGACCTTGGCCGGGTCGAGCTTGAGGTGTTCGAAGCCCCAGCGGACTTCGTCGCCGGTCAGCGTGCGATGGCCGAACTTCTCCTGCGCGACGCGGATCGCCTCGACATTCAGGATGCCGTTGACGATGCCGAGATTGTGGTAGACAGAGCCGATGCGCGACTTGTCTTCGAGATTGCCCTTGCCGGCGCCGTAGACGGTCTTCACGATCTCCTGCACCACCGGATAGGTGTTGCCCGAGGCCTGGGTGGTGATGGCGGTGTAGCCCTTGGCGGCATCGCCGGCGGGGATGACGTCCTCTTCCGAATTCGACCAGACATTGCCGACGATGTGGTCGACGGGATAGCCGACCTTGACCGCTGTCTTCAGCGCCACCGGGTTCATCACGCCCCAGCCGCGCAGGACGACGAAAGCAGGCTTGGCGCGGCGGATGGTCAGCCATTGCGACTGCTGTTCGTTGCCGGGATGCGGCACCTCGATCTGCTGCACGGTGAAGCCATATTTCTGCGCCAGCAAATCATATATCGGGATGGTCTCCTTGCCGTAGGGCGAGCCGTGATAGAGCACGACGATCTTCTTGCCCTTGAGCTTGTCGATGCCGCCTTCCTTGGCGGCGATATAGTTCACGATGCCTGACGTCTCGCTGTAGGGGTTGAGCAGCAGCGGGAAGACGTAAGGGAAGACGCGCCCGTCGGTGGAGTCGGTGCGGCCATGGTTGACCGTGATCAGCGGCACCTTGTCGGCGGTGATACGGTCGATCATCGCATAGGCGATGCCCACTGAGAGCGGGTTCCAGGCAGCGGCACCCGCATGGCTCTTCTGCCGCTCGTAGCATTCGACGCCGCGCTCGACCTCATACTGGGTCTCACACTCGTCCCAGGTCAGCTTGACGCCGTTGACGCCGCCGTCGCGGATGTTGATGAGGTTGAGATAATCGATGAAGCCGCCGAAGAAGCCGGTGCCGCCGGCCGCGTAGGGTCCGACGCGATAGCTCTGCAGCGGGAAATATTGTTCGTCGGCATGAGCTGATGGCAAGGCCACCGACACGATCATCGCCGCGGACAAAGCCGCCGCCTTGATGGTGCTGAGGAAGGTCATGGCTAGGTACTCCCGGTATGGGCCGTCTTTGGTCCGGCCTCTGGTTCATCTTCGAATAGGATTCTGAGTGCGAGGGCTCAGGTCGATTGCCAAGCGAACAGGAGCCGTCTTCGGATCCTGTCCCACAGGGCCACCAGCCCGTCGGGTTCGAGGATCAGAAACAGGATGATGAGGACGCCGAGCACGATGCGCTGGCTCATGTCGAGCACGCCCGAATCGAAGACATCGCCAAGCAGGAAGCCGCCGAGGCGCGACAGTGCGAGCGGAAAGACCACGATCAGGGCGGCGCCGAAGAATGCGCCGCGGATCGAGGCGAGGCCGCCGATGATGATGATGAACATTATCTGGAACGAGCGGTCGAGATCGAAGCCATCCGGCTCTACGGTCCTGAGATAAGCGAACGCCCAGATGACACCGGCGACGCCTATGACGAAGGACGAGATGGCAAAGGCCAGAAGCTTGGTCTTCAAGACCGGGATGCCAATGATGCGGGCGGCGGTCTCGTTGTCGCGGATGGCGATGAAGTTTCGTCCCGTCTGCGACGATACCAGCCGATAGGCGAAGAAGGTCAGGATGACGACGATGGTCAGCGCAAAGAAATAGCGGCCGACGGGGCCATCGAGTGTGAAGCCTGAAAACGACAGCCTGGGCGCGTCGATGACGCCGGATGCAGAGTTGTTGGAAAACCAGCTGAACTTGGTCAGCGCCCATTGCACGAAGAACTGCGCGGCAAGCGTCGAAACCGCCAGATAAAAACCTTTCAGCCGCAGGCTCGGCAAGCCGAAGACGATGCCGATCGCGGCGGCCACGATGCCGGCGAGGAAAATGCTGCCGATCAGTGGCAGGCCTTCGACGCGCAGGTTGAAATTATAGGCGGCAAAGACGCCTGCCGCCATGAAAGCGGCGCTACCCAGCGAAACTTGGCCGGCATAGCCGGTCAGGATGTTGAGGCCGACACCGGCGAGGCTGAGTGCCAGGAACGGCAGCAGGATGGCCTCGAACAGGTAGCTCGAGCCGATCAGCGGCACGACGCCATAGGCGAAGGCGAGCAGGAGTACGGGGGCCACCCATTTCGGCAGCACCGTCACGGCGGAAAAGTCGCTTGTAGTCGCGGCCATGGCTCAGACCCTTTCGACGAGCTTCTGGCCGAACAGGCCGGAAGGACGGATCAGGAGGAAGACAAGCGCGACGACATAGGCGAACCAGCTCTCGATGCCGCCGCCGAAATAATCGCCGATATAGACCTCGGCGAGCTTCTCGCTGGCGCCGATCAGGAGCCCGCCGACAATGGCGCCAAGAATGGAATCGAAGCCGCCAAGCACCAGCACCGGCAGCGCCTTGAGCACCACCAGCGACAGCGAGAACTGCACCCCTAGGCGGGCGCCCCAGAGCAGCCCGGCGACCAGCGCGACCAGGCCGGCCGCCGCCCAGACGGTGGCCCAGATCAGTGGCAGACGCAGGCCAACCGCGAGTGCGGCGAACTGGTCGTCCGCGACGGCGCGGAAGGCGAGGCCGATGCGGGTGTAGCGGAAGAACAGCGACAGCAGGAGAACCATGCCGGCCGCGACCACCGCCGCAAAAATATCGAACTGGCTGATCAGCACGCCGCCGACTTCCAGCGGCACATCCTCGATGCCGAGGTCAAGACCATGGACCTGCGTGCCCCAGATCAGTTGGGCGGCGCCCTCGATGATGTAGGACAGGCCAAGCGTCGCCATGAACAGGGTGATCGGCGGCTTGTTGGTCAGCGGCCTCAGCACCGTGCGCTCGATGGCGATGCCGATCGCCACCATGATGGCGAACGTTGCCACCAACGCCAGTGCAAACGGAACACCGCTTTCGACAAGGCTGACGAAGGTAAGGGCGGCGAACAGCAGCATCGCGCCTTGGGCGAAGTTGAGCACGCCCGAGGTCTTGTAGATCAGCACGAAGCCGATCGCGACCAGCGAATACATGACGCCGGAGAGCAGCCCGCCGACGAGCACCTCGATGAAGAACTGATAGTCGAAGTCGGCGATCATATGCCCGCCCCGTCCTCATTGTCTGAGGCGACGCCCAGATAGGCTTCGATGACGCGCTGATCGTTGCGGACCTCGTCGGGCGTGCCGTCGGCGATCTTGCGGCCATGGTCGAGAACGGCGACACGGTCGGACAGGCCCATGACGACGCCGACATCGTGTTCGATCAGGACGACGGTGGTGGCAAAGCGGTCACGCGCGGCGCGCACGAAAGCAGCCATTTCGCTTTTCTCACCTGATGTCATGCCGGCCATCGGTTCGTCGAGCAGCAGCAGGCGCGGCTCCGCGACCAGCGCCCGGGCGAGTTCGACCCGCTTCCGCAGCCCGTAGGGCAGCGTGCCGGCAAGACGATCGCGCACGGCGGTGAGGTCCAGAAATTCGAGAATCTGATCGGCGCGGCTGCGTGTCTCACGTCGCTCGCCGCGCGATCGTCCGATGCCGAGCACCTGGCCGGCGAAGTTGGAACGGACCTTGTAGGCAAGGCCGGTGGCGACATTGTCGAGGACGCTCAGTCCCTTGAACAAAGCAAGGTTCTGGAAAGTCCGGGCGACGCCGAGATGCGCCAGCCGCTGCGTCGGCACCTGCGCATAGTCGATTCCGGCAAGCTGGACCTGGCCGCGATCCGGCCGGTAGACACCGCTGATGACATTGATCAGCGAGCTCTTGCCGGCGCCGTTCGGGCCGATAATGGCGCGGATTTCACCTGATCGAACAGACAGATCGATGTCGGCCAGCGCGACGACACCGCCGAACGACAGGCCGATGGCCTGGAGTGAAAGCATCGGAGATGTGGCCACCGCAGTGCCTGTTACCGGCACGGTATGGCCTTCGGACGGCTGCAGCGCCGAGGGCAGGCCGCGCGCGAAAACTTCCGGCGCATAGACCGAGGCTTCCATCACGCCTATGGCATAGCTGGGCAACGGCATTCCAATCGTCCTCGATTTCGCCCGCAGGCGCACGAATTCTCGATGCCGCCCGAAAAGATCGAGCGCGCTTGAAAACCTTCATTCGGGTGCTGGCCGGATTACCCGGCAGCCTTGGAGAGATGACTATTCCGCTGCCAGCGAAGCCGCCTGCCCGGCATCCTCCAGCTCGCGAACGAGCGGGATGACATGCTTGCCGAAATACTCGACCTCTTCCTGGAAATGCAGGAAGCCGAGCAGGATGAGATCGGCGCCGGCGCTCTTCAAATCGACGATGCGCTCGGCAACCTGTCTCGGTGTGCCGATCAGGTTGGAGCGAAAACCGTCATTGTACTGGACGAGGTCGTCGAAGGAGGACTTCGCCCAATTGCCCTCGCCTTCCGGCGAGGCCTTGCCGGCGTTCTTGACCTCGTGGCCGAAGGCGTTGACCGCTTCCGGATTGGCCTTGGCGATGATCTCGGCAAGCACCGCCTTGGCCTCGTCCTCGGTCTCGCGGACAATGGCGAAGGCGTTGACGCCGACCTTGACGGAATGATTGCTGGCCTTTGCCTTGGTCTTGAGATCATCGACCTGTTTGGCGATTTCGGCCGGCGTGTTGCCGTTGGTGAAATACCAGTCGGAGACGCGTGATGCCATGTCGCGTGCCGCGCGCGACGAGCCGCCCTGGAATATCTCGGGCAGCGGCCGCGGCGGCTTCGGTTTCAGCGAGTATTCGTTGAAGCGGTAGAAGTCGCCTCGGAAGGTGAAGCTGTCTTCAGTCCATATACCGCGCAGCGCACGGATGAATTCCTCGGAGCGACGGTAGCGCTCATCATGGTCGAGCCAATGCTCACCGATGGCGTGGAATTCGCCACGGAACCAGCCGGAGACGAGATTGATGGCGACACGGCCATTGGTCAGGTAGCTGATGGTGGCAATCTGCTTGGCCGCCAGCGCGGGATTCCAAGGGCCGGGCAGGATCGCGGCGATCACCTTCAGCGTCGTGGTGGCGGCCAGCAGGTCATGGCTGAATGCCACCGATTCATGCTGCTCGTCGGCGCCGTAGCCGGCGGTGAAACGGATCTGGCTCAGCGCGTAGTCGAAACCGGCCTTTTCGGCGATCTGTGCCAGCTTGCGGTTGTACTCGGCTGAATGGCTGGTGCGCTGCTCGATGTCGGAGATCACCAGGCCGCCCGAAACATTGGGCACCCAGTAGGCGAATTTGACCGCTTCGGTTCCTGCATGTGCCATGAATTGTCTCCCAGTCAGGCTGTTGATCGGTCCAGCCGCAGCCAGATGTCGGTATATTTATTATGTTTATGGAATTTATAGACAAAGGAGGATTTTCCGTTTTTGGCGCACTTGCGGGACGGAAATACCAATTTTGCCCAGCCATGCCGGCTTGCGGTTGTCAGCCCGCGACCGCAACGCCCCCGGCATTGGGGCCAACCGCTCCGCCTGAAGAAGATGTGTCGAGCAGCCCCGCGATCTCGGCCGAGACCCTTTGGGCATGGCGAGCGACCTCCGGCAGGCCCATGAGTTCGCCAAAGGTGCCTCGCGCCAGCGGACCGGCGACGAAAAGCCCGGCAACCGCCTTGTCATCGCCACCGACGGCGCGACTATCGAGGCCGGTCTCGATACCGAGCCCGTATGCGTCCGCCCTGATCAGACTGGCCTCAGTCAGGGAACGCAGCGCCGGATTTGACTGGAGCGCCTGCCCATGGGCCGGCCCTGTCGTGTTGATGACGGCATCGAAGCTTGCCGTCTCGATGTGCGTCTGTCCGCGCCGTTGGAAACTGACAGCGAGGCTGTCGCCCTCGTCGTTCGACGCGACAAGCCGGGCGGCAATGGTGTCGAATGTGCCGGCGGTCTGGCGGCGGTCGAGCACGGAAGCCACCTGCGGTGCGATCCTGAAGCGATGCACGTCCCAAAACACGCGCAGCTGGCGGACCAGCCTTGCCCGCTCTGGCGGAGCGAGGGCGGACCACAGCACCGGCCCTTGCATGCGCAATTGGTCAAAAACCGACTGCCAGTTGAGGTTGGCGGCTCGCGCCGCGGCCAGCGTGACGCGAATGTTCTTCAGCAGGCCAAGTGCGGATGTGGCCGGCACCGACGCAAAGTCGCCGAAGGGCTCATGTCTGATATCCGGGTGGCCGCGCGAACGCAGTCCGCGGCGCGACAGCGCCAGGATGCGGCCGCGATGACCCCGGCGGTCAAGCTCGGCCACCATGTCGGCCGAGGTCAGTCCGGAGCCGACGATCAGGACCGACGCCTCCGGCCCGATCCCGGCGAGTGCCGACGGCGCGTAGGGATCGGCGATGAAGCCAGGTGCTTCAGCCAACAGGGCAAGTGCTGCCGGGATGGCCGGCAGAGGATGAGTCGCGGCGAGCACGACGATGTCGGCCGCGACAGGTCCGGCTAAGGTCTGTACGGTCCAGCCCGCGCTGTTGGCTCGAACTACCCGGGTGGCCTGAGCTTCGACATGACGGATAGCGCCCGAGTCGAGCCAAGGTGCGAGCTGCTCGGCGACATAGCGACCGAACACCCGCCGGCGCGGAAATACGTCGCCGTTCTTCCACAGCGCATCCGGGTCCCGCTCGATTTCGCCGCTGCCGGCCAGCCAGCGCGCAAAATGCTGCTGGTCTTCGGGAACCATGCTCATCCGGACGGCCGGGACGTTGACGCGGTGCGACGGCTCTTCGCTGGAATAGGCAAGACCGCCGCCGAGCGCGGAACGCGGTTCGATCACCGAGATCGACAGGCGCTCCGGCCCATGCGCCCGCGCAAGATGCCAAGCGACCGCCGCGCCGGAAAAACCACCGCCGATTATGGCGACGCGCGATCGGCGGACCGGAGGCAGCGCGTTCACGAGGCGCTGGCGAGCGACTTCGGCCGATGGTCACCGGCAATGGTCTCGCCGAACGGCCCGGTATTGACCGACGACCCGGTCGACTTGACCGGATGATCGGTCGGCAGTTTCGGCAGCACCAGTTCGCCGAAGCGATAGGCTTCCTCCAGATGCGGGTAGCCGGACAGAATGAAGGTGTCGATGCCGAGGCGACGGTATTCATCGATGCGCTCGGCGATCGTATCCGGGTCGCCGACCAGTGCCGTTCCCGCACCGCCGCGCACCAGGCCGACGCCGGCCCATAGATTGGGCGCGATCTCGAGCTTGTCACGGTTGCCGCCATGCAGCGCGCTCATGCGCGCTTGGCCGACCGAATCCATGCGGCCGAACACTTTCTGCGCCGAAGCGATCGTCGCGTCGTCGAGCCGACTGATCAGGCTGTCGGCGGCGGCCCAGGCCCGTTCAGTGGTTTCACGGGTGATGACATGCAGACGAATGCCGAAGGAGAGTTTGCGGCCGGCCTTGTCGGCCAGTCCGCGCACGGCATCGAGCTTGCGTCCGACGTCGGCCGGGGGTTCGCCCCAGGTCAGATATTTGTCGACTTCCTGCGCCGCGACTGCCGATCCAGCATCCGATGAGCCACCGAAATAGAGCGGCGGATAGGGCGCCTGCACCGGCGGGAACAGCAACCTTCCGTCCTCGATGCGGAAATGCTTGCCCTGGTGCTCGACCGTCTCACCGCTCAGCACCCGTTTGTAGATCCGGAGGAATTCCTGCGTCACCTCATAGCGCTCGGCATGCGAGAGAAAGATCCCATCGCCCTTGTTTTCCAGCGGATCGCCGCCGGTGACGACATTGATCAGCAGGCGGCCGTTGGAGATGCGGTCGAGCGTGGCTGTCATGCGCGCGGCAAGCGTCGGCGACTGCAAGCCGGGCCGCACGGCGACGAGGAAACGCAGCCGCTCTGTCAGGGGCGCCAGCGCCGACGCAATCACCCAGGAATCCTCGCAGGCCCGGCCGGTCGGCAACAGCACGCCGTAATAGCCAAGCGTGTCGGCCGCTTTCGCCACTTGCGACAGATAGGGCAGATCGACGGCCCTGCCGCCCTCGGTCGTGCCGAGATAACGGCTGTCGCCATGCGTCGGCAGGAACCAGAGAACCTTGATGCGGTCAGGGACATCTTGGGTCATGCCTTGCCTCCTGTGGTTCGGTGGTAGCGGCCCGGCTCCGGCACGGTTGAGAGTAAACGCGGAAATGCTGGCATGGCGTGGTCCTGTGCAGGAAACAGATCGCCCATGCAGATTGCTTATTCTATAAATTCTGTAGAGTTTGTTTATTCTAAATCCGTGCACGCAATTGGAAATTCTTCCTCATGCCCGCCGCCTGCGAGCGGAGAGGGCCGGCTCGACCGCGTTGACGTTGTCCTTGCGCCGCCTTGGAAGGGTTGGCGGCCTCCTTCCAGGCGTCGAGTGACTTGGCCACCCCCTCCATTGTCGACAGGGACGCCTCCGCATTGGGTGCATTCCAATTTACGTTCCAATATACTCCGATCATTTCTGGTGAACGAACGCTGCGGATTTGCCATGGACCTTGACCCTTCGACCCTCAATCGGGCTTTGCCGCTGCGCGATCAGATCTATCAGAAGATCCGCAACCTGATCGTCGTCGGACAGATGAAGCCGGGGGAAGTGATCAACGAGGTGGCCATCGCCGAAGCGCTCGGCGTTTCGCGCACCCCGGTGCGGGAAGCGGTGAAGCGCATCAGCGACGAAGGCCTGGTCAATATCCTGGCGCAGACCGGCACCTATGTCGCGCCGATCAGCCGCGCCGACCTCGAGGAGGCCTACGTCATCCGGCGGGCGCTGGAAATGGAGAGCGCCAGGCGCGCGGCCATCAAGCTCACGCCGGCATCCGCCGAATTGCTGGAGGACAATATGGCGGCGCACAAGCTCGCCATCGCGCGCGGCCGATATGCCACCGCGATCCAACTCGACGATGTCTTTCATCGCACCATCGCCGAAATCTGCGGCCTGCCGATGATCTGGCGAGCGGTCGACATCTCCAAGGCGCAGATGGACCGCGGCCGCTATCTCGCCATTCCAAAGCCCGGCTATGGCGAACAGACGATCGAGCAGCACGAAACCATTCTCGATGCCCTGAAGCGGCACGATGCCGAGGGCGCCGCACAAGCGATGGAACACCACCTCGAAACCTCTTTCCGCAACACGCTCGAAGTCGCCGCGGACCTTCTCGGCTGAAGCCTTCTCGGCGTCTGGCAGCGCTGCGGCCCCCGGGACGCTTGACGTCAACGCTTAGTTAGCTTTCCAAGCGGGCGAGTCGTTTGCCAAGCCCGCGCATGAAGCGTAAGATCAGCCATCGGCCGCCGTTTGTCCGGATGCAGCCGACAGTAAGAGGGTACATGCTCTTGCCCGATAGGGAGAAGAGCCATGCCTCAATCCACCTTTCGCAACCATATTCTGAAAACCCTCACGCCTGAGGATTTCGGGCTTTTACGGCCGTCGATGCATCACATCGAACTGGCCATCAAAGCCCGGCTGGAGATCGCGCATCAGCCGATCGAGCATGTCTATTTTCCCGAAACCGGTATCGCGTCGGTGGTCGCCGCCATGACCGGAGGGCGGCAAAGCGAAGTCGGCATCATCGGCCGCGACGGCATGACCGGGGTAGCGGTCGTTCTCGGCCAGGACCGATCTCCCAATGAAACCTATATTCAAGTCGCCAGCAACGGCTGGTGTCTGCCGGTTGAACGTCTGCGCATTGCGATTGCCGAGAGCCAGACCCTTCGCCCGTCGCTGCTTCGCTACGCCCACGCATTCCTGGTCCAGTCGTCGCGAACGGCGCTGGTCAATGGCCATTCGAAAATCGAGGAACGGCTCGCCCGCTGGTTGCTGATGGTCAACGATCGCGCTGAAGGAGATATCATCTACCTGACGCATGAATTTCTGGCGACCATGCTTGGCTCCAGGCGCCCGGGCGTTACCACCGCCCTCCAAATGCTCGAATACCGGGGGCTGGTTCATGCCAAGCGCGGCGAGATCACGATCGTCGACCGTACCGGAATGATAAAACTCACGGATGGTGCCTATGGCGAGGAGGAGCAACATCACTTCAGCGCAGGGGCTGGCTGATTGTCTGGAACCGGACATAGGCTTGAAGACCACCGAAGTCCTGCCGTAAACCATGTTGGTCAGGGTTCAGGGAGGAATTCTCGATGACCAACTCTTTTCACTCCATCACGGTTGAAAGAGCCGCCGAAGCCTATGTTCTTTCCAGGGGCAAGGCACGCTTTGTCTCCATTGCGCAGGCAATACGCGCCATCCGAACACTCATACCCGCATGCAGGGCTACCGACGGCGAGTTGGAGGAGTTGCTGGCGACCGCATCCCTCGTTCACGGCGTACCCGTGGCGTTCGACACAAACTCGGCCGATGGCGTAGCGCCGCAACTCCATTCGTAGGGGGCGGAGATGCCTGCGCTCGCGCAGACGCCTACCCTGTCGGACGTTCGCCAAGCGATTGTCCGCTGCCTGATCGACACCGTCGACAGGCCGTGCATTTCGATATCCGAGGTGAGCCACGAGGTGAGGAGAATGTTCCCGCTTTGCGAACTCACGGATTGGGAACTTGGCGATCTCATTGCGCGAAGCGCAATCGACGCGGGATTTGCCGTCGAGTTCGGCGCTGACGTTCCGTGATCGCGCAAATCAGGGATCGCCAATGGTTGAACAGGGCGGAGATGTCCCGCCGAAACAAAGCGTTTCCTTGCCCTGGAAGGTAACTGGTGGAGCCAATCGGGATCGAACCGACGACCTCTTGAATGCCATTCAAGCGCTCTCCCAACTGAGCTATGGCCCCACTCCCGGCAATCAGCCGGCGCCGTTTCCGGCGAGAGATCGGCGCGGGTTGGAAGACCGCGCCGTTAGTGCAGGCGGCTTCTAACCCCGCCATTCCCAGATATCAAGCCTTCATCGGCGGCTTTTTCTTCACAGGGCGTGAAAGCCGGCAAACGCTTACGTTCGAAGCCTTTGTCAGACTTCGTCGTCGTCGTCGCCGACGCCGATCATGTCGGAAACGTCGTCGTCTTCTTCCTCTTCGTCAGCAAGGAAGGTGTCATCCTCGTCGTCGCCGAGGTCGACGTCATCCTCGTCGTCACCGAGATCGGGAAGATCGTCGCTCTTGGCGTCGTCTTCCGCCTCTTCGAGCGAGACGACCTCGACGCCCTCTTCCTCCTCGGCGTCCACTTCCTTCTCGGCCACTTCCTCTTCCTCCTCGACGGCGGCGATCTTGCCTTCCTCGAAATAGGAGCGCGGATAGGTCTTGCCCGTATAGGGCGAGACGATCGGGTCTTTGTTCAGGTCGTAGAATTTCCGGCCCGTTTCCGGGTCGATGCGTTTTGTGCCAAGTTCGGTTTTTGCCACGGCAAGCCTCGTCGATAAAAGAGTGGTCCCCTTAACCACAGTTTGCAGCGCTGTCAAAGCGAAAAGCCGGCGTCACAAAACCAAGCACTGAAAGGCCTCGCGCCGAGTGACGAGCATGGGGATGACCATTTCGCCCCGCCGTGATACGAGACCGCCGCAACAAATGAAAAGCGCCGGCACGCCGGCAATCCGTCCAGGGAAATTCCATGTCTCACGCCGCCGCTGCCAAGCCGGCCACTGCCCGCAAGTCACCAGCCCTTTCCGGCACGGCCCGTGTGCCGGGCGACAAGTCGATCTCGCACCGCTCGTTCATGTTCGGCGGGCTCGCCTCCGGCGAAACCCGCATCACCGGCCTGCTCGAGGGCGAGGATGTGATGCGCACGGGCGCGGCCATGAAGGCGATGGGCGCGCATATCGAGAAACGCGGCGCCGAGTGGGTGATCCGCGGCACCGGCAACGGCGCGCTGCTGCAGCCGGAAGGTCCGCTCGATTTCGGCAATGCCGGCACTGGCTCGCGGCTGACCATGGGGCTCGTCGGCACCTACGACATGGAGACGACCTTCATCGGTGACGCCTCGCTGTCGGGCCGGCCGATGGGTCGCGTGCTCGAACCGCTGCGCCAGATGGGCGTGCAGGTGCTCAAAGCCACGCCCGGCGACCGCATGCCGATCACGCTGCATGGGCCGAAGCACGCCGCCCCGATCACCTACCGCGTGCCGATGGCCTCGGCGCAGGTGAAGTCGGCGGTGCTGCTGGCCGGGTTGAACACGCCAGGCATCACCACCGTCATCGAACCTGTCATGACGCGCGACCACACGGAAAAGATGCTCAAGGGCTTTGGCGCCAACCTGTCGGTCGAGACCGACGAACGCGGCGTGCGCCACATCTTCATCGAAGGCCAGGGCAAGCTGACCGGCCAGACCATCGCCGTGCCGGGTGACCCGTCCTCGGCCGGCTTCCCGCTGGTGGCGGCGCTGATCGTGCCGGGTTCCGACATTGTCATCGAAAACGTGCTGATGAACCCGACCCGCACCGGGTTGCTTCTCACGCTGCAGGAAATGGGCGGCCAGATCGACATCTTGAACCCGCGCAATGCCGGCGGCGAGGATGTCGCGGACCTGCGCGTTCGTTACTCCGAGCTGAAAGGCGTCGCCGTGCCGCCCGAGCGGGCGCCGTCGATGATCGACGAATACCCGGTGCTGGCCGTTGCCGCCAGCTTCGCCGAGGGCGAGACGCTGATGCAGGGGCTGGAGGAACTTCGGGTGAAGGAATCCGACCGGCTGTCGGCGGTCGCCAACGGGCTGAAGCTCAACGGCGTCGACTGCACCGAGGGCGAAGCTTCGCTTGCCGTGCGCGGCAAACCAGGCGGCAGGGGATTGGGCGGCCACCCCAACGACCGGGATACGACGGTGCAGACCCATCTCGACCACCGCATCGCCATGAGCTTTCTGGTGATGGGCCTGGCGACTGAAAAGCCTGTAACCATTGACGACGCGGCCATGATCGCGACGAGCTTTCCGGAGTTCATGGACTTGATGAAGGGGCTGGGCGCGGAGATCGAGCGATAGTGGCAATCGCAAACCTTGGGGATTGGCTGGCGACATCCCGTGCTTCGTCATTCTGGGGCGAAGCAAGGAGCGCAGCGACGCGGCGCAGATCCCAGGATGACGAAGTCGCGGGGGCCTATTTCCATGCGTAAGGCGTCTGCCCGCCAATGACCCACCCCTTCACCATCGCCATCGACGGACCGGCCGGCGCGGGCAAAGGCACGCTCGCCCGCCGTCTCGCCGATCACTACCGCCTCAACCTGCTCGACACCGGCCTGACCTATCGCGCCGTCGCCCATGCGCTGCTGCGGCTGGGCCTACCGCTCGACAATGTCTCGGCGGCAGAAACCGCCGCCCGCCAGGTCGATCTGGCAAAGCTCGACCGCGCGGTGCTGTCGGCGCATGCGGTTGGCGAGGCCGCCTCGAAGGTCGCGGTTTTCCCTACGGTGCGGCGCATCCTGGTCGAAAAGCAGCGCGACTTCGCAAGGACGCCGCCGGGCGCGGTGCTGGACGGGCGCGACATCGGCACGGTCGTGTGCCCCGACGCCGACATAAAACTCTATGTGACGGCAAGTGCCGAGGTGCGCGCCAAGCGCCGGCTGGCTGAGATCGAAAGCATCGGCGGCACCGCCGATTTCGCCGAAATCCTTGCCGATATCCAGCGTCGCGACGAGCGCGACATGGGCCGGGCGGACTCGCCGCTGAAGCCGGCGGCCGACGCGCACTTGCTTGATACCAGCGAAATGGCTATAGAAGCCGCGTTTCTCGCGGCCATGTCCGTCATCGACGACGTGCTGGCCCAGAGAAACAAGGCCTGATCCGGGTTTCATGCTGCTTCCGGTTGCCGGAGGCGAAGAAAATACCCATATCGGGCACGAACCAGCCTGCCAGCATTCTTCATGCGCCGGAATTGCCGCTTGAAAAGCGGCCCAGGGCTTTTGCAGCCCGGAACGCCGGCAGGCCAACGCAACGCTAGCCCACGGCGCCCGCCCCGCGAAAAATGCGGGGTACTCCAGGAGAAACAATGTCTGCTGCAAATCCCACTCGCGATGATTTCGCGAGCCTGCTCGAAGAATCATTTACCACCGGTCATTCCGGCGAAGGCCAAGTCGTCAAGGGCACGATTCTGGCGATCGAAAAAGACATGGCCATCATCGATGTCGGCCTCAAGGTCGAAGGCCGTGTGCCGCTGAAGGAATTCGGCGTAAAGGGCAAGGACTCGACGCTCAAGGTCGGCGACACCGTCGAAGTCATGGTCGAGCGCATCGAAAATGCGCTGGGCGAGGCCGTGCTATCGCGCGACAAGGCACGCCGCGAGGAGAGCTGGGTCAAGCTCGAAGAGAAGTTCACCAAGGGCGAGCGCGTCGAAGGCGTCATCTTCAACCAGGTCAAGGGCGGCTTCACCGTCGACCTCGACGGCGCCGTGGCCTTCCTGCCGCGCAGCCAGGTCGATATTCGCCCGATCCGCGACGTCTCCCCGCTGATGCACAACCCGCAGCCCTTCGAGATCCTCAAGATGGATCGCCGCCGCGGCAACATCGTCGTGTCGCGCCGTACCGTGCTTGAGGAGAGCCGCGCCGAACAGCGTTCGGAAATCGTGCAGAACCTCGAGGAAGGCCAGGTTGTCGAAGGCGTCGTCAAGAACATCACCGATTACGGTGCGTTCGTCGACCTCGGCGGCATCGACGGCCTGCTGCATGTCACCGACATGGCATGGCGCCGCGTCAACCATCCGACCGAAATCCTCAACATCGGTCAGACGGTCAAGGTGCAGATCATCCGCATCAACCAGGAAACCCACCGCATCTCGCTCGGCATGAAGCAGCTCGAGAGCGATCCGTGGTCCGAGATCGGCACCAAGTTCCCGATCGGCAAGAAGATCAAGGGCACCGTCACCAACATCACCGACTACGGCGCGTTCGTCGAGCTGGAGCCGGGCATCGAGGGCCTCATCCACGTTTCGGAAATGTCGTGGACCAAGAAGAACGTGCATCCCGGCAAGATCCTGTCGACAACGCAGGAAGTCGACGTGGTGGTGCTCGAAGTCGATCCGGCCAAGCGCCGCATCTCGCTCGGCCTCAAGCAGACGCTCGAGAACCCGTGGCAGGCTTTCGCCTCGAGCCATCCGGTCGGCAGCCAGGTCGAGGGCGAGGTCAAGAACAAGACCGAGTTCGGCCTGTTCATCGGCCTCGAAGGCGACGTGGACGGCATGGTGCACCTGTCCGACCTCGACTGGACCCGTCCGGGCGAGCAGGTCATCGAAGAGTACAATCGCGGTGACATGGTCAAGGCGCAGGTGCTCGACGTCGACATCGACAAGGAGCGCATCTCACTCGGCATCAAGCAGCTGGCCAAGGACACGGTCGGCGAAGCCGCGACGTCAGGCGAACTGCGCAAGAACGCCGTCGTTACCTGCGAAGTCATCGGCGTCAAGGATGGCGGTCTGGAAGTGCGGCTGGTCGACAGCGGCATCGAGACCTTCATCAAGCGCTCCGACCTCAGCCGCGATCGCGACGAGCAGCGCCCCGAGCGCTTCACCGTCGGCCAGAAGGTCGACGCCCGCGTCATCGCCTTCGACAAGAAGACCCGCAAGCTGCAGGTCTCGATCAAGGCGCTGGAAATCGCCGAAGAGAAGGAAGCCGTCGCACAGTACGGCTCGACCGACTCCGGCGCTTCGCTGGGCGACATCCTGGGTGCCGCGCTGAAGAAGCAGGGCAACTAAGGATTAACCGCTTGCCGCACGATTTTCGTGCGGCTTGAACAAAGACCCCGCCGGATCGCTCCGGCGGGGTCTTTCTTTACGGCAAGATAAACTTCCTCGCGTATTTGGCAGTCGTCCCGGGGAAGCCTTCCATGAGCAATGACGACGACAGGGCCGCAGCGCAATCTTCGTGGCTGCCGCGTCTTTATATGAGCGCACCGGCCCTTTTCTGCTTCTGCGGCATGGTGACGGTGATGATCGTCCTCTGGTCCCTGGGCTTCCGGCTCAATGCCGATGCGGACGACCTTCTCAAAATACACGAGATCCGCACCTTGCTCGAGACCGGGAATATCTTCGACCGGACAATGCCCGGCATTGCCCAGCCCGAGCCCTACATCTCGCACTGGCCATGGATCGTGGACCTGCCCTATGCCGCTTTTGCGTGGCTGCTCGCGCCGTTCGCCGGCTTCGAGCCGGCGCTGATGGCAGCAAGCTTTGTCGTGCCGCTGCTCCTGTTTGTACCCGCGCTCTACTTCTACAACCGGCTGATTGTCGCGATGGGCTTTGCCTATCCGGCCATTGCATTGCCGTTGGCCTTGATCTTCGCCGCGCGCACCTTCTTCGAATACGCGCCGGGGCGGATCGACTATCACAATCTGCAGATATTGCTTCTGCTTGCCGCCCTGGTCCTGTTGCTGTCGCGGAATCGCCTCTCGCCCTTCGTCAACGGCTTGCTGACAGCCCTGGCAATCGCGATCAGCGCCGAGTTCGCACCGTTCTTCGCCCTGGTGATGGCCGTCTACGCCTTCGACTGGATCGCCGGCCGCGACGAGAGTGCGACAGGGATCACCGGCTTTGGAGTGGCCCTGGCGATCGGCGCGATCGGCCTGTTCGCCGCTACCGTCGCGCCCTCGGCCTATGCCGCGGTCAAATGCGATACCTATTCCGCGCCGCATGTGCTGGCGCTGACCGCCGCCGGGCTCTCATTCGCCGTCGTACCTCGGCTTGTCGGCACGCGTGGCGGCTGGGCAATTCGGGCCTCGCTTCTGCTGGTGTTCGCCGCCATCAGCCTGGTGGCGCTGGTGAAACTGTTTCCGCAATGCCTGGACGGCCCTTACGCGTCGATGGACGCCTATGTCCGCGACAACATGCTCAACAGAATTCTTCAGGAATTGAGCCTGTTTCGGCGCCCCGATTTCGTTCTGTCGTCAGGCTTTCCCAGCATGTTGCTGCTGTTCGTCGGCGCGCTCGCGCCGGTCGTCATCTGCACCGGGTCGCATGGCCGCAGCCGGCCTCTGGTCATACTGGCTCTGTTTTCGCTGCTCGGATTGGTGCTGGCGATCGACTATCTCCGCTACTTCCGCTATCTCCCGATTTTCTCCGGCATCGGCCTGATCTTCGTGCTGGAGAGCCTGCTGCCGCAAGGTTCGGGGCTGCGGCGCTACTTGAAATCTCCCGTGCCGGCGCCATCGCGCAAATACGCATTGATCCTGCCCGGTCTGGTTTTGTCCGGGGCCATGGCGCTGTACCATCTGGCGGTCAGACCCTCCCAAGCGGCGATACCCGCCGCTGAATTCGCCGACAGTTGTGACCTCGATCATTTCGGAGCGCAACGGGATTGGCCGTCGGGCGCCATCGTCTTTTCGCCACCGCTCATCGGATCGCATTTCGTCGCGCTGGCCGACGGCCCCAAGGTGGTGACGATCCCAAACCACCCTTCGGCCAAAGGCATCGAACGGAGCTACCGCTTTCTCGACCCCATGACCGCCGACCCGCGTGCGATTCTCGACGCGTCGAAGGCGACACATGTCGCGATCTGTGCCTGGCGAGGCGCGCCGTCGCCGGGTCTCGAAGCCGCCTACCCGTTCGCGGCGGCCCTGATGGAAGGCAAGCCGCCGGCTTGGTTGAGGGAGTGTCCCACGGACGCTTCATCGCCGCTGCGTATCTACAGCTACCGCAACGCCGATGGATCCGACGCCGGCTGCCCGGCTTCGACGCTCTCCGCTCAGGCCCTGCCGTAGAGCGGCACCAGCGTTCCGCTCATTGCCTGATTGGCCGGCGAGGCGAGATAGGCGATTGCCTCGGCCGCTGCTTCGAGGCTGACCCATTTGGTGAAATCGGCATCCGGCATGTCGGCGCGGTTGGCCGGCGTGTCGAGCGTCGATGGGGCCACCGCGTTGACCAGGATGCCCTGGGCCTTCAATTCTTCCGCAATCGCCACAGTCATGGCCGCGACCGCCGCCTTGCTGGCCGTATAGGCGACCATGCCGGCGCCGCGGCGCGGGTCGAGCCCGGCGCGTGCCGTGACATTGACGATGCGACCGGCAGTATCCGACGCCAGCATCGAGCGGATGGCGGCGCGGCTGCACAGGAAGGCGGTGCGGGCGTTGGTGTCCATCATCTCGGCAAACGACGCCGATTCGATCTTCTCCACCGGCGCCATGGCAAAGCCGCCGGCCAGATGGATCGATCCCCACAAGGCAGGAACCTGGCTGTAGAACGCCTCGACCTTGGCGGGGTCCGAGAGATCGACATTGTGCGCCAGTTTGACATTGTCGTGCGTGGTGAAGGGGAAGTGCTGAGGTGCCGCGGCATGCGCGTTCGGCACGTGGCAGATCGCGCCCTGTTCCAGCAGTCTGCCGACCACCGCCCCACCGAGCGCGCCGGTTCCACCGGTCACAACGATGTGCCTGCCTTCAAGTGTTTCCGTCATCCTGGACCGCTCCTGTCATTTTTATGACTTTTGTCGTTGGTTTGCCGCGCCGACGCGAAGCGTCGCCCCTTTCAGTCGATCACTCAACCGATATCTCGACATGGCAGCCGTCACGTCTTTGCATGCGTCAGGGCATCGCCGAATAACGAAGCCGCCCGGAAGCGGATCAGGTCTTGCAAAAACCAAGCCGGCAAATGGTCCGCTTCCTGTCGGCAAGGACGGCCCGGATGTTTCAGACGACCGTGACTTCGATGACGCGCGGCAGCCCCGTTGCCCGGGCGTGCCTGAGCGCCTGTGGCAAGGCGTCGATGTCGGCCAGCCTTTCGGCACCAATGCCATAGGCTTCGGCAAGCTTGCAGAAATCCGGCGGCGCCGGCGACACGCCGACAGGTTCCACGCCGACATCGAGCATCGAGGTCTCGATCTCGCGATAGCCTCTGTTGTTCCAGACCACGAAGATGACGGGCGCTCCAGAATCGAGCGCCACCGCTATCTCCGGCAAGGTGAACTGGAAGCCCCCGTCGCCGGTCAGGCAGACAACCGGCGCATCGGGCACGGCAAGTGCCGCACCGATCGCCGCCGGCGGACCGTAGCCAAGCGCGCCAAAGCCGGTCGCGGCATTGAACCAGCCGCCGGGCCGGTCGTGGTCGTAATAGAGGTTGGCGGCGTAAATCGGCTGGGTCGAGTCGCCAACGATGATGGCACCGGGCAAAGCGTCGCGGATCATTTCCACGGCACGCACCTGCGCCGCATAGGCCGGACTCAACTCGGCAAAAGCGGCCTTTCGCGCCGCCGCGGCGCGGCCATGGCCATCTTCGCCAGCGCTGTGGGCGGGATCGATCGCCGCAAGCAGCGCCTCGATCGCCTCGGCGCAATCGGCCTGGATGGCGACCGTCACCGGACGCCGCGCAAGCTGGTCGGCGCCGATGTCGATACGGATCAGGTTCGAAGGCAGTACGAAGCCACCGTCGCCATAGCCGTCATAGTCGGTCGGGCCGAATTCGGTACCGGCGGCGATCACCAGATCGGCCCCGGCCATGAGCGCGCGAACCGCCTTGAGGCTTGGGCTTGCCGGCACGCAAAGCGGATGGCCATGCATGAGACCGCGCGCGTTGGTGGTCTCGACAATCGGCGCGCCCAGCCTTTCGGCAAGGCGCCGCAGCGCCGCATCGGCTTTCTTGGCGCCGCCGCCTGCAAGGATGAGCGGGCGGCGTGCGGTGGCGATGAGTTCGGCAGCCCTGGCAATGGCGGCACGCTCTGGAGCCGGCGGCCCGGCATTGCTCAAGGCTGCCGACAATCCGTCCGCCGGCTTGACCATGATATCGGTCGGGATCTCTATATGCACAGGGCCGGGCCGAGACGAGGAAAACAGGGCGAAAGCCCGCGCCAGCGCACCGGGCAATTCGCTGGCCCCGGTCACGCGTAGCGACAACAGCGCTACCTTCTCCATCATGCCGCGCTGATCGGGCAATTCGTGCAGGAAGCCGAGCCCCTTGCCGAGCGTGTCGGCGGCGTTGACGCCGGAGATCACCAGCATCGGCACCGAATCGGCGCGCGCCTGGCCCATGGCGGTGATGGTGTTGGTCAGCCCCGGCCCGGTGATGACGAAGGCGACGCCCGGCTTGCCGCCGGCGCGCGCATAGCCGTCGGCCATGAAGCCGGCGCCCTGTTCGTGGCGCGGCGTGATGTGGCGAATCTTCGAGCGCGCAAGACCGCGATAGAGTTCGACCGTGTGGACGCCGGGAATGCCGAACACGGTGTCGACGCCATGCGCCTCGAGCAGCGAAATGAGCGCTTCGCCCACAGTGGTCATTGGTTTTCTCCCCTATCTCTTTGTTTCTACGCAATTCCCAAGGGGAAGCGCTGCGCGCTTTTCCCGGGAAACCCGCTTCTCACTTTTCCAGGAATTGCTCCAGCGGCGCGAGGCCGAGCTCGGTCTCCACGGCCTTGATTCCTATGGCCGCCAATTCACCGGGCGAAAACATCTCGCCGGCCAGGCAGCCTTCGATCCAGAGCCCGTCGATGATCGCATTGATCGCGATGGCATGGTGGCGCAACTGGGTTGCGTCCGGCTTGTGCTGTTCGGCGGCGAGCACGTCGGCCACAACTGCTTCCACCTCGTTGCGAAAGCCAAGGTAGCCTTCGCGGTGGGCACGGGCCAGGGCGGGATCCGCACTGGCGCGGCCGATGAAGGTTGCCCAGAGCGAAAACACCCGCGCGTCGATGATCGGCGCATTGAGATTGGCGGTGATGAAAGCCGCAAGACGCTGGCGCGGCGAGGCATCATCCATGACCAATGCCGCCTTCGCCTGCTCGGTCATGCGATCGACCAGCGCCGTATAGGCTTCCTGCAGCAATTCTTCCTTGCCCGGGAAATAATGCCGGATCAGCCCGGCGGTGACGCCGGCACGCAATGCGATGGTGCGCAGGCTGGCGCCTTGAAGGCCATATTCCGCCACGCTGTCCAGAGTCGCCTCGATCAGATCCTGCCGCCGCCGCTCCTCGCCCTCGCGACGGAACTTACGGCGCCCATTCATTGGCGCAGGATCGGTCGCGTCAGGCATGTCGGCCCGCCTTCGCAGGCGATGCAGAGCGCGTCCGCCTCGAAGATCTCAACCGTGCATCCGGCGGCTTCCATGGCGGCCTTGGTCCTGGGAAAGCCCGCAACGGCAATGACCTTGAGCGGGCTGGTCGGCAGTACGTTAAGACTGAGGCCGTTGGAAGCCGCGAACTCCTCGGCGTCGCCTTCGACCAGCCGGATGCCGCGTGCCTTCAGCGTCTGATAGAAAGGGGCCGGTAAAAGCGGTGAATAGACCAGCGCCAGGTCGTCGGCCAGCGGGCTGATAACCGACATCAGATGCAGGCACGCCTCTTCGCCCTGCCACAGCGGCAGATCAAAGCCGTAGACGGAAATCCCCAGCGGCGACAGCAGGTTGGAAACCTGCTGGATGCCTTCCTGGTTGGAACGGACACCGCGCCCGATCGCCAGCGTGCGGGCATCCACCCATACACAGTCGCCACCTTCGACCTGGCCAGGAGCCTCGACGCGACCAAGGATCGGAATGCCCAGCCTTCTGTAGGTTTCTTCATGCAACGAAGGCTCCCTGGCGCGCAGCGGCTTGCCCATGGACAGGATCAGCGCACCGCGGTCGGTCATCAGCGAAGGGTCGTGCGTGAACACCGAATCCGAAAGTCCGTCGGCCTTGTCCTCGATCCATTCGATCTCGGCGCCGGAAGCCGCCACCAGTTCAGCCAGGGCTGCGTGCTGCGAGGCCGCTTTCGCCGCGTTGAATCCCGGACCATAGTGCCAGGCAGCCCGGTCGGCGTCGCGCATGGCGTTGGCCGCCGACCGCATCAGCACGCGCCGCAGCGGCGCCGCCATGGACTGGGATCCGAAAGCGCTCATCGATGCCCTTTTTTAAGCTGAAAAAAACCGAGAAAATTTCATGAGAGGTTATTTATACACTTGCACAACAAGGCCGCAAGTGCCGTAATGAGCGGGATTGACGGGCTCGCTCTGTTGGGTCCATGCTTGAGGTCTGGAGCGAGGCAGTACAGCGTATGTTGATTAGCCGGATAGACGTTCGACGAACCGCCGGCGGCGATATGGAGGTCATTTGGTGAGCGCTGTGGCAGCTGCCAAAGTCCCATCCGGCGAGGCGCAGGACGGCGCCGCAGAAGCCATCCATGTCGAGAACCTGCACAAGAAATTCGGTCAACTGCATGTGCTGAAGGGCGTATCGCTGTCGGCGCGCGACGGCGAGGTCATCGCCATCATCGGCGGCTCGGGCTCAGGCAAATCGACGCTGCTGCGCTGCATCAACTGCCTGGAAAACCCGACCAGCGGCATCATCCGGGTCAATGGCGAGGAGATCAAGCTCAAGGCGGACAGCCATGGCCATACCATTCCGGCCGACCGCAGGCAGATCGAACGCATCCGCTCCAAGCTCGGCATGGTGTTCCAGAACTTCAACCTGTGGAGCCATATGACGCTGATCGAAAACGTCATCGAGGTTCCCGTTCATGTGCTGGGCGTCAAGCGCGACCAGGCTGTCGCCCAGGCCGAAAAGCTGCTGGTGCGCGTCGGTCTGGCCGAGAAGCGCGATGTCTATCCGGCCTATCTCTCCGGCGGCCAGCAGCAGCGCGCCGCGATCGCTCGCGCCTTGGCCATCAATCCGCGCGTCATGCTGTTCGACGAACCGACCTCGGCGCTCGATCCCGAACTGGTCGGCGAAGTGCTGAAGGTGATTGGCGATCTGGCGCGTGAAGGCCGCACCATGGTGCTGGTCACCCACGAAATGAAATTCGCCCGCGAGGTCGCGACCCACGTCGTCTACCTCTACAACGGGTTGGTCGAGGAGGAAGGCCCGCCGGAGCAGATCTTCGGCGCGCCCAAGTCCGAAAGGCTAAAGCAGTTCATCCGCAACATCGGCTAGGGACAGGCCGGGACGGAAGAAAACCGGGAACCAACAACAAACTGGGAGTTCTGAAATGAAGACTGTTCTGAAGACATTCGCCGCGGCGCTGCTGCTCGGCGTCGCCGCCATGGGCGTGGCCAAGGCCGATCCGGTCAAGATCGGCGTCGCCGCCGAACCCTACGCGCCCTTCACCTCGCCCGATGCTTCGGGCAAATGGGTCGGCTGGGAGATCGACTTCATCGACGCCGTGTGCGCCGAAGAGAAGCTCGACTGCGTCATCACCCCTGTCGCCTGGGACGGCATCATCCCGGCACTGACCACCAAGAAGATCGACCTCATCGTCTCGTCGATGTCGATCACCGACGAACGCAAGAAGACCATCGACTTCTCCGACAAATACTACAACACCCCGACCGCCATCATCGGCCCCAAGGACCAGAAGTTCGGCGCCACGCCCGACGATCTCAAGGGCAAGGTCCTCGGCGTCCAGGTGTCGACGGTGCATGCCGTCTATGCCAAGAAGCATTTCGGCCCCACCGCATCCGAGATCAAGGAATACCAGACGCAGGACGAAGCCAACAACGACCTCGCCGCGGGCCGCCTCGACGCGGTGCAGGCCGATTCCATCGCGCTCAAGGAGTTCCTCAAGACCGACCAGGGCAAGGCCTGCTGCGATCTCAAGGGCATGGTGGCCCCTGACGACGAGGTGCTCGGACCGGGCGTCGGCGCCGGCGTGCGCAAGGAAGACACCGCCCTGAAAGAGAAGATCAACGCCGGCATCAAGGCGATCCGCGCCAACGGCAAATATGACGAGATCTCGAAGAAATATTTCGATTTCGACATTTACGGCGGCGCCACGCAGTCGAACTGAGACCCTCGCATCGGCTGGAGGACAGGGCGCTGACGCCCTCGTCCTCCAGCCGGCCTGTCCACGCATGCTTGCCGCCGGCTGCTGGTGCCGGCGGACAGAGCCAGCAATCCGGGGGCGAAGCTGATCGAATCCTTTCTTCCGGCCTCCGCGGCCGGCATCGTCGAACTGCTCTCGCCGGCTCCCGTCGGCTGGGGCGGGACGCTCTTGCTCGGGCTCCTGCATTCGCTAGAGATCGCCGTCGGCGCGACCATCGTCGGCCTGCTGATTGGAACCTGCGGTGCCTATGGCAAGCTTTACGGCGGACCCGTGGTGCGCGACCTGTTCGCGGTCTACACCACCGTGGTGCGCGCCGTGCCGGAACTGGTGCTGATCCTGCTGCTCTACTATGCCGGCACCGACCTGATAAACCAGGTGCTGACGGCGATGGGTTACCAGCGTGTCGACATCAGCGGGCTGGTGGCCGGCATCGCCGTGCTCGGCTTCGTCCAGGGCGCCTATTCGACGGAAGTCATCCGCGGCGCGATCCTCGCTATCCCGCAGGGCCAGATCGAAGCCGCCCGCGCCTTCGGCATGTCTCCCGGCCTTCTGTTGCGGCGCATCACGCTGCCGGCGATGCTGCCTTTCGCCATTCCGGGCCTCGCCAATCTGTGGTTGATCGCCACCAAGGACACCGCGCTGCTGGCCGTCGTCGGCTTCTTCGAACTGACACTGGCGACACGACAGGCGGCGGGCGTCACCAAGGCATATCTGGTTTTCTTCCTCGCCGCCGGCGTGCTCTATCTCTGCGTGACACTGGTTTCGAACCTCCTGCTTGGCCGCGCGGAGAAATGGGCGCGGCGCGGCATGCCTTCGATCAAGGAGGCACGCTGATGACCAGCGAAACGGTCATCATCGACACGGCGGCGCGCGCATCGCTCTGGCTGCAGCCGCATCGCATCGTGCTGATCCTGATCGCGCTGGGGCTGGTGGCGTCAGCCGCCTTCTTCATGCGCTGGGACTGGCTGCCGCAATATTGGGAAATGGGCCTGATGGGGATCTGGCGTGCCCTGTGGATCCTGGCCGTCACCTGTACGCTCGGCTTCATGATCGCCGTGCCCGTGGGGCTGGCGCAGGCGGCCGGCTCGATCTGGGTCGCGGCACCCGCGAAAGTCTTCTGCACCATCATCCGCGGCACGCCGCTGCTTCTGCAGCTATGGCTGCTCTATTACGGGCTGGGCTCGCTTTTCCCGCAATATCCATGGATCCGCGAATCCTGGATGTGGCCCTATCTCAGGCAGGCCTGGCCGTACGGCGTGCTGGCGCTGACCTTGTCCTTCGCCGGCTACGAGGGCGAAGTGATGCGCGGCGCCTTTGCCGGCGTGCCCAAGGGGCAGCTGGAAGCCGCCCGCGCCTTCGGCATGAGCCGCTGGAAGATCTTCCGCCGCATCTGGCTGCCGCAAGCCTTCTACCGGGCGCTGCCGACGCTGACCGGCGAGACCGTGCTGCAGCTGAAATCGACGCCGCTGGTGGCAACCATCAGCGTGATCGACATCTTCGCCGTCTCGTCCAAGGTGCGGCAGGACACCTATCTCACCTATGAGCCCTTGCTGCTCCTGGCGTTGATCTATATGGCGATCACCGGCATTCTGGTCTTCGCCTTCAGCCGGATCGAGGCACGAATCCCGGTCAAGATCGGCTAGGTTCAAGTGAGTGGTGGGTAGGGATTGGTAAGTAGGAAGTGGCTGCCGCGCACTCCACAACTCACCACTCACCGACCCCTACTCACTACTCACTAAGGGCAATCGCCATGCAACTCAGTCTCGACCAGGCAAAAGGGCTGTGCCGGATGGCGGCACTTGGCGCCGGCGCCAACGAGGAAGCAGCGCAATCGCTCACCGCCTCGATCATCGCGGCCGAGGCAGAGGGACTTGCAGCCGTCGGGCTCACACATTTCATCGACTACCTCGAAGCGCTCGAGGCCGGACGCATCGACGGCAATGCCGATCCTGTGATCACCCGGCCGGCGCTGGCCATCTATCTCTCGGACGCACGCGGCGGGCTGGCGCATACCGGCTTCGACCGCACCATCGACGACCTCGCCAAGGCGGCAAGACTGTTCGGCGTCGCCATCTTCTCGCAGAAGAACGCCTACACCTGCGGGGCGCTCGGCTACTTCACCGGCCGGCTGGCCGCGCAGGGGCTGGTGTCCTTCGCCGCAACCAATGGTCCGGCCGTCCTGGCCGGCTCAGGCTCGGTCAAGCCGGTCTTTTGCACCAACCCGATGTCTTTCGCCGCCCCCGCCGCCGACGGCGCGCCGCTGGTCATCGACCAGTCGTCGAGCGCCACCGCCTTCGTCAACATCCGCAAGGCCGCCGAGGACGGCAAGAAGATCCCCGAAGGCTGGGCGCTGGACGCCAGCGGCAACCCGACCACCGATCCGGCGGCGGCCATGAAGGGCGCCATGCTCGCCTTCGGCGGCCAGCGCGGCGCCAACATCGCGCTGATGGTCGAAGTGCTGGCGGCCGGCCTGTCGGGCGCCAACTGGTCACTCGACGCGCCATGGTTCAGCGGCGGCCCGGACAGCCCCGGGACCGGCCTGTTCGTGCTTGCCGTCGAGCCCAAGCTGCTCGACCCGGGCTTCGAGCAGCGCATGAAAGACCAGCTTGACCGGCTGCGGCGGCGCTTCGGCGTTCACGTGCCAGGCCGCGCCCGCGCCGAAGCGGCCGAAAAGGCGCAGGCGCGCGGCATCACCGCGCCCAAGGCAGTGATCCAGCGCATCTCCGAATTCGCCGAACGCTATTCGGCCTGATTCTTCGTTTCTTTTCAAAAAGTTAATTGGCCGCCCCCGCCTGACGCGCGGTTGTGCGCGTTTTTTTTCGCGCGCGTCCTGAACCTTTTTGAGCGCCCGGGCGACCAACGTTTGTCCAGGGCAAGGTGAGCTTGCCCGATCCAGACCGGGGAACAGCAAAATCAAAATCGAAAGTCTGCTTCGCGTGAAAGGCATCGCCCTTCGCGTCCCGGAAACCCAACCTCAAATCAAAGGAAATCATCATGACCAACACCAAGACCACCATGCTGACCGCCGTCCTCCTGCTCGGTTCCTTCATGGGCGCCACGCAGGCTGCCAATTTGAAGGCCGCACCGGTCAAGCCGGCCAACCCGGGCGTCATTACCGCGCCGGGTGGCGGCGCCACCGAGGACCACTACTGCAAGAACGGCCATGCGAAATTCGCCAACTGCAGCGCCGATTTCGTCGCCGCATGCAAGAAGGTTGGTGGCACCATGTCGGATGTTCAGGGCTGGGGTGGGCGTACTTGCTTCACGCCCTCCTGATACCGTCTCAGGTCAGGCCGCTCGTCGGCCCCTGACACCTCATGGATGTCATCCGGGAAACCCCGCTTCGGCGGGGTTTCCTGCGTCTGTCGCTCGCAGGGCCAAGACATGATTGATGCGCTTGTCGCAGGAATACCGGGCCTTGCTTTTTCTTGGAATCGCGCGAAAAACAAGAATGACGCGACGACGCGTCACCCTTTGCCTTTGGCGCAAAACGGACTATGAAACGGCTCAGCCAAGCCATCTGGAACGCGCGCCGGAGCCCGCCATGACCGAAATCCTGCAGACCCCAAAGCTCGTCGTCGTCTTTGGCGGATCAGGCTTTGTCGGCCGTCATGTCGTGCGGGCGCTAGCCAAGCGCGGCTATCGCATCAGGGTCGCCTGCCGGCGGCCCGACCTTGCCGGCCATTTGCAGCCGCTCGGCAATGTCGGCCAGATCCAGCCGGTGCAGGCCAATGTGCGCGTGCGCTGGTCGGTCGACCGCGCCGTGCAAGGTGCCGACCATGTCGTCAATCTCGTCGCCATCCTGCATGAGAGCGGCCGGCAGAAATTCTCCGCCGTGCACGAATTCGGTGCTCGCGCCATCGCCGAGGCGGCGCGCTCCGTCGGCGCCGGGCTCACCCATATTTCGGCGCTCGGCGCCGATCCGGATTCCGAATCGGATTATGCGCGTACCAAGGCGCTCGGTGAAAAGGCCGTGCTGGAGACGATCGCCGATGCCGTGATCTTGCGGCCGTCGATCAATTTCGGGCCGGAGGACAGCTTCTTCAACCGGTTCGCGAATATGGCGCGTTATTCGCCGGTGCTGCCGCTGATCGGCGGCGGCCAGACCAAGTTCCAGCCGGTCTATGTCGGTGACGTGGCGGAGGCTGTCGCGCGTTCGGTCGACGGCAAGATCGATGGCGGCCAGGTTTACGAGCTCGGCGGCCCCAACGTGCTCACCTTCAAGGAGTGCATGCAGGAACTGCTCACGGTTATCGAGCGCAAGCGCCTGCTGGTGCCGGTGCCGTGGTGGATGGCAAACATCCAGGCCTCGATCCTCGGCCTGTTGCCCAATCCGCTGCTGACCAAGGACCAGGTGATGCAGTTGCGCGAGCACAACATCGTTTCGGACGAAGCCGCCAAGGCCAACCGGACACTGGCGGGGGTCGGCATCCAGCCGCAATCAATCGCGACGATCCTGCCGAGCTACCTCTGGCGCTTCCGCGCCGCCGGCCAGTTCCAGCAGCGTAAGCCCGCGGTATAAGAAGCGTCGGCCCTCAGCGAGGGCGAGGCGTGACCCCCATCGGCAGACCGCCTTGCGGCTGCGTGGTCAATTTCTGCACCGGCCAGGGTTTTGTTTCAGCGGTCGCGTCGAAGCGGAAGCGTGACAAGAGGATGGCGAGCGCGATGATCGCCTCCTGCATGGCGAAGCTGGCGCCGATGCAGACGCGCGGGCCGGCGCCGAAGGGCAGATATTGGAAGCGGTCGATCTTTTCACGGTTTCCCGGATGGAAGCGTTCGGGCAGGAAGGCGTCGGGCCGGTCCCACAGCTTCCTGTGGCGGTGAACGACCCATGGCATCACCAGCACGGCGGCGTGCTTGGGGATATAAAGATCCTTCCACATTTCCGGAACGATCGGCTCGCGATTGATCGATGGCGCCGGCGGGTAGAGCCGAAGCGCCTCGTCGAAAGCGGCGCGTGTCAGCGGCATGGCGTCGAGCCACTTCGCCGGATCGGGCTCGCGCGCCAGCACCCGGTCGATCTCCTGTTCGACCCGGTCGCGCTCCCAGGGCGATTCGGCCAGGCAATAGAGCGTCCAGCCGAGCGCGCGCGCCGTGGTCTCGTGGCCGGCGCCGATGAAGGTGATGATGTTGTCCTCGACTTCCGGGCGCGTCAGTCCGTCGGGGCCTTCGGCCTTGAGCAGCAGCGTCAGGAAATCCTGCGGCACGGCATCGGGGTCGCGCCTGAACTTCTCTTCGCGCATCTTGACCGTGTCGGTCACGATCTTGCGGAAATAGGCCATGGTCTTGCGGCCGCGGATACGGGTCAGCCGCGGCAGCCAGTCGGGCGCGCGCAGCAGGTCGAGCGGATCCACGCGGCCCATGGTTTCGAACAGGCGGTCGATCTCGTTGGCGAAACTGCCGGGTTCGCCCGCGATCTCGCCGGAAAACAGCGTCTCGGCGAGGATGTCATAGGTGAGCAGCGTCATGTCATGGGCGATATCGGACGTGCCGCCGGCCTCGTAACGGGTGACGAACTCCAGCGTCCGTTTCAGCATCGGCTGGGCGAAGCCGAAAATGTGGCGTGGCGTGAACACCGGCGCCATTGCCTTGCGCGACCGCTTCCACACCTCGCCCTCGGCCGTCAGCAGGCCGTCGCGCAGGATCGGCCTCAGTATCTTCTGGCGCACCGTCGCCATCTTGTAGTTCTTGGCGTTGTCGACCAGCACATGGCGGATCAGGCCCGGATCATTGGCGATGACCAGCGGCCCACCAGCGCCCTTGGCAGAAATCCAGGGTTCGTTGTAGGTCGGCTCGCCCCAGAGTTCGAGCGGGTTGCGATAGACGATGCGGATCATTTCCAGCGTCGAAGGCGGCGACGTGCGCGGCTTCGGGGCGGGAGGAACGAATGGGGCGGGCTGCGTGTCCATGAAGTGCTCCGCTGTTCCCATCAATGTAGTGGCTGCCACCTCCGGCGTCCATGTCACCGAACGGCAAACCGGACCGATGACGGCGGGAACGCCAGGGCGGACGGTCTGTTCATCCGATCGTGACCGTTCCTTCAGGGATCCAACCTTGCCTGCTGGAACGCTCTGCCGTAGTGGCAGTCACCAACAGATACTGCCTGACAAAGGAGCCTGCCTTGAAGCACCAGTTGAACATCATCATCGGCAGCACGCGGCCCGGCCGCGCTGGCCCGGTTTTCGCCGAATGGCTGGAGACGTTCGTACGCGAACACGGAAAATTCGAGCCAGTGCTGACCGACATAGCCGCGTTCAACCTGCCGGTCCTGGATGAACCGCATCATCCAAGGCTCGGCAATTATCAGAACGACCACACCAAGGCCTGGTCGAAGGCGATGGATGCCGCTGACGCCTTCGTGTTCGTGGCGCCGGAATACAATTACTTCGCCGCACCCGCGATCATCAACGCGATCGACTATCTCGCCCGCGAATGGAAATACAAGCCCGCTGCGATCTTCAGCTATGGCGGTGTCTCCGGCGGCCTGCGTGCGGCGCAGGCGCTGAAGCCGCTGCTGACCTCGGTCGGGATCATGCCTATCCCGGAAGGTGTCGCGCTGCCGCTGTACCAGAAATTGCTCGACGAGAACGGCGCCTTCGATGCCAGCGAGCAAGTGCGGGGCGGGACCAAGACCATGCTGGACGAACTGTTGCGCTGGAGCGAGGCGTTGAAACCGATGCGCGCCGCCTGAGAGAGCCGCCTCAGCGCGGCTTGCTTGCGCCATAAAGAGGTGGAATGGTCGGCAAACGACTGAGCCGGGGGTGGTTCGACTTGCGTTTGCTGTTTGCCATGCTGCTGATGCTTGCGACCACCGCTATCGCGGCGGCCGAGCGGCGCGTGGCATTGGCCATGGCCAATGATGACTACCGGCTGGTCCGGCCGCTTGCCAACCCAGCCCATGGCGAAGAAGCGACGGAAGCGGCACTGAAGAAACTTGGTTCCGCTCGAGCTCGACCGTACGGGCCGGCTGGCGCCCAGGAACAAATCCACGGTCAAATATTTGCGCGGCCTCCTGGCTAAATTCAACGCCCGAAAAAAATAGCCGGCTGCCGGCTCGGCATTCGCGCCGGAAATGCCTGCAAACCTTGGAAAAACCGCCTTTAGCGCCTATATCTACCCCATATCAGAAGCGCGATTCGGGGCCGATTTTTCGCGCTGTAAAAGCGGCATCTAGACAACAGGTTTTCATGAGCGACCAGACCGAGAACACAAACGGCGCTGAAGCCGAATACGGCGCCGATTCCATCAAGGTTTTGAAGGGGTTGGACGCCGTCCGCAAGCGGCCGGGCATGTATATCGGCGATACAGATGACGGCTCGGGCCTGCATCACATGGTCTACGAAGTGGTCGACAACGCCATCGACGAGGCGCTGGCCGGCCATGCCGACCTGGTTTCGGTGACGCTCAATCCCGACGGTTCGGTGACGGTTATCGACAATGGCCGTGGCATTCCAACCGACATTCACCCCAGCGAAGGCATTTCGGCGGCCGAAGTGATCATGACGCAGCTGCATGCCGGCGGAAAGTTCGACCAGAACTCCTACAAGGTGTCTGGCGGTCTGCATGGCGTCGGCGTCTCGGTGGTCAACGCGCTGTCGGCCTGGCTGAAGCTCAAGATCCGCCGCAACGGCCAGGTCTTCGAGATGAGCTTTACCCACGGCAATGCCGATGCGCCGCTGAAGGCGATCGGCAGCTACGAGCAGGACAAGCGCCCAGGCACCAATGAGGGCCGCAGCGGCACCGAGGTCACCTTCTTTCCGTCGTCCGAGACCTTTACCATGGTCGAATTCGATTTCGGCACGCTGGAGCACCGGCTGCGCGAACTCGCCTTCCTGAACTCCGGCGTGCGCATCGTTCTGACAGACGCACGTCATGCCGACGTCGTGAAGCACGAACTGCACTATGATGGCGGCCTGGAAGAGTTCGTCAAATATCTCGACCGGGTCAAGAAACCGCTGATCGGGAAGCCTATCTCCATCAGGGCCGAGCGTGACGGCATCACCGTGGAAGTGGCGATGTGGTGGAACGACAGTTACCACGAGAATGTGCTGGCCTTCACCAATAACATCCCGCAGCGCGATGGCGGCACCCATCTGGCCGGTTTTCGCGGCGCACTGACCCGCCAGATCACCGGCTATGGCGAATCTTCGGGGCTGACCAAGAAGGAAAAGGTCTCGCTGATCGGCGACGATTGCCGCGAGGGCCTGACGGCGGTGCTGTCGGTCAAGGTTCCCGATCCGAAATTCTCGTCGCAGACCAAGGACAAGCTGGTCTCGTCGGAGGTTCGTCCCGTGGTCGAGGGACTGGTCAACGAAGCGCTCGGCACGTGGCTCGAAGAGCATCCGACCGAGGGCAAGGTGGTCGTCGACAAGGTGATCCAGGCCGCGGCGGCGCGTGAAGCGGCGCGCAAGGCTCGCGACATCACCCGCAAGACCTCGCTGGGCGTCACCTCGCTGCCCGGCAAGCTGGCCGATTGCCAGGAACGCGATCCGGCGAAGTCCGAAATCTTCATCGTCGAGGGTGACTCGGCCGGCGGCTCCGCGAAGGGCGGCCGTTCGCGCCAAAACCAGGCAATCCTTCCCCTGCGCGGCAAGATCCTCAATGTCGAGCGGGCCCGCTTCGACCGCATGCTCTCGTCCGACATGATCGGCACGCTGATCACCGCGCTCGGCACCTCGATCGGCAAGGACGAATTCAACGCCGACAAGCTGCGCTACCACAAGATCATCCTGATGACCGACGCGGACGTCGACGGCGCCCATATCAGGACCTTGCTGCTCACTTTCTTCTTCCGGCAGATGCCGGAGCTGATCGAGCGCGGCCACCTCTACATCGCCCAGCCGCCGCTCTACAAGGTGACGCGCGGCAAGAGCTCGCAATACATCAAGAATGAGAGCGCCTTCGAAGAATTCCTGATCGATTCGGGGTTGGAGGAAGCGTCCCTTACGCTCGGCTCAGGGCAAGTGCGGACCGGACAGGATCTGCATGGCGCCGTCGCCGATGCGCTTGCCGTGCGCCAGCTCATCAACGGCTTGCACACGCGCTATAACCGCGACGTCGTCGAGCAGGCGGCGATCGCCGGCGGGCTCAATCCCGAAATCTTCGCCGATCTTGGCCGCGCCAACGCGATGGCGGAGCGGATCGCGCAACGCCTTGACATCATTGCCGAGGACACCGAGCGCGGCTGGACCGGCCGCATGTCGACCTCGAACGAGGGCATCGGCGGCTATGTCTTCGAACGCACCGTGCGCAGCGTCAAGGAATACGCCCATCTCGACATGGCGTTGATCAATTCCGCCGACGCACGCCAGCTCGATCGCTACGCGCAGCGCCTCAGCGAAGTCTACGGGGCGCCGCCGGTGCTGCGCCGCAAGGAGGTGTCCGAAACAGTCTCGGGACCGCTGGCGCTGCTCAACGCGGTCTTTGCGACCGGCCGCAAGGGGCTGACCATGCAGCGCTACAAGGGTCTCGGCGAAATGAATGCCGAGCAGCTCTGGGAAACCACGCTTGACCCGAACGTGCGTTCGCTGCTGCAGGTCAAGGTCAACGATGCGACCGATGCCGACAGCCTGTTCTCGCGGCTGATGGGTGACGAGGTGGAGCCTCGGCGCGAGTTCATCCAGGACAACGCACTGTCGGTCGCCAACCTGGATATTTGAGGTTTCGCACAGCCTTTTTGACAGATTGGCATAGCTCGTGCCCGCGCCAATAATGAGGATGCGCCGGAACAGAAGGCCTTCGAAGACATTGTGACAGTGTCCATCACAATTTCTTGCAGGAGGCTTTTCATGGGACGCGGCATTCTACTCTGGTTGCTCGGCATTCCGATTCCGATCATCATCCTCATCATGCTGTTCGTACGGTAGGGGGCGTCGATGCAGTCCACCCTATCGGCTGTCGACGTATCCGCTTCCACGGAATCGTCCTCCACCGCCGTCAGCTGGGGACCGATCATCGCCGGCGCTTTCGCGGCCTCGACGTTGACGTTCATCCTCATGCTGCTCGGCTCAGGCCTTGGGCTCAGCATGGTTTCACCATGGTCGGGCTCTGGCGCGTCAATCACCACCTTCGCGGTTTCCACCGCCGTCTGGCTGGTGATCGTGCAGTGGCTGTCCGCCGGTGTAGGCGGCTACCTTGCGGGCCGGTTGCGGACCAAATGGGTCGGCATCCACACCGACGAAGTCTATTTCCGTGACACTGCGCACGGCTTTCTCGCCTGGGCGCTGGCCACCTTGCTGGTCGCCGGCGTGCTTGGCTCGGCACTTTCCGCCGCGATTGGTTCAGGTGTGCAGGCCGCGTCCACCGTGGCCTCGGGAGCCGCCATGGGTGCGTCGGCCGGCGCCTCGGCGAATGCCAGCGGTGCATCGACCGACAATGCGACCTCCTATCTGGTGGATTCGCTGTTCCGCCCTGCCGATCCGGCCAAGCTCGCCACCGCCAATCCTGCCGACGAAGCCGCCGCGGCCGGGCAGGCCTCGCGGATCCTGATTGCCGGCGCCGTCGCCGGCGAGGTTTCGGCGGAAGACAAGACCTATCTTGCGCAATTGGTCGCCGCGCGCACCGGCCTTTCCGAGGCTGATGCCAAGACGCGTGTCGACACGGTGCTGGCGAAGGCGCAGGACGCAAAGGTCAAGGCGAAGCAGGCGGCCGACACGGCAAGGAAAGCAAGCGCCACTTTCGCGCTTCTCGGCGCCTTGTCGCTGGTCATCGGCGCCTTCATCGCCAGTGCGGCCGCAGCGCTCGGCGGCAGGCAGCGCGATGAAGAGGAAGCGGTGTTCCTGACCAACGGCTGAAGGCAGCATCACGCCAAAATTACAGAGCCCGGCATCGACCGGGCTCTTTCTATTCGACGATCAAGACCGACCGGTCAGTGATCCATCGCCTTGACGATTTCCTCGGTCATCTTCTTGGCGTCGCCGAGCAGCATCATGGTGCCGTCCTTGTAGAACAGCGTGTTGTCGATGCCGGCATAGCCGGACCCGAGCGAGCGCTTGACGAACAGGCAGGTGCGGGCCTTGTCGACGTCGAGGATCGGCATGCCGTAGATGGGCGACGACTTGTCGTCGCGCGCGGACGGGTTGGTGACGTCGTTGGCGCCGATGACGTAGGCGACGTCGGCCTGGGCAAACTCCGAGTTGATGTCCTCGAGCTCGAATACTTCGTCGTACGGCACGTTGGCTTCGGCGAGCAGCACATTCATGTGGCCGGGCATGCGGCCGGCGACGGGGTGGATGGCATATTTGACGTCGACGCCGTTGGCCTTGAGCTTGTCGGCCATTTCACGCAGCGCATGCTGCGCCTGGGCGACCGCCATGCCGTAACCCGGCACGATGATGACCTTCTGCGCGTTCATCATGAGGTAGGCGGCATCGTCGGCCGAACCCTGCTTGACGGTGCGCTCGATGCCGTCATCGGCCGCAGCGGCGGTCTCGCCGCCGAAGCCGCCGAGGATGACCGAGATGAAGCTTCGGTTCATGCCCTTGCACATGATGTAGGACAGGATCGCGCCCGACGAGCCGACCAGCGCGCCGGTGATGATCAGCGCCAGATTGCCGAGCGTGAAGCCAAGGGCGGCGGCCGCCCAGCCGGAATAGGAATTCAGCATCGATACGACCACCGGCATGTCGGCGCCACCGATCGGGATGATCAGGAGCACGCCGAGCACCAGCGAGGCGGCAACGATCAGCCAGAACACCAGTTTCGATTCCGTGGTGACCAGCAGCACGATCAGCACGATCAGGGCCACGCCAAGGGCAGCGTTGATGACGTGACGGCCGCCGATCATGATCGGCTTGCCCGACATGCGGCCGTCGAGCTTCAGGAAGGCAATGACTGAGCCGGTGAAGGTGATGGCGCCGATGGCGACGCCAAGGCTCATCTCGACCAGCGCCTGGGCATGGATGTCGCCATCCGTGCCGATGCCGAAGCTTTCCGGCGCATAGATGGCCGCGGCCGCCACCATGACGGCGGCAAGGCCGACGAGCGAGTGGAAGGCGGCGACCAGTTGCGGCATCGAGGTCATGGCGATGCGGCGCGCGGTGACGGCGCCGACGCCACCGCCAATGGCGAGGCCAAGCACGATCAGGCCGAAGCGACCGGCGGACGGGGTTGCCAGCGCCAGCGTGGTGGCAATGGCGATGCCCATGCCGATCATGCCGTAGAGATTGCCCTGCCGGCTGGTGGTCGGATGCGAGAGGCCGCGCAACGCCATGATGAACAGGACGCCGGATACCAGATAGAGGAAGGAGGCGAGATTGACGGTCACGTCACTTGTCCTTCTTCTTGTACATGGCCAGCATGCGCTGGGTGACGAGAAAGCCGCCGAAGATGTTGACCGAGACCAGCATCAGCGCGACGAAACCGAAGCCGGCGGCGACGCCGGAGGCCGCGATGCCGACGGCGAGCAGCGCACCGACGACGATGACGGACGAGATGGCGTTGGTGACGGCCATCAGCGGCGTGTGCAGTGCCGGGGTCACCGACCAGACGACGTAATAGCCGACGAAGATCGCCAGGATGAAGATGGCGAAACGGAAGACGAAGGGATCGATGGCCCCGCCCGAGAGCGCATGCGCGGCATCACCGGCCGCGTCGGCACCGCCTGGGGCATTGGCCAGGTTCTGCACCGCGAGCCGAACGGCAGCGCTTGCCTGGTCGAGCTGATCCAGGGCTTTCTGCAAGGTCTGGTCCATCACGCGGTCCCTTTCGGCTTCGGCGAGGGTGACTTGGATGCGGCGGGCTTCCCGGGCGCGGCCTTCCTGGGCGCGGCCGTGGCATCGGCGACCATGGTCGTGGCCGGGATCGCGGCCGGCTCGACATAAGGCTGCTGGTCGGCCTTGGCGAAGGCCGGATGAACGACCTTGCCGCCGTCGGTCAGCATGGTTGCCTTGACCAGATCGTCGTCGCGATTGATGGCAAGCGTCTTGGTCGTCTTGTCGACGAGCGTCTCGACGAAGGCGAACAGGTTCCTGGCATAAAGCAGCGAGGCGGATGCCGCGATGCGACCTGGCACGTTGAGATGACCGACGATCTTCACATTGTTGACCGTGGTGACGATCTTGCCGGCCTCGGCGCCCTCGACATTGCCGCCACGCTCGACGGCGAGGTCGATGATCACCGAGCCCGGCTTCATCGAGGCGACCATCGCCGCCGACACCAGCTTCGGCGCCGGCCGGCCGGGGATCAGCGCCGTGGTGATGACGATGTCCTGCTTGGCGATGTGTTCGGCGGTCAGCGCCGCCTGCTTGGCCTGGTACTCCTTCGACATTTCCTTGGCGTAGCCGCCGGCCGTCTCGGCGGCCTTGAACTCCTCGTCCTCGACCGCGAGGAACTTCGAGCCGAGCGAGGCGACTTGTTCCTTGGCGGCGGGCCGAACGTCGGTGGCGGTGACGACGGCGCCGAGACGGCGCGCGGTGGCGATCGCCTGCAGGCCGGCAACGCCGACGCCCATGATGAAGACCTTGGCCGCCGGCACCGTGCCAGCCGCCGTCATCATCATCGGCAGCGCCCGGTCGTATTCGGCGGCTCCGTCGATCACCGCCTGGTAGCCGGCAAGATTGGCCTGGCTGGACAGGACGTCCATCGATTGCGCGCGGGTGATGCGCGGCATGAACTCCATCGAGAAGGCGGTGACGCCGGCTTTGGCCAAGGCCGCGACAGCCGCATCGTTGCCGTAGGGATCCATGATGGCGATCACCGCGGCGCCGGATTTGTAACTCTTCAGCTCGGCATCCGTTGGCCGGCGAACCTTCAGCACGACATCGGCATTGGCGACATCCGAGGCCTTGCCGATGACAGCACCCGTCTTGGCAAACTCTTCGTCGGGGATACGCGAGCCGGTGCCGGCACCGGCTTCGACGACCACATCGAAACCCAGGGCCGTCAGCCGCTTCACCGTATCGGGCGAAGCCGCGACACGCGGCTCGTTCGCGTCGAGCTCACGAGGGATGAAAACCGTCTGTCCCACCGCATGATCCTTTCGGCCGGAACCTGTCTGCGCGAAGTGTCGACCGGGATATCCGGCGACGTCAACCGCAAGAGGGTTTTGGAAGGTCTATCGCAGAATGAAGGCGCCGACTGCCAGAATAAGCACGAACAGGATCAGCGCAGAGAAGAAGCCGCCCGCGAAGAAGCCGAAAGCCATCGCCAGGAGAAGCGCGCCGCAGAAGAGCGAGCCATATTTGGCCAGCGCCAGGAAGCCCGCATAGGTGCGGTCATGCTCGGCATAGTCCATCTTCGCGCCCAGTTCTACAGGACCGCTCGGCGTGTGCTCAGCCATAGGAATACCCCTTCGAAGACATCTTTCAGGCACATACCGAAAAGCTGGGCGCAGGGCAATGGCGCTATTGCCGCATCGCAGCCGACAACTCCCTCAAGGGAAAATTGAAACTGGCGGCCGATGCCTGCGGGGATGGCTTTTGCCTCAGCCAGCAAGGTGAGGAAAAAGCCCGAGCAGCCCAACGACAATCAGATAGAGCGCGACGATGTAGTTCAGGAGCCGCGGCATGATCAGGATCAGCACGCCGGCGATCAGCGAGATGAGCGGAGTGAGCGCGAGCGAGTGGATGGTCATGACCGTATTCCTTCCCACGAACAATGCGACAGGAGCCCGGGGCAAAATGCCGGTTGGGCAGGATCGCGGCGATACTCGATGGTGATGCCGCTACCTATAACGGCGAAGCCGCGGGAAGGTTCAGATGCAAGGACGACGCCCGTTCAAGCAGCATCGCGGTAGTATTTCGCCGTCGGCACTATGGACAGCGGCGTCAGCCGGTTGATGGCCGGATTGGCGAACATCATCCGCTGTTCCACGGCTGTCGACTTAAAGAACGGGAACCGTTCGAGTGTCTGGCGCAAGTTTTCGCCGCACGGGATTTCGAACAGAGCGATCGGCGCGAGGACACCCGGGAACACCTTGCCCTCTGTCCTCTGAACGGCATGAAAGATACGAGCATAGTAAGCGGAGTGCTCGATCTTGACCGGCGTTAGCACTGCGGTAAGCCCAAAGTAAGAAGCGGCCACCATGCCAAGCCTGAGCGTCAGAAAAGGCAGAACTCCGGGCGCGGGCGCACTGTCGGCATCGGTTGCGAAACGAGTCCCGTCGATGAACGTCTCTCCGCGGGCAAGCCGCTCGGCCAATATTTCGGGATAGGCATCAACGGACGGCGAATGAGGGTGCTCTCTGGAAATGTAGTGAAGCCGTAACGTGCTGACCAGGTGTCCATCGAAATAGACGCCGAACCGATAGGAATTCGGCAGATTGTCCCAGCGATCCTCGAACATCCCACTGGCGATCGGGCCGCACATGCCCGATTGCAGGTAGGATTGATAGCGAAGGCGGTAGATCGCCTCCAGATCCTCGCCTCCAGTGATGAGACGGTAGTCGACATGCTCCAGCAATTGCATGATCGACTGGTTCAGCGCCGACCCAGCATTGGAGCTGGCGCCAGCCCGCGCATCGTTTCTCGCAGCATCCATTCTCAAGTCCTCGTATCCGCCGTGAACAGGCTATTCGAGTTGAAATGAGACACAAGCCGAAAATTGGATCCCACTGGTTTACCACTTGTTAACCTTAACAGCTGGAGATCTATGGCTGCGGAGTGGTTGCTGAAGGGACAGCCTGGACGTTCTAGTTCAAGCCTTCATTCTCATGAAGGGCGCGCTGCAGACTCGGGCGCGAAAAGCACTGGAGCGTTCCGCTTCGACAGATGCGTCGATCCGGTCAAATCTTTCGCTTCTTCAAATTCGGCCAAAACTACTGCACGCTTTGCTTGGGTTTTTTCGCGATCAACCGAATATTGTGGTTCGTACCTGCCGCACGATCCAAGCAACGCGTATTATCAATTCGGCGAGGACGAAAGCTAGCCGACTGTGCGCTTTGCGGCGAGACGCAGATCCGCGGCAAACGGCCAGGTGACGTTCGACATCGTCTCGATGCCCGACGCGCTGAGCGCCGCGCCGAACAGGAAGCCCTGGACAAGATCCGGCTTCACCGAATGCATGAGGACCTTAAGCTGCTCGAATGTTTCCACGCCTTCGATGGTGACGGTGAGCCCCAGGACACGGGTCAGGTCGACGACACCCTTCAACAGCTCGAGCGAGCGTGGATTGTGGGTAACATCCATAACGAACGACCGGTCGATCTTGATCTTGTCGAGCGGAAGCTTGTGCAGATAGCTCAGGCTTGAATAGCCGGTGCCGAAATCGTCGAGGGCGATGCGGACGCCAAGCTGCTTCAGTTCCTCGATATACTGGCGGGTCAGGGATTTGTCGTCGAGCAGCGCGGTTTCCGTGACTTCGATCTCCAGGCGGCTAGCATCGAGGCCGGAGTTAGCCAACGCATCGCGCACCTTTTGGATGACGTCGCGGCTGCGGAAATCCCTCGCCGAGAGATTGACCGAGACGCTGGTCTGGTCAGGCCATTTGGCGCATTCGGTGCAAGCTGCATGCAGCACAAAGGTGCTGATCTCGGAAATGATGCCCATCTCCTCGGCCAGCGGAATGAAGATGCCGGGCGAAATCGGTCCGAGATCGGGATGGTCCCAACGGCAGAGCGCCTCGCAGCTGGCGATGCGCATGGTGTTCATCGCCACGATGGGCTGGTAGACGACCCGCAGTTCCCTGCCTTCCACGGCGCTGCGCAGATCCGCCTTCATCAGCTGGCGATTGCGGAATGCGGCATCCATCGCCGCCTCGAACAGCCGCCACCCGTTCTTGCCAAGTTCCTTGGCCTTGTAGAGCGCCAGGTCCGCCTTGACGATCATGGCGTCGACATCGGTTCCGCCGACCTTGGACAGCACCGCGCCGGCGCTGGCCTGGATCCGCAACCCGTGGCCCGCCACGTCGACCTCTCCCTGCAGCTCGGCGAAAATCTGGTCGAGCAGGCTCTCCAGGTGGCTTTCGTCATCGATGCGGTCGAAGAACAGCATGAACTCGTCGCCACCGAAGCGACTGACGGTAAGGCCTTGCCCGGCGATGGCCGCCAGCCGGTCCGCCACGGCGTAGATCAGCCCGTCGCCGACGGGATGGCCGAGCGTGTCATTGACGCTCTTGAAATCGTCGAGGTCGATCACGGCGAGGCCGCACAGGCGATCCCGGTCGCCGGAGGCCATCAGCTCGCCGACCAGTTCGTGGAAATAGGCGCGGTTGGGAAGGCCGGTGAGATTGTCGTAGCGCGCCATGAAGCGGATCTTTTCCTCCGCTTCGACGCGCGCCGTGACATCCTCGAAGGTGATCACGCCGAGTTCCTGGCTGCCTTCACGCGCGGAGAATTCGTAATGCTGGCCGTTGGCGAGCGAAACAAGCACCTTGCGGTCCCTGCCCTCGCGCAGCGCGCGCGTCAGCTGCGCCTCGACGTAGCGGCAGTCCTTCGGCGCCAGCATGCCGCCGGCGACGCCGCGCATCAGAAGCCCGTGGATGGAGCGCCCGAGCAGCGCGTCGGCCGATTTCAGCGACATCAGGTGGGCGGCCTCGGCATTGGCGACCGCGACGCGCCCATCAGGGCCGAGCATGACCAGGCCGTGCGACATGGTGTTGAGCGCGCGGTCGAACTTGCGCGTTATGCTTTTCGCCTGCTTGTGGCCGATGACCGCCGAAAACAGCACATTGCGAACATGGTCGGCGCTGTTGATGGTAATGAACGTCATCGGGAAGATCATCAGACCAAGGACGACGGACGGGGCATCCAGACGCAGCAGGAGCGCAAGCGCCGCCGGACCAATGAAGGTTACAGAAAAAATCCGCACCATGCGCGGAGACCCGTAATTACGGGCGACAACCGTGACCAGGGTCGCCAGGGTCAGCGACATTGCCGCCAGTTCGGCGAATGGGTCGGGATACACATAGATCGACACGAAGCACAGCGCACCCAATCCGAGGCCCTGCAAGCAGCCCTTGAGGATGTAACTGCGCTCCAATCGGTGTGCGTGTTCGACGTCGGCAATCACGCCCCCCGTCTTCAGGAAGCTGCGAATACCGAAATAACGCAGAAGGCTGATCGGCAGTAGAATAAAAGAAAAGGCCAGAAACAACGGATTTTGCGTGCGCAGATAAATCATGAATCCGAGGATCCAGTAGCACGCGCCACCGATCACCAACATGTGCGCGTTGTCGAACAACGACCGCACAAATTGGATATAGACATCCGCGGGGATGCTTTCGGTCTTTGTTTTGCCCATATGATCGGCCCAACGCTAAGCCTTGTCATGCCACAACCGCCTTAAGAAAGGCTTAGACAGAGGGGCTTAAGCTACGGCTTCGGTCGGCCCGCCTCGGCAAGAGGACCTTGCAGCAGGCTTCGGGCATGGGTGAGAAATCACTCAGCGGCACTGAGAACCGGTACCGGCATGACTTGGATCAGTCGCTGGAGCAGTCTGGAGCGCTCGCCCGCCGCCTTTTCGGCGCTTGCCTGCCGGACGTGGCCATAGCCGCGGATCAGCGCCGGGACCGAGACCAGGGCTACCGCGGCCTCGATCTTGCCCGGCGCCAGCGAACTGGCCACGAGCTGTAGATCGGCCTCGTACTGCGCCAGCAATTGCCGCTCCATGCGCCGCTCGGCGGTGTAGCCGAACAGGTCGAAGGCCGTGCCGCGCAGGCCCTTCATGGCAGCCAGCAGGCGAAAGCCTTTCATCATCCAAGGGCCGAAGCTCGATTTCCTGGGTTTGCCGTCATTGCCGCGACGTCCCATGATCGGCGGGGCGAGATGGAATTCAAGTTTCTCGTAGCTCTGGAACTGCATGCCAAGCGCGGCGGCGAAGGAGCCGTCGGTATAGAGCCGCGCAACCTCGTATTCGTCCTTGATCGCCATCAGCTTGAACAGGCTTTTGGCGGCAGCTTCGGTCACGTCGGTCGAGCCCGGCACGGCCTTCGTTTCTGACCCTCGCAGCGTCGATATCCTATCGGCGTAGCGCTTGCCGTAAGCAGCGTTCTGATAGGCCGTGAGGAAGGCAACACGGCGGGCGATGATATCGTCCAGTGTCTCAGCGACCGGACCGGCCTGTCCGGCCTTGTCGCCGAGGGTTGCGGACGGCTGGGCGATGAGGCCGCGCACGAAATCCGGCTGATGCGCGGCGCGGCGGCCCCAGCGGAAAGCAGCGATGTTCATCGCCACCGCTTCGCCATTCAATTCAATGGCCTTTTCGACGGCTTCGGCCGAGAGCGGCAGACCGCCGTACTGGAAGGCAAAGCCGAGCATGAACATGTTGGCGCCCAGCGAATTGCCGAACAGGGCTGTGGCGGTGCGGGTGGCGTCGAAGAAATGCGCCTTGTCGTCACCGGCCGCTGAGCGGATCGCCTTCTTCAGGCGCTCGATCGGCAGCGAGAAATCGGCCGATCGAGCAAATTCGCCCGGCATGATCTCGGCGGTGTTGGCGAGGAAGATCGTATGCCCCTCGCGCACCGCCGTCAGCACTTTCTTGGCGCCTGACACGACCAGATCGCAGCCGAGCACGAGGTCGGCCTTCCCCGCCGAAACGCGGATGGCATTGATGTCTTCCGGTGTGCGGGCGATGCGGACATGGGTGAACACCGAGCCACCCTTCTGGGCGAGGCCGGCCATGTCGATCATGCCGCAACCCTTGTCCTCCAGATGCGCCGCCATGCCGAGCACGGCACCGACGGTGACGACGCCGGTGCCGCCGACGCCGTCGATGATCGCCGCCCAGCCCTCGACGCCGAGCGGGAATTCGGCTGGCATGGGCACGCCTTCAAGCGGGTCGGTCCCGCCGGCCAGGCCCTCGGCCTTGCGGATCTTGGCACCGTGCACGGTGACGAAGGACGGGCAGAAACCGTTGACGCAGGAGAAATCCTTGTTGCAGCTCGACTGGTCGATCTTGCGCTTGCGGCCGAATTCGGTTTCGACCGGCTGGATCGAGACGCAGTTCGATTGCACGCCGCAATCGCCGCAGCCTTCGCAGACCAGTTCGTTGATGAAGACGCGCTTGTCGGGATCGGGAAAGGTGCCGCGCTTGCGACGACGGCGCTTTTCGGCGGCGCAGGTCTGGTCGTAGAGCAGGATCGATACGCCCTTGACGTCGCGCAGCTCGCGCTGGACGAGGTCGAGGTCCTCGCGGTGGTGGATAGTGGCGCCGGCCGGGAATTCGGCCTTCCCGGCATATTTGTCGGGTTCGTCGGTGACGATGGCAATGCGGTCGACGCCCTCTGCCCGCACCTGCCTGGCGATCATGTCCACCGTCAGCCCGCCCTCATGCGGCTGGCCCCCAGTCATGGCGACGGCGTCGTTGTAGAGGATTTTGTAGGTGATGTTGGCCTCGCTCGAGAGGGCGAAGCGGATCGCCAGCGTGCCGGAATGATTGTAGGTGCCGTCGCCGAGGTTCTGGAAGATGTGGTCGCGCCTGGAGAACGGCGCCTGGCCGACCCATTGCGCCCCCTCGCCGCCCATGGCGGTAAAGCCAACTGTGTTGCGATCCATCCACAGCGCCATGAAGTGACAGCCGATGCCAGCAGCGGCGATCGAGCCGTCAGGCACCTTGGTCGAGGAATTGTGCGGACAGCCCGAACAGAAGAAGGGTGTGCGCGAGCCGATGTCGGTGGCATCGGCCAGCATCGCCTGGAACTGGCGTAGCTTGGCTACCCTGGCCGAAATCTCTTCGGATGGGCCGATGGTCTTGAGGATTCTCTCGCCGAGCGCAATGGCGATCTCGTTGGGGTCGAGCGCCCCCTTGGCCGGAAACAGCCAGTCGCCGCGCTCGTCCTTCTTGCCGACGATGACCGGCTGCGAGGCCGTGCCGTAAAGGCTTTCGCGCAGTTGCACCTCGATCAGCGAGCGTTTCTCCTCGACGACGACGATGGTGTCGAGACCGCGCGCGAAGTCGGCGATGTGCTGCAGGTCGAGCGGCCAGGGGCAGCCGACCTTGAACAGCCGCACGCCGATGCGGTTGGCGGCCGCCTCGTCGATGCCGATATCCTCCAGCGCCTGACGGACATCGAGATAGCTCTTGCCCAGCGTGATGATGCCGAGTTTCGGATTGTGGCCGCCCGAATAGACGAGCCTGTTCAGCCCATTGGCATGGATGAAGGCGGAGGCAGCGGCACGCTTGTGCTCATGCAGCCGTTCTTCCTGGCCGAGCATGTCGATCTCGTGGCGGATGTTGAGGCCGCCCGGCGGCATGTCGAAATCCGGGACGACGATGTTCAACCGTTCGAGCGAGGCGTCGACCGAAGCCGTCGATTCGATGTTGTCCTTGACGCATTTGATCGCCGCCCAGGTGCCGGCGAAGCGCGACATGGCAAAGCCGTACAGGCCGTAGTCGATGATCTCCTGGACACCGGCCGGGTTGAGGATCGGCACCATGGTGTCGACGAAGAGGAATTCCGTGGCGTGCGCATTGGTCGAGGATTCGGCCATGTGGTCGTCACCCATGAGCGCAAGGACGCCGCCATGTCTGGACGAGCCGGCGAGATTGGCGTGGCGGAACACGTCGCCCGAACGATCGACGCCCGGCCCCTTGCCGTACCAGATCGAAAAAACGCCATCATGGGTGCCCTCGCCCAGCAGTTCCGTCTGCTGCGAGCCCCAGCAGGCGGTGGCGGCCAGCTCTTCGTTGAGGCCGGGCTGGAAAACGATGTCGGCCCCGGCGAGCTGCTTTTTCGCCTTCCACAGCTGCATGTCGAGGCCACCGAGCGGCGAGCCCCGATAGCCGGAGACGAAGCCTGCCGTGTTCAGGCCGGCGCGGCGGTCGCGCTCGCGCTGCATCAGGAGCATGCGGATGACCGCCTGCGCGCCGGACAGGAAGATGCGCTCCTTTCCAAGATCAAACTTGTCGTCGAGCGCGACATCGTGCAGCGTCATCAGGCATTTCCTCTGCGAAGGCCGCGCGGGGCAGCAGCCAACGTCGGGATCGGATGACGCATCCTTTCTCCCCTTGCAAGGCAGGTCAAACAAAATCGAAAGGACCGGCCAACGCGCGACAAGCAGTTCGGCGGGCGCTGGATCACGCATGAAACGGTGCGCCGACAGCGCGATGGCATACGAAAATTCCAGCCGAAATCGATGCCGTCGGAAGGTGTCAGCCGGCTTTCGAGCAGTCCGGCTTCGGCTCGCCCGGCAGCTTGCCGTCGGGATGGCCGGCGAGGTCGGGGTTGGCCGTGTAGAGTTGGTCGATGACCAGCGGCCGATCGGGCAGGATGGACTGGTCTTCCGTCGACATCAGCGTGGTGTCGATCTCCTGCAGGACCGCGCCATCGGCGCCCTTGATGCTGATGGCGATGGCATAGGGCTTGTTCCTGACGACGCAGGTCAGCGCCGGGCTTTCCAGGCTCACCTTGTCGAGCTTCGGCCAGATCTTCTGCTCGACCACGAAGGGATCGCCACCGGCGGGGTTCTGGAAACTGGCAACCGCCACCTGACCCTCGCCCATCGGCCGCAAGGGTCTCAGCGTCACGACATAGGTCGCCCTGGCGAGGCGGTAGTTGAAGACGAATATCTTGCCGGAAACTTCAAACAGCTTGCCTTCACCGCCGGTATCCCGGCAAGCGCCAAGCGTCATCGCCGCGATCAGCGCCGCGCCAGCAACCGTCGAGCGGGAAAGAATTCTAGGCATTCCTGACCTCATTGGCCGCCATGCGGCGGCGATAGTGACGGCTTGCCTTCTGCCTGTTGCCGCACACCGCCATGTCGCACCAAAGGCGGCTGGAATTGCGGCTTCTGTCGACGAACAGCCAGGTGCAATTGGGACAGATCCTGAGCCTCGCGACGGTGTCGTCACGCAGCAGGGAAAGCGCCGAAACCGCCAGTGCCGCCTCGAAGGCGATCGGCGTCGCCGGATCGCCGAACGGCCGTCCCTGCGCCCCGATCTCGGTCCCGCCGGCGGCCAGGCCGTCGGCGCAGGACCGCAGGAATTCGGGCAGATCGGCGGTGGCCACCGCGCCTTTCAACACAGCGCCTCGAAACAGCCTATCGGTCGTCTCGCGGATCGACAGCACGACGGGCGCGATTGCCGCCGGCGAGGACACCGCCAGCCGCCTGTCGCCAAGCTCGGCGGCGCGAAAGCCGCTGGCCGCGTCGGCGAAGCGGGCGATTTCGGCCGGATCGTCGAAGCGGTCGAACGTGCGCTCCGGATCGCCGCGCAGCACGACGGTGTTCGCCGTGTCGAGCGCGAGCAGGCCGCCGGTGAAGCGGTGAGAAGTCCAGGCAACTGTCATTCCCGAACATCTAACCGATAAATCGCGTTTGACAAGTTAGATTCGACGATGCAAACCTCGGATGCGCAGGGTATCGTCGCCTTTGTCCGCTCCGCGCTTGTCCTATTCCCTCTTGGGCGGGATGCTTCTGGTGTTGTCGAGCATGCTTTACTTCTTCCAGCAGGTGCTGAACGGGCTGCATTCGGGTGCGCTCTATGCGTTGCTCGCCTTCGGCTATGTGCTGACCAACGGCATTCTGCACCGCACCAACCTCGCCTATGGGGCGCTGTTTGCCTTTTGCGGCCAGGCAATGATCCTGAGCGTCGCCTTCGGCTACCAGGTGCTGTGGCTGACGCTGCTTGCTTCGGTGCTGTTCGGCGTCCTCGCGGCGTTCCTCTATGCGGCGCTCATCAGCCATGTCCTGTCGCGCAGCGTCTTCGAGCCGTTGGCTGACCGCTCGCCCAACGCCATCGTGGTGACGACGCTCGGCATCCTGCTCGTCCTGTCGGAAGCAAGCCGCATCGCCGCCGACACGCATGATCTGTGGCTGCCGCCGATGCTGGCCGAGCCCATCGTTTTCGCCGAACGCTCAGGATTCAAGGCGACGCTGACGCTGATCCAGGTGCTCGACTGCGCCGTGGTCGTGGCGGCGGTCGCCCTCGCCACCTGGGTATTTGCCCGCTCAAGCTTCGGCCGGTGCTGGCGCGCCGTCTCCGACGACCCCAGGGCCGCCGCGCTGTGCGGCGTCGACGTGCGCGGCGTGTTCCGGCGTGCCGTGCTGTTCGGCGGCTTCTGCGCCGCGCTGGCCGGGATCATGGCCAGCCTCTACTATGGCAATGTCAGCTTCGGTTCCGGCCTTGTCTACGGCCTGAAGATCCTGTTCGTGACGGCGGTCGGCGGTTATCTCTCGCCGCCAAAGGCGGCGCTGGGCGCGGCCGCTTTCGGCATGGCCGAATCACTGTGGGCCGGCTATTTCCCGGTCGAATGGCGCGACGCCTGGATGTATCTGTTCCTGGTTGCCATGCTGATCCTGATCGGCGCCGGTCGCGACACCGGCAAGGTCGTCTGATCCCGCCAGACTTTGGTTGCATGACGTTTCGTCAGGGCGCGGTTTTCCACCGTGCCGGGAGCGCCGATGGCCTGCATCCGTCCTCCCCTTGTTGACCAACCGGACCACGCACTGCATACGGTTGGGCCAGGCGGCGCGACGAAAAGGGCGATCGCGCGTCACCGCATCAGGGAGGAATGCATGGCAGGGCTTCTCGCTCTATCCAGAACGATCGATCGTATGAACGAGTTCATCGGCAAATCGGTATCCTGGCTGATCCTGCTGGCGATCCTGGTGAGTGCGGCCAACGCGGTCATCCGCAAGGTGTTCGACACCTCGTCCAACGCCTGGCTGGAGCTGCAATGGTACCTGTTCGGCGCCGCCTTCATGCTGGCCGCCGCCTACACGCTGAAACAGAACGAGCATATCCGCATCGACATCGTCTACGGCCTGTTTTCACGCCGCGTGCAGCACTGGATCGACCTCTTCGGCCATGTGTTTTTTCTGATGCCGTTCGTGACGCTGATGGTGTTCTATTTCGTGCCCTACGTGTCGCTGTCGTTTCACAGCGGCGAGATGTCGACCAACGCCGGCGGCCTGATCGTGTGGCCGGCCAAGGCGATCCTGCTGGTCGGCTTTTTCCTGCTCGCGCTGCAGGGCATTTCCGAGATCATCAAGAAGATCGCCATCATGCGCGGCCTCATTGAGGATCCCAACCCATTCATTTCCGTGCACGAACAGGCTGAACTCGAAGCCAAGGCGCTCGCCGAAGAGGTGCGTTCGTGATGGAGTTCATCGCCCAGAACATGGCGCCGATCATGTTCGCCTCGCTGATCCTGTTCATGCTGATCGGCTATCCCGTCGCCTTTTCGCTCGCCGCCAACGGCTTGATGTTCTTCTTCATCGGCGTGCTTCTGACACCCTATTCGGGCGGCGCGATCAATCTCGCATGGCCACTGCTCTATGCGCTGCCGGACAATTTCTACGGCAGCCGGGTGATGTCGAACGACACGCTGCTGGCAATCCCGTTCTTCACCTTCATGGGCATCGTGCTCGAACGATCGGGCATGGCGGAAGACCTGCTCGACACGATCGGCCAGTTGTTCGGGCCCGTCCGCGGAGGCCTCGCCTACGCGGTGATCTTCGTCGGCGCACTGTTGGCCGCGACCACAGGCGTGGTGGCGGCGTCCGTCATCGCCATGGGACTGATCTCGCTGCCGATCATGCTGCGCTATGGTTATGACCGCCGGGTGGCATCCGGTGTCATCGCTGCCTCGGGCACCCTCGCCCAGATCATTCCGCCATCGCTGGTGCTGATCGTTCTCGCCGACCAGCTCGGCCGCTCTGTCGGCGACATGTATGCCGGCGCCCTGATCCCCGGCCTGGTGCTGACCGGCCTATACACGCTCTACATCGTGATCATGTCGATCGTCCGGCCAAAGTCGATGCCTGCCCTGCCGCTCGAGGCGCGGACGCTCGGCCATGGCGTGGTGTCGTTGCTGATCGCGTTGATAGCGGCCATTGCGGTCGCCTATGCCGCCTACCGTTACCTGGTGCCCGCTCATGGCGACAATGCCGATATTCTCGGCGCGACGGTCGGCGTCGTCTTCATCTACATCGTCGCGATCCTCGACCGCAGCCTGAACATCAACATGATGTCGCGGCTGGCGCAGCAGGTCGTGATCGTGCTGATCCCGCCGCTGGCGCTGATCTTCCTGGTGCTCGGCACCATCTTCCTCGGCATCGCCACCCCAACCGAGGGCGGCGCGATGGGCGCGGTCGGTGCGCTGGCAATGGCGGCAACGAAGGGCCGGCTGTCGATGGACGTGATCAAGCAGGCGCTGGCCTCGACGACGCGGCTGTCGTCCTTCGTGCTGTTCATCCTGATAGGCGCGCGGGTGTTCTCGCTGACCTTCTACGGCGTCAACGGCCAGATCTGGGTCGAGCATCTCTTGACCTCGCTGCCGGGCGGCGAAGTCGGTTTCCTGATCGGCGTCAACATGCTCGTCTTCTTCCTCGCCTTCTTCCTCGATTTCTTCGAACTGGCCTTCATCATCGTGCCGCTGCTGGCGCCGGCGGCCGACAAGCTCGGCATCGACCTGATCTGGTTCGGCGTGCTCCTGGGCGTCAATATGCAGACCAGCTTCATGCATCCACCATTCGGCTTCGCGCTGTTCTACCTGCGCTCGGTCGCTGCCCGCGTGCCCTATCTCGATCGCCTGACCGGCAAGCAGATCGCGCCGGTGACAACGGGCCAGATCTATTGGGGCGCGGTGCCATTCGTCTGCATCCAGGTGATCATGATCGGCCTGACCATCGCCTTCCCACAAATGGTGATGCGCTACAAGGGCACGGCCGTCGATTCCGGCACGATCGACTACACGGTGCCCGGGGTGCCCAGCCTGTCGCCGCTCGGCGCGCCGGACGGTGGCGGCGCGCCTGCCAATGGCGGCGCCGCACCGACGGCGCCCGGCACGCCCGATCTGTCGCAGCCCCCGAATTTCGGCGATGCGCCGCCGGCCAAGCCGGCTGCACCCGCGCCGGACCTGTCGCAACCTCCGAGCTTCAATTGATGGAAACGATGCCATGAAAGCCGTGCGGTTGGAGGCAGTGGGCAGCATCTCGTTGCGCGAGATCGCCAAACCGGTCCCGGGCCCGGACGACCTCCTGGTGCGGATCGAAGCCTGCGGTGTCTGCGGCACCGACCGGCATCTTTTCCACGGCGAGTTCCCCTGCAGGCCGCCAGTGACACCCGGGCACGAATTCTCCGGCATCGTCGAGGCAATCGGCACCGCCGTCTCCGGCTTTGCCGTCGGCGACCGCGTCACCGGCGACCCCAACATCGCCTGCGGGCGCTGCGGCCATTGCCATGCCGGCCGCGTCAATTTGTGCGGCAATCTCACCGCCATCGGCATCCACCGCGACGGCGGCTTTGCCGACTATGTGGTGATTCCGCAGAAACAGGCCTTTGTCCTTCCCGCCGATCTGAAGCCAACTCATGGTGCTTTCTGCGAGCCGCTCGGCTGCTGCCTGCACGGCGTCGACCTTGCCGAGATCAAGCCAGGCAGCTCGGTGGTCGTGCTCGGCGGCGGCGTCATCGGCCTGCTCACCGTGCAACTGGCGCGGCTGGCCGGGGCCACCACCATTATCCTGTCGACACGGCAAGCCTCGCGGCGCGCGCTTGCCAGCGAACTCGGTGCGACGGCGACGGTCGATCCCGCCGCCACCGATGTGATCGAGGCCATCGCCGGTCCGGCCGGACTGATGCCCGGTGGCGCCGACGTGGTGTTCGAATGCGCCGGTGTGCGCGAGACCGTCGAGCAGTCGATGCGGCTGGCAAGGGCGGGCGGCACCGTCGTCATCGTCGGCGTGACGCCGCAAGGCATGAAGGTGGAATTCGAGCCTTTCGACCTGTTGTTCCGCGAACTCAAGGTAGTGGGCTCATTCCTCAATCCCTACACGCATCGCCGCGCCGCCGAGCTTATCGCGTCGGGTGTGATCGAGATCGATCAGTTGATCTCCAGGCAAGTCACGCTCGAAGAGGCGCCAGGGGTAATCGCCAATCCGCCGGCTCCGGGTGAAGTGAAGGTGCTGGTGGTACCAGCTATGGGCTGAGGTTCAGGCTTCGCGGCATTTGGCGATTGCCGTCGCCGTCGAGCAAAGAAAAGCCCCGGGGAACAAAAATGCCCCGAGGCTTTCGAAAAGCAAAGTACGATCGCCTACAGCTTGCCGTTGCGCTGCTGGACCATCATGAAGGTGTCGTAATTGTATTCGGCCACCTGCGCCCAGAGATAGTGCTCCTTGCGGAAGCCCTTGATCGATTCCCAGATCTTCTTGAACGGCGCGTTCGAGGCTTCCATTTCGGCGTAGACCTCGTTGGCCTTCTCGAAGCAGGCGGCCATGATCTCCTGGCTGAATGGGCGCAGTTTGGCGCCGCCGGCCACCAGCCGCTTCACCGCCGGAGGGTTCACATAGTCGTATTTCTGCAGCATGTTGGCGTCCGCGGCCTGGGCGCACGTCCGCAGCAGCGACTTGTAGGTCGGCGAAAGCTCGTCGTATTTCGCCTTGTTGAACATCAGGTGGACGGTCGGGCCGCCTTCCCACCAGCCGGGATAGTAATAATAGGGCGCGACCTTGTAGAAGCCGAGCTTCTCGTCGTCATAGGGGCCGACCCATTCGGCGGCGTCGATGGTGCCTTTTTCCAGCGCCGGGTAGATGTCGCCGCCGGCGATCTGCTGCGGCACCACGCCGAGCTTCTGCACCACTTTGCCGGCAAAGCCGCCAATGCGCATCTTGAGGCCGGAGAGGTCGGCGACGGTGTTGATCTCCTTGCGGAACCAGCCGCCCATCTGCACGCCGGTGTTGCCGCCCGGCAGGCCGAACAGACCTTGCGTGGCGAGAAACTCATTGAACAGATCGATGCCGCCGCCATGGTAGTGCCATGCATTCATGCCGCGCGCGTTGAGCGAAAAGGGCACCGCCGCACCCAGCGCCCATGTCGGGTCCTTGCCCCAGTAATAATATGCCACCGTGTGGCAGGCCTCGACCGTGCCGGCCGTGGTGGCATCGGCGGCCTGCAGGCCGGGAACAAGCTCGCCCGCGGCAAAGACCTGGATCTGGAAATTGCCGTCGGTGGCTTCCGACAGCATCTTGGAGAACACTTCGGCCCCGCCATAGATGGTGTCGAGCGACTTCGGGAAGGACGACGCCAATCGCCATGTCACCTTGGGGTTGGACTGGGCGATTGCCGGTGCGGCGAGCGTGGCCGCCGCCGCGGCTGCGCCGACGCCGGTGACGCCGGCCTTGCGGATAAATGAACGACGATCCATGCAGTTCCTCCCTTTTGGACCAACAAACCGACGTTCGGGAAATCCTCGGCTCCCGCATCGGTTCGCTCGAAACAATACACGGGCAAGGAGTCGAGTCCAGCACGGCGGCCGGATTTGATGGCGAAGCCATGCGACCCTGCAACTATAGTCTAACAGGCGGTTTCGTGGCCCATGCGACACGCTGAGACTTGGCTGGAAAAATGCCCGGGGATCGCTTATTTAGAGGCAGGACATCCCTTGCCAGATGGAAGACAGACCCAAAATGCAGCAGCCGCTCGTCGCCATATCGACCGACGTCCGTCAGTTCGACAACTACACCTGGCATGCCGCCCCCCAACAATATCTGGAAGCAGCAATCGTAGGTGCCGGCGTTTTCCCACTGCTCGTGCCATCGTTCGGCGACCGGCTGGACTTCGACGAACTTCTGTCGTCGGTCGACGGCGTCATGTTGACGGGCTCGAAATCCAACGTCGACCCCTCGCTCTATGGCGGCGATGCCAGCGAAGCGAACGGCCCCTATGACACCGCGCGCGACTCCACGACGCTGCCGCTGATCCGCAAGGCTATCGAGCGTGGCGTGCCGCTGCTTGCCATCTGCCGCGGCATCCAGGAATTGAACGTGGCGCTCGGCGGCACACTGGGCACCGAGATCCAGGAACGCGAGGGGTCGCTGGACCACCGTGCGGCGGTGAGCGACAAACAGGATGAGCGCTTCGCCATTCACCAGACCATTTCGATCAAGGCAGGCAGTTGCCTGGCCGGCGTGTTCGGCGCCGGCGACATCAAGGTCAATTCCTTGCATCGCCAGGCGATTGACCGGCTGGGATCGAAGCTCGAGATCGAGGCTGTCGCCACCGACGGCACGGTCGAAGCGGTTTCGGTCAAGGGCGCCCGCGCCTTCGCCGTCGGCGTCCAGTGGCATCCCGAATACTGGGTCAAGTCGGACAGTAATTCCGCCAAGATTTTTCGCGCTTTCGGCGATGCGGTGCGCCTGCATGCCGCCGCGAAAGCCGGCGCGCGGGCGGCGGCGGAGTAGTCAGTTTCCAGGTTTCAGGCCACCGTCTGATGCCAGCGACAGCAACGGCTGGGCCGGCGCGTAGGATTCGTAGCCATCGCCATCAGCCACGGCAAAGGTGACGATCGGATCGATGCCGTTGGCGCTGAAGGCAACGGTTCCGTCGTTTTGCTCGCGCCAGAATTTAGCCCGCTCGAGGCCCGGCAGGAGCCGTCGGCAATTCGGCGCCACCGTCAGCAGCGACAGGCCATCCGAGACCGAGGCGCCGCGCGTGACCGCGCATGCGCCTTCGTCGCCATTGGCAATCAGTCTGTAGGCATTGGAAGGCGTGGCCTCATTGGCAATGCTTTCCCCGCTGCCGTCATGAAACAGCTGAACGCCGCCAAACAGCGCGGCGGCACCGATCAATGCGAAAAGCGTTTTCATCATTCCTCATCCAGCACACAGGAAAGAATGATTTCAAAGGGTTAAGCGGACGTTAATAAGTGTGGCAGTGCCACCGCTCAAGGGCGAGCCTTCACATGCGCCGTCTCGGGCACTGGTGTCAGCGGCCTGCGGTCGCTGAACCACGACACCAGATTGTCGACGCACAGATCGGCCATGGCGCGGCGTGTATGCTCCGAGGCCGAGCCGACATGCGGCAACAGAGAGGCGTTTGGTAAGTCGAGCAACGCTTTGGGGACATTCGGCTCGTCGGCGAAGACATCGAGCCCGGCCGCGGCGATGGTGCCGTCGGCGAGAGCGGCCGCAAGGGCCGCCTCGTCGACGGTACTGCCGCGGCCGATGTTGACGAAGACGCCGTTCGCGCCGAGCGCCGACAGGATCGCGGCATTGACCGCTTTCTGTGTCGAAGCACCGCCGGGCGCCACCGAAATCAGCGTGTCGACTTCCTCGGCCAAGCCCTTCAGCGTGTCATGGTATTGGTAGGACAGGCCTTCGACCCGGCGCCGGTTGTGATAGGCGATCGGCAGGCCGAAGGCCTCCAGCCGCCGTGCAATGGCCTGTCCGATGCGGCCCATGCCGAAAATACCGACGCGGCGCGCGCGCAAGGTCAGCCGGCTCAGCGGATAGTTGCCCTTCTTCGCCCAGCTGCCGTCACGCAGCCAGGTTTCGGCACGCGGCAGATCGCGCACCGTGTTGATCAGCAGCCCGATCGCGGTGTCGGCGACCTCTTCGGTCAGCACGTCGGGCGTGTTGGTGACCATGATGTTCTTCGCCGCCGCATGGCCGACATCGACCGAATCGTAGCCGACGCCGAACGAGGCTATGAGTTCGAGCTTCGGCAACGCATCGATCATCGCCGCACTGATGCCGGCAAAGGATGCGATGCCACGCACCGCGCGGCGCATCTCGTCGGTGACCAGCGCGGGATCGGCGCGCTCGATGCCGATGCGATTGAACGTCCGGTCGATACGCGCGACGGCGTGGTCGCTGAAATCGGCCGGCACCAGAATGGCAACGGCTCCCAATTGTTCGGCCTTGGTCATGCACGCTCCACCGGCTTGCCGGTCGACTGGCGCACATGCAGTTCCGGCTTGATCAATTCCTGCGAGGGCCGCACCGTCTGCCCGTTGAGCTTGTCGAGCAGCGCACTGGCGGCGCGGCGGCCGACCTCGCGCTGGCCGTTCCAGACGGTGGTCAGCGCCGGCGTGGCTATCGCCGCCTCTTCGAGGTCATCATAGCCGGTGACGGAGATGTCGACGCCCGGCACAAGGCCGGCACGCGCAATGCCGTTCATCAGGCCGATGGCGACGAGGTCGTTCCAGCAGCAGGCCGCGGTAGGCCTGTCCTTCAGCGCCAGAAACTGCCCGGCGGCCTCGAAACCGGCCTGCTTGGTGCGCGGGCCTGATATGCGCCAGGATGGCCTGACTTCAAGCCCGGCTGCCTCCATGGCGTTCACATAGCCCTGATAGCGATCGCGGCCGGTCGAGGTCTGGTCGGTGCCGCCGATCATGGCGATGCGCTTGTGGCCAAGCGAGATCAGATGGTTGGTGGCGAGGCCCGTGCCATAGGCATCGTCGCCGCGAAACACCGGCACGTCGGCGCCCTCGACGGTGCGTGCGATCAGCACCGCCGGCAGCCCATTCTCCTCGGCCATGACGATATCGGACGCCGGCGTGCCGATAGCCGGCGACATGATGACGCCATCGGCGCCGAGCTGCAGCAATGTATCGATGAAGGTGCGCTGTTTTTCGAGCTGATCGTAGTGATTGGACAGGATGAAGGTCTGTCGGCTGCGGTCGAGCTCACTCTCGATCGAGCGCAGAATCTCGGCGAAGAACGGGTTCATGATGTCGTGGACGACGACACCGACAATGCCCGAGCGCGAGGTGCGCAGGCTGGCGGCGCGGCGGTTGTAGATATAGCCGATGGCGCGCGCATGTTCCTTAATGCGGTCGCGCGTCGAGCCGGCAACCAGCGGGCTGTCGCGCAGTGCCAAGGATACGGTGGCCGTGGACACGCCGAGCGCATCCGCGATCGTCGACAGCTTGATCTTCTGTGCCAGCCTTTCGCTCCCCGTCGTTTTTTTAAACTGTTTAAGGGCGGCCTTATGCCATCGATCCGGGCCAAATCAAAGTTTTTTTGCCAGCGCCTCGGCCTCGACATCCGAGGCCGCACGGCTGCGCAGCCTGAGCCGATGTTCGCGATGGACGATGTAGAGGCCGCTGGCGACGATGATGGCGGCGCCGACCAGCGTCCAGCGGTCGGGGAACTGCTTGAAGACAAGCCAGCCCGAAATGATCATCCACACCATTTGCGAATAGGGATATGGCGCGAGCGCTGTGGTCGTCGCCAGCCGATAGGCTTGGACCAGCAACCAGTGGCCGACACCGCCGAACACGCCAAGCATGAGCAGCACGGACCAGTGCCAGCCATCATGCGGCAGGGAAAATGAAAACGGCAGCAAGGGCAGCAGCAGGACCGTCGGCGCCAACGCCGAGAACAAGATCAGGCTCTCCGGAGTCTCGGTCGCCGACATGCGGCGCGTCATGATGACATAGAAGCAGTTCGACAGCATCGAGCCGAGCGCGAAGAGATGTCCGATGCCGAAAACGCCGACACCGGGCCGCGTGATGATCAGGACCCCGGCGAAAGCGGCCAGGATAGCCAGCCAGCGCCGCCATCCGGCCCATTCGCCGAGCAGCGGCCCGGCAAGGGCGGTGATCACCATCGGCCCGAAGAAATAGATCGACGTCGTCTCGGCCAGTTGCAGGGAGCGCAGCGCCAGGACATTGAACATGGTCGAGCCGAACAGGAACGCGCCGCGCATCACATGCGCCGGCAGGTTGACCGGCCGAAATCGCCTCGGTTCGCGCCAGCCACGCAGCAGCGCTCCAACCAGCACGACATGCACGGCAAAGCGCACCCAGGCGACGATCAGGACGGAGACGCCGGCCAGGACGAGATATTTGCTGCTGGTGTCGAGGAAGGTGAAGAAGACATAGGTGGTCAGCATGCACAGGATCGCCACCGGCGGCGTCGCGCTTTCGACATGTCTTTGGGAAGGATTCACGTGCAGGCCGGGGAAAAGCTGGGCTGGAACCCCACCTTTGCGGGAATTGCGGCTTGCCGGCAAGCCAATTGTCGCCCGCAGCCGCGCCTAAGCTCGCTGGTACAACAACAGTCGGCGTCAGGCTTAGCCTTCGGGCGCTACGCGTGCATGCGGGCGTCCTTGGTTATCTTGTCGACCACCTTCTTCTCGGCGCGCAGCGCTATGCCGACCACCTTGGCATCTTCGGGCGCGAACTCGGCAAAGACGGCGCGGTTGGCGGCATCGAAGCCGGTCGAGAACATCTCCTCGACATAGAGCGAGGTGGTGACGCCGCGTTCCAGCGCACGCCGATGGATCGCACTCATCGTTGCCTGGTCGGCCGAGAGCACGATGACCGGCTGGATCGACAGGGGATTGTAGAGATTGCCGGTGCGGTCGCGATAGGGCTCGCCGATGATGTCGGGGAATTGCGCGACAATGCCGCTGGTCAGGAAGGCGGTGACGTTGAGTTTCTGCCAGACGGCCAGGTCTTGCCGCAGTACGATTGCAAATTTCGTATCGAACATGAGAAAACAAGCCATTCAAAGTTAGGCCCCGTGTAACGAGGCTGAAGGAGACGATGTCGTTCGATCTAGACCGCCAGGCCTTCGAGGGTCTTGGACGTTTGTGCGCCGATGCCGCTGAAAACTGCATCATCTCCGCTCGCGACCCCGTGGGGATGGAGCGCATCGAGGCGCGGTTTCACGGCAGCGCCTTCGATCCGCATCGCCACGACACCTACGCGATCGGGGTGACGCTGCGCGGCGTGCAGACCTTCCGCTATCGCGGCGCGGCACGGCTGAGCCTGCCCGGCCAGGTCATCGTGCTGCATCCGGACGAGTTGCACGATGGCGGCGCCGGCACGGAAGAAGGCCTGCGCTACAGGATGCTCTATCTTGAGCCGTCACTGATGCTCGACTGTCTCGGCGGCACGGCGCTGCCCTTCGTCAGGGACGGCGTGGTGACGGACGAGGCCTTCTGCGCGACCCTGCTGTCGGCGCTCGGGCCGTTGGAGCAGGAACTCGACGAGCTGTTCGTCGACGACTTCCTGGCGCGACTGATGCAAAGTCTGAACCGGCATGCCGGCAAGCCGGCAAAGCCAATAGCCGGGGCGGCGTGGCGGGCGGCGACACTGGCGGGTGAGTATCTCACGGAAAACCTCGACCGGCCCGTGCGTTCGGGTGAGTTGGAAGCCGTCACGGGTCTCGACCGCTATGCCCTGTCGAGACATTTCCGCGCGGCCTTCTCGACCAGCCCGCATCGTTTCCTGGTAATGCGCCGGCTTCAGCGCGCGCGCAGGATGATCGCCGCCGGCGTGCCCTTGGCACAGATCGCGATCGAGGCCGGCTTCAGCGACCAGAGCCACTTCAACAGGCAATTCAAGAAAGCGTTCGGCATGACGCCGGGCCGTTGGTCGTCCTTGATCCACGGAAATACCGCGGCAGCCTGACGGCCGGAGAGATCAGTCATCCGACTCGGCGTCGTCATCGATCAGCACCAGTTCCTCGTTGGAGAGGTTGGCCTCGATGCGGGCGAGCAGCTTGAACAGCGCCTTCTGGTCCTTCTTGTCGAGGCCCTTAAGCGCCTGCTTTTCGGTCTTCTTCACCGACTTCTCAATGGCGCGGATGGTTTCACGGCCGGTATCGGTGAGGAAGATATGGGCCTGGCGGGCATCGGAGTCGGACGCGCGTTTCTCCAGAAAACCCTGTGCCTGCAGCCGGTTGATGGTCTTGGTGATGGTCGGCGGACGCACGCCGAGGCGACCGGCGAGATTGCCCGGCGTCTGGCCGTCCTCACGGTCCAGCGCCAGCATGATCTGGTCCTGGCCGGCGTAAAAGCCATGCGCCAGGAGCCGTGCCGCCAGCGCGGTCCTTGCCAGCCTTGCCGCTGAATGCAGCCGGCTCATCGTTGCAGTCTTGTCCGCCTTGGCCATGGTCATCCCTCTTCGGCCGTACCGGTGCGCACAGCATAGACGCAGCCGGCCGGTTGGCAATCGACGATCGAAAAAGATTCCGGCATCCGAAACAGCTTTGCCGGCAAGCATTTGCGGTGTCCGCCGTGGTGATGCCAGATGTTTATTTCAGTTAGATGACAAACGAGTTTCGGGTGAAGGGAATTCGGAGCGACCGCTGCGTGAATGCCATCCGACGACCGGACAGCCCTGGCAAGAGGCCCGTTGATCATTCCGCCGCCGGGGACGGCGGCCGCTTCCGCGGCCATGATGCCGGGACAATCCCGGTCGGCAGCTTTGGCCCATGGTTTGCCCCGTGCAAAAGCCCGGCGCACATCCTATATGGAACCGACAATCCCTTTTCGCGGCCTGAATTTCAGGGCCTAGTCATTTCGAGGCAAGCCATGAGCGAAGCGCAGACACAGATCCCCGTAACCGTCCTCACCGGCTATCTCGGCGCCGGCAAGACGACGCTGCTCAACCGCATCCTGTCGGAAAACCACGGCAGGCGCTACGCCGTCATCGTCAACGAATTCGGCGAGATCGGCATCGACAACGACCTGATCGTGGAATCAGACGAGGAGATCTACGAGATGAACAATGGCTGCGTCTGCTGCACGGTGCGCGGCGACCTGATCCGTGTCGTCGAGGGCCTGATGCGGCGGCCCGGCCGCTTCGACGCCATCGTCGTCGAGACCACGGGTCTCGCCGATCCTGTGCCGGTGGCGCAGACCTTCTTCATGGACGACGACGTGCGCTCCAAGACCAAGCTCGATGCCGTGGTGGCCCTGGTCGACGCCAAGCACCTGCCGCTCAGGCTCAAGGATTCCAAGGAAGCCGAGGACCAGATCGCCTTCGCCGACGTCGTCGTGCTCAACAAGACCGACCTCGTCACCCCGGAAGAACTCGCCAAGGTCGAGGCGACGATCCGCGCGATCAACCCGGCCGCCAAAATTCACCGCACGACGCGCGCCGGCGTCGCCCTGTCGGAAGTGCTCGACCGTGGCGCCTTCGACCTGTCCAGGGCGCTGGAGAACGATCCGCATTTCCTCGAAGCGCATGATGAACACGATCACCACGATCATGATCACCACGACCACGATGGGCACGACCACCACCATCACGCTCATCCGTCCGACATCCATGACGTGACGGTGCAGTCGGTGTCGCTGCGCGGCGGCGAGATGGACCCGAAGAAATTCTTCCCGTGGATCGAGAAGGTCACCCAGATGGAAGGCCCCAACATCCTGCGGCTGAAAGGCATCATCGCGCTCAAGGGCGATGACGAGCGCTATGTCATCCAAGGCGTGCACATGATCATCGAGGGCGACCACCAGCGCGCCTGGAAGGACGGCGAAAAGCACGAAAGCCGGCTGGTGTTCATCGGACGCGAACTCGACGCTGAACGGCTGAAGAAGAGCTTTGACGCCTGCCGGGCCTAGGTTCAGCCACACGATTCAAAGCTTGAATTGTGCGATACGTACACATATCATGTGTACGTATCGCGATGAGGAATGACCATGCCTAGACCTGCGGACAACAAGACCGAGCGCTACCAAATCCGCATTCCCCCTTCGGAGAAGGCGATGATCGCGCGCGCCGCTGCGCTCTCGCACAAAGACATGGCAGACTTCATCCTCGATAAGATCGTGCCTGCGGCGCAGGCGGTGATTGATGCGGCTGAAGTGACGAAGGTGTCCGACCGCGACTTTAAGCGCATCCTGGACCTGCTGGAACACCCGCCAAAACCCAACGCCAGGCTCAAGGCGGCGATTGCGGCCTTGCCGGACACTTTGTGACTCTTCCGTCCTGGCACGAGGAGCCAATAGCAAAACGCCACGATCGAGCGTCCTTCGATTGTGGCGACCTGCAGATGAACGAATTTCTGCAGCGGTTCGCGCGACAGAGTCATGATCAGAATGCGGCCAAGACCTTCTGCGCGATCGGCGATACAGCTTCGGAACGTGTACTCGGTTTTTATACGATCGCGCCGTCCGCCGTCGCTCATGAAGCCGTTCCCGCAGCCCTGACGAGAGGCTTGGCACGACACGAAGTTTCCGGCTTCAAGCTTGGCCGTCTTGCCACCGATCGCACCGTCGCCGGGCAAGGCCTCGGAGGTCAGTTGCTTGCCGCAGCGGCATTGCGCTGCCTGCGGCTTGCGGGAGAAGGGGGCGGCATTCTGCTCATCATCGACGCCAAGAGCGAGCGGGCGGCAAAGTGGTATGCAAGCTACGGCGCCGAGCGTCTCACAGGATCGGATTTGACTCTGGTGATGCCGTTGGCAGCATTCGCTGCGGATCTACGAGCCAAGGGGCTGCTTTGACGCCTGCCCCTTCATCACTTGCCAATCCCGATGGTTGTCGGAACCGCAAACGTCGAGTAAGCCGCCTCTACAATTCTAATCCAGTCGAACAAAGATAACCCATGCCCACAGTTGCCCCGCTTGATCTCGAAGGCCATTGCGTCGCCGCCGTCTTCCTCGGCGACGTGCCGCATTTCGCGCTGGCCGATGGTGCTGTCCATCGGCTCGACAATGGCCACAAGACGGTGCAGGCCAATGACGGGCTGCTTGCCGCCTTCCATGACGCGGCCAACGACCGGCTGATCACCGGCGGCGAGGACGGCAAGGTTTTTGCCGTGAAAGCCGGCGGCGAGACCCAGGAGGTGGCGAACGCGGGAAAAAAATGGATCACCAGCGTTGCCGCCGGGCCGCAAGGCGCCATCGCGTATGCCACGGGCAAGACCGCCTTCGTGCGCTTCGCCGATGGCAAGACCCGGGAATTTGCCCATCCGCGCTCGGTCGAGGGGCTGGCCTTCTCGCCCAAGGGCATGCGCTTCGGCGTCGCCCGCTACAATGGCGCGACGCTGCATTTCCCCGCCGCCGAGGGCAAGCCGGTGGAACTGGAATGGGCGGGCGCGCACACCGGCATCACCTTCTCGCCGGACGGCGCCTTTCTGGTCACCACCATGCAGGAAAACGCCCTGCATGGCTGGAAGCTGGCCGACGGCAAGCACATGCGCATGAGCGGCTATCCCGGCAAGGTCAAAAGCCTGTCATGGAGCGTGAAAGGCAAGTGGCTGGCCAGTTCCGGCGCGCCGGCGGCGATCGTCTGGCCGTTTTCGGGCAAGGACGGCCCGATGGGCAAGGCGCCGCTGGAACTCGGCACGCGCGGCAATGCCATGGTGACGGCGGTCGCCTGCCATCCGAGCCAGGACGTCGTCGCAGTCGGTTACGACGACGGCATGGTGATGGCCGTGCGCTTTTCCGACGCCAAGGAAGTGCTTTTGCGGCGACCGGGCAAGGGCGCCATCACCACGATGATGTGGGACAGGGAAGAACGCCGCGTCGCCTTCGGCAGCGCCGCCGGCGACTGTGGCGTCATCGACATCACGGCCTAGCCGGGATGGCCGATCACTCGGCCCCGCAGGAGACCTTGCCGGTCAGATCGACGGGCTTGCCGTCGCTTTCCTTGTCGGCGGTGCTGTCATAGACAGCGAGCTTGTAATGCCCGTCATAGACGCCCTCGTCGCTGGCCCTGGTCAGGATCGTCAATTCGACCGAACTGTAGATCTTGGCGACCTGCTGCTCGTGGTAGATGTTCAGCCGCAGTTCCTTGTCGTCGAGCCAATACTGGGTGAGGTTCGCATCCTCGAACACCGTCTTGCGCAATGGATCACCCGTAGGCCTTGCCTTGATTTCGAGGTCGCCGCGGAAATTGAAAGTCGGGCCGCCCATGCCCGTGGTGACGCCGGCATCAACCTGGAATTTGACCTGTGGATCATCGACGGTGCACCAGATACCGCCGGTCGCGAACGCCGTACCGGCCGACAGGAAGAGCATGGTCACGCAGATGATCGTCCGCATTCTTTCCCCCGCTTGTCGTTGCCGACAGCATTGGCGCCGACTTCGCAAGCGGGGTCAAGCGCCCGCCGCAGGCGACTGAGCCAATGCAGAACGGACGCACGGCCAATTGCCGTTGCGGAGGTGGATTGGGTAAGTAGGAATGAGCCAGAGGGATTTTCATGCACGGCAGCGATAGTTCAAAGACCATCGGCGGGATCAGCCGCGACCGCATCGCGCAATTGCGCGAGACGGAAGGGGCAGCCTTTCGCGAGGCGCGGCCGAGATCACAAACCAAGGTCGGCAACGGCCTGCCCGGCTTCTTCGGCGGCGTGCCGATGCACTGGATGAACGATTGGCCGACACCGTTTCCGATCCTGGTCGACAGCGCCCGAGGCGCCACGATCACCGACATGGACGGCAACAAGCTCGACGATTTCTGCCTCGGCGACACCGGTTCGATGTTTGGCCACTCGCCTCCACCGGTGGCGCGCGCCATTCGCCGCCAGGCCGGGCGCGGCCTGACCTATATGCTGCCTTCCGAGGATGCGCTGGCCATCGGGCCGCTGCTGCAGCAGCGCTTCGGCCTGCCGTTCTGGCAGATCGCGACCACGGCGACCGACGCCAATCGCTTTGCGCTGCGCGTCGCCCGCGCCGTCACCTCCAGGGAGAAGATCCTGGTCTTCAACGGCTGCTATCACGGCTCGGTGGACGAGACGATGGTGCGGCTGATCGACGGCAAGCCCGTCAACCGGCCGGGACTGGCGGGCGAATTCCGCGACCTGACCCGCACGGCCAAGGTCATCGAATTCAACGATGTCGCCGCTCTCGAGGCCGCATTGAAGGACAGGGACGTCGCCTGCGTCATCGCCGAGCCGGTGCTGACCAATTCCTGCATGGTACTTGCCGACTCTGGCTACCATGATGCGCTGCGAAAATTGACGCGTGAAGCCGGCACCCTGCTCTTGATCGACGAGACGCATACGATCTCGACCGGTCCCGGTGGTTACACCAGTAAATATGGGCTGGAGCCCGACTTGTTCGTGCTGGGCAAGCCGATTGCCGGCGGCGTGCCGGCAAGTGTCTGGGGCATGAGCGAGGAGGTCGCCTCGCGCTATGCCGACTATAACAGAACGAAAGAGCCGGGATATTCCGGCATGGGCACGACGCTGTCGGCCAACCCGCTGCAGTTCGCCGCCATGCGCGCCACGCTCGAGGAGGTGATGACGCAGGAGAATTATGACCGCATGGATCATCTGGCGCGGAGGCTCGATGCCGGGCTGACCGGCGTGATCGATCGTTACAATCTGCCCTGGCATGTCTCCCGCGTCGGGGCACGCGTCGAGTTCATCTGCGCGCCCGGCCCGCTGCGCAATGGTGCCGAGGCGGAAGTTGCGCATGCGCCGGAACTGGAGGCTGCCATCCATGTCGCGTTGGTCAATCGCGGCGTGCTGATCGCACCGTTCCACAACATGATGCTGATCTCGCCGGCAACGTCAGGCACCCAGGTCAACCGGCTGATCGCCGCGTTCGGCGCGGTTGCGGCAAAGCTTGCGGCGTGAGACAAGCGCCCAAGCCAAATTTGAGTGCGATCATGACCTCACCTTCGGGCTCGACGCCCACCGAGGCGCAAGCCTTCCTCGACGCCCATCCCGAGATCGAGGCCTTCGATATCGTGCTGACCGACGCCAATGGTGTGGGGCGCGGCAAGATCGTGCGCAGACATGAGCTGAAAAGCATTTTCGAGGGCGGCCGGCATATGCCGATCTCCATTCTCGGCCTCGACATCACCGGCGAGGATGTGCACGAAACCGGGCTGATCTGGGACAGCGGCGACGGCGACCTGAGGGCCTGGCCGATTCCGGGCACGCTGGTGCCGCTTTACGGCACGAAGCCACCGCGCGGCCAACTGCTGATGGCGATGTATCATCTCGACAGCCAGCCAATGTCGTCGGATCCGCGGCTGGCGCTTGCCCGGCAGGTCGACATATTGGCCGCCAAGGGACTCTATCCCGCCGGTGCCTTCGAACTCGAGTTTTTTCTGCTGGCCAATGAGCGCGATGCCGACGGCAAGGTGCAGCCGGCGCGCGCGGTACTCGATGGCCGCGTCTCGGGCAAGACCGAAGTTTATTCAGTCGACCATCTGCACGGCATGGAGCCGTTGTTCTCCGACATCTACGCCGCCGCCAAGGCGCAAGGCATTCCGGCCGAGACGGTGATTTCCGAATATGCGCCCGGCCAGTACGAACTGACGCTGAATTACCGCAAGGACGTGATGCGGGCGGCCGACGATCTGGTCATGCTGAAGCGGCTGGTGCGGGCGCAGGCGCGCCGCCATGGTGTCACCGCCTGCTTCATGGCCAAGCCGATCGAGAAATATGCCGGCTCCGGTATGCATTTCCATGTCTCGCTGCAGGACAAGGACGGCCGAAACGTCTTTGCGGAAGCCGCCGGCGAGAGCTGGTCGCTGCCGCTGCTGCGTGGCCTCGGCGGGCTGATCCAGACCATGGCGGAATCAATGCTGGTGTTTGCGCCGCATGCCAATTCCTGGCGGCGCTTCGTCTCGCAATCCTATGCGCCGGTGGCGCCGAGCTGGGGCGTCAACAACCGCTCGGTGGCGTTGCGCGTGCCGGCCGGCGATGCAAAGAACCGGCGCATCGAGCATCGTCCATCAGGCGTCGACGCCAATCCGTATCTGATTGCCGCGACGGTGCTTGCCGGCATCGTCAAGGGCCTCGACGAAGGGCTCGATCCCGGCCCCGAAACGACCGGCAATGGCTATGAAGCGGCCGTCACCCGCACGACGATGCCGGCCGATTGGCGGGCCGCCATCGAAGCGGCCAAGGCGTCCAGCTTCCTGAAGGGCGCGCTCGGCGAGGACCTGCACCGCACCTTTGTGGCGATCAAGCAGTCCGAGTACCTGCGCGTGGCGCGCACGGTGAGCGAGCTGGACTATCATCTCTATCTGCACGAAGTCTGATCCGGGGGACCGGCGGCGATCACTTTTTCGCCGGCACCATCAAATGAGCTGGCGCATTGGCCTTCCGGAACATATCATGAACAAATGAGCGCACTCCCTGTTCGTGAGAAACTGGCAATCCTGTCCGACGCCGCCAAATACGACGCCTCCTGCGCCTCATCGGGCGCGGCGAAAAAGGACTCTTTGAAATCCGGCGGCATCGGCTCCACCGAAGGCATGGGCATCTGCCATTCCTTCGCGCCGGACGGCCGCTGCATCTCGCTGTTGAAAATCCTGCTGACCAATTTCTGCATCTACGACTGCAGCTATTGCATCAACCGCTCGTCCTCGAATGTCCGGCGCGCCCGCTTCGGCATCGACGAGGTGGTGAAGCTGACCATGGATTTCTACCGGCGCAATTATATCGAAGGGCTTTTCCTGTCCTCGGGCGTCATCCGTTCGCCTGACGAGACCATGGGCGAGATGGTCGAGGTGGCGCGGCGGCTGCGGCTGGAGGAAAAATTCTCCGGCTATATCCATCTCAAAACCATCCCCGAGAGTTCGGCGGACCTGATCGAGAAGGCCGGGCTCTATGCCGACCGCCTGTCGATCAATGTCGAGTTGCCCACCGACGAGGGTGTGAAGAAGCTGGCGCCGGAAAAGAGGCCGGAGACAATCCGGCTTTCCATGGCCAATTTGCGCCGGAAGATGGAGGAAAAAGCCGAGCCGACGTTGCGGACCAAAAAACGAGAACGCTTCGCCCCGGGTGGCCAGTCGACGCAGATGATCATTGGCGCGGACAACACCTCCGACGACGGAATCCTGCACGCCAGCGCCCGGCTTTATGGCAGCTACCATTTGCGGCGCGTCTATTATTCGGCCTTCAGTCCTATCCCCGATTCCTCGTCATCGCTGCCGCTGCGGAAGCCGCCGCTGATGCGCGAACACCGGCTCTACCAAGCCGACTGGCTGATGCGCTTCTACGGATTTTCGCAGCCTGAAATCCTGGCCGGCAGCAGCGATGGCATGCTCGATCTCGCCATCGATCCGAAACTTGCCTGGGCGCTGCGCAACCGGGGACGCTTCCCCGTCGACGTCAACCGCGCCGACCGCGAAGCGCTGCTGCGCGTGCCTGGCCTGGGAACCAAGGTTGTCGCGAAAATCCTCGAAACCCGCCGCTACCGGCGACTGCGGCTCGAGGATGTCGGCCGGCTCTGCCATTCGATCGCCAAGCTCAGGCCCTTCATCATCGCCGAAGGCTGGTCGCCAGGCGCGCTCACGGACAAGGCCGGACTGCGCGGCAAGATCGTGCAATCCTGCGAACAACTGGCGCTGTTTTGACGATGCCGCCGGCCGAGCTCGACCTCACCCGCCACACCGTTTGGCTTGAAAGCCAGACCGATTTCGCCGGCTGGCGCGACGCGGCTCGGCGGCTGGCGTTGAATGAGGTCAGCCCCGAGGACATCAGCTGGCATGTCGTAGCCGGTCTCGACCGGCCGCCAAGCGACTTGCCTGACGTGCCGCAGGGCGCTGAACTCATTGTGCCACGCGATTTCATCGGCCACGCCGAGACCGCCTTCTGCCATTCCGATCCCGGACGTTTCGCCTTTCTCTACAGGCTGCTGTGGCGGCTGCGCACCGAGCCCAAATTGCTGGCGATCGCATCGGATCCCGACACCAAACGGCTTGAAACCATGGAAAAGGCAGTGCGGCGCGACAGCCACAAGATGCACGCCTTCGTCCGCTTCCGGAAGATCGGCGACGGCGAGGATGAACGCTATGTCGCCTGGTTCGAACCCGACCATTTCATCGTCGAGCGCAATGCGGATTTCTTCGTCAGGCGTTTTACCGGCATGCGCTGGACGATCCTGACGCCTTACGCGTCCGCCGATTGGGATGGCGAGAGGCTGGCGATCGGGCCGGGCGCGGCCAAGGGCGATGCGCCAGACAAGGACGACACCGAGACGCTGTGGAGGACTTATTTCGAGAACATCTTCAATCCGGCACGCCTCAAGGTGAAGGCCATGCAAAAGGAGATGCCGAAGAAATATTGGCGGAACCTTCCCGAGGCCTCGCTCATTCCTGACTTGATCGCAGGAGCGGACGAGGCCGCCAGGGATATGATTGCGAAGATGCCGACAACGCCCGCGCCGCACCACGCCAAGGTGCAGGCGAGGCACTGGCCTAAGCATGAGGCTACCGAAGCGCCTGATGACCGCGACGCGCACACGGTTTCCGAATTGCGCGAGGCCGCCAAGGGATGCCGCCGCTGTCCGCTTTGGCGCGATGCGACGCAGACCGTATTCGGCGAGGGGCCTGACAACGCCAAGGTGATTTTCGTCGGCGAACAGCCGGGCGACCAGGAAGACCTCGCCGGCCAGCCGTTCGTCGGCCCGGCGGGCAAGGTTTTCGATGCCATATTGGACGATGCCGGGGTCGACCGGCTGAAGGTCTACGTCACCAACGCGGTCAAGCATTTCAAATTCGAACCGCGCGGAAAACGCCGCATCCACTCCAAGCCGAATGTCGGCGAGGTTCAAGCCTGCCGCTGGTGGCTAGACCACGAGTTTGACCTGATCAAGCCGAATCTCGCCGTGGCGCTCGGCGCCACGGCGGCGCTATCCCTGCTTGGCAAGGCGGTCCCGGTGACCAAGATGCGGGGCCAGGTGATCGAACGCGAGGATGGCTTGCGTGTCTTCCTCACCATCCATCCCTCCTTCATCCTGCGCATTCGGGATCGCGCCGGCAAAGAAGCCGAACGCGAGCGGTTTTTGCAGGATATGAAGCAGGTGAAGAAGCTGATAGCGGCTTGATCTGCCGGTTTAGCGGATGAGAATTGCTCGGAGATCGTTCACGTTCGTGCCGGTCGGGCCGGGCACGAAGAGATCGCCAACGGCATTGAAGGCCGTCCAGGCATTGTTTCTGGCCAGCATCGCCTTGGCATCCACACCCGCCGCGCGCATGCGCGAAACGGTCGAGCCGTCGGCGAAGGCGCCGGCATTGTCTTCCGAGCCGTCGATGCCGTCAGTGTCGGCCGCCAGGGCGTGAATGCCTTCGATGCCATTGATGCCAATGGCGAAGGCAAGCAGGAATTCCGAATTGCGGCCACCCTTGCCTTTGGCCCGCAGCGTGACGGTGGTCTCCCCGCCCGAGAGGATCAGAACCGGCTTTTGGAAGGGCCGGTTGCGCGTCGCCACTTCGCGGGCGATGGCCGCGTGGACGCCGCCGACCTCGCGTGCTTCGCCTTCGATGGCATCGGAGAGGATGACGGCTTCGATGCCTTGCCGCCTCGCTTCCACCGCTGCCGCTTCCAGCGACACGCCGGCCGATGCGATCAGATGCACCTCGTTGCGCGCAAAGCGCTGATCGCCGGGATCTGGGGCGTCGGCCGCCGGCGACTGGATATGCGCCATGACCGCGTCCGGCAGTTTCATGCCGTAGGCTGATATAGAAGCCAGGGCATTCTCACGGCTGCCGACATCGGGAACGGTTGGGCCGGAGGCGACAAGGGCCGGATTGTCGCCGGGGATGTCGGAGACCACCAGCGACACCACCTTGGCCGGCCAGGCCGCGGCAGCCAGCCGGCCGCCTTTGATGGTGGAGAGGTGTTTGCGGATGGTATTCATCGCCGCGATCGGCGCGCCGGAGGCAAGCAGCGCCTCGTTGACGGCGATCTCGTCGGCCAGCGTCAGGCCGGCGGCCGGAGACGGCAGCAGCGCCGAACCGCCGCCGGAAATCAGCGCCACGACCAGATCGTCCGCTGTCAGCCCTTGCACCTTCTCCAGCAGGCGCCGCGAGGCCTCGAGCCCGGCAGCGTCCGGCACCGGGTGTGCGGCCTCGATGATCTCGATGCGCTCGCATTTGGCGCCATAGCCGTAGCGGGTAACGACCAGGCCTTCGATCGTCCCATCCCAGACCTTCTCGAAGGCCGCCGCCATCTGCGCCGAGCCCTTGCCGGCACCGATGACGATGGTGCGGCCCTTCGGCTTTGCCGGCAAATGATCGCGAATGGTCTTTTCCGGATCGGCGGCCGCGACGGCGGCGTCGAAGATGGAGATGAGGAAGGATTTGGGATCGAGCACGGTCATCCTTGGCTGCCATCGGCGATTTGCGAATAGCCGCAAGGCTGGCCCCGCCCCTCATCCGCCTGCCGGCACCTTCTCCCCGTATAGTGACGGGGAGAAGGGAAGCGCTCCAGCGTTGGTACGCCCCTCTCCCCGTCTCTATACGGGGAGAGGGTGAGGGTGAGGGTGAGGGGCAGCGCTGACGTCACGATTTTTCTTCCGGCGGCAGAGCAAGCTTGCCTGCATCGATGGCCAGGTAATCGCACAGCGCATCGACCACCACGCCATGATCCTGGCGCTCAGGCAGGCCAGAGACCGCGATCACGCCGATAACACCGACGCCCTTGACCGCAACCGGAAAGCCGCCGCCGGCCAACACATAGTCAGCAATATCGAGCCCCTCGCCGATCTTGAAGGTGCGGTCGGGGCGCTGCTGCTCCAGCACCAGCCGGTAAGTGCTTCTGAGATAGCGCTTCACGACATTGATTTTGCGCCGTGCCCAGTCGGGATTGGAAGCGTTCGAGCCCGGCATCGCGGCATAGAACAGCGGCCGGTCGAAGGTCCTGATGTCGACGATGATGGGCAAGTCTTCCCGGAGCGCCCGGTCGCGGATGGCCGAACCGATCTCGAAGGCGACAGCCTCGTCGAAGGCCGTGAAGACAAGCGTCTCTTCCTGTCTCTTGATCAGAGCGATGTCGTCAGCAACGGCCATGTCGTCCCCCTGTCAACTTCGCCGCACGCTTTGACCGATGGCTGCCGCCGGGTCAAGCGGGGAACACGCCGCAGTGCTAAATTGCGATGTCGCTCTTGGCGGGCCGCCCCGCGACATAGACCTCGCGCACGGCGCGGTCGTCTCCCAGCGTCTGCAGCAGGAACAGTTCCTGCGCCAGCGTCTCGACCGTTTCCATCCTGAGCCGCATCGCCGGCGTCGCCCTGGCATCGAGCACGACGATATCGGCGTCGGTGCCATCCTCCAGCGTGCCGATCCTGTCCACTACCGACAGCGCCTCGGCGTTACCGCGCGTGATCTGCCAGAAGGACTGGAACGGGTTGAGCTTCTCGCCATTGAGCGCGATGACCTTGTAGCCCTCGTCCATGGTACGCAGCATCGAATAGTTGGTGCCGCCGCCGACATCGGTGGCGGCCGCGATGCGCAATGGCTTGTCGCGGCGGCGAAAGCGCTGATAGTCGAACAGGCCCGAGCCGAGGAACAGGTTGGAGGTCGGGCAGAATACCGCCACCGAACCGCTGTCCGACAGCGCGTCCGCCTCACGCTCCGACAAATGAATGCAATGGCCGAACAGGCTCTTTTTGCCAAGCAGCCCGTAATGTTCGTAAACATCGGTGTAGTCGCGCGACCAGGGGTAGAGCTGTTGCGTGAAGGCGATTTCGGCGTGGTTTTCCGACAGATGCGTCTGCATGTGCAGGTCGGGATGTTCGCGGCACAGCGCGCCGGCCATCTCCATCTGCTCCGGTGAGGAGGTGATGGCAAAGCGTGGCGTGATGGCATAAAGCTGGCGGCCCTTGCCGTGCCACTCGGCGATCAGCGCCTTGGTGTCGTCATAGCCGGATTGCGGCGTGTCGAGTACGCCTTCGGGCGCATTGCGGTCCATCATCACCTTGCCGGCGATGTTGAGCATGTCGCGCGCGCGCGACTCGGCGAAGAAGGCTTCCGCCGACGCCCTATGCACCGAACAGTAAGCGGCGACCGTCGTCGTGCCATGGCGCACCGTCTCATCAAGGAACAGGCGCGCGATGCGGCGGCCATGCTGCGCGTTGGCGAATTTTGTTTCCTCTGGAAAGGTGTAGGTGTTCAGCCAGTCGAGCAGTTCGGCGCCATAGGAAGCGATGATCTGCATCTGCGGGAAATGCACATGGGCATCGATGAAGCCCGGCAGCAACAGATGCGGCCGGTGATCGATCTTTTTTGTCCCCTCGCCCGGCTGTTTCTCGACATCGGCGTAGGCGCCCGATGCAACGATCCTGCCGTCGCTTATCAGCAGGCCGCCATCTTCTTCGTAGCGCCAGGCGGAGTGGTCGTCGATGGCTTGCGGCCAGCGCACGAAGGACAGCGTGCGGCCGCGCAGAAGTGTCACGGTCATGCTTATTTCCCCGCGCCTTCGAACCAGGCGACCAGCAGCGCCCGTTCCTTGTCGGTGATCTCCGTGACATTGGCGGGCGGCATGGCGTGGCTGCGGCCGGCCTGCAGGTAGATCTCGCGGGCATGATCGGCAATGCCCGCGTCCGTATCCAGCACCACCCCCTTGGGCGCGTGGTAGATACCCTCGTAGACCGGCTCCGCGGCATGGCACATCGAGCAGCGGCCGAGCACGGTGTCGCGCACCGCCGGGAAATGCGCCGAGGCGATATAGACTTGCGCCGAGGCGGAGGCCTTGGGTTCACCGGTCAGCACCTTCGGCACGGTCGACAGCCAGATGATGATGAGGAACAAGACAAGGGCGCCCAGCCAGGTCCAGTGCGGGTTGCCGGAACGTTTGTGCACGCTGTTGAAATAGTGGCGGATCAAGACACCGATGATGAACACCAGCGAGGCGATGACCCAGTTGAACTGCGTCCCGAATGCCAGCGGATAGTGGTTCGACAGCATCAGGAACAGTACGGGCAGCGTCAGATAGTTGTTGTGGAGCGAACGCTGCTTGGCGATCTTGCCGTACTTCGGGTCGGGCTTTCGGCCGGCGATGAGGTCGGCGACGACGATCTTCTGGTTCGGAATGATGATCATGAAGACATTGGCCGACATGATCGTCGCGGTGATGGCGCCAAGATGCAGGAAGGCGGCGCGGCCGGTGAACAGATGCGTCAGTCCCCAGGCGATGAACACCAGCACGCAATAGAGCACCAGCATCAGGCCGGTGTCGCTTTTGCCGAGCGGCGAGCGGCACAGGAGATCATAGACCACCCAGCCGACGCCGATCGTCGCCATCGACAGCAGGATGCCTATTGGCACCGACATCGGCAGCACATTGGGATCGATCAGGAACAGGTCCGCTCCGGCGTAATAAACCACGCACAGCATGGCGAAACCGGACAGCCAGGTGGCGTAGGATTCCCACTTGAACCAGGTCAGATGCTCGGGCATCTCGGCCGGCGCCACCAGATATTTCTGGATGTGGTAGAAGCCACCGCCATGCACCTGCCATTCCTCGCCGAAGGCGCCGACGGGCATGCCTGGTCGCTGGCGCAGGCCCAGATCGAGCGCGACGAAGTAGAAGGACGAGCCGATCCAGGCGATGCCGGTGACGACGTGCAGCCAGCGCACGGCGAAGCTCAGCCAGTCCCAGAAAATCGCGAAATCCATCATTGAAGTCGTCCCTGCCGATGACGCGACTTTAAGGTGTGGCGCGTAAACGGAAAGAGGCGAGGTGTGCGATGACTTTCAAAAAAAATTGGAAAATACTAGGTTGATCCCTGCAAACCGGCGAAGGTGCTCCGCATGGCCTATCTCGACAACATCGCCGTCTTCGTCCGCGTCGTCGAGCTCGGCAATCTGTCGGCGGCCGGGCGCGACATGCGCATTTCGCCGGCGGTCGCCTCGAATCGTATCAAGGAACTGGAGAAGCATCTCGGCGTCCGGCTGTTCAACCGCACGACACGGCAGTTGATGCCGACCGAGCACGGCACCGTGTTCTACTCGGGCGCGAAGCAGGTTCTGGAGGCGATCACTGAAGCGGAGGCGGCCGTCTCGGCACTGTCCGGCCAGCCGCGCGGCACCATCAAGGTGACGGCGCCGCTTGGGCTCGGCCGGCGGCTGGTGGCCTCGGGCATTCCCGATTTTCACGACAAATACCCTGATATCGAGGTGCGGCTCAGGCTCTCGGACCACAATGTCGACATCATGAAAGAGGGCATCGACGTCGCCTTCCGGCTCGGCATCATCGAGGACTCAAGCCTTCGGATGCGCGGTATCATGGAATGCGAACGTGTGCTGGTCGCCGCACCCAAATATCTTGAGGCGCGCGGCGAGCCCATGGATCCGCAGGAATTGATCGGGAGGAAACATGACTGCCTGATGCTGCGCTATTCCGGCGCACGCGAATATGTCTGGACCTTGCAAACGCCGGCCGGCCAGCAAAAATTCGAAGTGCACGGGCCTTACGACACCGATGACGGCGATGTGCTGACCGGTTGGGCTCTGTCGGGACGCGGTATCATCAACAAGCCGCGCTTCGAGGTCGAGCCGTTCATCCGCGACCGGCGGCTGAAGGTCATTCTCGCCAGCACCCCGCCTACGCCGGTGCAGTTCGCCGCCGTATATCCGCACAAGAAGCTGCAGGATCCCAAGGTGCGCCTGCTGCTCGACTTCATGGCGGAGCGCTGCCAGCGGCTGATCAAGGACATCCTGGCCGGGCGGTAGAACAGGCCGGCAAGTGACCGCCGGCTGCTTCCATTCGCCGGGCTTGTCTTGCTGCAGGACGAACTTAGTTTCGTCCTGCGCGGTTTTGACCGGGCAATCCGCACCTTGGTCGAGGTACGAGCAAAGCCGATGGGTCATCGTTGCCGATTCCGAGGCGCCTCGACCCTCGCGCATCAGCCTATAATCTAGCGCGTCGCTTCGCGTCCCCTCAACGTCATCAGCCACGGCCGTGCCGGCTGGAACGCATCGCTGACCCTACCCGCGCGAGGCCACCAACTTCAGCAGGCCCGAGGATTTTCGGACACGGTTTTCGACGCTGCGCGGAGGAATTCACAGGCATCGTGCAGGGCCTGTGGCAGGACGCGGATGCTCTACTGTTCGACAAGAGCGGCGGTCCCGCTGCCTGAACATCTCGGCTTGAAACGGCCGGCTTAGCCGCGGCGCAAGTCTAACTCGCCATCACCCTGTCATGGGGACGGTCGGAACTTGAGGCCGCCCCGTGCACGACTAGAGCCGTCATGATCTCGGCGGCCGCCAGTGCGGCGATCACCTGCGGGCGCTTGTCCTTGACGGCGTCGCCACCGATCGGCGAGACGAGCCGGCCAAATTCAGCCTCCGTGCCGTCCGCCGATTTCAGGAACCAGTTTCTGAATGTCGCCTTCTTGGTCTTCGAACCGATCATGCCGACATAGGCAGCGTCGCCGCGTCTCAGCGCCTCTGCGACGATCAGGAAATCGAGCGCGTGGTCATGGGTTAGGATGGCGAAGGCGGTGCCGGCCGGGGCGGCGCGCACCTCGGCTTCCGGCATCGGCGTCAACCGCGTCTCGATGGTTTCCGGCATGCCTTCCAGCGCCTCGGCCCGCGTCTCGATGACGACACCGTGCACGGGAAGAAGCGCTACCGTAGACGCGAGCGCCTGGCCGACATGGCCGCCGCCGAAGATGTAGACGTGCGGCAGATGGGCTTCCTCGGCTTCCGCCGCCGCAACCAATTCGGCGGCCAGCGCTGCATCGACCAGCCGGATCAGCACCTCGACGCGCCCGCCACAGCACTGGCCGATCTCCGGCCCAAGCGGCACATCGAGCGTGGCGCAGATTTCGTCGACTTCGATGCGGGTTCCCCTCCCCCTCGAGGGGAGGGTGGCGGCGAAGCCGCCGGGTGGGGTCGTTGCGGCAGTGCTCGACCCCCTTGCGGTGCCTCCTGCGAGGACCCCCTCTGGCCGCTTCGCGGCCATCTCCCCCTCGAGGGGGGAGATGAGCATCTGCCTGGCTCTGTCGATGGCCATGTATTCGAGCTGACCACCGCCGATCGTGCCAAAGATCGCCGCCGACGAAACAAGCATGAAGGCGCCCTTCTCACGCGGCGTCGAGCCCTTGGTACCGGCCACTTCGACCAGGGCAAGTCGCGCGGCGCTGCCGAGAAAGGTTTTCAGGCTTTGCACGTTCGAGTTCATGGTTCACGGTTCCCGAATGCAAAATATAGGCTTTTTCGGCTGGGATTGCACGTTTGCCGGCCTTCAGGCGCCAGCCTTGACCTCTTTCTTCAACCGCTCGATCGCCATCAGCACGCGTTCGGGGGTCGCCGGCGCGTCGAGGCGCGGGCAGATCTTGTGGTCGGCGACGCTGGCCACGGCATCCGACAGCGCATGCAGCACTGCCATGCCATGCGGCAGCGGTGGCTCGCCGACCGCCTTGGAGCGATGGATGGTCGGCTCATAGGCCTGCGACCAGTCGGTCAGCGCGACGTTGAAGATCTTCGGCCGGTCCGAGGCCAGCGGGATCTTGTAAGTCGAGGGCGCATGGGTGCGCAGCCGGCCCTTGTCGTCCCACCACAGTTCCTCGGTGGTCAGCCAGCCCATGCCCTGGATGAAGCCGCCCTCGACCTGGCCGAGGTCGATGGCCCGATTCAGCGAACGGCCACAGTCGTGCAGGATATCGGCGCGCTCGACGACATACTCGCCGGTCAGCGTGTCGACCGACACTTCGGCGCAGGCCGCGCCATAGGCATAGTAGTAGAAGGCGTGGCCCTGGCCCTTGCCGCGGTCCCAGTGAATCTTCGGCGTCTTGTAGAAGCCGGCGGCCGAGAGCTGCACACGCGCGATGTAGGCCTGCTTGACCAAATCGTTGAAGCTGACTTCCTGGTTGCCGACGCGCACCCGGTTGGGCAGGAACACCACCTGGTCGACAGGTATCTGATATCTCTCGGCGGCGAAGTCGGTCAGCCGCTGGCGGATCTGGCGCGCCGCGTTCTGCGCCGCCATGCCGTTGAGGTCGGCGCCCGAGGACGCCGCCGTCGGCGCGGTGTTGGGCACCTTGGCGGTTGTGGTGGCGGTGATCTTCACGCGGTCGAGGTCGATCTGGAACTCCTCGGCCACGACCTGCGCCACCTTGAGGTGCAGGCCCTGCCCCATTTCGGTGCCGCCATGGTTCATGTGCACCGAACCATCGGCATAGACATGGACCAGCGCCCCGGCCTGGTTGGACTCGGTCTTGGTGAAGGAGATGCCAAACTTGACCGGCGTCAGCGCCAGGCCGCGCTTGACGAAGCGGCTGTTGGCGTTGAACGCGGAAATCTCGCGGCGGCGGCGCGCATAGCTGGCGCTCTCTTCCAGTTCCGCCACGATGCGCTGGATGATGCAGTCCTCGACCTTCTGGTGATAGGGCGTGACGCAGCGCGCGCCGATCGCCTCCATCGAGTCATAGAAATTCAGCTTGCGGATTTCGAGCGAATCCTTGCCGACCGCGAAGGCGACCTCGTCGATGACCCGCTCGGCGCCGATCATGCCTTGCGGGCCGCCGAAGCCGCGGAAGGCGGTGTTGGAGACGGTGTTGGTGTAGAGCGGCGCCGACTTGGCCAACACCGCGGGATAGAAATACGCGTTGTCGCAGTGGAACAGCGCGCGGTCGCCGACCGGGCCGGACAGGTCGGCGGAAAAGCCGCAGCGCAAGGCATAGGTGAAATCGACGCCGAGGATGTTGCCCTCGTCGTCGAAGCCGACCTCGTAGTCGATGGCGAAATCGTGCCGCTTGCCGGTGGCGGTCATGTCCTCGTCGCGGTCGAGCCGGACCTTGACCGCCCGCTTCAGCTTCTTGGCGGCGATGGCGGCGATCGCGGCGCACTGGTTGGCCTGCGTTTCCTTGCCGCCGAAGCCGCCGCCCATGCGGCGCACCTCCACCGTCACCGCGTTGCTCGGCACGCCGAGCGTGTGGGCGACCAGATGCTGCGTCTCGCTCGGCCCTTGCGTCGAACAGTAGACGGTCACCTCGTCGTCCTCGCCGGGGATGGCGAGCGACACCTGGCCTTCGAGATAGAAATGGTCCTGGCCGCCAAGCCACATGCGGTTCTTGACGCGGCGGGGAGCGGCCTGGATTGCGGCGGCCGCGTCGCCACGCTTCAGGATCAGCGGCGTGGTGACCTGCTTGTCCTTGGTCGGATCGAGGTCCCATATGTCGACGACGGCGGGAAGCTCGTCATACTCGATCCCAGCCAGGCGCACGGCGCGACGCGCCGCCTCGCGGGTCTCGGCAATGACCGCGAAGATCGGCTGGCCGAAGAACTGCACCTTGCCTTCCGCCAGCACCGGATCGTCATGCATGTTGCTGGGCGAGACATCGTTTTCGCCCGGCACGTCGGCATAGGTCAGCACGTCGACGACGCCAGGGGCCGCGCGCACCGCCGAGAGATCGACGCTCTTCAGGACGCCATGCGCCACCTTGGACAGGCCAAGACCGACATGCAGCGTGCCGGCCGGCTCCGGCATGTCGTCGATGTAGACCGCGCCGCCGCTGACATGCTTGTGGGCGGAATCGTGCCGCTGGTCGGTGGCGACGCCGCCGACGATCTTCTCGGCCTTGAGGTTTGATGGTGCGTGCTTGTTCATCAGGCCGCCTCGCTGCGTGATACCTGGAACGGCGCCTTGGTGCCGGTGGTTTCCACGTAAAAGCGCAACAGAAGGTTCTTCGCCGCCAAAGCTCGGTATTCGGCGGTTGCGCGCATATCGGTCAGCGGGGTGAAATCGCTGGCATAGCAGGCCATAGCCGCTTCCACCGTCACTTCGGTCCAGGCCTTGCCGAGCAGCGCCTTTTCGACAGAGGACGCCCGCTTCGGCGTTGCCGCCATGCCGCCATAGGCGATGCGGATATCGGCTACCGTGCCGTCCTTGGCCAAGGCCAGATAAAAGGCGCCAAGGGTCGCGGTGATGTCCTCGTCGCGGCGTTTGGTGACCTTGTAGACGGCGAACTTTGTCCCCTTTGCCGGCACCGGCACATGCACGGCCTCGACGAACTCGCCTGGCTGGCGGTCCTGCTTGCCATAGGCGATGAAGAAATCCTGCAATGGGATCGTGCGCCGTGTCTTGCCCCTACGCAATGTCAGCCGCGCACCGAGTGCGATCAACGGTGGCGGCGTGTCGCCGATCGGCGAGCCGTTGGCGACGTTGCCGCCGATCGTGCCCATGTTGCGGACCTGTTCCCCGCCGATGCGGTCGAACAACGGCCCCAATGCCGGGATGCGTTTCGACAGTGTCGAAAAGGCTTCGGTGTAGGTGACGCCGGCGCCAATCGATATGACACCATTGTCTTCCGTGATGGTGCAAAGCCCCGGCAGATTGCCGATGAAGATCGCCGGCGAGATGTCGCGCATCTGCTTGGTCACCCACAGGCCAACGTCGGTCGAACCGGCTACGACGGTGGCGGTCGGCTCTTTTTCGAAGACAGCCGCGAAATCGTCGGCATCGGCCGGCACTACCAGCCGCGTCCCGCCGGCGCCGATCTCGACCCTGGCGCCATCCTGCAACGCCTGCAGCCGTGTGGTGACGTCCCGGCGCTCCACCGCCAGCACGTCTTTTGCCGCCTTGCCGTAGCTCGATATGGCGTGCGCGGCGCGCATGATCGCCTCATAGCCGGTGCAGCGGCAGAGATTGCCTTGCAAGGCTTTTTCGATGGCCGCGTCCGAAGGGTCCGGTGACTTCATCCACAAGCCGTAGAGCGACATGACGAAACCCGGCGTGCAGAAGCCGCATTGCGAGCCATGGAAATCAACCATAGCCTGCTGGACCGGATGCAACTGGCCAGCTTCGCCGCGCAGGTGCTCGACCGTCACGACATGGGTGCCGTCGAGCGAGCCCAGAAAGCGAATGCAGGCATTGACGCTTTCATAGACCAGTCCGGTGGCCGAAAGTCTGCCGATCAGCACCGTGCAGGCGCCGCAATCGCCCTCGGCGCAGCCTTCCTTGGTGCCGCGCAGCGAACGGTCGAGCCGCAGCCAGTCGAGCAGGGTCGCGTCAGGCGCCACGGATGACAGCGCGACATCCCTGCCATTCAGAATGAAGCAGATTTCGTTGCGGATATTGACTTTGGCCATGCCTCAGCTCCCCCTGTAGGTGGAATAGCCGTATGGCGAGATCAGCAATGGTACATGGTAGTGCAGCGCCTGCGCCATGCCGAAGCGGATCGGCACGCTGTCGAGGAAGGCCGGCTCGGGCAGCTTCGTTCCTTGGCCGCGCAGATAGTCGCCGGCCGCGAACACCAGTTCATATTCGCCGATGCGGAAGTCGGCACCGGCCAGCAGCGGCGCATCGCAGCGGCCGTCGGCATTGGTGACGACCGTCTTCAGAAGCGTGCGGGCCAAACCCTCGATATGGTAGAGCGCGATGGACAATCCCGCCGCCGGCCTGCCGGTCGCGGTATCCAGGACATGGGTCGTCAGACGCCCGCCATCGGCTTTCGATGTCTCTGCCATTGGCCGCCTCCCATTTTCCAATACGAACAAATTGGCCGGTACAATCGAACACTACTGATGAATTGTGCGCCAATTAAAGGCGATGCATAAGTCCCGGTCGAGCGGAGTGCGACAAAAACACTTTCAAAAATTTTGAGGGGAATGCGAGAAGCACCCTTTCGATATCCTGATCATACTTCCGGTGATGCCGGGCGCGGAGGGACGATGCGTTACAGCAGGGACATGCGTGGCTACGGAGCCAATCCGCCGGATCCGAAATGGCCTGGCGGCGCGCATGTCGCCGTGCAGTTCGTCGTCAACTACGAAGAGGGCGGCGAGAACTGCGTGCTCCACGGCGACAAAGCTTCTGAGGCCTTCCTGTCCGAGATCGTCGGCGCGGCGCCCTGGGTGGGCCAGCGCCACTGGAACATGGAATCGATCTACGAGTATGGGGCGCGGGCCGGCTTCTGGCGGCTGCTGCGCCTGTTCAGCGAAGAGCAAGTGCCTGTCACCTGCTATGGCGTCGCCACGGCGCTCGCGCGCTCGCCCGACCAGGTCACGGCGATGCAGGAAGCCGGCTGGGAAATCGCCTCGCACGGGTTGAGATGGATCGACTACCGCGACCACGACGCCGAGGACGAGCGCCGCGACCTCGAAGCGGCGATCAAGCTGCACTACGAGGTGACCGGCCAGCGCCCGACCGGCTGGTATACGGGCCGCACATCGATCAACACGGTGCGGCTGGTGGCAGAGGAAGGCGGCTTCGACTACGTCTCGGACACCTATGACGACGAACTGCCCTACTGGTTCGAGCATGAGGACGGCACGCAGCTCATCATCCCCTATACGCTCGACGCCAACGACATGCGCTTTGCCACACCGCAAGGCTTCAACTCGGGCGACCAGTTCTTTGCGTATTTGAAGGACAGTTTCGATACGCTCTATGCCGAAGGCAAGGCCGGCCGGCCGCGCATGATGAACATCGGCCTGCATTGCCGCCTGGTCGGGCGGCCGGGCCGGGTGGCGGCGCTGAAACGCTTCGTCGACTATGTCAAAGCGCACGACAAGGTCTGGCTGGCGCGGCGCATCGACATTGCTCGGCACTGGCAGGAAAACCACCCCTATCAGCCGGCCGCCCCGCGCCCGTCGAAGATGGAATTCGAGACGTTCGTTCACGCCTTCGGCGGCGTTTTCGAACATTCGCCCTGGATCGCCGAGCGGGCCTACGAGCTGGAGCTCGGCCCGGCGCACGACACGGCGGGCGGCCTCCACAATGCGCTTTGCCGCATCTTCCGTTCCGCCAGTGAGACCGAACGGCTCGGCGTGCTCAACGCCCATCCCGACCTCGCCGGCAAGCTGGCCAAGGCCAGGCGACTGACGGCGGAATCGACCAGGGAACAGGCTTCCGCCGGTCTCGACGCGCTGACAGACAAGGAACGCGAACTGTTCTCCAAGCTCAACGCCGCCTACGTCACCACCTTCGGCTTTCCCTTCATCATCGCGGTGAAAGGCAAGACAAAGGAGGAAATCCTCGCCGAATTCGAAGCCCGCATCGGCAACAGCCGCGGCGTCGAATTCGAAACCGCCTGCAAACAGGTCGAGCGCATCGCGCTGCTGCGCCTCAAGGACATGCTTCCACAATAGGTTTGAACCCATGGATACGATCAGGATGCCCGAGCGAACCTATTATGCCCCAAAGGGCGGCCATTCCGGCCAGAGCGAACTTCTGACCGGCCGCGCCGTCTTTACCGAGGCCTATGCAGTCATCCCCAAGGGCGTGATGCAGGACATCGTCACCAGCGCCCTGCCGTTCTGGGACAAGACCCGTGTCTGGATCCTGTCGCGGCCGCTGTCCGGCTTCGCCGAGACGTTTTCGCAATACATCGTCGAGGTCGCGCCCGGCGGCGGCAGCGAGCGGCCGGAGCCCGATGCCAGCGCCGAAGGCGCCCTGTTCGTGGTCGAGGGCGAACTGACGGTTCTGCTCGACGGCATGAAACATGTGTTGCGCCCCGGCGGTTTTGCCTTCCTGCCGCCGGCCAGCGGCTGGACAGTCCGCAACGAAGGCAAGGCGGCTGTCCGCTTCCACTGGATACGCAAGGCTTATGAGGCGGTCGACGGCCTCGAGATTCCGCAAGCCTTCTTCACCAACGAACAGGAGATCGCGCCGACGCCGATGCCCGGCACCGAGGGCCGCTGGGCAACGACGCGGTTCGTCGATCCCGCCGATCTGCGCCACGACATGCACATGACCATCGTCACGCTCGAGCCGGGCGCGGTCATTCCGTTCGCCGAGACGCATGTCATGGAACACGGGCTCTATGTGCTCGAAGGCAAGGCTGTCTATCGGCTCAACCAGGACTGGGTCGAGGTCGAGGCGGGCGACTATATGTGGCTGCGCGCCTTCTGCCCGCAGGCCTGCTATGCCGGCGGCCCCGGCAAATTCCGCTATCTGCTCTACAAGGACGTCAATCGGCACGCCAAGCTCGGCGGGGCCGGCATCGCGAAGCGGACGTCATGAGCCGCATTGTCGCGCGGCCGCTGACCCGTGGGGCCTTCGCCGAATTCGGCGATGTCATCGACATGGGCGGCGACAACCACTATCCGATCAATGGCGGCAAGGCAGAGCGCTACCATGACCTCGCCACCGCGCAAGCCACGGGGCCGAATGCGCGCGTGCTGATCTCGATGGTGCGCGGCACGCCCTATGACATGCCGCTGAAGCTGACCATGGTGGAGCGCCACCCCTTGGGCAGCCAGGCTTTCATACCGCTGTCGCCGCGTCCGTTCCTGGTCGTCGTCTGCCCTGACGGCAAGGACGGGCCTGGCGAGCCGCATGCCTTCATCACCGCGCCGGGGCAAGGCATCAACTACTTCCGCAATCTCTGGCACGGCGTGCTGACGCCGCTCGGAGAGCCTCAGGACTTTTTGATCGTCGACCGTGGCGGCGACGGCTCCAACCTCGAGGAATTCCATTTCTCGCACGCCTACGAAATCCACCTCCCCGACGAGAGCTTGTGATGACCGACATCTCGCTGATCGACCGCCTGCTCGACGTCATCGAGCACGACATCGTGCCGAAGACGGCAGAAGGCGTCGCCCACGGCAACAAGCTGTTCGGCGCTGCGATCCTGCGCAAGGACAACCATTCGCTGGTACTGGCCGAGACCAACAACGAGATGGAAAACCCGCTCTGGCATGGCGAGGTGCATTGCCTGAAGCGCTTTTACGAGATGCCCAGGGCCGAGCGCGTCGACACCAAGGACGCCATCTTTCTCGCCACACACGAGCCCTGCTCGCTCTGCCTGTCGGCGATCACCTGGGCCGGCTTTGACAATTTCTACTATTTGTTCAGCCACGAGGATTCGCGTGACAGTTTTGCCATCCCGCATGATCTCAAAATTCTGAAAGAGATCTTCACCCTCGACCCCGGCGGCTACAATGCCGAGAACGCCTATTGGAAAAGTTTTTCGATCCGCAGGTTGGTGCGGGCGCTGGCCGGGGCCGAACGCCAGCGGCTGGAGGAGCGGATCGGGAAAATCTCGGCGCGCTACGACGAATTGTCGGGCGACTACCAGGCGAGCAAGGCTGAGAACGACATTCCGCTGAACTGAGCTTCCGTCTCAACAATCGCCGCTTGTGTTACCCCTTTATGGGGGCATACTGGATTATGGATAAGCGCTGACCCACTTACGATCTTGATGCAATCAAGACGACATTTGGGTCTGTCGACACGCTGGCGATCACAACGTCCGCACTGCGGGATGCTGTTGGGCTGGGCTTCGATCGCGCCGGTTTGATCGAGGTGATCGACAGCATGACGCGGAAGATGTTTGTAAAGTCGATGACGACTTTCGCGGATCATCGAGTGTGGCAGGATGTCTATCACGTGCCAGCGCGTGACATGCTTCTCTATGTGAAATTCCAGGCGGATATCGTGACCGAATTCACGATCATGTCATTCAAGGAGAAATGACCATGGCGACAAGGGAGAGCAGTGAAACGAATAAGATGGTCTCCCCCGAAACCGGAGAAACGTTGATGCGCGGAGTCCGTCCATTCACCGTCACCTATAAAGGCGAGAGCATGATCGTCGACCTGCCCGGCTACTATCCTCCATCGGATGGCGAGGGTGTGCATGTCGGCGACGACATGGCCGCCGTTGATGCCGGGTTGCGCGCGCTCAAGGAGAAGATCGACGGCGTGCCGGCCCCGTCAACCATCCGCCGCATGCGCACGAAGCTCAAGCTGTCGCAGCGCGAGGCCGGATCCTTGTTCAAGGTCGGCGAGAACGCCTTCGACAAGTATGAAAGAGGCTTGATCGAACCGAGTGGCCCGACCATTCAATTGATGACATTGCTGGAGAGACATCCCGAACTGCTCGACGAATTGCGGTAGCGGCACAGGTCGCATATTTCGCTGCTCCAGTCGCGAATGGCGATTGAAAGTTCTCGTGCCGCGGAGCGTTATGCCTGCCATGAAAATCATCACCGAATTTCCCCGCAAGGTCGTCGAATTTCCCGATATGGGCATCGTCATGCCCGATGGCTGCCGGCTGTCGGCTCGGGTGTGGATGCCGGAGGACGCGGGCGACCATCCGGTGCCTGCCATCCTCGAACACCTGCCCTACCGCAAGCGCGACGGCACGATCTTTCGCGATCAGCTTACCCATCCCTATTTCGCCGGCCACGGCTATGCCTCGATCCGCGTCGACATGCGCGGCAATGGCGATTCCGAAGGGCTGATGGACGACGAATATTCCGAGCAGGAACTGCAGGACGCCTGCGATGTCATCGCCTGGGCGGCGGCCCAGCCCTGGTGCAACGGCAATGTCGGCATGATGGGTATTTCCTGGGGCGGCTTCAACTGCCTGCAGGTGGCGGCCAAACAGCCGCCGGCGCTCAAGGCGGTGATCAGCCTGTGCTCGACCGTCGACCGCTATGCCGACGACATCCACTACAAGGGCGGCTGCCTTTTGAACGAAAATTTCGGCTGGGCCTCGACCATGCTGTCCTATTCGTCGCGGCCGCCGGATCCGCTGATTGCCGGCGACAACAGATGGCGCGACCTCTGGATGACCCGGCTGGAGAACCTGACCTTCATGGCGCCGCTGTGGCTCAGCCACCAGCATCGCGACGCCTATTGGAAGCGCGGTTCGATTTGCGAGGATTTTTCGGCCGTCAAGGCGGCTGTGCTGTCGATCGGCGGCTGGCACGACGGCTACCGCAACACGATCTCGCACCTCGTCAGCAACATCGAGGCACCGGTCAAGGGCATCGTCGGACCGTGGATCCACAAATACCCGCACTATGCCGGCCCCAAGCCAGCCATCGGCTTCCTCCAGGAAGCGCTGCGCTGGTGGGACCGCTGGCTGAAGGGCGCCGAGACCGGCGTCGAGGCCGATCCCGACTACCGCGCCTATGTGATGGACAGCGTGCGTCCCGCGCGCTGGCATCCGGAGCGGCCCGGCCGCTGGATAGCCGAGCAGGAATGGCCATCGTCCAACATAACGATTGAAGCGCTCGAGCTCATGGCTCCGGGTGCAGGGCCTTCAACCGTCGCTTCGCCGCAAACCTGTGGGCTTGCCGGCGGCGAATACTTTCCGTTCACCTTCGGACCGGAACTGCCGGGCGATCAGCGTCCTGATGATGGGCTGTCGGCCTGTTTCGACCAGCCTGAGCTCACCAAACCGATCGAGATCGTCGGCGCGCCGGAGCTTGAGGTCCAGCTTGCCTCGGATCGGCCCCAGGCCAACATCGCTGTCCGGCTCTGCGACGTGCATCCCGACGGCGACTCGGAACTGATCTCCTATGGCGTGCTCAATCTGACGCACCGCAGCTCGCATGAATTCCCCGAGGCGCTGGTCCCCGGGGAGACGGTTTCGGTCCGTGTCGTGCTCGATCAATGCGCCTACCGCGTGCCGGCCGGCCATCGTCTGCGCGTCGCCGTTTCGACTGCCTACTGGCCCGCTATCTGGCCCTCGCCCGAGCCGGTACGACTGACCGTGTCGGCGGCCACGCTATCGGTACCGTTGCGCCTGCTGGCAACAGGCGACGAAGCCGTTTTCGCCGAGCCGGAAGGTGCTACGCCGTGGGCGACCGAGACGGTTCGGCCCGCCAATTCCGAACGCCATGTCGATCGCGACGAAAAGACCGGGATTGTCACGCTGTCGATAACGGACGACTTCGGCGAAGTGCGCGATCTCGACCACGGACTGGTCAACGGCAGCATTGCCCGCGAAACCTGGACCATCCAACCTGACGATCCCCTGTCAGCCTCGGGAAAAACACACTGGACGCAGACCCTGTCGCGAAATGGATGGTCGGTCCGTACCGAGACATGGGCGCAGATGCGGTCGGACACGCAAAACTTCATCGTCAGCGCCCGAATCGAAGCCTATGAGGGCGAAAAACTCGTCTTCGAGCGCGATTTCGATGAAAAGGTCCCGCGTGCGCTTGTTTGAGCGTTGAAATCATTGATCCAAATGCGACGTGCGATTTACGCCACGGCATGTCGCATTCGGTCTTGCTTACCGCTTTCCCTTGCGGTCATTATTCCCTTTAACAAGAAGCAAGAAAATCGACCGCAGAGTCGAACCAACAGAGTGAGGAACTCAAATGTCAAACGAACTGGAATTCCTTAGCTGGCGCGTTGCGTCCGGCAAACTGAGCCGTCGTGATTTTCTCGGCCGGGCGGCAGCGCTCGGCATCGCCGCACCCTTCGCCAACGCGCTGCTTTCGAGCGCGGCGCGGGCGGCGGGTCCGGTCAAGGGCGGTACGCTGAAGGCCGGCCTGGTCGGCGGTGAATCCACCAACAGCCTCGACCCGGCGCTGATGATGACGCAGGTGCCGTTCGCCTTCGGCAAGTGCTGGGGCGAAATGATCGTCGAGCTGTCGCCGGAAGGCAAGCTCGAGAACCGCATCGCTGAAGACATCGGCTCGTCCAAGGACGCCAAGACCTGGACGCTGAAGATCCGCGACGGCGTCGAATTCCACAACGGCAAGACCGTGACCGCGGAGGACGTGGCCGCCACGCTGGAGCGCCATTCGGACGAGAAGTCGAAATCCGGCGCGCTCGGCTACATGAAGGGCATCGACACCATCAAGGCCAGCGGCAAGGAAGTGGTGCTGACGCTGAAGGAGGCCAATGCCGACCTTCCCTATTTGCTCAGCGACTATCACCTGATCGTTCAGCCCAATGGCGGCAAGGACAAGCCAGATGCCGGCATCTCGGCAGGGCCATACGTGGTTAAGACCAACGAGCCTGGCGTGCGCCATGGCGGCGAGCGCTTCGCCAATTACTGGCAGGGCGACAAGATGGGCCATGCCGACCAGATCGAGGTCATCGTCATCAATGACGCGACCGCCCGCACGGCAGCGCTGCAGGGCGGCCAGGTCAACATGATCAACCGCGTCGAGCCGAAGATCGTCGACCTGATCAAGCGCGTGCCGGGCGTGACCATCCGCAACCACGCCGGTCCCGGCCACTACGTGTTCATCATGCATTGCAACACGGCGCCGTTCGACAACAACGACCTCAGGATGGCGCTGAAGCTGGCGATCGACCGCGAGGAGATGCTGACCAAGGTGCTGCGCGGCTACGGCTCGCTCGGCAACGACTTCCCGATCAACGCCTCCTATCCGCTGTTCAGTGAGATCGAGCAGCGCAAGTACGATCCCGACAAGGCCAAGTTCCACTACAAGAAATCAGGCCATGACGGCACCGTTCTGCTCAGGACCTCGGACGTGGCTTTCCCCGGCGCCGTCGATGCGTCCCAGTTGTTCCAGCAGAGCGCGGCCAAGGCCGGGATCAAGATCGAGCTCAAGCGAGAGCCCGGCGACGGCTACTGGAACGAGGTCTGGAACAAGCAGCCCTTCTGCGCCTCCTACTGGGGCGGCCGCTCGACGCAGGACCAGATGTATTCGACCGCCTATCTGTCGACGGCAGACTGGAACGACACGCGTTTCAAGCGCCCGGATTTCGACAAGATGGTGCTGGCGGCGCGCGCCGAACTCGACGAGGCCAAGCGCAAGCAGATGTACCATGACATGGCTGTCATGGTCCGCGACGACGGCGGCCTGATCCTGCCGATGTTCAACCAGTTCATCGACGCCACCGGCGCCAAGGTCGATGGCTGGGTGGATGATCCGCACCAGGAACTGATGAACGGCTACGCCCTGGCGAAGTGCTGGCTGCAGGCCTGAGTCCGGCTTTGCAGAGATGTCTTCACCCATCCTGAAACTCATTGCCCAGCGCATTGCGCTGGGCATCCTCCTTCTGTTGGCCATCTCGGTCCTGATCTTCGCCGGCACGCAGATTCTGCCAGGCGATGTCGCGCAAGCAATTCTGGGACAATCCGCGACGCCGGAATCGCTCGCCAATCTGCGCGAGCAGCTCGGGCTGAACGACCCCGCCTATGTCAGGTATTTCCACTGGCTCGGCGGCGTTCTGACCGGCGACCTCGGCACGGCGATGTCGAGCGGGCAGGATATCGCAACCTCGATCAAGTCGCGCCTGTGGAACACACTGTTCCTCGCCTTCTGGGCGGCGATCGTGGCCGTACCGCTGGCCATCATCCTGGGCCTGATCGCGGTGCGCTACCGCAATGGCTGGGTCGACAAGCTGATCTCCGGGCTGGCACTGGCCTCGACCTCCTTCCCCGAATTCTTCATCGGCTATGTGCTGGTCTATTTCTTCGCCGTGAAGTGGCAGATCTTTCCCGGCATCTCGACTGTCTACGAAGGCATGCCCTTCGGTGAGCGGATGCAGGCGATCGCGCTGCCGGCGACGGCGCTGACGCTGGTGGTGCTCGCCCACATGATGCGCATGACGCGAGCGGCGATCCTCAATGTCATGCAGTCGGCCTATGTCGAGACGGCGGAACTGAAAGGCCTGTCGGCGTTCAACGTCATCCGCAAGCACGCCTTCCCCAATGCCATCGCGCCGATCATCAACGTCGTCATGCTCAACCTCGCCTATCTCATTGTCGGCGTCGTCGTGGTCGAGGTGATTTTCGTCTATCCCGGCATGGGGCAATATCTCGTCGATCACGTCACCAAGCGTGACGTGCCGGTGGTACAGGCCGTCGGCCTGATCTTCGCCGCCGTCTACATCAGTCTCAACATCATCGCGGACATAGCGGCGATCGTCGCCAATCCGCGTCTCCGCCATCCGAAATAGGGGGGCTGATATGCTCGATATCAAACGCATCCCCGTCCCCGCGCTGATCGGCATTGTCCTGACGGCACTGTTCGTGCTGGCGGCGATCTTCGCGCCCTGGATCTCACCGCATGACAATGCCGAAATTGTCGGCGATGTCTGGGAGCCGATATCGGCGGCGCATTGGCTGGGCACCGACAATCTCGGCCGCGATTTGCTGTCCCGGATGATCTATGGCGCCCGCATCACCTTGTTTATCGCCGTGCTGGCCACCGCGCTGTCGTTCTCGCTCGGCGCCATACTTGGCTTTTCGGCGGCCGTGTTCGGCGGCTGGTTCGATACGATCCTGTCGCGCCTCGTCGATCTCCTGATGTCGATCCCGACACTGATCATGGGCCTGGTGGTGCTCTCAGTGCTGCCAACCAACCTGGTGACGCTGATCCTGGTGATGGGCATTCTCGACTCGACGCGCGTCTATCGCCTGTCGCGCGCGGTCGCCGTCGACATCAACGTCATGGACTATGTCGAGGCCGCCAAGCTGCGCGGCGAAGGCAGCGCCTGGATCATTTTCCGCGAAATCCTGCCCAATGCGCTGTCGCCGCTGATCTCCGAGCTCGGCCTGCGCTTCATCTATGCGGTGCTGTTCCTGTCGACGTTGTCCTTTCTCGGCCTCGGCGTGCAGCCGCCGGACGCCGACTGGGGCGGCATGGTGAAGGAGAACAAGGACGGCATCGTGTTCGGCATAGGCGCCGCGCTCATTCCCGCGGCCGCGATCGCAGCACTGGCGATCTCGGTCAATCTTGTGGCCGACTGGGTGCTGAACCGCACGACAAGCCTGAAGGGAGGACGCGGATGATGGCCGACGTGAAGGCAAAGTCCACCCCTCTGCTCGATATCCGCAATTTGCGCATCGAGGCGACGGTCTATCCGCCAGGTGAGGCGCCGAAGAATATCGTGCTCGTGCACGACGTCTCGCTGACGCTGGAGAAGGGCAAGGTGCTCGGCCTGATCGGCGAATCCGGAGCCGGCAAGTCGACCATCGGCCTGTCGTCCATGGGCTATGGCCGTGGCGGCGTGCGCATCACCGGTGGCGAGGTGCTGCTCAACGGCCGCGACATCCTGAAGGGCGGCAAGGAAGGTTTCCGCAAGCTGCGTGGCCGCGAGGTCTGCTATGTCGCGCAGTCGGCGGCGGCCGCTTTCAACCCGGCGCACAGGCTGATGGACCAGGTGGTGGAAGCCACGCTGCTGCACGGGACGGCGACACGGGCGGAGGCCGAGAAACGCGCGATCGCGCTGTTCAAGAAGCTCAGCCTGCCGAACCCGGAAGCCATCGGCGAACGCTTTCCGCACCAGGTGTCAGGCGGCCAGCTGCAGCGCGTCATGACGGCTATGGCGCTGTGCTCGGAGCCTGACCTGATCGTCTTCGACGAACCGACGACGGCACTCGACGTGACGACGCAGATCGACGTGCTGGCGGCGATCAAGGACGCCATCCGCGACACCCATGTGGCGGCGCTCTATATCACGCACGATTTGGCCGTCGTTGCCCAAGTCTCGGACGAGATCATGGTGCTGCGCCACGGCCGGCTGGTCGAATGGGGCGGCACCCGCCAGATCATCAAGGAACCGCGCCAGGAATACACCAACGCCCTGGTTTCGGTGCACGAGATCGAACATGCCGAGCAGAACCCCGGCACCACGCCGTTCCTGTCGGTCAAGAACGTCACCGCTGCCTATGGCGGCGGCCAGGTCAAGGTGCTGAAGAACGTCTCGGTCGATATCTACCCCGGCCAGACATTGGCGGTGGTTGGCGAATCCGGCTCAGGAAAATCGACGCTGGCGCGCGCCATAACCGGACTTTTGCCACCCGAGCAGGGCACCGTCACGTTCGACGGACGCCCGTTGGCCAACCGGCTTGCCGACCGGCCGAAGGAGGATTTGCGCCAGCTGCAGATGATCTATCAGATGGCCGACGTGGCGATGAACCCGCGCCAGACCGTCGGCACCATCATCGGCCGGCCGCTCGAATTCTATTTCGGCATGCGCGGCAAACAGCGCGATGCCCGCGTCGCCGAACTGCTCGACAAGATCGAAATGGGCAAGGGCTTTGTCGACCGTTACCCGGCCGAGCTTTCCGGCGGCCAGAAACAGCGTGTTTGCATCGCCCGCTCGCTCGCGGCAAAACCCAAGCTGATCATTTGTGACGAGGTGACCTCGGCGCTTGACCCCTTGGTGGCGCACGGCATCCTGAAGCTTCTGCTTGAACTGCAGAAGGAGGAGAACGTCGCCTATCTGTTCATCACCCACGATCTGGCGACGGTGAAGTCGATCGCCGATTCGATCGCTGTGATGTACCGCGGCGAGGTGGTGCGCTATGGTTCGAAGAGCAAGGTGCTGACGCCCCCCTTCGATGACTACACCGACCTTCTCTTGTCATCGGTCCCGGAGATGGAGATCGGCTGGCTGGAAAAGGCGATCAAGGGGCGGCGCATGGCCAGCGCCGGGAACTAGCGCAGTTCACGGTTTCACGGGAACGGTGAACTGCTCTATCTCTTTGTTTTTATGCAATTCCGGATGGAAAAACCGTTCACACTTTTCCTGGAATTGCTCTAGGCACCCAGCGATCCGCCAACCAGGGGAGATGGCGGCCGTCATCCGCATGCAACACTAGGGCGCCACACGTCCTTTGGACGGGCGCCACTGGTGCGGCGTTGTTTCAACAAGGGGTAGGACATGAAGACTGAACTCGATCATCTCGCCGATCTCGCTGGCCAGGGCCGGATATCGCGTCGCGACTTTCTTGGCCGCACCGCGGCGCTCGGCGTGTCCGCCGCGCTGGCAACGACGCTGGCCGGGAGGGCCTTCGCGCAGAGCCCGGTCAAGGGCGGCATCATCAAGGCCGGCCTGCAGGGCGGTGAATCGACCAACAGCCTCGACCCTGCCCTGAACCTCAGCCAGGTCACCTACAGTTTCAGCAAGCAGTGGGGCGAGTATCTTGCCCGGTTAAGCCCAGACAACAAGCTGGTAAACCTGATCGCCGAAGACATCGGTGCTTCCAAGGACGCCAAGACGTGGACGATCAAGGTCCGTGACGGCATCGAATTCCACAATGGCAAGACGGTAAACGCCGAAGACGTTGCCGCCACCATCGAGCGCCATGCCGACGAGAAGTCGAAGTCGGGCGCGCTCGGTATCCTCAAGAACATCAAGGGCGTCAAGGCGAGCGGCAAGGAAGTGATCGTCACGCTCGGCGATGCAGACGCCGACTTCCCCTATCTGATGGCCGACTACCATCTCGTCATCCAGCCGAATGGCGGCAAGGACAACCCGAATGCCGGCATCAGCGCCGGTCCCTACAAGGTCACCGTCAACCAGCCGGGCGTGCGCCATGGCGGCGAACGCTTTGCCAACTACTGGCAGGGCGACAAGGCCGGCCATGCCGACCAGGTCGAGATCGTCGTCATCAACGACGCGACGGCGCGTCTCGCTGCCCTCCAGGGCGGTCAGGTCCACATGATCAACCGCGTCGAGCCGAAGGTTGTCGATCTGGTCAAGCGCATTGCCGGCGTAAGTATCGAGAACGTGTCTGGCAAGGGCTACTACCCGTTCAACATGTTCTGCGACACCGCCCCCTTCGACAGCAACGATCTGCGTATGGCGCTCAAGCTCGCCATGGACCGCGAGGAAATGCTGGAGAAGATTCTGCGCGGCTACGGCTCGGTGGGCAACGACTTCCCCATCAACGAAGCCTACCCGCTGTTTACCGCCATCGAGCAGCGCAAATTCGATCCCGAAAAGGCCGCCGCCCTCTACAAGAAGTCGGGCCATAGCGGCTCGGTCCTTCTGCGTACCTCCGATGTCGCCTTCCCCGGCGCCGTCGACGCCGCCCAGCTCTATCAGCAGAGTGCGGCCAAAGCCGGGATCAAGATCGAGATCAAGCGCGAGCCCGGCGATGGCTACTGGTCCGAGGTGTGGAACAAGAAGCCCTTCTCGCTCTCCTATTGGGGCGGCCGCGCCACGCAGGACCAGATGTATTCCACCGGTTACGTCTCGACAGCCGACTGGAACGACACGCGCTTCAAGCGGCCGGGATTCGACAAGATGCTGTTCACCGCGCGCGGCGAGCTCGACCAGGACAAGCGCAAGGCGATCTACCACGACATGGCGGTCATGATGCGCGACGAAGGCGGCCTGATCGTGCCCTTCTTCAACCAGTTCATCGACGCGGCCGCCACCAACAAGATCAGCGGCTGGGTCAAGAACCCGATCGGCGAAATGATGGATGGGTACGCGCTGGGAGAATGCTGGCTGAACGCCTGACATCTGTCTCATATTGAAAAGCGCCGCGTGTCCCAACGACACGCGGCGCACTCGTTTCAACAGACAATCGCGTGGAGTAACCGGTGGCGATCCAATCCAAGCTTCTGCTGATCATCCTCGATGGCGTTCCCTACCGCAACTGGCGCCGGCTGATGGGCAATCTCGAGGGTTGGGTGCAATCGGGCGAGGCGCGGGTGTGGAAGATGCGCTCGGTGCTGCCGTCGACCTCGGCCTGCTGCTATGCCTCGATCCACACCGGCGTTTCGCCGCAGGTGCACGGGATCCTGTCCAACGAAAACCGGTTTCGCGTCGGACAGCCCGATATCTTCTCGGAAGTCAGCAAGGCCGGCGGCAGGACCGGCGCGGTTACCCATTCCTACTGGTCTGAATTCTTCCGTTCCTACCCCTTCGACCTCGTCGAAGACATGGAATATGACGAGCCCGGCGGACCGATCACGCATGGCCGCTTCCACACCATGACCGGCTACAATCTCAAGAACCAGATGACGCCGAGCGATGTCGACCTGTTCGCGACGCTGACCATGCTCACCCGGCGCCACGGCATTGACTACGGCATCCTGCACACCTGCACGCTGGACTCGATGGGCCATCGCTTCGGTCACGACTGCCACGAGATGGACCATGCCTGCTACGCCATGGACGGCATGCTGGCAGCCTTCCTGCCGGGCTGGATCGAAGCCGGCTACGAGGTCATGGTCACCGCCGACCATGGCCAGACCGACCGCGGTCACCATGGCGGCCATGACGACGAGATGCAGGATTTCGCGCTGTATTATTTCGGACAAGGCAAAGGGCCGGAAGCCGACACGCTGCTCGACCAGTTGCAACTGGCGCCAACGGTGTTGAGCCGGCTGGGCGTGCCGGTGCCGGCGACGATGAAGGCGAAGGCTTTTCTCACCTGATCGGGGCGGCTGGCGCCTCCTCTCATCCGCCCGCCGGCACCTTTTCCCCCTAAACGGGGCGAAGGGATGCTCTGGCAACCGCCCCGCTCTTCGGTTAGCCTCCCAAAATTCCTTGGCGGAGGATGAACCTTTTTGGACCGATCGGCGACAGAGCAAACAGGAGCCAGGCGGCTCGACCGGCCATGACAGCGGCGACGGAGACCGATCGCGCGCTTGTCGACCGGGTCGCGAAGGGCGACCGGGCCGCCGTGCGGCTCCTGTTCATGCGTCACCACGCGCGGGTCTACCGCTTCGTGGCGCGCCAGACGGGATCGGAAATGATGGCTGACGATATCGCCAACGAGGTGTTTCTCGAACTGTGGCGCCAAGCGCCGGGTTTCGAAGGGCGCTCCGAAGTCTCGACGTGGCTGCTCGGCATCGCCCGCTTCAAGGCGCTGTCGCTGCTGCGCAAGAAGAAGGAAGACTGGATCGACGACGAGGCCGCCGCCGCGGTGCCCGACAGCGCCGACACGCCCGAGGTCGTCACCATGAAGGAGGATAAGGCCGCCGCCTTGCGCCGCCTGATTGACGCCCTGCCCGAGGAGCACCGCACGGTGATCGACCTCGCCTATTATCAGGGCCAGTCGGTGACCGAGATCGCCGAGGTGCTCGATATTCCGGTCGCGACCGTCAAAACCCGTATGTTCTACGCCCGCAAGAAACTCGGCGAAGCCCTGAAAGCCGCCGGTTACGACAGGGGGTGGCCATGAGCGCCGCTGAAAGGATGTCGCGCCGCGACGAAATGGAGACGCTGCTGCCGTTCTATCTGAACGGTTCGCTGGAAGGTTCGGATCTGGAAGCCGTCGAAGAATGGCTGGCCAACGATCCCTCGGCACTTGCCGCGCTTGGCGAGGCGGAAGCCGAGTTCTCCGGCACGGCGGCGGCCAATGAGGCGATCCGCCCGCCGGCCGATGCGCTCAGCCGCTTCGCCAAGGCGCTGGACGCGGAGGCCGGGCCTGCACGCAGGCCGGCAGGATCGTCCTGGCTGGCGCAGGCGTGGGGCCGTTTCATGGCGGTGCCGGTCGGCGTCGCCTGGGCGGCGGCCGCGGTTCTGCTGGCCTTGATCGCGGTGCAGTCGCTGGTGCAGCCCGGCGGCAGGGGCGGCAATTTCGAGATCGCCGGCGCACAAGACGATCTGGCCAAATTGCCGTTTGCGCTGGTCAAGTTCAAGCCGGACGCCAGGATGGCCGACATTGCCGTCTTCCTCGACGCCAACAAGCTCAAGATCATCGGCGGACCGACCGCCGATGGCATCTTCAGGCTCGCCATTCCGGCGACGACAGCCGCCGACTACGAGAAGGCGCGCAGCCTTATTGCCGCCCAGCCTTTCGCCGAGACTGTGATCGAGGGAAGGAAACCTGTTGATGGCGGCTGAGGCGGTCATTCGATTTGCGGCTGTCCTTGCGGCGGCGATGACAATCGCCGCCGTGCCTGTGTCGGCGCAGACCAACGACGGCAATCCCGAGCGGGCCAAAATCGATTGCAGCAACGAGGCCAATGCAATGGCGGCCGACTGCGTCAAGGACGGCGGCGCCACCAAAGGCGGGTCGGGTGCGGCCCAGGCCAGCGCCGTTTTTCTGCCCGCCTTGATCGTCGACCTTTTCCCCAATCCGGCCGCCCCTCCTGCACCGGTGCCGGCACCACGGCCGGAGCCCGCGACTTCCCCCGGGGGCAACCAGGCCGGCCCACCAGCCAGTGGACCGATCGTCTCGCCGACCGATCTCATCACCGTCCAGTCGCGGCGCGCCGTGACCGGGGAGTTCGTGCCGGACGAGGTGCTGGTGACGGTCGATGGCGATGCCGGCGCCGTGCAGCAGATCGCCGCTTCCTTCGGCCTAGAAGTGCGCTCGCAGCGCCAGTCCCGGCTGCTTGGCGCCACTTTGGTGCGTTTCGGCATTCCCGATGGCCGCCCTGTCGGCGTGGTGCTGGCGCAGCTTGCCGCCGACGGCCGCACGCGGCGCCGCGAGCCCAACCACATCTACTCGCTGCAGCAGGCGGCCGGCATCGTCAACTATGCCTTCGACCGCATCGCGCTCGACGCCAAACAGGCCAGCGGCGAGAACGTGCGCGTCGCCGTCATCGATACCGGCATCGACGACAGCAATCCGGCGCTTGCCGGCGTCATCGCCGCGCAGTTCGACGCCATGCCCGACGTGCCGATCGAAAAGCGCGACCACGGCACTTCGATCGACGGTCTGATTGCCGGCGTCGGCCCGCTGGAAGGCATGGCGCCGGGCGCCAGGATCTACCATGCGCGCGCCTTCGAGGGCGGCAAGTCGACCATGGACGTCATCCTGTCGGCGCTCGACTGGGCGGCGGACCAGAATGTCAGCATCATCAATATGAGCTTCGTCGGACCGAAAAACGACCTGCTCGGCACTGCCTGCCGCAATGCACGGGCGCTTGGCATGGTGCTGGTGGCGGCGGCCGGCAATAACGGGCCGAAGGCGCCCTATGGCTATCCGGCCGCCTTTGACGGCGTCATCGCCGTGACGGCCACCGACGCCAAGGATGCGCTGATGCCGCAGGCCAATCGCGGCGCCTATGTGTTCATCTCGGCGCCGGGCGTCGACATGGTGGCGCCGAGCGGCGCCGGCTCGGATGTCGTTACCGGCACCTCGTTTGCCGCGGCAATCGTCAGCGGCGCCATCGCCAACCTCATCCATGCCACGCCCGACCGCTCGGCCGACGACATCGAGAAGGCGCTTGCGGCGACCGCGAAGGATCTCGGGCTTAAGGGGCGCGACAATGATTTCGGCTACGGCCTGCTGGACATCAAGGCTGCAGGGACGGCGAAGGAATAGCCAACGACGGCTCACGCCGCGCTTTGCCGGGACGAAGCAGGAACCAGAACGCGGCGATGTGCGTGATCATCAGCAGCGGCACGTAGATGATGGGAATCGCATAGGTGGCTCCCAACTGCTCCGCATGCTCGGGAAGGTCTGTCTGGATGGCGTGGTAATAGTCGACGACAAGGTCAGCCATTCCGACAACATTGAAGGCGACGACGAATGCCCAGAAGAGCAGGCGAACTCTGACCGTCAGCAATGCCAGCATGGCCAGCACCCCGGTGGCGAAGTCGCCATAGGCGGCGAACATGGCGAAGCCGGCAGGCAGATTGGGGCCGACTACGCCCGGAAGCAGGAACACGAGACCGAAGAAGCGGAAACTGTGCAGCGTGGCAATGGCGCGTTGCGCCGCCATGCGATCCATCGAGTCCAGCCATGGCAGGCCATATGCACCGAAGCAAAGCAGCCATGCGACATAGCCCAGGACGAGTTGGATCTGGAACAGCATCGGCGTTGACATCGGTTTCCTCGCAACAGGTGGTCATGCGGTCCCGCGCACTTCGACCGTTAGCTAAGACTGCTTTCATAGTTCGGCCATCCGCTGTAATCAGAACAGCCTATGAAGCAGAGATACACAATCCGGCACGGTGCGTTGGACGGGGTCGAGGTGTTCCTGGCCGTCGCGCGGCATCGTAACTTCCGCCGTGCCGCGGCCGAACTGACGGTAACGCCGTCCGCGGTAAGCCAGGCGGTGCGCGCGCTGGAAGCCCGCATCGGTGCGGCCCTGTTTGCCCGCACGACCCGAAGCGTCGGCCTGACCGAGGCTGGCCAGCGGTTCCTCGACCGCGCCGGACCTGCCTTCGAGGAGATCATGGCCGCAGGCGAGGTCGCCCGCGATGTCGGCCAGCGGCCGACCGGGCTTTTGCGACTGTCCGTGCCCCGCGCGGTCGTGCCGCTGATCCTGGAGCCTATGATCGCGTCGTTCTGCCGGGCCTATCCCGAGATCGAACTGGAGATCGCCGCCAGCGACGAGATGGTCGATCTCGCCGCCGGCGGATTCGATGCCGGCATCCGGCTGGGCCAGTTCATAGCGCCCGACATGATCGCGGTGCGGCTGACGCCGCCCTTCTCCTTCGTGGTCGTCGGCAGCCCGGACTATCTCGAGCGCCACGGCCAGCCAGAACAGATCACCGATCTGCGCCACCACGCCTGCCTGCGCCTGCGCCGCGCGAACGGCGCCGTCGCACCCTGGTCCTTCGCCGACGGCAGCGGGGCGATCGAGGCGGTCGTCTCGGGCCCGCTGATCGCGCATGACTATCCAACCTTGCTGGGGGCCGCGATCCAAGGCGTCGGCCTGGCGCAGACGCCTCGGCCTGTCGCCGACGGCGCAATAGAACAGGGAAAACTCAAACCGGTGCTGGAACACTTTGCCGGCGCGACACCTGGCGTCTTCCTCTATCATCCTGGCAAGCGCCAGGTCCTGCCGAAGCTGCGCGCCTTCATCGATCATCTTAAATCCGCGGTCTGAGACAACGGGTAGAGGCAGCGCAGAAGTCGTTCCAGCAATTGACCCCGCTGGCGAGTGGTCAGGCCGGCGCGCCGGCGACCGATCCCCTGACCACCAGGTCGACTGGCCAGACCTCGCCGCGCGCGCCCTCCTCCAGTCCCGATATCCGCGCCGCCAGCCGCTCGGCGATGCGTGCGCCGGCCAGCCGGATCGACGAGCGCGTCGTGGACAGCGGCACGGAAAAATTCTCCGGCTTCAGCCAGGGAAAAACGTCGTCATGGGCAATCAGCGAGACGTCGCCGGGAATGCTGAGGCCAAGGTCGCGCACCGCGCGCACGACACCGAGCGCCATGATCAGGCTGGAACAGGCGATTGCCGTCGGCGCGCCTTCCTGTTCGAGCAGGCGCCGGGCGGCGCGATAGCCGTTCTCCTCGGTCATGACGAGCGAGCAGACATGGCGATCGTCCAATGCCAGGCCACTGGCGGCCAGCGCCCGGCGCAGGCCGCGCTCGCGGTGGATGGCAAAGGTCTCGCGGTCGTCGCCATTGATCAGCGCCAGCCGCCGGTGGCCGAGTTGGACGAGCAGCCGCGCGGCTTCGTGGAAGGCGCTTTCATTGTCGATGTCGAGAAAGGGATAGTCGAAATTCAGGCCCTCGCTGCGGCCATGGACGATGAAAGGAATGCCGAGCGTGTTGACCAGCGCCACGCGCCTGTCCTGCGGCCTCGGCGAAGAGATGTAGACGGCATCGACCTGCCGGTTGGCGACGATGCGGCGGTAGGTCGTTTCCTGGTCATCGGCATCGGTCGGTGACAGGACAAGGTCGAGCTCGTGCGAGCGGGCATAGTCGCCAAGACCGGACAGGAATTCGACGAAATGGGGATCGATGTCGACGGCTGCACCCGTCGGCAGGACATAGCCGATCATTCCGGACTTACCCGTGGCCAGCCGGCGCGCACTCGGATTGGGGCGATAGCCGTGGCGCTTGGCTGCGTCCATGACACGCCTGCGGGTTTCCTCGTTGACTTCGGGATAGCCGTTCAGCGCCCGGCTTACCGTGGTCTGGGAAAGCGCCAGCATATGCGCGAGTTGCTTGAGGTTCACGAGAGGCCTCCCTGCCTCAAAGCGCTTTTAAATTGAATCGACCCAAACGCCACAAGGGCGTGGCCAACTCCACATGGACCATAAGCGTGCCGGGGCCCGGTTTGAAACGAAAATTGCTGCTGCAGTGCCGAAAAAGCATGTTGCGGTGCAAATTTTTGGACCCTGGCAGACGGCGACTAAATCGATTAGTTCCTGCTCCCCCTTGACACCTGTCCGATTCAGTGGCGAGATCAACAAAGCCAAAGCGCTTTGGAAGACTGTTCGAAAGGTTGCGGTTCCCTTGCGACTGAGTCACAGTCCTGCGGCGTCGGCGGGCGGAATGGAGGTTCCGTCCGGTGTGGATGACCCACTGGGAGGAATACCGATGAAGAAAATGCTTTTGCTGGGTGTTGCGTCTGCCGCATTCGCCCTGAGCGCGCCCGCGCATGCCGAACTGAAGTTCAAGCCGGGCGAGGACAAGCGCTTCAACTGGGCGAATTACGAGGACCTCAAGAAAGTCGACCTCAAGGGCGAGACCCTGACCATCTTCGGACCGTGGCGTGGCGAGGACGAGACGCTTGTCCGGTCGGTACTTGATTATTTCTCCGAAGCCACCGGCGCAGAGGTCAAATATTCCTCGTCCGAGAACTACGAGCAGCAGATCGTCATCGACACCCAGGCCGGCAGCCCGCCCAACATCGCCGTCCTGCCGCAGCCGGGCCTCATCCAGGACCTCGCTTCCAAGGGCGTGCTGACCCCGCTCGGCGACGACGTCGCAGCCTGGGTCAAGGAGAATTACGCCGCCGGCGACTCCTGGGCCAAGCTCGGAACTTACAACGGCAAGGACGGCAAGCCGGGCTTCTATGCCTTTCCCTACAAGATCGACGTGAAGGGGCTGGTCTGGTACTCGCCCGACAATTTCGAGGAAGCTGGCTACAAGGTGCCGAAGACGCAGGAAGAACTTGCCGAACTCGAGAAGAAGATCATCGCCGATGGCGGCAAGCCGTGGTGTATCGGGCTTGGTTCGGGCGGCGCGACGGGCTGGCCGGCGACCGACTGGGTCGAGGACATCATGCTGCGCACGCAGACTCCCGAAGTCTACGACAAGTGGGTGAAGAACGAGATTCCGTTCAACGACCCGGCCGTGGTCAACGCTATCGACATCTTCGGCAAGATCGCCACCGACGACAAGATGGTCGACGGCGGCGCCAAGGCGGTCGCGGCGACCGACTTCCGCGACAGCCCGAAGGGCCTCTTCACCGTACCGCCGAAGTGCTACATGCACCATCAGGCATCGTTCATCCCCTCCTTCTTCCCGGAAGGCGTGAAGCTTGGCCAGGATGCGGACTTCTTCCCCTACCCGCCCTACGGCTCCAAGCCGGAGCTCGGGACGCCGCTGGAAGTCGCCGGAACGCTGGTGATGATCACCAAGGATTCCAAGGCATCGCGCGAATTCATCAAGTTCCTGCAAATGCCGCTCGCGCATGAATTGTGGATGGCACAGAAGAGCTTCGTCACACCCTTCAAGGGGGCCAACAAGGACGCCTATGGCAGCGATGCGCTGAAGAAGCAGGGCGAGATCCTGGTCGGCGCCACGACGGTGCGCTTCGACGGCTCCGACCTGATGCCCGGCAAGGTCGGCGCCGGCTCGTTCTGGACTGGCATGATCGACCTGGTCGGCGGCAAGTCCGCCCAGGACGTCGCCACCGACATCCAGAAGAGCTGGGACGCCATCAAATAGGCCGCTCCGGCGCGACCTGATCTTTCCTCATCTTGCTACTGGATTCGGGCTACGGCCCGGATCCGACCGGCGGGGCACGCCGGAAGCTTCGCATTTCGATTGTTCCGAATAACTGAAAGTCGGCGCATCGGTCGCCAGCACCGCTGGCCGGTCACGCGCAGGGAGAGGGACCCATGGCGGCTCAGATTTTCTCGGCAATATTCGTCATCATCATCGGCGTCGGCGGCTGCGTCGCCTATTTCTGGGGCGCCAACAAACTGCTTGACCTGATCTTCCCCGCGCGCGGAGTGTCCGGAGCGGCCGCCGTCAACAATCTGCGCCGGCAGGGATTGGTGCGGCCCTGGTTGTTCGTGGGTCCGGCGCTGATCATCCTGACCATCTACCTGGTCTATCCGGTGATCGCGACGCTGTGGCTGTCCTTCTTCGATCGCGGCGGCACGAGTTTCGTGGGGTTCGCCAACTATGAATGGGCGCTGCGCGATCCGGATCTGCGAAACGCCATCCGCAACAACATATTGTGGCTGGCGGTGGTGCCGGCGGCCTGCACCTTCCTCGGCCTGATCATCGCCGTGCTCACCGACAAGATATGGTGGGGAACGATTGCCAAAAGCCTGATCTTCCTGCCGCTGGCCATCTCCTTCGTCGGCGCCAGCGTGATCTGGAAGTTCATCTACGAATATCGTGGCCAGGGCCAGATCCAGATCGGCCTGCTCAACGCCATCATCCAGTATTTCGGCGGCCAGCCGCAGGTCTGGATATCGCTGCCGTTCTGGAACAACTTCTTCCTGATGGTCATCCTGATCTGGATCCAGACCGGCTTTGCCATGGTCATCCTGTCCTCGGCGCTGCGCGGCATCCCCGAAGAAACACTGGAAGCCGCGGTCATAGACGGCGCCAACCCGTTCCAGATCTTCTGGAAGATCATGGTGCCGCAGATCTGGGGCACCATCGCGGTGGTATGGACCACCATCACCATCCTGGTGCTGAAAGTGTTCGACATCGTTCTGACCATGACCAACGGTCAATGGAACAGCCAGGTGCTGGCCAATCTGATGTTCGACTGGATGTTCCGCGGCGGCGGCGATTTCGGCCGCGGCGCGACCATAGCCATCATCATCATGATTGCCGTCATTCCGATCATGGTCTGGAACATCCGCCAGGCCAACAAAGAGACGGGAGGGCACTGAGATGGCCGTCGCGACCGGAAATTCCTTCGCCAGCCGTTTCGGCGTCCATATCGCGGTGCTCGTCTTCGTGGTGATCTGGACCATCCCGACGCTCGGCATCCTCGTTTCGTCGCTGCGCGACAAGGACCAGATCATCGCCTCGGGTTGGTGGAATTCCTTCGCCAGTTCCAGCCAGACAGAAGCCGGCCGACTACCGGCCGCCTCCACACAAATAGAAAAGGACGGCAAGTTCGTTCTCCAGGGCAACATCTTCGGCGACGGGGCCAAGCGCGCGATAAGCGCCTTCGGCGTCAGGGCGGCGGCACCGACGCAGTATCCTGCCGGCACATCAGCCGATCTCGGTGACGGCGTGACCCTGCAACTCAACGCCGACGGCAGCTTCGTCATGGCCTCGCCAAAGGCGTTCGAGGGCGACCGGGGCCAGCGCGTCTACTATGCTTCGTCGGCGCCGCCGAAATTCACCACCGACAATTATCAGACCGTGCTGTTTTCCGAAGGCATCGGCCGCTCCTTCATGAATTCGCTAACGGTCACCATCCCGGCGACCGTCATCCCGATCCTGATCGCGGCCTTTGCGGCTTACGCACTGGCCTGGATGCGCTTTCCAGGCCGCGCGCTCCTGATCGCCGTCGTCATCGGCCTGCTGGTGGTGCCGCTGCAGATGTCGCTCATTCCACTTCTGAAGCTCTACAATGGCGTCGGCACGTTCTTCGGCGTGCCGTCCAAGACCTATCTCGGCATCTGGCTGGCGCATACCGGCTTCGGACTGCCCTTCGCCATCTACCTCTTGCGAAGCTATATTGCCGGCCTGCCGCGCGAGATCATGGAATCGGCGCGCATCGACGGCGCCAGCGATTTCGAGATCTTCGTCAAGATCGTGCTGCCGCTGTCCTTCCCGGTGCTTGCCTCCTTCGCCATCTTCCAATTCCTGTGGGTATGGAACGATCTCCTGGTGGCAATGGTTTTCCTCGGAACGGCGCCCGATCAGATCGTGCTGACGGCCAAGCTCAATGCGCTGCTTGGCTCGCGTGGCGGCAACTGGGAGATCCTGACGACATCGGCCTTCATCACCATCATCGTGCCGCTGATCGTCTTCTTCTCGCTGCAGCGTTATTTCGTCCGCGGGCTGCTGGCCGGCTCGGTGAAAGGAGGTTGAGACCATGCAATCGGCTTTGAAGGCGACTTCGAAACCAGACCCCGCCATCGACCGCGACTGGTGGCGGGGCGCGGTGATCTACCAGATCTATCCGCGCAGCTATCAGGATTCCAATGGCGACGGCATCGGCGACCTCAAGGGCATCATCGGCAGGCTGCCCTACATTGCCGCCCTTGGCGCGGACGCCATCTGGATCTCGCCTTTCTTCAAATCGCCAATGAAGGATTTCGGCTATGACGTCTCGGATTATTGTGACGTCGACCCGATGTTCGGTACGCTGGCGGATTTCGATGCGCTGACGGCGGAGGCGCACCGACTGGGCCTCAAGGTGATGATCGACGAGGTGCTGTCGCATACCGCCGACATCCACCCCTGGTTCAAGGAAAGCCGCTCAAGCCGCACCAATCCCAAGGCCGACTGGTATGTCTGGGCGGATGCAAGACCCGACGGCACGCCGCCCAACAACTGGCTGTCGATCTTTGGCGGCTCGGCCTGGCAATGGGACACCAGCCGCCAGCAATACTACCTGCACAATTTCCTGGCCGAGCAGCCGGACCTCAACTTCCATAATCGCCAGGTCCAGGATGCGCTGCTCGACGTCACCCGCTTCTGGCTGGAACGCGGCGTCGACGGCTTTCGCCTCGACACCATCAATTTTTACTTCCACAGCCAGGGGCTGGAAAACAACCCGCCGCTGCCGCCGGAACAGCGCAACGACCAGACCGCGCCGGCGGTCAATCCCTACAACTACCAGGATCATATCTACGACAAGAGCCGTCCGGAGAACCTCGCCTTTCTCGAGCGCTTCCGCGCGCTGCTCGACGAGTACACGGCGACCGCAGCGGTCGGCGAAGTCGGCGATTCGCAGCGCGGGCTGGACGTGGTCGCCGCCTATACCGCCGGCGGCAAGCGCGTACACATGTGCTATTCCTTCGACTTCCTGGCGCCGGAAAAGATCAGTGCCGCCAAGGTCCGCTCTGTGCTGGAAGCTTTTGGCCGGGTGGCCAGCGACGGCTGGTCGTGCTGGGCATTTTCCAACCATGACGTGATGCGGCCGGCCTCGCGCTGGGCCGCCGACGAGGCCGACCCATCGGCCTATCTCAAGGTCATCTCGGCATTGCTGATGTCGCTGCGCGGTTCGGTCTGCATCTACCAGGGCGAAGAACTCGGCCTCGGCGAGGCCGACCTGCGCTTCGAGGATCTGCAGGATCCCTACGGCATCCGTTTCTGGCCTGAATTCAAGGGCCGCGACGGCTGCCGCACGCCCATGGTGTGGGATGGCAATGCAAGGAATGGCGGCTTCTCCCAGGCAAAACCCTGGTTGCCGGTACCGGCCGAGCATCTGCCGCAGGCGGTCAACGTGCAGCAAGGCGACGAAACCTCCCTGCTTGAGCATTACCGGCGCTTTCTTTCTTTCCGCCGCGCCCATCCGGCGCTGGCCAAGGGGGACATCGCCTTCATCGAAAGCCAGGGCGACACCGTCGCCTTCACCCGCCGGGCAGGCAATGAGGAGATCGTCTGCGTCTTCAATCTGGGCGCAAGGCCGGCGAAGGTTGACCTCGGCAACCGAACCCTGCAACCTTTGCCGGGACACGGGCTCTCCGGGCAGGCGAGCACCGGGTCGGTCGAGCTCGGCGGCTATGGCGCCTGGTTCGGACGCATAGGCTGAAACATCCGAGGAATCACTGGAGGAAACCAATGGCCGATGTCAATTTGAGACAAGTGAAGAAGTCCTATGGCAATCTTAACATTCTCCACGGCATCGACCTCGACATCAAATCGGGCGAGTTCATAGTCTTCGTCGGCCCGTCGGGCTGCGGCAAGTCGACCTTGCTGCGCTCGATCGCCGGGCTCGAGGAAATCACGTCGGGTGAACTCAAGATCGACGGCCACGTGGTCAACGACGTGCCACCCTCGAAGCGCGGCATCGCCATGGTGTTCCAGTCCTATGCCCTCTACCCGCACATGACCGTCTACGACAACATGGCCTTCTCGATGAAGATCGGTGGGGAAAGCAAGGCCGAGATCGACAAAAGGGTTCGGCAAGCCGCCGAGATCCTGCAGCTGACCAAATATCTCGACCGTCTGCCCAAGGCGATGTCGGGCGGCCAGCGGCAGCGCGTCGCCATCGGCCGCGCCATCGTGCGCAATCCGAAGGTGTTCCTGTTCGACGAACCGCTGTCGAACCTTGACGCCGCATTGCGCGTTGCGACGCGCATCGAGATCGCCAAGCTCAAGGAATCGATGCCCAACACGACCATGATCTACGTCACGCACGACCAGGTCGAGGCGATGACGCTGGCCGACCGCATCGTCGTGCTGAAGGACGGGCACATCGAGCAGGTCGGCACGCCCATGGAACTCTACAAGAACCCCGGCAACCTCTTCGTCGCCCAGTTCATCGGCTCGCCGGCCATGAACATCCTGCCGGCGACGGTCGACAAGACGGGCAATCCGACCATCGTCAGCCATGTTGGCGGCCGCAAGGCGACGGTGCCGATCGCGACACCTGCTTCGGCAAAGGGAGCGGCGGTCAGCTTCGGCGTACGGCCGGAAGATCTCGCGATCGCCAGCGGTGCGGATTATCTGTTCGAGGGGACCGTCGATTATCTCGAACAGCTTGGCGAGGTCCAGCTGGTCTATGTCGATATCGGCCGGGCCGACCTGCCGCTGGTGACCAAGCTGCCGGGCAATGTCGAGGTCAAGCGCGGCTCGACGCTGCGGCTGACCGCCAATGCCGGCGATCTCCATATCTTCGATGCGGATGGTCGCTCCTTTGCCCTCCACGAAGCGGAAGCAAAGGCGGCCTGAAGACGGCCGTCCGGTAATGAAAGAACAAGAGCGGCGGGCCTGGCCCGCCGCTCTTCTTGTCTGCACAGGCTGGTTAGTTGTTGCCGAAGAGATTGCGATCGGCACCCTGATGGACCGGCTTCTGCACGTCGCCGGACGAGTTGAGCAGCTTGTAGACAGGCGAATCGCTGTTGCGGATCGCACCTGTATGCGACGTATCTGACATTGACAGTCGACGAAGCAGTGGGCTGGTTGACGCCGTTGGAGCCATAATTGTCGCTGCCGGCGAAGGCGCTGCCGGAGACGGCCAGAACGGCGGCGGCGGCAATGAGGATCTTGTTCATTTTAGGTACTCCTGAATTTTGGAAGTCCCGCGGACCGGCGGGCCAGAGCCCACCGGCCGTGGGATGGCCGTTAATGGCCGAAGAGGTTGCGGTCGCTGCCCTGCTGGACAGGCGCCGAGGTGGCCGGAGCCGACTTGCCGATCGACGCGGTATTCGAATTGTCGGTCGAAGCGGCAGCAGCCTGATTGGCGCCGTTGGAGCCATAGTTGTCGCTGCCGGCGAAAGCGCTGCCAGAAAGGGCCAGAACGGCGGCGGCAGCAATAAGGATCTTGTTCATGTTAGGTACTCCTGAATTTTGGAAGTCCGGCTGCCGGCGGGCCAGAGCCCACCGGCCGTGGGATGGCCGTTAATGGCCGAAGAGGTTGCGGTCGCTGCCCTGCTGGACAG